>JAAVHX010000046.1 GCA_014799475.1 Clostridiales bacterium | reverse complement strand
CGCTGAACGGCATCCCCGGCGCGTCCGCCACCGTGGATCTGGACAGCAAGACCGCCGTGGTCACCGGCGACGTGTCCGACGAGGCCATCCGCGCCGCCGTGGAGGAGGCCGGCTATCAGGTGGTCAGCATCGGGTAAATTCCTAAAAACCCCGGCGCGGTCGTTCAGACCGCGCCGGGGTTTTTAGTTTGAAAGCAGTCACCTCTGGGGCCTCACGCGCCGATCTCTTCCGCGGCCTCCGCAGGCGCGTTGTCCTTCCCGATATGCGCCGACTTCGCCACATACCCCTGGATCCCGTGCTTTTCCAGCCACTTGTTCCCCAGAAACTCCAGTGCCCGGTCAAATACGTCCTTTTGCCCGTTTTCCATAAAAGCACCCCCTCTGCTCCATGCTATGCGCCGTCATGGTCGTCCTATCCCCTAAGCGTGGCCGTCGATGCGGCCCGCCCCTGTTTCCGTGGAGGTGTGAAGGAGGATCAGCGCGTCATGCGCATTGTTGGCGGGGCATATAATCTGACGCCGCGAGAATGCATCAAGGGGTGAATTTGTGAAGCGAGTATTTCTGTACGCCCGCGTCTCCACAGAGGAGCAGGCGGTACACGGCCTCTCCATTGAGGCCCAGGTGAAATCCCTGGCAGAGTGGGCAAAGGCCAATCGGTGTAACGTCATAGACACTTATATTGACGCGGGCATATCCGCCCGCAAGCCTGCCGCAAAGCGCCCCGAGCTTCAGCGCCTCCTTGCGGACGCGCGGGCGGGAAAAGGCGACCTGATCGTCTTTACCAAGCTCGACCGCTGGTTCCGCAGCATCGCCGAATACTACAAGGTGCAGGAGATCCTGGAGAAGTGCCATGTTGACTGGCGCACCATCCACGAGGATTACGACACCTCCACCGCTTCCGGGCGGCTGAAGATCAACATCATGCTGTCGGTGGCCCAGGATGAGGCCGACCGCACCAGTGAACGGATCAAAGCCGTTTTCGAGACCAAGCGGCAAAAGCTGGAGCCGCTGACCGGGCAAATGCCCTATGGCTACATCATCGAGGGGAAGAAGATCGTAAAAGACCCAAAAACAGAAAAGGCGGTGGATACCTTCTTCCGCACGTTTCTGGCCTCCGGCTCCATCGCGCAGGCCCAGCGGGACGTTTTCGAGCAGTGCGGGATCAGCATCAGCTATCAAAAGGTTCACAAGATGATGGGCTGCACCGCGTATTATGGGCGGTACTTCGGCGCGGATGGGATGACCCCTCCATATCTCACAGAAGAAGAATTTGAACGGATCCAAGGGATGAAACGAAGGGTGGTGAGGAAGTCCCCAAAGAACAACGTATTCCTGTTTTCCGGGCTTGTCGTGTGTCCGGAGTGCGGGCGAAGGATGGGCACACGGCGATCCACCGCCGCCGATTATCAGTACTACACCTGTCCTGGCCCCTACACAATGGCCGGGGTCTGTGAAAACCGGGTCTGCCTGGGCGAGCGAAAGATCGAGGCATTTCTCCTTGGCGCCATTGATGATGTGATGAGAGGTCGGAAACTGGTATACGCGCAGGACGAGATCCGCAAAACAGACGCCGGCTACAAGGCCGAGATCTCCGCGGTTCGAGGGAAGCTGTCGCGGCTGAAGGAGCTATACCTGAACGATCTGATTGGGCTCGAGGAGTACAAGGCGGATAGGGCAGCATTTGAGGCCCGGCTGAACGAGCTTGTCGAGAAGGATAAGCCATTTGAAAAGCCAGATTTCACGGTGCTTGAAGCCGCCCTGTCCGAAGATTGGAGAAGCATGTACAGCGATATGGGCAAAGAGGAAAAGCGGGCGTTTTGGCGCATTGTTTTGCGGGAGATCAGGGTCTACCCGGACAGACACATCGGCTTTGACCTTATTACATAATATTGCTTCATCGACCCAAGAATCCAATATGTATGTTAACGGCGGCAGTGAGGAGGAGTGGATGAATCGCCTGGCCGACGCCATGATCCCTTATCTTGACGCGTCGGGTATTCAATACACGCGAAATACTCCAGATATGACCGCCGCATCCTCCATCCGCGCGTCCAACGCCGGTACTTACGATCTCCATCTGGCGCTGCACTCCAACGCCTCCGCTCCCAGCAACTATGGCAAAACCCGGGGGATCATCGTGTTCTATTACCCTGGCAGCACCAACGGCAAGCGGGCAGCGGAGCTCGTGACGGAAAATCTCAAGGCCATTTACCCCCTTCCCAACCGGGTGAGGGCGGAGGCCTCCACCTCCATCGGCGAGGTGCGCCAGCCCAGGGCGCCATCGGTGTTCATCGAACTGGGCTACCACGACAATGAGGATGACGCCACCTGGATCAAAGGCCATTTGGACGAGGCCGCCAGAGCCATCGTGCTGGCGCTCACCGAATATTTCAATATACCCTTTTTAACGCCCACAACCTCCCGTCAGGGAGTAGTCGATGTCGATTGGGGCTATCTGAATATTCGCGCCAGGCCGTCTACGTCCGCCCCTGTCATCGCCAAAGCCTATGACGGCGCGCGGCTGACCATCTTGAACCAATGGCAGGGCTGGTATCTGGTGTCCTTCGATGGTGCCGAAGGCTATGCCAATAGCGACTTCATCACGTTGCTCTGACTCTTTACAAATTGTTCAAAGATATTTTAAAATCTATCCACTACATTTTTTCATTGAAGTGATACTTTATTTATGTCATAAATAGTGACAACTCCTCCCTCTCTTTCTTGAATCATAAGGCCGCCCGCTGCGGGAAAAGGCAGTGGGCGGCCGGCCTTTTACGCTGAATGAAAAATCGGCATTGACTTTGTTGAAAAAACTTTGATTTACCTCTTGCATTTCTCACGGCAATGTGGTAATATACTTGAGGTCCACAGAGTGTGGAATATTTCCGGGTGTGGCGAAGTTTGGTATCGCGCTTGACTGGGGGTCAAGAGGCCGCAGGTTCAAGTCCTGTCACTCGGACCATTTTTCCAAGAAGAAAACCGCCGATTAGGCGGTTTTCTTCTATTTTCTTGAACTTTTCATTCAATTTCATTTTTTCGGCTTTTGGGTGTGTTACCAAAACTGTTACCAAATTCGCCGCTGTTACCAGCCCCCACCGAAAAAATGTTACCAAATAACAGGGACAAGGGGCTGGGATGTGGCCCCCTGCCCCTTGCTTTTTGTCGGATTATGTGGTAAGGTAAGCGCAACCCCACTTGTGGGGCCGGGCGCTGCAAGAGCAGCAGGCGGTTAGCCACTCCCTTGACGAAAGGGGGTGATGCGGATGGGAAACGGGCGTTGGGCGAAAGTCCTTCGTTTCGTGGTATGGTTCATCATCGTGCTTGCACTGATGATTTACATAGCCCCAGAAGCGCGTTAGCCGCCCGGCTTGCCCCCGGACGGCTAACTTAGTTTAGTCGAATGGTCAGGCTAACCGCTTGCCGCAGCGCCCTTTATAAAACATTATAGGCCATTGTTCCTTGTCTGTCAAGTTCCTTTATCTTCGCACTTCAATTCATAATGAAGAACAATTAGAAGTGGGCGATTGTCGGATTCAATCGTCTACTTCTTCTTTTTTTCTTCTAATGTGCTTTGTAAAAAACTTATCATCCAAAAAAATACAGTTATCACATTCTGGCCTTATCTTTGATATTTTTTGCCCATCCACAGCAACAACAACGGTAATTTTCCCAAGCGTTTTTAGCTGTCTATAGATAGGAATGTAATCTGTATCTGCACTCACAATGAAAGCCACATCAAACGAATTTGCTTGAGCTTTTGTTATAGCATGAATCGCTAAATTGATGTCCGTTCCTTTTTCAACTTTATAATATGTATTTGTATCATTTATGTCCATCTCAACAGTCGGATTTTTGGGCCTTGCCAAATACCTACCCTCTATTATATCTATACATGGACTGCCTTTTAGACCTTGAATCCATCTGTAATAACTTGATAATTTTTCATCTTGCATCAAAAACTTATCAGGTGCTGGCGCAAATATAAAAGTTTTTAGATAGTCAATGTTTGGCAGCAAAGAAACTATGCCTTGGAACAGAGTTCCATAATCCAAACTTATCGGGGCACGTCCACTTTTAATATAGTAATCTCGGATAGCAATGTCAAAATTCATATGATCTACAAATACCATACCACGTAACATAATTTTCCCCTCCATAACTTTGGGGAGTAGTGCTGTACACTACTCCCCGTTTTCGTATACTTTACAAAAGACACCTTGGCCCCTTGCACTAATAGTATAAGCCCTCTGGGGTTAGAAGTCAATAAGAAGTTATATTGACGGCCCTTTCTTTTCTTTCAGATTAGAATGTTTTTCATATAAATCTCGCCTTGTCAATTTTGGCGTTCCCTTCTAATCTTCTTTAATTTCAATATCTTCAGTGGCATTTTCCAAAAGGATATTGATAACTTCGTTCCGTGATCTGTTGGTTTGCGCTGATATATCCTCAATAGCTTCAAGGGTCTTTTCTTTAAGTCTCACAGAAATAACTTTATACCCGTCGTCACCCTTTTTTGAAATTGTGATTTTCCGGCGCTCCATGGTATCACCTCTGTATAAGTATACCTTATATCTCAATTACCATATATATCCTTTTTATATTTGAATATAATTATATCTTGAATATCTTTATAATATAATGTAAAATAAGGGCAGGCATACATAGAAGGAGGAACATACCATGGTCAAAATCTGCCCAACTTGCAAAAAGTTCGTACCCTTGTCTGCTACCGCCTGCCCGATGTGCGGCAATAAAAAGCTGGTTGTAGCAAATGCCCCGATGCCGTCACCAGCCCAGGTGCCAGCCCCCACAGTAACGAAAACCCCAAAAAAGAAGAAATCAAAAGCACCTATCATTGCCATTTCTCTCTTAGCACTTGTAATAATCATAAGTATTCCCATAGCGGTCATTTTCTTGAATCCTTGTAGGAATGGCCATACTTGGAAACAAGCAACTTGTATTGCTCCATTGACTTGTTCTGTTTGCGGTGAAACATCGGGTGAAAAACTTGGACATAAATGGACTGGTGCCACCTGTTCCGAACCGGCGGTATGCTCCCGTTGCGGTGAAAAAAGTTATTCGGAAATGAAAGATCATAAATACAACACAACGGGAATCTGTTCAGTTTGCAATGCCACAAAGGAATATGGAAACTCATATTGTTATGTTTCAAAATCAGAGTTATATGCTATGGCTAAAGACGCTTTCGCCATGTTCAAACTGCTCTGAAAAATCTTCCAGCATGATAGGTCTGCTCTTGGATGTGGTTTCCCAACCAGGACGGCGCTTCACCCGGCCTGTTTGGTCATACTGCTTTGATTTGTATAGATTTGCGTAGTGATACTCGTTTCGCAGCTTGTCCACAACGATGTGCCCAGCAGCCGCCTTTTTCGGCACAATGAGCGCATGATTATAATATTCTGCCAGTTCCAGCACCAGCGCCGCCAGCTTGTAAGGCTTGATTGTATCGCTATAAAGTTCGGCGCATTGGTAGCCGTCCTTGTCGATGATCTCAACGGCGGAATGGTCTGCACCGCTGCCCAGCCCTTCGGCGGTGTCCACGCCAACATAGAACCGTTTCCCGGCCTCTGGGAGCCGCCAGAACGTCAGGCCGCTGTACCCCTTGAATTGTTCCGGGGCCGGGACAGACGGATGGACAAAGGCCACACGCTCGGCAATGAGGGCGGTATTGAAAAAGTTCCGGCCCGTGGACACAAATGCCTCCGTGGGATTGCCGGGGAACTCCTGCCGAAAACCCTCCGGGCTGCTGTTGGCAATCTTCATCCGCCGCCATATGATTTGCTCTATACTCGCGCCCTGCTCCATAAGGGCCTGTTCCGCTTCATCCAGTTCGTTCAGCTCCGGCAGTTTCCCATGGAGCCGTATGTACCGCTGTGTAAATTGGCGGTATTCGTCCGCGAACATCCGCTTGTCCTGCACCCAGCCATAAAAATGCGGCTGATACATATTCTCGCCGTTGGTGGCCTTTTGCCATAGCTCTGAAAAGTGATTCAAGCCATTGGCGGTTGATTCAATCACGATAGAGCCATCAGGCCGCAAAGCCTGTTCCACCGCCAGCAGGTGCTTTTGCGCCCGGTCTGGACGGAAGAAAGCATATTCAGAAAGGTGGGCAAACCGCAGCGTCAGGCCACGGGCCACGTCCTTGTTGCCCGCTGTAGAAACAATAATCCTGGGACGCTGTTTTGCTGGCGTTGGTGTTGTGGGCAATTTGGTTCACGTTATTGCCGATAGCGGACAGCTCCCGGAGTAGGGCAGCATAAGTGTCGGGTGGACGTGGGCGGAGCTCGATGCCTAAAATGGCTTGCCGAAGTAGGCCGCTGGCAGTTAAGCCGGACACTGAACATTGCCGCACAAGGTGCTGATGTTCTTGGTCATTCAGCCATAAACCAACGAAGTGCTTTCGTGTTCGCATGGCACCATCCTTTCATAGATTTGTGTCTCACCATGAGATTTATTTTATGGGGGACAATGGCGGCGGCGCATAACCGCGCCGGGTTTTGCGTCTCACCATTTAACGCTTTGGCCCCCGCTTGGGGAAAATCGTCAGCTTTTCCTTTTCCTTCTGCTGGCGCTGGCGGCGTTCCTCCAGGGCGTCGTAGATGCTTTCCTCGATCTCGCGGGGCGTCATCATCACGTCCGGGAAATATTTCCGCAGCCTGTCCCCGGCCAAAACCACTTTCGTGTGCTCGGGCCGCTCCTGCTTCCCCTCAAAGGGGGCCTTGCTCTCCTGGGGCTGGACCTCGGTGGAGGCAGGGGCAGGCGGAGCGGCGGGGGCAGGTCCATCCTGGCCCTCGGTGGGCTGGGGCGGAACGGCGGGGGCGCCCTCCGCCTGGGGCACGTCCGGGGACGGGGGGATGGTGGACGGGGCGGGGGCGCTGGGCTGGGGCTGCTCGACCTGGGGCGCCTGGGGAGCTTCCTGCTTGGGCGGGTCCAGAACATTTTTGCCCTCCAGCACAGCCCGCATGGATTCCTCGTCCAGCTTGCCCGCCTTCTCCACCTTCTTCATGTACTCCACCCGTTCAGCGGGCACTTTGTAGCCCAGGTCCATCAGATGCAGCACATTATCCTGGTTTTTCGGCTTCAAAAAGGACAGGGCCGACGCAACGGACAGGGTGAGGGAGCCATCGTCCACCCGGTCGCACACGTCCTTGGTGGCCTCGGACAGCCGGATCAGGCGGTTGAGCTTGCTGACCGGCATTTTGGCAATGATAAACCTGAAAATATACGTTATTATCGTACTTTACACGACTATCTCGATGATTATATTGAAAGCCATACCTAAACGACTTCCGGCATGATTGTTGCCGTCTCCTTCCATGTTTATATGAAAACGCTGCTCAAAGCCAAATTTGAGCAGCGTTAAAAAGTTCTCAGTTTGGATAAAACCCCTTGCTTGGAGAAGAAAACCATTGATATTTATTCTCGATTTTAAGTCCTATAATTACACTCCGACCAAAAGAAAAGACACCCTTTGGGTGTCTTTTCTTTTGGTGTACTAGGCAGTCCAGCGAACTGCCAACCAATCGTTCGCTGGCAGCCTTCCGGCTGCCCGGCGAATGACGGTCCCTTTATTTTCCCCTTTTTGCAGACTTTTCGTTCGGCGCATCTTTTTTGTCAACACAAGACAAAAATAAAAGGACTGCCATAGGCAGTCCTTTTATTTTTGGGCCCCGGTCTTGCCATATGCCGGTCATCCGATGAACATGGCGTCCCCAAAGGAGAAGAAGCGGTAGCGCTCCCGCACCGCCTCCTCATAGGCGGCCAGCACCTGTTCCCGGCCTGCCAGGGCGGACACCAGCATGATGAGGGTGGACTCAGGCAGGTGGAAGTTGGTGACCAAAGCGTCCAGCGCCTTGAAGCGGTAGCCGGGGTAGATGAAGATATTCGTCCAACCGGCGGACGCCTTCAGCGTGCCGTCCTCGCCCGCCCAGCTCTCGATGGTGCGGCAGGAGGTGGTGCCCACGCAGACCACCCGGCCCCCGTTCCGCTTTGTCTCGTTGATCGTGTCGGCGGTCTCCTGGGGAATGACGCAGTATTCCGAGTGCATCTCGTGCTCGTCCAGGTTTTCCGCCTTCACCGGGCGGAAGGTGCCCAGGCCCACGTGGAGGGTCACATAGCACACCTTCACCCCCATGGCCTTGATCTGCTCCAGCAGTCCATCTGTGAAGTGCAGCCCCGCCGTGGGGGCGGCGGCGGAGCCCACCACCTTGGAGTATACCGTCTGATAGCGCTCCCCGTCCTCCAGCTCTTCCTTGATGTAGGGGGGGAGGGGCATTTTGCCCAGCCGCTCCAGGGTTTCCAGGAAGATGCCGTCGTAGTCGAAGCGGACCAGGCGGTTGCCGCCCTCCGCTTCACCTACCACTTCCGCCGTAAGCTCGTTGTCCCCGAAGGTGACTTTCGCGCCGGGGCGCAGCTTTTTGCCGGGGCGCACCAGGCACTCCCACACCTTGTCCCCGCGATCGATGAGCAGCAGCACCTCGCAGGCGCCGCCCCCCGCGCGGCGGCCGATGAGCCGGGCGGGGAGCACCCGGCTGTCGTTGAGCACCAGACAGTCACCGGGGCGCAGAAGGGAGGGCAGGTCGTAGAAGTGCATATGCCGCTTTTCGCCCGTGGCCTTGTCCAGCGCCAGCAGGCGGGAGGCGTCCCGCCGCTCCAGCGGGGTCTGGGCGATCAGCTCTTGGGGAAGGTCGAAATAAAAATCTGAGGTTTTCACATATATCCCACCGTAATGCCAGTATAGTAGAATTGCAGGATCTGTAGGTAAGTATGCCCCTGTTCGGCCATCGCTTTCGCGCCGAACTGGCTCATGCCGATATTGTGGCCCCAGCCTCTGCCGATAAACGTGAATGTCCCGTTTTGGCCGGTGCTGCTGCTGAGCCCGCCCAGGCCGCTCCCGCCCGCGCCCGTTGTGCCGCCGCTCTGGCCCAGAAGGGACGTGCCGCTGTCGGTGATGACATAGGCGTCCGCCCCTACGGGAACCACGTTGCCGGAGCCGTCGATGGCGTACAGGCCGTCGGTGCCGCTGACGGGCGTGGCGCCGTTGACGCTGAAGGACGGGGCGGCGGCGGACGGCTGCTGCTGGGCTGCCGCCGAGTCAAAGCCATAGCGGTAAGACCGCAGGGACAGCATGCCCACCACGTACCGGCTGTCTATGGTGAAGTTCTTCCCGCTGCTGTCGGTAAAGGTGATCTGCTTGGGGTTGCCGGAATCCGTCAGGGAGGCCACGGCGATGGCGGTGATGGAGCTGCCCACGCTGTTATAGCCGATCCCCCTGAGCTTGGCCGCCAGGGAAGCGCCGCTGATGGAATAGGTCCAGCTGTTGTTGAGGTTCGCGGCAGCCTCATAGGGGTCGATTTTGCCAACGAGATAGGGGTAGCTGGCCTGGTTGCTGCCCCACACAGTGGACACACTCTCGCTGGCCCCGCCGTTGCTGGAATAATAGAAGGTTTGGGCGACCTTGCCGTTGTAGATGGCCACCTGTCCGGCGGTCTGATCCACTGCCGCGTCGGAATTTGCCCCTGCCTTGGCCCGGCCATAATAGGCCTGACAGTCGACATCGAAACAGATGTCAAAGTGATGGGCGCTGTGCTTTGTGCCCAAAGAGAGGGCGTAACTGCGGGCCGCCACCGCCTGGGCCTTCAGCGCCTCAAGGGGCCAGCTGTTGCTCATCTCATTGGGGACGACGCCCTTCACGTAGTCCTCCAGCCCCAGGATGTTCACCACGGTGAGCTTGCCGCCCTTGATGCGCTCGAAGCGGAAGCCGCCGTTGTATAGACGCTCTTTGCTCCAGGTGGTGCACTTTTCTCCGTTGAGTGAAGTTGGCTCAACGCCCAGGCCGGTGCCATTGCCCAGGTCGTCATACTGGAACAGGATGGTGTTGGTGCCGGTGATCACCACGCTGACGCCGTACTCCGATGTGCCCCGCAGTTCTGTGTATACCCCCTGCGCGGCCAGATTGCTTTGGGCGGCAACCGCCCCATCCCGGGTAGTGTAGTTGCCCACGCGGGCGTAGAAGGCCCCGCCGATGTACGCCGGGAAGCCGCCGGGATAGGCGGATGCCGCCGCCTGGGCCTCGGCAAAGGTGCCGTACACCCCCGGCAGCTGGAGATGGTACTCGCCCACCGCCACGGCGGAGGCGGTGAGGGCGGTGTGGTAGCAGGCATAGCCGTTGTAGGCGCCGTAATAGACGTTCATGGTTTCCACCACGGAGATGGACTTCTGCGGGGTGGAGCCAAGCTCGACGAACCGGTTGGCGCTGTCATAATAGCCGAAGCGGAAGCCGGAGCCCACGTCGTTGAGCAGGTTCAGCCCCTCCATGGCCCCGGTGCCGTAGTGGAGGCCCACCCGGATGATCTTGTCGCCCGAGGAGGAGGGCAGGGGAGAGGCGGCGGCTTTTCCCCCTCCCGAGAGCAGCAAAAGGGCCACTGAGAGGCATAGGGCTGCAATTTGCACGAATTTCCGCTTCATTTAGTCCTCCATTTCTCCACTTGCGAGGGCAACGTAAAATTGACACTTTAGTGTGTTGATGTTATCATGATAGGTACCGCTGTGTTGTGGTCAAAGCCTGCATTTTGCGGCTTCTTTCGACAATATTCATATTATAGCGCATCCGCCAACCGGCCGCAACCCCTAAATTCCAGCCGGATGGAACGGCGCGCGGGAGGTCAAACAAGATGGAAAAGTATAAAGTCGGCGTCATCGGCGCCACCGGCATGGTGGGCCAGCGCTTCGTCACCCTGCTGGAGAGCCACCCCTGGTTCCAGCTCACCGTGGTGGCCGCCAGCCCCCGCTCCGCGGGCAAGCGGTATGAGGACGCGGTAGGAGGCCGCTGGGCCATGGACACCCCCATCCCCCAGGAGGCCCGCGATCTGGTGCTGCTCAGCGCCCAGGACGATGTGGATCAGATCGCGTCTCAGGTGGATTTCGTGTTCTCCGCCGTGGACATGAAGAAGGACGAGATCAAGGCATTGGAGGAGGACTACGCCCGGCACGAGTGCCCGGTGGTGTCCAACAACTCCGCCCACCGCTGGACGCCCGACGTGCCCATGGTCATCCCCGAGGTGAATCCGGAGCACATCGAGGTCATCAAATCCCAGCGGGCCCGACTGGGCACGAAGCGGGGCTTCATCGCTGTCAAGTCCAACTGCTCCATCCAGAGCTATGTCCCCGCTCTGTCCCCTCTGCGCCAGTTTGGCATCGAGAAGGTGCTGGTGTGCACCTATCAGGCCATCTCCGGCGCGGGCAAGACCTTCGAGCGCTGGCCCGAGATGGTGGATAACCTGATCCCCTACATCGGCGGCGAGGAGGAGAAGAGCGAGCAGGAGCCGCTGAAGGTGTGGGGCCGGGTGGAAAACGGCGTCATCGTCAACGCCGAGGGCACCTCCATCACCGCCCAGTGCCTGCGGGTGCCCGTGTCCAACGGCCACACCGCCGCCGCCTTTGTCACCTTTAAGAACAAGCCCACCATGGAGCAGATGAAGGAGGCGTGGGCCAGCTTCAAGGGCCGCGCCCAGGAGCTGGATCTGCCCACCGCCCCCAAGCAGTTCCTGAACTACTTCGAGGAGCCTGACCGTCCCCAGGCCAAGCTGGACCGGGATCTGGAGGGCGGCATGGCCGTGTCCATCGGCCGCCTGCGCCCGGACACCCAGTACGATTACAAGTTCGTCTCCCTGTCCCACAACACCCTCCGGGGCGCCGCCGGCGGCGGCGTGCTGCTGGCGGAGCTGCTGTGCGCCGAGGGATATATTGAGCATAAATAATTTTCGGGCCCGCCCAGCGGGCGGGCCCTCTTTTATCATGTGAAAGGATGCTGATTTATGAGAACTCCTGTCTTTACCGGCTCCTGTCCCGCCCTGGTCACCCCCTTTGACCAGAACAACATCATCAATTACGACGCCTTTGGCAAGCTCATCGACGCCCAGATCGAGGCCGGGGTGGACGCGGTGTGCGTGTGCGGCACCACCGGCGAGTCCGCCACCATGTCCATCCGGGAGCACATCGCCGCCGTGGAGTTCTGCGTGAAGCGGGTGAACCACCGGGTGAAGGTCATCGCGGGCGCGGGCTCCAACGACACCTCCGCCGCCGTTTACCTGTCCCAGCACGCCCAGGATTCCGGGGCGGACGCCCTGCTCCACGTCACTCCCTACTACAACAAGGCCAGCCAGACCGGCCTCATCAAGCACTACGAGTACATCGCCGACCGGGTGGAGCTGCCCATCATCCTGTACAACGTGCCCAGCCGCACCGGCGTGTCCTTCACCGCTGAGACCTACAAGGTACTCTCCCAGAATCCCAAGATCAACGGCGTGAAGGAGGCCAGCGGCAACTTCTCCCTGTTGGCCCACACCCGGTTCCTCTGCGGGGACGACTTCTACATCTGGTCGGGCAACGACGACCAGGTGGTGCCCATGATGGCCCTGGGGGCCAAGGGCGTCATCTCCGTGGCCTCCAACATCGTCCCCGAGGTGATGGTGAAAATGACCCGGCTGTGCCTGGACAACGACTTCGCCGCCGCCTCAAAGCTCCAGATCCAGTACATGGACCTCATCGACGCGCTGTTCACCGAGGTCAACCCCATCCCCATCAAGGCGGCCATGAACCTGTTGGGCATGGAGGCCGGCCCCCTGCGCCTGCCGCTGTGCGACATCTCGGAGAAGAACCTGGAGGTCCTGCGCCAGGCCATGAAGCGTGCCGGCCTGCTGAAATAAGGTGGAAATATGCGAAAGATAATCATCTCCGGCTGCTGCGGCCACATGGGCCGGGTGGTGGCGGACATCTGCGCCAACGACCCGGACGTGGAGGTGGTGGCGGGCATCGACCTGCTGCCCCAGCCTATGGACGGCTTCCCCGTGTTCTCCACCCCCGCCGCCTGCGGCGTGGAGGCGGACGCGGTGATCGACTTCTCCCATCCCGCCGCGCTGGAGGGACTGCTGGACTTCTGCGCTGCCCGCAAGCTCCCCATCGTGCTGGCCACCACGGGCTATTCGGAGGAGCAGCTTGCCCGGATCGGGGAAGCTGCCAAGTCCATCCCCGTGTTCCGTTCCGCCAATATGTCTCTGGGCATCAACGTGCTGATGGATTTGATCCGCCGCGCCGCCGCCCTGCTGGGGGAGGACTTCGATGTGGAGATCGAGGAGCGCCACCACCGCCGCAAGCTGGACGCCCCCAGCGGCACCGCCCTGATGCTGGCGGACGCCGCCGCCCAGGCGCTTCCCTATGAGCCGGAATACGTCTATGACCGCCACAGCGTCCGCAAGCCCCGTGACAGGCGGGAAATCGGCATCTCCTCCCTGCGGGGGGGCACCATCGTGGGCGACCATACGGTGGTGTTCGCCGGGCGGGACGAGGTGATTGAAATCAGCCACCATGCCGCCAGCCGGGAGGTGTTCGCCGTGGGCGCGGTGAAGGCGGCCAAGTTCCTGGCCGGGGTGGACGCGCCGGGTATGTACGATATGTCCCACCTCATCAGTCAATAAGAAAATCCCCTCCAGCGGCGCTGGAGGGGATTTTTTGCGTCTGGATTCCACTGTGGCCGTCGTCGTGGGGAATCGTGATAGCTGCCACCCACAGTGGAAGTGAGTTTAAAGCCCCTTTTGGAAACTTTTTCTTTCAATTATATTATCTTATCACAATAATAATGGTTTTCCTTTAACATATCCTTTAGTGAATTGAATTTGCGTTCACAAAGATTTTCACACAAAGATAGGACTTCATCATTATTAAAATCTTTTACAACATATCTCCTTAACCCATCTTCAAGATGGAATAAGAAAATGACCCCATCATCTGAAAGATACTCATTCCAATAACCTAACTCTAAATATTGGCTTATAAATTGTTCCCATTCATCAGCTTTTCCTTTCGGAAATGCGACACCATAATTGTCACCAAATTGCTCAATGATAAAACCACTGTCTCTCAAAGCAAGGATTCTATCGCTAATTCCCATAACATAAGAATAATACATAAGGATTACCTCTAATCTTCAAGAAAAGGTTGCCCGGTGGAACACCTTTTTGCCCTTCTTGACGATGACGCCCTCCCCAGCAAACTTGTCCTTGGGGAACTGGGCGGCGGGGTCGGCCACCTTCTCGTCGGCCACGGCAATGCCGCCCTGCTGGATGAGCCGCCGGGCCTCGCCGTTGGAGGCGGCCAGCCCACATTTCACCAGCAGCGTCAGCGCACCGATGGAGCCGTCGGTAAAGTCGGCGTCGGTCAGCTCGGTGGACGGCATATTGCCGGCGTCCCCGCCGCCGGAGAACAGCGCCCGGGCGGCGGCCTGGGCCTTGTCCGCCTCCTCCTTGCCGTGAACCATGTTGGTGAGCTCCCAGGCCAGGATCTCCTTGGCCTGGTTGAGCTGGGCGTCCTTCCAGTGGTCCATCTCGTCGATCTGCTCCAGGGGCAGGAAGGTGAGCCAGCGGATGCACTTCATCACGTCCGCGTCGCCCACGTTGCGCCAGTACTGGTAGAAGTCGTAGGGGCTGGTCTTGTTGGGATCAAGCCACACGGCGTTGCCGGCGGTCTTGCCCATCTTGTTGCCCTGAGAGTCGGTGAGCAGGTTGATGGTCATGCAGTGGGAATCCTTGCCCAGCTTGCGGCGGATCAGCTCCGTACCGCCCAACATATTGCTCCACTGGTCGTTGCCGCCGCACTGGAGGTTGCAGCCCACCGTCTGGAACATATGGTAGAAGTCGTAGGACTGCATGATCATATAGTTGAACTCCAGGAAGGAGAGGCCCTTTTCCATGCGCTGCTTGTAGCAGTCCGCCCGGAGCATATTGTTCACGGAGAAGCAGGCGCCCACCTCCCGCAGCAGCTCCACGTAGTTCAGGCTCAGCAGCCAGTCGGCGTTGTTGAGCATCATGGCCTGGCCGGGGCCCTCGCCGAAATCGATGAAGCGCTCCATCTGCTTTTTAAAGCAGGCGGCGTTGTGGTCGATGTCCTCCCGGGAGAGCATCTTGCGCATATCGGTGCGGCCGGAGGGGTCGCCGATGGTGGTGGTGCCGCCGCCGATGAGGGCGATGGGCTTGTTGCCCGCCTGCTGGAGCCGCTTCATCAGGGTCAGGGTCACAAAGTGGCCCGCCGTCAGGCTGTCGGCGGTGCAGTTGTAGCCGATATAGAAGGTGGCCTTGCCGTTGTTGATGAGGTCTTTGATCTCGTCCTCGCTGGTCACCTGGGCCACCAGGCCCCGGGCAACCAATTCGTCGTAAAGCGTCATAATGATCTTCTCCTTACTTTTTATAGAATATCAATGTCAGTTTGTCGTTGATTTCCAGCGTCGCCCCGGTGGGGCGATAGCCCATCTTTTCATACAGATGACAGTTTCCCTTCTCCTGTAGGATCGTGCCCAGCTCCCAGTCCTCGTCTCCATAGAGCTCCTCCGCCAGTCTGATCGCCTGTTGGGCGATCCCTTTGTTGCGGTACTGGGGCAGGATGAACAGCGGAGAGATGCGCTTGCTTTCATTCTCCCGGAGCACCACTCTGATACCCCCAACCGGCTCACCGTCTTGCTTGATCCAGTAAAACGTGGAGTCCGGCTGCGCCGCCTTTTCCCGGACACGTTCCAGCGTTTCACAGGCGGGATTGGTGTCCGTATCCTGATACTTTTCCAAAAGTTCGGAAAACGCTGTTCTCTGCATCCGCCAAAGTAGCTCTGCGTCATCCAAAGAAACCTTTTCCAGCTGTATTTCGCCCGCCATCAAAATCACCCCGGATTGGCCCGCCGCATTTTTTCTATCGTCCGGCGCTCCGTGTCTTTGCAGTACGCCATAATTTCAATGCTGTTCATATAATGGTCGAAAACCTGATCCCCATGCTCTTTAAAATACTGCGGAAATGGCGAAAACAGCCTCACCAGCCTTGTCTGGTTGAAGAACTCCACTTGAACGGCGCATTCCATGATCTGGCTGACGCCCGTTACCGTCAAAACGCCGTGCTCCTCGGCCACAGACGGACATTCGCGCAGGTGGTTCCCGCAAGCCCTGACCTGGTCGAGCTGCTCCATATCCTCCGCTCCGGCGACCTCCGCCACCGCGACGCCCTGCAGCTTATCTCGAAAGTCCGTGTCAATGATGACCTGTGCCGCGTCCAGCATGAAATCATACCCATATTGCCAGGTGGTCTTGTATTCAACGATCACCCAGCCGTTCTGTTCCGCCGCGCCTTGAAAAACCATATCTTTCTGCTCCTTTCCATTTTTTATTAGACGATCAAAACGCCCCCTGTCCCATTCAGGACAGAGGGCGAAGGTTCGCGGTACCACCTCTGTTTTGCCGCCTTCTCGCGAAGAGCGGCCTCAGGGAGTCCCCAACAGGACCCCGGCGCTGTACCGGGCGCACCCGTCCGACCCTACTGGGGAGCGGTAAACGTCCCGTTCAGGCGGCTGCTCCGAGGGGTATTCGCCAACGGTTCCTGTCCCCCTTCCACCAAACGGGGGCTCTCTGGGCAGGAGGGCCTTTGGTTACTGATCCTCATCCTCGCATTGACAGGATCATATCACAAGATATGGCCGTTGTCAAACCCTTTTTCATCGAGCAGCAGCCCGAAATGCCGCAGGGCCTTGGACACGCCGTCGTTCTCCACCGTGTCCGTGACATGATCGGCCATGGCCTTCACCATGTCCTCGCCGTTGCCCATGGCCACGCTGAGCCCCGCCTGGGCCATCATGCTCATGTCGTTTTCGCCGTCGCCAAAGACCATGACCTCGTCCCGAGTGAAGCCGTACCGCTCCATGGTGGCGAGGACGCCCACGCCCTTGCCGCCGTCCCTGGGCATGATGTCGATGCCCTTCGGGTGCCAGCGGGTATAGGTGCAGTCCGGCATGGCGTCCAGAAACAGCGCCTCCTCCCCGGAGGCGACAAAGGGGACAAACTGGTACACCTTGCGCTCCAGCAGCCATTCCAAAGGGCACAACGGGTACGGCTCCGTGTGGAGAAACTCATAGATTTCCCGCACCCGGTCGTTGATCTGGGTGAGGTAGCTCTCCCCGTTCCCTTCCAACAGGGCGGGGACGGTGGGGTTGTCCAGCAGCACCTGGTAGGCCCCCCGCATATCGTCCAAACCGATGGGCTCGTCCCGGAAGGGGGTGCCGTCCCCGTCGCAGCAGAACTGGCCGTTGATGGTCACATAGCCGTCAAATTTGGCCCCCCGGAGCATCCCGGTGTTCTCCAGGTCTTGCAAGGCCCGGCCCGAGCAGATGAAGGTTTTGATCCCCCGCTCCCGCAGGGTGGTCAGGTCGGCCAGCAGTTGGTCGGAGAGAAATTTCTGCCGGAAGGATACCAGCGTGCCGTCAATGTCAAAAAATATGGCCTTTATCATGATTGGCTCACCGCTCCCGTCTTGTATTGTTCCGCCGTGGACAGCAGCTCCTCCGCGCCCTCCAGCATGACGGCGGTGGTCTGGCCGCCGCTGAGGCGGGCCAGCTCCTCCCGGCGCTGGGCGCGGTCCAGCCGCTCAACACGGGTGAACGTCCGCCCGTCCGCCTCGCCCTTTTCCACCGAGAAGTGGACGTCCCCCATGGCGGCGATCTGGGGCAGGTGGGTGACGCACAGCACCTGCCGCCCCTTGGACACCTCAAACAGCTTCCGGGCCACCTTCACCGCCGCCCGTCCGGACACGCCGGTGTCCACCTCGTCGAAGATCAGGGTGGACACCTGCTCCGTCTCCGCCAGCACGTTTTTCAGCGCCAGCATGATCCGGGACAGCTCGCCGCCGGAGGCGATCTTATTGATGGGCTTCAGCGCCTCGCCCACGTTGGCGGACATGAGGAAGCGCACCGTGTCCATGCCGGTGGCGTCCATGCCGTCAGGGGCGTCTTTGGGGGCGAACTCCACCTGGAACTGCACCCGGGGCATATCCAGCTGCTTCAGCTCGGACTGGATGCGTTTGGCCAGCTCCTCCGCGGCCTTATGCCGCTGGGCGGAGAGGGCTTGGCCCAGCTTTGCCGCTTTGTCCAGGGCCTTTGCCAGCTCCTTATCCAGCCGGGCCATGCGGTCCTCGGAGAACTGGATGGCGTCCAGCTCCTGGCGGCACTTGTCCAGATAGGCCAGCATTTCCTCCGTGCTGTTCCCGTACTTTTTCTTCAGGCGGTACAGCAGATCCAGCCGCTCCTCGATCTCGTCCAGCTCACCGGGGTAGAAGTCCAGGGTGCCCCGCAGGTCCCGCACCAGCTCCGCCAGGTCGTCCACGTCGCAGCGAAGCTGCTCCGCCTTTTCCGACAGCTCCTTCAGATCGCCGCTGTACCGCCCCCCCTGGGCCAGATGGTTTCTCGCCTCCATGAGCAGGGAGACGGCCCCTTCGCCGTCCTCTCCGCCGGTGAGGGCCTGCCAGGCCCCGTCCACCGCGTCGGTGAGCCGCTCGGCGTTGCGCAGCACCTCACGCCGCTGGGACAGCTCCTCGTCCTCGCCCTCCCGCAGCTGGGCCCGCTCCAGTTCCTCGATCTGATAAGTCAGGGTGTCCACCCGGCGGGCTTTCTCCCCGTCGTCCATCTGGAGCCGCTCCAGCTCCCGGCGCAGCTCCCGCACCTGGGCGTAGGCGGCGGAAAAGGCAGTCAAGCTCTCCTCCGTGCCGCCGAAGCTGTCCAGATAGCCCAGGTGGCACTCCTCGTCCAGAAGCTGCTGGCCGTCGTGCTGGCCGTGGACGTTTACCAGCTGGCAGCCCAGCTCCCGGAGCTGGGTGACCAGCAGGGGCCGCCCGTTTACCCGGCACACGTTTTTGCCGTCCCCCTGGATGGCGCGCTCAATGAGCAGCTCCCCGTTCTCGTCGGGGCCGACGCCCTGCTCCTCAAACCAGGGCAGGGGAGGGAGGTTCCGAAACAGGGCGGACACCCGGGCGGATTTGGCCCCGGTGCGGATGAGGTCCCGGCTGGTGCGCTCCCCCATGATGGCTCCAATGGCGTCGATGACAATGGACTTGCCCGCGCCGGTCTCGCCGGTGAGCACGTTGAAGCCCTTGTCAAAGGTGATGTCCGCCTGGGAGATCACCGCGATATTCTCGATATGCAGCAAGCTGAGCAAAATGTCTCACCTCTCCAGCATGGATTCGATCGCCAGGGCCAGTTCCTCCGCCACCTGGTTGGTGCGCATGATGAGGATGGCGGTGTCGTCCCCCGCCAGGGAGCCCACCAGCCCAGTCAGCTCCATGCCGTCCAGCGCGGCGGCGGCGGCGGGGGCCAGACCGGGCATGGTCTTGACCACCACGATGTTCTGGGCCACGTCGCAGGCGATGACACCCTCCTTGAAAATATTCTGGAGCCGGCCTGCCAGCGCCTGCTTCGCGGGCCGGGCGGCGGACGCCACGTAGTGGTAGCTTCCGCCTTCTCCGGGCTGTTTGACCAGATTCAGCTCCTTGATGTCCCGGGAGATGGTGGCCTGGGTGGCCCGGATGCCGCATTTGCGCAGTTGATCCAGCATCTGCTCCTGGGTCTCGATGTCCTGCTCGCCGATGATGCGCAGGATCTCCGCTTGTCGTTTGGACTTCAACGCGTTCACGCCTTTCCCAGTTTTTGATTGATCCGCTCGTAGAAGCTCCGGCCGGTGAGCTTGACCAGTTGGGTGGTCTGCCGGGACCGGCGGCATTCCACCCAGTCCCCGGGCTGGACCCGGAAGGCCCTGCCCCCGTCCACCGACAGATAGGCGGTCTTTTTGCCCCCCGGCGCCAGCCGCGCGCCCACCGTCCGGTTGGCCCCCAGGACGAAGGGCTTGGCGTGGAGGGAGTGGGCGCAGATGGGGGCGATGATGATGTTTTCCGCGGTGGGCTCCACGATGGGCCCGCCCGCCGCCATGGAGTAGGCGGTGGAGCCGGTGGGGGTGGCCACCACCAGCCCGTCCCCGGAAAAGGAGGAGATGACCACCCGGTCGCCCGTCACCTCCAGATCCAGCACCCGGGCCACCGCCCCTTTGGTGAGTACCGCGTCGTTGAGGGCCTGCTCCGAGAACACGCAGCGTCCCTCCCGGCGGACGCAGATGTCCAGCATCATCCGCCGCTCAATGCCGAATTTTCCCCCGGCCAGCCGGGCCAGCAGGGACAGCTCCCCGTGCTCCAGCTCGGCCATGAAGCCGATGCTGCCCAGATTCACCCCCAGGATAGGGATGCCCCGGGCGTTGGCCTCGTGGGCGGCGTGGAGGATGGTGCCGTCCCCGCCGAAGCACACCAGCACATCGGCGTCCTCCAACTCCTCCTCCAGCTGACCCAGGGCCACCCCGGAGGGTATCTCCAGCTTGCTGCCCTGATCCAGATCGAACGGGAGGCAGATGGCGGTCTGCGCCCCGGCATTCTCCAGGATGCGCTGGGCGGATTGGGCCGAGCGCAGGCCCCGGTCGCGGTATGGGTTGGGGCTGAGCACGATTTTCATGGTTCCTCTCTCCTCAGCGTCTGGTGGGAGCGTTCCACCAGCTCCTTCAGATCAAAGTCAAAATGTTCCCCGGCGCCGGCGTGCAGATAGCCCAAGTACTCGATGTTTCCCTCCGGCCCCCGAATGGGTGAAAAGTCTAACCCCTTGACAGAGAAATCCGCCTGGGCGGCGTGGGATAGGAACTGCTCCAGAACCTCCAGATGAACCGCCGGATCCCGGACAACGCCCTTTTTGCCCACCTTGCCGCGCCCGGCCTCGAACTGGGGCTTCACCAGGGCGGCGACCTGGCCGTTCGAGGCCATCAGCGGCCGCAGGGCGGGCAGGATCAGCCCCAGGGAGATGAAGGACACGTCGATGGAGGCGAAGTCCAGCGGTTCGGGGATCTGTTCTGCGGTGAGATACCGGGCGTTGGTGCGCTCCAGGCACACCACTCGGGGATCGCTGCGGATGGACCAGGCAAGCTGGCCGTAGCCCACGTCCACGGCGTATACCTTGGCCGCGCCGTTTTGCAGCATACAGTCGGTGAAGCCGCCGGTGGAGGCCCCGATGTCGGCGGCGATTTTATCTGTCAACGTGATAGGGAAGGACCGCATGGCCTTTTCCAGCTTCAGCCCGCCCCGGCTGACATAGCGCGGCTGGCCCCGCACCTCCAGCGGGGCGTCCTCCTCCAGGGTAAGGCCGGGCTTGTCGCACCGCCGCTCGCCGGAGTACACCAGGCCCGCCATGATGACGGCCTGGGCCTTTTGACGGCTCTCTATGAGGCCCCGCTCCACCAGCAGCAGGTCTACGCGCTTTTTAGACATTTGCCATCACCTCCAGCGCCCGACGGGCGATGGACGCGCCGTCGATGCCGCACAGCGCGCGCAGCTCCGCCACCGTGCCGTGCTGGACAAAGCGGTTGCCCAAGTTCACCAGGGCAAGCCTGATGCCGTTCACTCCCCGCAGGGCCAGCTCGGCGGCGACCCGCCGCCCCACACAGCCGGCGTCCACGCACTCCTCCGCCACAAGCAGGGTCCCGGTTTTTTGGGCGCAGGCGGCCACGGTGTCCACGTCCAGGGGGGAGATGCTGTTCCACTTCACCACCTGGGCGGACGTTCCCTTTTCCTCCAAAAGCCGCGCCGCCGCCAGGGCCTCGTTGACCATGGTGCCGTAGGCGGCGATGGTCACGTCCGTGCCGGGACGGATCACGCTGGCGCCCTCGATGCCGCACAGGGCGGAGAACTCCCCTTCGCCCCCCTTGGGGTAGCGCACCGCCACCGGGCCCCGCGCCTTCTCCACGGCGTAGCGGAGCATGGTGCGCAGCTCCTCAAAGCTGGCGGGGCAGTAGATCTTCATTCCGGGCACGGAGCCGAGGTAGGCCGCGTCGAATACGCCGTGGTGGGTCTCGCCGTCCTCCCCAGACAATCCCGCCCGATCCACGCCGAACACCACATGAAGCCCCTGGATGGCCACGTCGTGTATAAGCATATCATAGGCCCGCTGCAAAAAGGTGGAATAGATCGCCGCCACCGGGATGATGCGCTGCTTGGCCATGCCCGCCGCCATGGCGACGGCGTGGCCCTCGGCGATGCCCACGTCAAAGAAGCGATCCGGGAACTCCCGGGCGAACTCCGTCAGCCCCGTGCCGTCCGGCATGGCGGCGGTGATGACGGCCACGTCGTCCCGCTCCCGTGCCAGCTGCCGCATGGTGTCGCCAAAGACGGAGGAAAAGCTTTCCCCGGCCTGGTTCAGCGGAGTGCCGTCCTCTTTGTTGAAGGGACCCACGCCGTGGAAGTGATCCGGTTCCTTTTCCGCGGGTGGATAGCCTTTTCCCTTTACAGTTTTGATGTGGAGCAGGACAGGGCAGTTCAGCTCCTTGGCATACCGCAGCAGCCGGGTCAGGTAGTTTACATCGTGGCCGTCCACCGGCCCCAGATATGTAAAGCCCATATCCTCGAACATACTGCAGTGGAGCACCGCGTCCTTCACCGCCTGCTTGGCCCGGTGGGTAAAACGGTACAGTCCACGGCCCGCGGCGGTACAGCCGGTGACCTTGCGGTAGAATTTTTTGAATTGGAGATATTGGGGCTTCAGCCGCTGCTGGGCCAGGTGGCGGGCCACGCCGCCCACGTTTTTGGTGATGGACATCCCGTTGTCGTTGAGAATGACCACCAGCTGTTCACCGCTCTGCCCCGCGTCGGACAGGCCCTCATAGGCCAGCCCGCCCGTCATGGCCCCGTCCCCCAGCATGGCCAGGACACAGTAGTCCTCACGGTTCATGGTCCGGGCCCGGGCCATGCCCAGGGCCACCGACACCGCGTTGGAGGCGTGTCCGGCGATAAAGGCGTCCGCCCGGTGCTCCCTGGGCTTGGGGAAGCCGGACAGGCCGCCCAGCTTGCGCAGGGTGTCCATCTGTCCGCCCCGCTGGGTCAGGATCTTGTGGGCATAGCACTGGTGGCCCACGTCGAACACCAGCCGGTCGGTTTCCAGGTCGAACACCCGGTGGACGGCCACGGTGGCCTCCACCACCCCCAGGCTGGAGGCCAGGTGGCCCCCCGTCTTGGAGACGCTGTCGATGATCTGCTCCCGCAGCTGGTCGCACAGCAGCTTTGCCTGGAGGTCGGTGAGGGTATTCAGCTGCTCCGGGCCCATGGCCGCACTTCCTTTCTGTACATTGGCGCGCTCAGCGCCTGAAGGCGATAAGGCCGCTTCCGGCGCTGAGAAGAGTGTTAAAAGCGTCCCCTCAGTTTTTTCGTTCCGACAGGGAATCGGCCAGGGCGCACAGGAATTCCGGGCGCTCAAACGCCCCGGACACGCTCTGTTTGGCAAACTGGGTGTGCTCCGCCACCAGCTGGGCGCATTTGTCCAGCCCGAACAGGGTGACGAAGGTGGTTTTGCCGTTGTCCGCGTCGGAGCCGATGGGTTTGCCCAGCTCCCCGGCGGTGGAGGTCACGTCCAGCATATCGTCCCGGATCTGGAAGGCCAGCCCCAACTCCCGGGCGTATTCCTCCGCCGCCGCCCACTGCTGGGGGGAGGGTTCCACGGTGGAGGCCGTCAGCCCCAGCAGGCAGGCCGCCTCCAGCAGGGCGGAGGTTTTCCAGAGGTGGGTCTGGGTCAGGCGGTCCAGATCCACGCTTTTGCCCTCGTCTACCATGTCCAGGTACTGCCCGCCGCACATTCCGCCGCGCCCCACGGCTTTGGCCAGGACAGCGCAGGCCCTGCCGTTTGCCGCCGGGGCGGCTCGCCGGGAGGTGGCCAGCCGCTCAAAGGCGGCGGTTTGCAGCGCGTCCCCCGCCAGCAGGGCCAGCCACTCGCCGTATTTTACGTGGCAGGTGGGCTTGCCCCGGCGCAGCTCGTCGTCGTCCATGCAGGGTAGGTCGTCATGGATGAGAGAGTAGGTGTGGAGCATTTCCACGCCGCAGGCGTAGTCCAGGGCGGGCTCCATCTGGCCGCACAGAGCCTCGCAGAACTTCAGCGCCAGCACGGGCCGCACCCGTTTGCCGCCCGCCAGCAGGCTGTACCGCATGGCGTCCAGCAGCTCCCCCTGGGGGCCGCCCTCCTGGAAGCAGCCGTTCAATTCTCCCTCCACGAGAGACAGCGCCGCTTGATATTCCCGCTCAAAGTTCATTTGCTTCCTCCTCGAAGGGAACCTCCTGGTCGTTCGCCAGCAGCAGATCTACCTTCTGCTCCGCCTTGTCCAGCAGCTCCTCGCACTGGCCGGCCAGCTTGGCCCCCTCCTCGAACAGCTTCAGGGACTGATCCAGGCCGCACTCGCCCTTTTCCAGCTGGGCCACGATGGCCTCCAGTCGGGCCATGGATTCCTCAAAGGACTGCTTTTTTACCGCCATGTCCGCTCCTCCTTATCCTCTACAACGCATTTCAGCACGCCGTCGGACACCAGCACGTCCAATCTGTCCCCGGGCCGCGCCTGGGCGATGGATGATACCACATCATCGCCCGCCCGGGCGATGGCGTAACCCCGGCCCAGCACCTTCAGCGGGCTCATGGCGTCCAGCCCCGCCGCCAGACGGCCCAGCCGACTCCGCTGGGCGGCCAGCCTTGCCCGCGCCGCCAGGGGAAGCCGTTCCATCTGGGCGTTCAGCTCCTGCCGCGCCCGGTCGGTTTTCCCCCGCAGGGCCAGGCCCATGCGTCGCCGCAGGTCGTCTGCCGCCAAACGCCGGTCCTGGATGGGGGTTTTGATGTTGGTCAGCGCGCGGCTGCGCTTCAGCCGGTCCAGCTCCCGCCGGGCCCCACCCAGACGGCTTTGCAGCGCACGGGCCAGCCGCCGGTTCAATTGCTCCAGCCGGGCCCGTTCCTCATTCTGGTCGGGCACCGCCAGCTCCGCACCGTTGGAGGGGGTGGCCGCCCGCACGTCCGCCACATAGTCGGCGATGGTCACGTCCGGCTCGTGGCCCACGGCGGAGATCACCGGGATGTTGGAGAAGTAAATGGCCCGGGCCACCACTTCCTCGTTGTAGGCCCACAGATCCTCCTTGGAGCCGCCGCCCCGCCCGGTGATGATGAGGTCGATGTCCGCCCGGTTATTCAGGCGGTGGATGGCGGCGGCGATTTCCCCCGCGGCCTCCTGGCCCTGAACCCGGACGGGGGCGATCAGCACATCCGCCAGCGGCCACCGTGCCCCTAAAACGCGCAGCATATCCCGGACCGCCGCCCCCGCCGGGGAGGTGACCAGGGCAATTTTTTTGGGGTAGCGGGGGAGGGGCTGCTTGCTCTCGGGGGCGAACAGGCCCTCTTCCTCCAAGCGGCGGCGCAGGCGCTCAAAGGCCTCGTCCAGCGCCCCCCGGCCGTCCTGCATCAGCTCGGTGCAATAGAGCTGGTACTGCCCGTCCCGGGGGAACACGGACACCCGGCCAAAGGCCACCACCCGCATCCCGTTGGCGGGGCGGAAGCGCAGCCGCGCCGCCTCCCCCCGGAACATGACGCACCGCAGAGAGCCCTGCTCGTCCTTCAGGGAAAAGTAGTGGTGCCCGGAGGGGTAGCATTTGTAGTTGGAGACCTCCCCCCGCACCAGCAGGCCGGTGAGCAGGGGATCATCGTCCATCAGCGACTTCACATAGCCGTTGACCTGAGATACAGTATAGACAGGAAAATTGGCAATATTCACCACGGCACCCCCCGCTCCAGCGCCCGGTGGGCAAGAATAGCCACCCCCATGGCGTTGTCGGTGGCGTACTGGGGCTGGGCAAACACCGCGCCGCAGGTTTTCTCCATGGCATCCCGGATCTGCCGGTTGGAGGCCACTCCGCCGGAGCACAGCACGGGCAGCCCCGGCCAGCGCCTCTGCGCCTCCTGGGTGGCCCGCAGCAGCACGTTCATGATGGTGTCGATGGTAAACCGGGCGATGTTGGCGGGAGCTTCGCCTTTTTCCGCCAGTCCCTTCACCTTGTTCTCCATGCCGGACAGGGAGAAGGTCAGGTCATTCAGCTTCACCCGGAAAAAGTCGGCGCTGTCCGCCTCGGGATACAGCGCGTCCAGCGCCTTGCCCGCCGGGAAGGGCAGGCCCAGCAGTACTCCGGCCCGGTCCACCAGCTGGCCCGCCGCGATGTCGGCAGTGCCGCCCACCACTTCCGCCCGGACGGTGTGGCCCTCCGGCTCCACCCGCAGCAGCTCGGTGGTGCCGCCGGACAGGTGCCAGGCCAGATGGGGCCTGTCCAGCAAGTCCTCCCGACCAGCCGACCAGGCCGCCGCCGCCACATGGCCCTGCTGGTGGGAGCAGGGGTAAAAGGGAACCCCCAGCGCGGAGGCCAGGGCGCGGCCCTCCCCCTCGCCCACCAGGAAGCAGGGCATATAGGAGCCCTCCACCTCCCGGGGCCGGGTGGAGGCCCCCACGGCGGCGATTTGACCGATGGCCCCGTCAGACCGCAATTGCTCCACCATGAGGTGCAGCCGCTTCACGTGCTGGAACAGCGCGTCGCTCTGCCGCAGGCCCAGCGCCCCCTCGGGGACGGTGAGCAGCCTGCCCCGGTTTTCCGCCGTGCCATTGCCGAACACGGCGGCGGAGGTGGTGTAGTTGCTGGTGTCGAACCCGATGCACTGCGCGTCCATGGCCCTCACTCCTGCTCCGGCAGCTCCTCGCGGACAAAGGAGCCCAGGATGCCGTTGATGAACTTCACCACATCGTCGTCCACGTACTTCTTGGCGATCTCCACCGCCTCGTTGATGGCCACCTTGTTGGGGATGTCGGGCATATACAGGATCTCGTACATGGTCACCCGCATGATGGCGGAGGCCACCCGGTCAATGCGGGCAAACTTCCACCCCTTGGCGTACTTGGCGATGTAGCCGTCCAGCTCCGCGCCGTGGCTGCCCACGCCCCGAACCAGCCGGGTGATATAGTCCAGCTCCCCCTCTTCGGGGAACTCGGCATACATGGGCTCGTCCTTGGCCCGCAGGGCGAAAGACTCCGGGGTAAACGCCCGGTCCAGGAGCTGCTGGGCCTTTTCATCGGAAAAGGCCAGCTCAAAGGCGAAGTGGACGGCGATCTCCCGCGCGGTGCTTCTGTTCATGGGAACTCCTCCTCTTCCGGCGGGCTGCCGCCGGCACGCGTCTTATTGGGCACAACAACCCATTTTGTATATTCGCTCCATTATACACGAAAGCCGGGGAAAAAGAAAGCCCTTTTTCAAGTTTTATGCAGACACATGGCCCGCGTAAAAACCGCCCCCGGGCAAGTGCCCGGGGGCGGTTCTTGAGGTTTAGCGTTTGGGCTCGGACGGATGAGCGTCGCCGCACATCCGGCGGTAAGCGTCCTGCGCGCCTGTCTCCAGGCCAGCTTCAGGCGCGCGGCGGTCTGCGCGTCCCGGAGACGGGCGGTGAGCAGGGGGGAGAAACGCGTCCCCTCCAGCTCGGCGGCGGCACGCGCCGCGTCCTCAAAGGTCAGTGCCGGTTTGTCATACATCTGAGCGGAGTTGACGACAGTCTCCAGCCAGTCGACCAGGCCGATGATGTCCACCATCTGCCGCCCGGCGCTTCTCCATAGGATCGCTGAGGGCCCGGATAAAGCCGATGTCATCAAAATAGAAGGGGTCATCGTCCATAATGGCGGCGCACAGGGTCTTTGCCGCCTCTCCCACGATATAGGAGTGGCGATAGATTTCCGGGGCAAAGCGGGGCATCAGCCGCAGCAAAAATTTCCCATAGGAGAGGCCGCCGTCGGTCTCGATAAAGGTAAAGCAGAGCTGGCGCAGGTAGAGGAAGAGGCCGTCTCCGCTCAGCTGTCTGGGGTAAGCGTCCGCGTAGTCCAGCATCCGCCGGTAGAGGCTTTGAATATACTCTGTCCGGGGCGGGATCCGGTCGGGGTACTGGGAGAGGTACTGGCTGTAAAAGGCGGGCAGGGAAATCATGCTGTACATTCCGTCGGTAGAGTAGTCGGCGGGGTCGGCGGCGTCCAGCATCCTCCAGCTTTTGAAGCAGGGTATCCAGGCTGTAGAGGCCGCAGTAGAACTCAATGGTGTAGTAGCCGAAGGCGGATTTGGCGGGGGGCTGGCTGCCCTGGGTCTCCGCCTCCTGAAACCGCCCGGTATTCGATCTGTCCCCAATCGTCCTCGGACACCAGAAGGATGGAGAAGGCGGATCCGGCCAGCTGCCGCACATGAGTGGCCGCGTCCAGCGGGGACATATCCGCCAATTCCTGCCCCAGCAGCAGGGCGCAGGGCATACGGTTTTCGTACTTTGCCTCCGTCAGCAGGGTGACGGCCTCCACGCCGCGGGTCAGGCGGATGGGCTCCAGGCCGGCATCCCGGAGGTAGGCCATGACCTGTCCGGCCCGGTCGTCCCGAGGCTCCGCCACCAGTACGGTCTGCCCCACAGGCAGGGCGGGCTCTCTGTGGCCGCGCGGGGAGACGGAGAAGGGGAGCGATACCCGGAAGCAGCTGCCCACGCCCTCCTGGCTTTCCGCGGTGATGTCGCCGCCCATGCTGTCCACCAGCTTTTTCACGATGGACATACCCAGGCCCGTGCCCTCGATCTTGCTGATGGTGGTGTTTTGCACCCGCTCGAAGGGGAGAAAAATGCGCTTCAGGAATTCCTGGCTCATGCCGATCCCGTTATCTTGGCAGGAAAAGTCCAGCCATAGGCGGCCGTCCTCGGGGTTGGGGGCGGGCCGCTGGGTGAAGCGAATTCGGATCTCGCCCTCCTCCTGGGTATACTTGACCGCGTTGCCGATGATATTCACCAGGATCTGGCGCAGGCGCAGAGGGTCGCCC
Organism: Clostridiales bacterium; assembly: GCA_014799475.1. GTDB lineage: Bacteria > Bacillota > Clostridia > Oscillospirales > Oscillospiraceae > Enterenecus. The sequence goes on along the minus strand of JAAVHX010000046.1, from coordinate 15,826 downwards.
ACCAGATTTTCCTCAAAGATGTCGCCGATGTGGGACAGGGCGATGGAGGTCATGCCCACAATGGCGTTCATGGGGGTGCGGATGTCGTGGGACATACTGGACAGGAAGCGGCTCTTGGCCTGGTTGGCCTCCTCGGCGGCTTTCAGCGCCTCCTCCAGGGCGGCGTTCACCCGGGCCAGCTCCTTCATATAGGTCTGATCCATAGGTTCCATGTTGCGAAATCCCACCTTGCGTCACAGATTGGAGAAGGGGATCACTCCAGCACCGCGCCCCGGGCGGCGGAGGTGACAAGCTTGGCGTACCGGGCCAGGTAGCCGGTTTTGATCTTGGGCTCGGGACACACCCACGCGGCCTTACGGGTGGCCAGGGTGGCCTCGTCCACCAGCAGCTCGATCTTGCAGGCGGGGATGTCGATGGAAATCTGGTCGCCCTCCTCCACGAAGGCGATGGTGCCGCCCTGGGCGGCCTCGGGGCAGACGTGACCGATGGACGCGCCCCGGGTGGCGCCGGAGAACCGCCCGTCGGTGATGAGGGCCACGTCCTTGTCCAGCCCCATGCCCGCGATGGCGGAGGTGGGGTTGAGCATCTCCCGCATACCGGGGCCGCCCTTGGGGCCCTCGTAGCGGATGACCACCACGTCGCCCGCCACGATCTTGCCGGCGTAGATGGCCTCGATGGCCTCCTCTTCGGAGTTGAACACACGGGCGGGGCCCTGATGTTTCATCATCTCGGGAGCCACGGCGGAGCGCTTCACCACGCAGCCCTCGGGGGCCAGGTTGCCCTTGAGGACGGCGATGCCGCCGTCGGCGGAGTAGGGGTTCTCGATGGGCCGGATCAGGTTGTGGTCGCGGTTGACCACGCCCTCCAGGTTCTCGCCCAGGGTCTTGCCGGTGCAGGTCATGACGCTGGTGTCCAGCAGGCCCTTTTTGTTCAGCTCCATCATGACGGCGTGGACGCCGCCCGCGCCCTCCAGATCCTCCATATAGGTGTCCCCGGCGGGGGCCAGGTGGCACAGGTTGGGGGTCTTGGAGGAGATCTCGTTGGACATATCCAGATCCAGCTCGATGCCGCACTCGTGGGCGATGGCGGGCAGGTGGAGCATGGTGTTGGTGGAGCAGCCCAAAGCCATGTCTACCGTCTCGGCGTTGTGGAAGGCCGCTTCGGTCATGATGTCCCGGGGCTTGATGTCCTGCTTCACCAGCTCCATGATCTGCATACCGGCGTGCTTGGCCAGCCGCAGGCGGGCGGACCACACGGCGGGGATGGTGCCGTTGCCCTTCAGACCCATGCCGATGGCCTCGGTGAGGCAGTTCATGGAGTTGGCGGTGTACATCCCAGAGCAGGAGCCGCAGGTGGGGCAGGCGCAGTTCTCGTATTCCTCCACGCCCGCCTCATCCAGCTTGCCTGCGTAGTAGCCGCCCACGGCCTCGAACATATGGGACAGGCAGGTGCGGCGGCCATCGTTAAGCTTACCCGCCAGCATGGGCCCGCCGGAGCAGAAAATGGTGGGGATGTTCACCCGGGCCGCCGCCATGAGCAGGCCGGGGACGTTCTTGTCGCAGTTGGGGATCATCACCAGCCCGTCGAACTGGTGGGCCATGGCCATGGCCTCGGTGGAGTCGGCAATGAGGTCCCGGGTGACCAGGGAGTATTTCATGCCCACGTGGCCCATGGCGATGCCGTCGCACACGGCGATGGCGGGGAACTCGATGGGGGTGCCGCCCGCGGCCCGGACACCCGCCTTGACCGCCTCGGCGATCTTGTCCAGGTTCATGTGGCCGGGGACGATCTCGTTATAGGAACACACCACGCCGATGAGGGGCCGCTCCAGCTCCTCCTTGGTGTAGCCCAGGGCGTAGAACAGGGAGCGGTTAGGGGCGGTGGGGACGCCTTTTTTTACATGGTCGGAACGCATAGCGCAAGTCTCCTTCGCGATTTTATAGGTTAAAGTATTGTACCATAAAAAGAGCGGGAGCGCAATGGGAAATCCCTTGATTCCCATGCGCTCCCGGCGTTTGTTGACAAAATATCTCGCAGATGCTATTATGAAAACGGCGCTGTCGTGATAACGGTAGGCGGGAAGCTACACTACCCGAAAGGGGGTGTATATATGCCGATTACTTTGACATTTCACATCCGTCAATGGACTGTGACAATTCAGGTAAAAAGCAGAAACCGCCACTCTGCCAAGTGACGGTTTCCTGTCCATAAAACTGTGAAACTTTCGCAAAGTTGAGCTAACCGCTTACCGGCAGCGCCTTTATGTTTTCATTATACACCTCCAGGGCGCTTTGTCAAGTACAAAGCGCCCTGATGTTTTATCCCCAATCGTGACGGGATGTGCTAAGGCCGTTTCCGTGGAATGCTTCAACGATGGCTTCAATACGCCGGAAGCACTCGGGATCATCCAGCGTTTCATCATTTAGGGCCTCCTTGACTTGTGCCAGGACAGCCAGCGCCCCGGACTCCACTTGCTGGGCCGTTTCGTCCAGGATATGTTGTGTTTTGCAATATTGCAAGACACTTTTACCGATAAGGTTGGCGAATAATTCTTCCGTGATTGTCTGTTCCATATTTCCACCCCTGCATATTATACCCGGTATTTCGGGAATATTCAAGCTATATTTCTCAAAATATAATAGAAATCGCAAGGGGGTGCTTCTTGTGATTTCTTATGAGCCGCTGTGGGAGACCATGCGCAGAAAAAATATCACCACATATGTGTTGGTAAAAGAATATAATTTCAGCAGGGGGACACTGGATTCCTTGAAGCATAACCGCAATATTTCCACCGCTACGCTGGATGATATTTGCAGAATCTTGGATTGCAGGGTAGAAGATGTGCTGATCTATATTCCAAATGACAAGTAAGAGAAGCCCCCGGCTTACGCCGGGGGCTTCTTCATATCCGTTTTTAGTTGGACGCGGTATCCAGGTCGGAGTCCCCGCCCCAGATCATGTTTTTGCGCAGCTCGCCGCCCACGATCTCCATCTGGTGCTTCTTGAGCTGCTGGCGCTTGGAATTGAAGAAGGTGCGGCCCATGCTCTTGTTCTCGGCGATCCAGCGGCCGGCGAAGGTGCCGTCCTGGATGTCGGAGAGGACGGCCTTCATCCGGGCTTTGGTCTCCTCATAGGGGAGAATGCGGGACCCGGAGACATACTCACCAAACTCTGCGGTGTCCGAGATGGAGTAGTTCATGGCAGCCACGCCGCCCTTGTTGATGAGGTCCACAATGAGCTTTACCTCGTGGATGCACTCGAAGTAGGCGTTCTCAGGCTCGTAACCGGCCTCCACCAGAGTCTCAAAGCCGCAGCGCATCAACTCCACCAGGCCGCCGCACAGCACTACCTGCTCGCCGAACAGGTCGGTCTCGGTCTCATCCTGGAAGGTGGTCTCCATCACGCCTGCACGGGCGCCGCCGATGCCCGCGATGTAGGCCAGGGCGATCTGGTAGGCGTGGCCGGTGGCATCCTGCTCAACCGCGACCAGGCAGGGCACGCCCTTACCGGCCACGTAGGTAGAACGCACAGTGTGGCCGGGACCCTTGGGGGCGGCCATGAACACATCGACGCCAGCGGGAGGGACGATCTGCTGATAGCGGATGTTGAAGCCGTGAGCAAACGCCAGGGCCTTGCCCTCGGTCAAATAGGGAGCGATGCTGTTCTTGTAGACGTCGGCCTGGACCTCATCGTTGATGAGCATCATCACGATGTCGCCCCACTTGGCGGCGTCCTCCACGGTCTTGACCTGGAGCCCGGCCTTCTCGGCGTTGGCCCAGTTCTTGGAGCCTTCGCGCAGGCCGACGCACACGTCGCAGCCGGAATCCTTCAGGTTCAGCGCGTGGGCGTGGCCCTGGGAGCCGTAGCCGATGATGGCGATCTTCTTGCCCTTCAGGTAGCTCAGGTCGCAGTCCTTCTCGTAGTACATTTTTGCCATGGTAAAACACTCCTCATAAAAATATATAAATTAAGCCAATGGATTTGCTTTCCAAATATCATAGCACAGTGTCAAAGAAAAGAATGATAACTGTGATACAATTACAGGATATTCTTGCCCAAGCTGGGATCCTCCTGACCCCGCTGCGCTTCGTGAGATGGGGCGCTGAATTTAAAGAATGTTCTTGCCCAGGTCAAACTCATCCCGCACCTTATTGCTGGCGTTGTTGCGGATGGTGGCCTCGCCCCGCTCCAGCGCCACCATGCCGGTGCGCACCAGCTCCAGGATGCCAAACTCGGCCAGCAGCTTTTCCAGCGCGTCGTCCTTGGACTCCTGGCCGATGATGGCCAGGGTCAGGCTCTGGGTGGATACGTCGATGATGGACGCCCGGAAGATGTTGGCGATCTGAATGACCTCGTTGCGCACCTCCCGGCTCTCCGCCTTCACCTTGATGAGCACCAGCTCCCGGCGGATGGACTCCTCCGGCGGCAGCAGACGGACGGAGTACACGGAAAACTGCTTGCGCAGCTGGTTGATGATCTGGCCCACCTGCTGCTCCCCGCACAGCAGCTCGATGGTGATGCGGGACACCGCCGGGTCGTCGGTGGTGCCCACCGCCAGGGATTCGATGTTATATCCCTTCCGGGAGAACAGCCGGGACACCTGGCTGAGCACGCCGGCGGTGTTCTCCACCAGGACGGACAGGGTATGGCGTTTGATGGTGGTATTCATGGCTTTCCTCCCTCCTTAATGCAGCAGGAAATCGGTGACAGGGGTGCCGCCGCCCACCATGGGGTGGACCATGGCGTCGATGTCGATGGCGCAGTCGATGACGCAGCCGCAGCCCGCCTCCAGGGCCTGCTGGAAGGCTTCCTCGAACTCCGCCTGGTTTCGGGCCCTGAACCCCTTCAGGCCGTACGCCTCCGCCAGCTTGACGAAGTCCGGGCCCCGGTCCAGGGTGGTCTGGGAGAACCGCTTGCCGTAGATCAGGTTCTGCCACTGGCGCACCATGCCCAGGGTTCGGTTGTCGAAGATGACGGTGATGACGGGGATGTTGTAGTGCTCCACCGTGGCCAGCTCGTGGCAGTTCATGCGGAAGCAGCCGTCCCCGGTGCAGTGGACAACCACTTTATCGGGATTGCCGACTTTCGCTCCCATGGCGGCCCCCAGGCCGAAGCCCATGGTGCCGAAGCCGCCGCTGGTCAAGAGCTGGCCGGGCCGGGAGAAGTGGTAGTACTGGCAGGACCACATCTGGTGCTGGCCCACGTCGGTGGCGATGATGGCGTCGCCGCCGGTCAGGTCGGAAATCGTCTCCAAAATCTCGTGGGCGTGGAGGATGTTGTCCTTTTTCAGCGGCAGTTCCTTCCGGGCAAACACCTGGGCCTTCCAGGCGGTGTAGTCGTGGGGCTCCAGCTTGGCGTTCAGAAGCTCCAGCACCCGGCGGGCGTCGCCGATGATGTGGTGGTAGGTTTGGACGTTCTTGTCGATCTCCGCCCGGTCGATGTCGATGTGGACGATCTTAGCGTTTTTGGCAAAGGAGGGGGGATCGGTGGCCACTCGGTCGGAGAAGCGGCAGCCGATGGCGATGAGCAGGTCGCACTCGGCGGTGGCCATGTTAGAGGCGTGGGAGCCGTGCATACCCACCATGCCGGTGAACAGGGGATGATTGCCCGGGCAGGCCCCGCCGCCCATGATGGTGGAGCCCACAGGGGCGTCCAGCGTCTCGATGAACTTGCGGAACTCGGGCACCGCGCCCTTGGAGCGGATCACGCCGCCCCCCACCAACACCATGGGCCGCTGGGACTGGGAGATCAGATCCAGCAGCTTGTCGATGTCCTCCCGGTTGGGTTCGGGGTTTTTCAGATCCCGGTTGGAGCGGCGCAGCAGGGTGGCCAGCCGCCCGTGGTTGGGGTGTTCGGACACGGGGAGGTATTCGTACTCGCCCTCGATGGCGGTGACGTTCTTGGCGATGTCCACCAGCACCGGGCCGGGGCGGCCGGAGCGGGCGATGGCAAAGGCCTCCCGGATCACATCGGCCAGCTCGTTCACGTCCTTCACCAGGAAATTGCACTTGGTGATGGGCATGGTGATGCCGGTGATGTCCACCTCCTGGAAGGAGTCCTTGCCGATGAGGTTCTCGCTGACGTTGCAGGTGATGAACACCACGGGGGAGGAGTCGTAGTAGGCGGTGGCGATGCCGGTGACTAGGTTGGTGGCGCCGGGGCCGGAGGTGGCGAAGCACACGCCCACCTTGCCGGTGGATCGGGCATAGCCGTCGGCGGCGTGGGACGCGCCTTGCTCATGGGCGGTGAGGTAATGGTGGATCTTCTGGTTGTAGCCGTGGAGCTCAAACTCGTCGTAGATGTTCAAAATTGTGCCGCCGGGATAGCCGAACACCGTGTCCACGCCCTGCTCCAGCAGGCACTCCATCACGATCTGGGATCCTCTCATCAACATATTGGGATGACCTCCTTAAAACCACAAAAAAGCACAGCCGCGCCCAACACAGGACGAAACCGTGCTTCGCGGTACATTTGAAACCACATATTTGTGCGTATTGAGGTTATCATAATGCTTTTAGGAGGGTTTGTCAATGTAAAATGCCCGCCAGTTCGCAAATTTCGCAACCCAGACGAAGAAAGGGGTCTTTTGCGCCTTGATTTATGCCGTTTTGTCAAGAAGCGGGAAGGGCAAAGGCCCTTCCCGCTTCTCAGCTCGTTGTTTAGTTACAGCCGCAGCTGGTGCCGTGGTCGCCCAGCTTGAAGGACGCGCACTCGGTCTCCTGGCAGTTGCACACGCTGTTCTGGCAGTGGCCCACCTGGATCTCGTTCAGGGTGCAGCGCTGGTCCTTGTGGTGGGCGCAGCTGTTCACAGTGCACTTGATGCTGGGATTGGTCTGGTCAAACATGGTCGTTTCCTCCTTGTATCCTGATGTTTCGAATACCAAGAGGAGTATGCCCGAAGGCGGCGGGCATTATTCAGGCTTTTCGCCTGAGGGCGCGGCCTGCTCGCAGCTGTCCGAAGCAGGCTTTTCCTGAGCCGCTTCCACCTGAGCGGCGGGTCTGCGCTGGAGGCGGGGGATGAACCGGGTGACAAAATTCCCCTTGCCCCGGCCCTGCACGTAGAAGTAGCCGATGGTGGAGAACACCACCGCGCCGATGAAGTTGACAAACAGATCCTTCATGGTGTCGATGATGCCCACGTCCAGGTAGCCGCCCAGGCCCAGCGACTGCTGGGTGCCATCCTCCAGAACCAGGATGATGTCCTGAATGCCCTTGACCACCACGGCGTTGGTGCCGTGGCTGGGATCCAGGTTGACGGTGGAGATGGTGTTGACAATGGTGTCCTTCTGCATATCGAACAGCAGGAACTGGTCCATGGAGAACTCAAAGAACTCCCACAGCACACCGATGGTCATAGAGAAGCAGAAGGCCACCACCGCCATAAAGAAGGGGGACAGGTGGAGGGACACCTTTTCCTCCCGGTTGAGGATGTCCACCAGGGCGAAGCCGATGGCGGCGCAGAGGAAGCCGTTCATGGTGTGGAGCATGGTGTCCCAGAAGGGGAACTCAATGTAGTAGTCCCGGATCTCGCCCAGAATTTCGGCGGCATAGATGAACAGAAGGATGATGATCTCCAGCGTGTCCGGCAGATCGATGTGCAGCCGCCGCTCAAAGGCGGAGGGCAGCATGAACAGCACCAGGGTGAGCACGCACAGCGAGACATTCTCATAGTTCCGGTTGAAGAACTGGGCGACCAGCATGCCTACCACCGACAGCCGCAGCACAAAGTAGATGGTATAGACCAATTTTTTGTTTTCTATATGCCGCCACTCGTGGCCGACAGGCTTCCTCTTTTCTCGCTTTGGCATGATGTACTCCTTTCCCCTTTTCTGTACGGTTGGCCGGTTTTGTCAATGAAACAATGTCAGTCCGCGCCCCTTGGAGCATAGTATGTTTCTGGAGGTGATTTTTGATGGACTTACGTAACAATCAGATCACGCTGGGCGAGCTGTGGGACGACCCGAGGAGCCGGGCGGTGTTCCAGAAACGCATTCCCATGCTGGCCAAGCACCCGGTGAAGGGGGCCGCCCGCACGGTGACCCTGGAGCAGCTGCGGGACTTTATGGCCGGCTGGGTGCCGGGCATGATGATCAACGGGGTCATATCGGATCTGAAAAAGCTGTGACGCTGGGTTGAAATTATAACATACCATACCAAAAAACGGTCCCGCTGTCAATTGACAGCGGGACCGTTTTTTTGAAACCTACCGCCGCTCCGCGATCCTCCGCCCGGTGGGGGTGGCGGCCAGACCGCCCTGGCCGGTCTCCCGCAGGGCGGAGGGCAGGGCGCGGCCCACCGCGCCCATGGCGTCGATGACCTCGTCGCAGGGGATGCCGCCCTCCAGCCCCGCCAGGGCCATATCGGCGCAGGACAGGGCGTTTACCGCGCCCATAACGTTGCGCTTCACGCAGGGCACCTCCACCAGCCCCGCCACCGGGTCGCACACCAGCCCCATCACGTTTTGCAGCGCCATGGCGCAGGCGGCGGCCATCTGCGCTCCCGTGCCGCCCCGGGCGTGGACCAGCGCGGCGGCGGCCATGCCGGAGGCGGAGCCCACCTCCGCCTGACAGCCCCCTTCCGCCCCGGAGATGGAGGCCCGGGTGGCGATGACCTGCCCAAACCCGGCGGCGACGTAGAGGCATTGCACCATTTCCTCGTCAGACAGCCTGTCCTTGCGCTGGAGGGGGATGAGCACCGCGGGCAGCACCCCGCAGGCCCCGGCGGTGGGGGCGGCCACGATGCGGCCCATACAGGCGTTTTGCTCCCCCATTTTCAAGGCGGTGGCGATGACCTCCTGGATGAACGGCCCGCAGATGGCGTTGGCGTAGGCGGCCATCCGCGCTCCCTGTCCGCCGGACAGCCCGCAGGGGGAGCGGCGGGTGGGGTCGTAGTCCAGCACGGACTGCTTCATGGTCTGCCACAGCCTGCCCATGCGGGCCTGGCTGGCCTCGGGGTCCGCGCCCCGATCCTGGCAGTCGTCCTCCCAAACAGCCCGCCACAGCGGCTTTTCCACCGACGCGGACAGCAGGGCTTCCACAGAACCAAACATGATCAGCCCTCCTCCAGATTCAGATAGATGCAGCGCACCACGCCGCCCAGCAGCTGGATGTCGTCAATGATTTCCTGGCTCAGCGGCTGGTCGCACTCCAGCACCATGACGGACAAACCCTGCCGGCGGTCCCGGTAGAGCTGCATGGTGGCGATGTTCACCGCCCGGCGGGCCAGGCAGTAGCTCACCTCGGACACGATGCCGGGCTTGTCCTGGTTGCGGATGATGAGGGTGGGCATATCGCCGGAAAAGGCGGCGGCCATGCCGTCAATGGAGTTGACCCGGATGCGCCCGCCCCCCAGGGAGGAGGCGTTGACCACCACAGTGCGGCCCCGCTCGCCGATGAGGGTCATGACGGCGGTGTTGGGGTGGGCGTCCCGCAGGTCCACGGTCTGGATATGCACGTCCAGCCGGGCCTCTTTGGCCAGCTGGAAGCTGTGGGGGATGTTTGGATCGTCCGGCTTCATGGCCAGAAGGCCGGCCACGATAGCCTTATCGGTACCGTGGCCCGCGCCGGTGGCGGCGAAGGAGCCGTGCAGGGCGATGTTCGCCCGGGCGGGCTGGAAGCCCAGCAGCTTCCGGGCCACGTAGCCCATACGGGCGGCTCCGGCGGTGTGGGACGAGGAGGGACCCACCATGACGGGGCCCATGATATCGAAGATGTTCAAAAAAGCACCTCCATAGAGCTTGTGATTTGTACATTTATGATTATAGCACCTTTTTGTCGCCGCCGCAAGCCGTCAGACAGAAAGTCCATGTTGCTTTTGCGCTGTAATTGTGCCTTGAAGTTCAAAATCGGGCTGTGATATAATCAGGGCGGTAAACCGGGATTTATGGGGATGATATTGTTGGTAGAACTGCGGACGATCAACGAAGATAATTATCAACAGTGCTTTGGCCTAAAGGCAAGCGTTGAAAGGGAAAGCTTTGTGGATCCGGTTACCTATTCCCTGGCGGAAGCATGGGTGTTCCATGAGGACACCAGGCCATTTGCCATTTATGAAGATGATAAAATGATAGGATTCGTTTCCATGTATGTTGGAGAGGGGAACCACCAAATCATCAATTTTTTGATCGACGACGCGTTCCAGAGAAAGGGGCTGGGGACAAGGGCTGCAAAGGAGTGCATCCATTATCTGCGAAAAGAATATAACGCGGGCAGGGTCTCAGTCCCGGTAGAACTGGAAAACACAGCCGCGCGAAAGTTTTGGGAAAAGTTAGGGTTTAGTCCGTCCAATAACATTGAGGACGGATATGTTTTCATGAGATTGGACTTATCATGATCATTTGAAAGTCAAAGTACCCCAAAAAGCAGGCACAAGCCGGAAGCCCCGGCTTGTGCCTGAATCTGTTTGATCAATCCTGCGTATCTTCCCCGGAGGTGCCGCCGGACTGTAAAATGTTTTTGATGAGCTCTTTCTGCGACGCCTCAATGGCGCCTTGTTCCTCGGCCAGATCCACCATCATGAGGATTTCGTCCTTGCCGACCTCTTCCTGGGCGGCCTTTGGGTCGATGTGCAGCAGGCGCAGCACGCCGTTGGTGGACTTGGACAGCAGCCAGATGGCGGGCCGGGTCGCCGCCGCCACCGCGCAGATGGGCCTTAGGGTGAGGCAGGCCACCGCCTGGGGCTTTTTCATGGCGATGCGCTTGGGTACCAGTTCTCCCAGCACCAGGCTGAAGTAGGACAGTGCCACGGTGATGAGCACCACCATAATGTTGTTGAGGGTACGGGGGTCCAGGGCGGTGACGCCCTTTTGCTCCACCAGCCACGCCACCAGCGGGTCGGAAAAGCTGTCGGCGGCAAAAGCGGAGGACAGGAACCCGGCCAGGGTAACGGCGATCTGGATGGCGGCCAGGAAGTGGTCGGGGGACTGGGTGAGCCTGAGCAGCTGCTGCGCTCTTTTGTCCCCTTTCCCGGCCTGTTTTTTCAGTCTGGCCCCGGACAGGGAGATGACGGCGATCTCTGCCGCGGCGAAAAAGGCGTTGATGAGGATCAGGATGACCAGGATAATCAGTTTCGGTAAAAACGGGTCGTCGGACAAGATGGATAACCTCCTGTTGGCCGGTTTGTTGGATTTGCCGCTCCATTCTATGCGGCGCGGACCGAAACAGACCACAGTATACCGGCTTTCCCGAAAAAATCAATAGCCGCCCCATAAGGGGGCGGCTATTAGACCGTTATGCGTCCAGAAGAGCCAGCAGCTCCTCCTTGGGGCGGGCGCCTACGGCAGTCTGCGCCAGCTCGCCGTCCTTGAATACCAGGAGGGTGGGGATGCTCATCACGCCGAACCGCATGGCCAGCTCGGGCTGCTCATCCACGTTGACCTTGCCCACCACGATGTCGCCGCGCTCCTCGGCGATCTCGTCCACCAGGGGGGACACCATGCGGCAGGGGCCGCACCAGGGAGCCCAGAAGTCCACCAGCACGGGCTTGTCGGATCGAAGCACCAGCTCGTCGAAGTTTTCGCGGGTTATGGTCTGTACGGACATGGCTGCATTTCTCCTTCAGTTGAATTTATAGATTTTCTGGGCCACCCGGTAGAGCTGCACCGACAGCTTCCTGCCCTGGTAGCCGGGGATGTTGGTGCCCACATTGATCAGGCGGTAGCGGCAGCGGCGGTAGAGGGGGGCGTTTTTCTGGCGCAGATACTCCCACAGCTCCGCCCGCAGGCCCAGGGCCTCCGGCGTGGCGGCAATGACGGCGAAGATGGAGGAGATGGACATCATCATGGACAGGTAATTGAGCATATACCGCCCCAGCTTGGGCTGGACGGCCTTGATGGCCATCACGTCGTGGGAATCGATCATGTGGCGGGTGACCCGAACCTGCTGGTCGATGCGCCCTGCCATCACCGATTCGTTGACGCTCTGATCCGCCCGGCCGATGAAATAGCGGTACAGGTCCAGGTTCATATAATACATCGTCTTGACGTAGGGCAGGGGCTGGTAGATGAAGATATTATCCACATAGAAGGTGTGCTTGGGCAGCTCCAGGTGGCAGTCCCGCAGCAGCTGGGTGCGGTAGATCACCGAGTGCATCAGCAGGTACTGGGAAGTGCGGAAGCGGTGGATATTGTCCCAGGTGAAGATCTGCTCCTGGGGGAACACGTTTTTGTACCCCATGACCTTCTGGGTGTTGTCCTCCACGTGCTCGTAGACATAGTTGGCGATCACGAGATCCACCGGGGCGGGCATGACGGCAAACTCCCGCAGCTTGGCCATGACGCGGGCCAAAGCGTCGGTGTCCAGCCAGTCGTCGGAGTCCACCACCTTGTAGTACAGGCCCCGGGCGTTGCGGATGCCCTGGTTGACCCCCTCGCCGTGTCCGCCGTTCTCCTGGTGGATGGCCCGGATGATGTCGGGGTATTTTTCCGCCCACCGGTCGCATTTGGCGGGGGTGTCGTCTTTGGTGGAGCCGTCGTCCACTAAAATGATCTCCGCGTCCTCCCCGGCGGTCAGCAGGGTCTCCACGCAGTGATCCATATAGGCGGCGGAGTTGTAGCAGGGGACGGCAAAGGTGATGAGCTTGTCCATATTGTTCTCTCCAAATCTGTTTCAAATCTAATATTTCCCGAACGGGGTCAAATCATGCTGTCGGTGAGGGCCAATGCCCTGGCCGCGATGGCGTCCATGTTGTAGTATTTATACTCCGCCAGACGGCCCAGCAGGTGCAGGTTGGGATATTTGTCCGCCTCCGCCTTATACTTGGCGTACAGGGCGTTGTTGTCCGGGTTGATGATGGCGTAGTAGGGGATCTCGCCCTCCGCCCCGGCGTAGGCCCGGGAGTATTCCTTCATGATGGTGGTGACGCCGGGTTTTTCCTGGCCGCTGAGGCGCTTGAATTCGGTGATGCGGGTGAACTCCTCGTCCACGGTGTAATTCACGGTGCCGTGGCTCTGGAAGTAGTCCCAATCCAGCGTTTCGTACCGGAAATCCAAGGTGCGGTAGGGCAGGGGGCCGAACTGGAAGCCGAACAGCTCGTCGGCCTGGCCGGTGTAGATGACGGCGCCGTCAAACGCTTCGCCGTCCAGTTTAATGACGCCGTCCGCCAGTTCCAGCCGCTTGAGCGCGTCCACCCCCGTCTCTACGGTGATGTTGGGGTGGTCCAGCATCTTTTCGAACATGGGGGTGTAGCCGTCCGCCGGCATGGCCTGGTAGGCGTCCTGGAAATACCGGGGATCCCGGGACAGAAACACGGGCACCCGGGCGGTGGTGTTGGGGTCGATCTCCTCCGGCTTCTGTCCCCACTGTTTCATGGTGTAGTGGACAAACACGTGCTCGTACACATAGTCCGCGATGGCGGCGATCTCGGGGTCGGGGTTCTGCCGCAGCTCCAGGATGGTCACCTTTTTTTCCGCGCCGTAGGCGGCGATGAGCTTATCGCCCAGCCGTTTCCCCTCCTCAAGCCCAAAGGCGATCTCCATAGAGTCCAGGTTGAAGGGGACGGGGAAGTTCATCCGCCCGCCCCTGCCGTCGGGGAGGTCGGCTACCACGGTGTGCTCATAGGGCATCCACTTAGTGAAACGGCCCAGATAGTCATATACCCGTTTGTCAGTTGTGTGAAAGACGTGGGGGCCGTACTGGTGGATGAGGATCCCGGCGCCGTCCAGGCAGTCGTAGGCGTTGCCCGCCACATGGGGGCGGCGCTCCAGCACCAGGACCTTTTTGTCCGCCTCTTCGGCCAGCCGCCGGGCGGATACCGCCCCGGCGTAGCCCGCGCCCACGATCAAAACGTCATAGTTCATCAAAAGCGTCACATCGTTTCTGTCAGAGTGTGGTTACGGGCAGGAAAATCCTGGACCTGAACCAATGTTATTATATCATGGATTTCCGGGTGGGGGAAGGGACAATTCATAAAATGTGATAAAATTTCTCGGCTTATCCGGCAAAAAGACAGCAAAAATCAGGCGGAGATGGAATTGGCATTGCCAGGGGCCGCAAAATGTGGTAGAATCATTCCAAAGCGCATCAGACAGAAAGAAGGGGATCGGATGGAAACCACCGCAGTTGTCCAAAAATTCCGCGCCGCCCTGGGGGGCTTCAACCGCCAGGACGTGCAGCGCTATATCGAACAGACCGCCGCCGCCCACCGTCAGGAGCTGGCCAAGCTCCAGGCGCGGCTGGATGAGAGCGAGGGAAGGGCCAGCGAGCTGGAGGCCGCCCTGTCCGGCGCGGAGAGCGCCAAGAGCGGCGCCGCGGCGGAGGAGGCCAAGGCCCGGGCCTGCCTGGAGGAGTCCACCCGGTCGCTGGCAAAGCTGCGAGGCGAGCTGTCCCAGACCGAGTCCAAGCTGACGGTGGCCAAGCAGGAGCTGTCCCGACTCCAGGCCCAGGTGGGCTCCCTGGAGCCCATGGCGGAAAGCTACGCCCAGCTGAAGGACCGGGTGGCCACCGTGGAGCTGGATGCCCACCGCAAGGCCCAGGACACCGTAAGCGAGGCCCAGGCGGAGGCGGAGCGCATCCGGGCGGAGACCCGGGAGTGGCTGGAGGGCGTGCTGGCGCAGTACAGCCGGCTGCGCCAGGGGATGGACGGCCTGCTGAAGCAGGTGCGGCTGCTCAACCGGGACTCGAAGGGGCTGAGCGCGCTGGACGATGCCGTCCGGGCCCTCCGGGAGCGGGGTGGCCTGGAATGAGCGCCTTGAGCTTGAACACCGGGGAGCTTGCCGCCCGCCTGCCCGAGCTGCGGGCCGGGGACCGGGTGCTGCTGTCCGGGACCATCTACACCGCCCGGGACGCCGCCCACAAGCGGATATTTGAGCTGCTGGACGGGGGCAAGCCGCTGCCCTTTGAGCTGAAGGGGGCCGTCATCTACTACGCCGGGCCCACCCCTGGACAGCAGGGGATGGCGGTGGGGGCCTGCGGCCCCACCACGGCAGGGCGGATGGACGGCTTCGCCCCCAGGCTGCTGGAGCGGGGCCTTTCCGCCATGATCGGCAAGGGGGAGCGGAACCAGGCTGTCATTGACGCCATTGTCCGCAATGGGGCGTGCTACTTCGCCGCCGTGGGCGGCGCGGGGGCCCTCATTGCCCGGTGCATTGAGACGGCGGAGGTCATCGCCTTCAACGATCTGGGCTGCGAGTCCATCAAGCGCATGACAGTAAAAGACCTACCCCTCACCGCAGCCATTGACAGCCGGGGGAACGACCTGTTCCGCCAGGGCAGAGAGGAATATCAAAGATTGTAAAAAGAAAAAGATCCCGCTTCCAGTTGGAAGCGGGATCTTTTTGCTTAAAAGTGTGGAAATCAACCGCCGAACACAGCGATCAGGAAGCCCGCCGCGATGGCGGAGCCGATGACGCCGGCCACATTGGGGCCCATGGCGTGCATCAGCAGGAAGTTGTTGGGATTGGCCTCCCGGCCCACATCCTGGGACACACGGGCCGCCATGGGGACGGCGGACACGCCCGCGGAGCCGATCAGCGGGTTGATCTTGCCGCCGGACAGCTTATACATCAGCTTGCCCACCAGCAGGCCGCCGATGGTGGAGAAGCCGAAGGCGATGACGCCCAGCACCACGATGGCGATGGTCTGAAGGGTGAGGAAGCGGGTGGCCACGGTGGTGGCGCCCACACTGATGCCCAGGAACAGGGTGACGATATTCATCAAGGCGTTCTGGGCGGTGTCAGACAAGCGCTCGGTGACGCCGGTCTCCTTCAGCAGGTTGCCGAACATCAGGCAGCCGATGAGGGGGGCGGTGGAGGGGATCAGCAGGATGACGAACACGGCCACAATAATGGGGAAGAGGATCTTCTCCACCTTGGACACCGCACGGGCCTGCT
>JAAVHX010000045.1 GCA_014799475.1 Clostridiales bacterium | reverse complement strand
CCCTATGACTGCCCGGTCCCCGAGGCCAAGCCCGCCGAGACCAAACCCGCCGTCGCGGCGGCCGGCGAGCCCGCTTCCGCCGCCCCTGCCCCCGCGCGGGCGGCGGCCCCCGCCGCGGCCCAACAACAGCAGCACCCCAAGGAGACGCTGATCAGCGTCAACCTGTCCAAGCTGGACCAGCTGTCCGCCGTGGTGGGCGAGATCGTCATCACCGAGTCCATGGTCACCTCCTCCCCCGACCTGAAGGGGCTGAACCTGGACGCCTTCTCCAAGTCCGCCCGGCAGCTGCGCAAGCTCACCGACGAGCTCCAGGACGTGTCCATGTCCCTGCGCATGGTGCCCGTGTCCGGCGTGTTCCAGAAGATGACCCGTATCGTGCGGGACATGACCAAGAAGCTCAACCGCCCGTGCAAGCTCACCCTCATCGGTGAGAACACCGAGGTGGATAAGACCATCGTGGACTCCATCGGCGACCCCATCATGCACATGGTCCGCAACTCCATGGACCACGGCATCGAGGAGGCCCAGGAGGATCGCGTCGCCGCCGGCAAGGATCCGGTGGGCGAGATCATCCTGTCCGCCCGTGACACCGGCAGCGAGGTCATCATCGAGATCATCGACGACGGCCGGGGCGTGGACGACCAGGCGGTGCTGGCCAAGGCCATCCGCCAGGGTATCGCCTCCCCCGACGTGGAGTACAGCCACAAGGACATCCTCAACTTCCTGCTGGCCCCCGGTTTCTCCACCAACACCGAGGTCACCGAGTACTCCGGCCGGGGCGTGGGCATGGACGTGGTGAAAAAGGGCGTGGAGGAGCTGGGCGGCAGCGTGACCATCTCCAGCCAGCTGGGCCACGGCATGACCACCACCATCCGCATCCCGCTGACCATGGCCATTATGGACGGCATGGAGGTGTCGGTGGGCGGCTCCATCTTCACCATCCCCATCAACAACATCCTGTCCACCTTGAAGGTGTCCGCCACGGACGTCATCCACGACTCCAGCAGCGGCGAGATCATCAAGGTCCAGGGCAACTTCTACCCCATTGTCCGGGCCAGGGAGCTGTACCAGCTCCAGAGCGGCTGTACCGAAATTGAGGACGGCGTGCTCATCTGGCTGGAAGCCGGCGATCACTCCTACTGCCTGTTTGTAGACGAGCTGCTGGGCCAGCAGCAGGTGGTGGTCAAGCAGCTGCCCGCCTACGTGAACAGCTACAATATCAAGAACTACGGCATCAACGGCTGTACCCTGCGCAGCGACGGCAGCATCAGCATCATCCTGGACGTGGCCAACTTGTACACCGCCGCCCGGGGTATGTGAGAAGGAGAGATGAAGAGATGAACGACGAGATCATGTTCGCCCGTGAGGACGAGATAGACGCCCTGAATACCGCAGACGACACGGTAGACTCCCAGAAATACCTCATTTTCATGGCCGGCCATCTGAAGCTGGGCGTGGCGGCTGAGGACGTGGTGGAGATCCTGAACAACCAGGTCATCACCTATCTGCCCATGGTGCCCAACTTCATTCGGGGCATCATCAATATGCGCGGCCAGATGATCCCCATCCTGGACATATGCACCCGGATGGGGATGGAGGCCCGGGAGGACGACAGCCTGGTGGTCGTCATCAACCTGGACGACATACAGCTGGGCCTCCTGGTGGACGGCGTGGATCAGATGCTGGACATCCCCAAGGCCAATATCCTCCCCATGCCCGCCAACAGCACCCAGATGCTGGTGTCCGGGATGTGCTCCCTGCCCGACGGCTCCGGCACCATGATGGTGCTGGACAGCGAGCAGCTGATGCCCAATGAATAACGGGGGCGTGGGAGCGGGCGGCTCCGGTTCCTTTTCCGCCCTGACCATCTCGGACAACGATTTCAACCGGCTGGTCAAGTTCATCCAGACCAACTACGGCATTGATCTCACCCAGAAAAAGCAGCTCATCACCGGGCGGCTGTCCACCCCCTTGAAGCAGCGGGGCTACACCAATTTCACCGATTTTGTCAACCAGGTCATCCAGACCAAGGACAACGACCTGATTACCCTGCTGCTGGATAAGCTGACCACCAACTACACCTTCTTCATGCGGGAGAAGGAGCACCTGGACCTGTTCTGCAAGCAGATCATCCCCGACATCGTCAACCGCCACCAGAAGGACAAGACGCTGTCCATCTGGAGCGCGGGCTGTTCCACTGGGGAGGAGCCCTATAACATCACCATGTTCCTCTTCGACTACCTGGGCACCCAGGCCAGCCAGTGGGACACCCGGCTGCTGGCCACCGACATCTCCAACCGGGCCATGACCGCCGCAAAAAAGGGCGTATACGAGCTGCCGGACACCATCCCCGCCGACTGGAAGAAGAAGTACTTCGTCCCCATGGCCGGCGGGCAATACCAGGTGAGCAAGCAGGTGCGGGACAACGTGATCTTCCAGCCCTTCAACCTGATGGATCCCATCAAATTCCGCCGGAAGTTTGACGTGATCTTCTGCCGGAATGTGATGATCTACTTCGACCAGCCCACCAAGGACGCCCTGGTCCGCCGGTTCTACGATTACACTGTCCCCGGCGGCTACCTGCTCATCAGCAAGTCGGAAAACCTCAGCGCCAACAGCCCCTACCGCCGGCTGGCCCCGTCCACATTCCAGAAGTAAGCAAAGCAGCCGGGCCGACCCGCCACCTGCCGGTCGGCCCGGTATTTTAAAAAGAGGAGGCCATCCCGTTTATGGCAATCCCTGTAACTCCAAATCAGAATCATAAAATCCGCGTCATGGTGGTGGACGACTCCATGGTGGCCCGCAGCATGATCATCAAGGGCCTGTCCGCCCATCCCAGGATCGAGATCGTGGGCTTCGCCATCAACACCCTGGACGCAAAAAACAAGATCCCCCAGTACAAGCCCGATGTCATTACCATGGACGTGGAGATGCCCGGCCAGAGCGGGCCCGATTTCCTGAAGCAATACCTGCCCACCAACCCCATCCCCGTCATCCTGGTGTCCTCGCTGAACCTGAAGGTGTTCGACGCGCTGGCTGTGGGCGCGGTGGACTTTGTCCGCAAGCCGGAAGACCAGCAGAGCGCCGATGCGTTTGTCGCCGCCCTCACCCAGAAGGTCCTCATCGCCTCCAAGGCCCGTCCGCGCCCCGTCGCGTCGGCGGCCCCGTCGGCCGCCGCGGTGGGCGCCATCCCCAACCTGGGCCCCAGCGCCAATCTGGATCGGGTCATCATCGGTCTGGGCGCCTCCACCGGCGGCACCGAGGCCACTTTGGCGGTGATGAAGCGCCTGCCCGCCGACATTCCCCCCATGGTCATCGTCCAGCATATGCCCCCCGGCTTCACCAAAATGTACGCTGAGCGCCTCAACCGCCTGTGCGCCATGGAGGTGCGGGAGGCCCAGAGCGGCGATGAGCTCAAGCGCGGTCTGGCCCTGGTGGCCCCCGCCGACCTCCAGTGCCGGGTGGTGCGCATCGGCACCCGGTACACCGTCAACTGCACCCCCGGGGAGAAGGTCAGCGGCCACCGCCCCTCGGTGGATGCCATGTTCCAGTCCATGGCCGATGTGGTCAACTGCAAAATGGTGGGCATCATCATGACCGGCATGGGCCAGGACGGCGCCGTGGGCCTGCTGGCCATGCGGAAAAAGGGCGCTTACACCATCGGCCAGGACAAGGAATCCTCCGTGGTGTACGGTATGCCCGGCGTGGCCCAGAATATCGGCGCGGTCATGATCCAGGCCTCCTGTGACAATGTGTCCAACGTCCTCCTGCGGCACCTGAAAAGCCTGGGCTGATCTGGAATCCCTGGGAAATTCAAGAAAAAATGTCGTAAACACACGCTCGTCCCGCCTGACAGCCTTTGGAAAAGGCTCCGGGCGGGACTGTTTATCCAAAGAAATTTCCCTGTTTTTCTTATCTTCCCGCCAACTTTGCCGATATATCTTTATGTAGGAGTAAAATTTTTTTGGATTTTTAAAGGATGTGAGTGACTATGCTGACCTCGTCCGGTTACGGTGCGATTTCTTCCATCGGTCCCGCAAAGGTCTATCGGACTAAAGCGGGGCGCAATGACCGAGCCCAGATCATTTCGGGCAGCAGCAACTACGACAGCGTAACCTTCTCCGCCTCCGGCCAGGACAGCCGTTTCCTGGATCTGGTCAGCCAGCTCTCCCGGGAGGTGCGCACCGCTACTACCACCGGCGATATTGCCGCCCTGCGCCAGCAGGTGGCCAACGATCAGTATACGCCGGACCCCATGGCCATCGCGGCGCGGATCCTGTTCTTCGGGGAGGGCCAATAAATGGGCGCGTCTGACCACCGGGCCTATTTGGATCTGCTGCGGGAGCTGAGCGGCTGCCTGGACCGGCTGGGCGAGCTGTCCGAGCAAAAGGCCCAAACTGTCCGCCAGGACGACCTGCTGGCTATGGATGAGGTGCTCAAGCAGGAGCAGGTCTTGTCCCTCTCCCTGCGGGGGCTGGAACAGCGGCGGACAAAGCTGCTGGCCCAGCTTGGGCTGAGCGACGTCTCCCTCGCCGATCTGCCGGGAAAATATCCGGCGGAACTGCAAGTCGAGGCCAAGCAGACCGTGGAGGAGCTGCGCCACAGCTATAAGATCTTTCGCGCCCGCGCCGACATGGCCCGGAACGCTCTGGAGCTGAACCTGCACCAGATCGAGAAGATCATCTCTGCCTCGGGCGTGGACCCCAAAACGGCCGCGGCCGGCTATGAGCCTCCCGGATCGGAGCTCCCCCAGAACATGAAAACAGACTTCCGCGCCTGACCGCGGGTTATTGATAAGGAGTTATGCTATGAGTACGATCGGAACGTTTGACAGCTTTACCGCTGCCCGACTGGGTATCTATGCCGCCCAGCAGGGCCTGCAGGTCACTGGCAACAACATTTCCAACATCAACACCTCGGGCTATACCCGCCAGCGGCTGGACCAGGTGAGCCTCAAGACCGGCGGCGCCGATATGTACCGCTCCATGCTGGATAACCACATCGGCAACGGCGCGCTGGTCACCAACATCAACCAGATCCGGGATCCCTACCTGGACATCCGCTACCGCAACACCGCCTCCGATGTGGGCTACAGCGACACCATGCTGAGCGGCCTCAAGGGGATCGCCAGCATCCTGGACGAGGTGGCCAAAGGCGAAGGGCAGGACGGCCTGCTGTACGCCCAGCTCCAGGATCTGAAGGGCTGCCTGAGCCGCATCGGCAGCGACCCCTGCAAGGACAACGACACCCTGGCCCGCAAATCCGCCGAGGCGCTGTGCAGCCTGTTCAACACCTACGCCGCCAAGCTGGAGACCCTGCGTCAGAATACCGAGACCGGCTTCAAGCAGGACCTCACCTCCGTCAACGAGATCCTGACCAATATCCGCGACCTGAACGAATCCATCCGGAACGCGGAGATCTGCGGCGACAGGGCCCTGGAGCTTCGGGACGAGCGCAACCGCCAGATCGACACCCTGTCCGAGTATATGCAGATCAAGGTCGAGTACACCATGGAGGACGTGGGCGCGGGCAAGCAGATCGAAAAGCTGACCATCTCTCTGGGCAACGCCAACCCGGACTCCAAGGTGCACACCGATGAGACGGTGCTGATAGACGGCGTTTACGGCGCGCAGATCTCCATGCCCGAGAAGAAGCCCCTGCCCAACCCCAACGCCATCGAGGACGGCTTCCTCTATCTGAAAAAGAAGCTGGACGAAGACGGCAATGAGGTTTTTGATCTCGACGGCAACCCTGTGTACGAGGGCACGAACAAGCTTACCGAGGCCGAGCAGATCGACAACGACAACTACACCCTGGTGGTGTCCAGGCTGTATGACTCCAAGCACCACCAGCCCAAGGATACCACCATCAATGAGGGCCACCCCGTGGCCCTGGACGACAACGACCTGAACGGCAGCCTCCAGGCCACCCGGGAGCTGCTCACCGAGAAGGGTGAATTTGCCACTGCCGCCGACGTGGCCCTGGATGAGAACGCCACCACCAAGCGGGGCATCCTCTACTATCAGAAGTCTCTGGATCTGCTGGCCCAAAAGTTCGCCGAGCAGTATAATAAGCTCAACCAGGGCTATATCTTTAATCAGAACGGCGACTATGTTGACGCTGACGGCAAGGTGCTTATGCTGGCGGGCGCCGACGGTGTGGATGCCCCTGTAAACGCAAAGAGCGGCCTGACCGAGCTCCAGAAGCAAAACCTTATCGCCAACGGCTTCATCCAGAAGGATATTTTCGGCAACCCCGTTTTGGATAAGGACGGCAACCAGATCGCCGACATCAACAGCTGGCTGGAGGGCAACGGCGGCGTGCCGGCCGAGGGCAGCGGTGTGCTGTTCAGCAACCGCAATGACGGCGACAAGACCGGCGACCCCAACGATCCCACCAACCCGATGATCAGCGCCTCCAATATCTCCGTCTCCCACAGCTGGAGCACCGGCGACGTGAAGATCGTCCCCACCTGCGAGGTCCTCTTCTCCGAGGATGGGACTCCTCTCCCCAACACCACCCAGGTGGAAAACGTCAACCACATGATCTCCATGATCGAGAATTCCCTGGTATACAACCCCAAGGAGCTGGACCCCGACGCCGTGGGCGTACTGCCTGTGTGTCTGGGCAAAGCGACGAAACTTTGCAGCCTGCTTACCGATCAGGAGAAGACTTACCAGGCGGTG
>JAAVHX010000044.1 GCA_014799475.1 Clostridiales bacterium | reverse complement strand
TTCCGTCCATGTCCGGGTGCTTATGACCCGGCGGCGGATAGATTGGAAGTAGTCCTCATCCCGGATCGCCGCCGTCGCGCCCACCTGGGCCAAGCGATCCACCGTGTAGGAGTTGATGGAGTCCCGCACACAGCGCAGGGCGGCAATCAGGTTCTCATCCCCCATGGCCCAGCCCACCCGCAGGCCGGCCAACGCCCTGGATTTCGAGGTGGTCTGGATGACCAGCAGGTTGGGATAGCGGCCAACGAGCTCTACAGCACTGTCCGCGCCGAAATCTATGTAGGCTTCATCTACTATGACCACCACGTCCGGGTTGGCGCACAGCAGCTTCTCCACCGTGTCCAGCCCAACCGCGATGCCCGTGGGGGCATTGGGGTTGGCCAGCACCACGCCGCCGTTATTCCCGCACAGCAGGTCAACTGGGTCGGAAAAGTCCGGGTTCATGGGAACTTCCCGCCGCTTCAACCCGAAAAAGTCGGTGTAGACGGGGTAAAAGCTGTAGGTGATCTTGGGGAACACCACTTCCCTGTCCGGGTCAAAGAATGCCTGGAAGGCAAAGGCCAATATCTCATCCGAGCCATTTCCACAGAACACCTGATCGGCATCCAGCCCTTCTCGCTCCGCGATGGCGGCGCGCAGCTCCACACACTCCGGGTCCGGGTAGAGCCGCAGACTGTCCCCGGCCGCCCTGTTGATTGCCTCGATGGCCTTGGGTGAGGGAGAATAGGGGCATTCGTTGGTATTCAGCTTGATAAACTGACGGTCTTTCGGCTGTTCCCCCGGCGTATAGGGGACAATATCTTGAATTCGCTTACTCCAAAACTGGTTCATAGGGTCTGCCCCTCCCGCTTCACTTTTTTTATGGATTTCTCCGCCTTACTCCTGGGCGTCATCACCTCGTGGCCGCAGCCCAGGCACTTCAGCTTGAAGTCCATCCCCACCCGCAGCACCTTCCACTCGCGGCTCCCGCAGGGGTGTGTCTTTTTCAGTTCCAGCACGTCGCCGACTTGAATATCCATGGGCACGGGCTCCCACTCCCTTCCACTTGCTCGTTTCCTGGTTCACCTTGGAAAACGGAACGCTCCGTTTAGATTTGCACACCTCGTCAAAGGTAATGTGCTCCCTTTTCTTTTTCGACATATCGCACCTCTATTCCCGGCCGCTATCCGCCATGTTTGATCTTATCCCAGTAGGCTTTGGCCGCCTGCTCCGTCTTGTTGGGGCCGTATTCGTAGTACACGTGGTCACGGATGGCGTCGGGGAGGTACTGCTGCTCCACCCAGTGGCCGGGAAATTCGTGAGGGTAGAGATAGCCCTGCTCCCGCTCAAAGCCCGCGCCGTCGGCGTGGACATTCTGCAAATGCCGGGGATAGTCCCCCGTCCGGCCCGCACGCACGTCCGCCATGGCGGCGTCGATGGCGTTCACCACGCTGTTGGACTTGGGCGCGGTAGCCAGCAGGATCACCGCCTGGGCCAAGGGCAGCTTGGCCTCTGGCAGACCCAGCTGGAGGGCGCTGTCCACGCAGGATTTCACAATGGACGCCGCCTGGGGATAAGCCATGCCGATGTCCTCGCTGGCTGAACACAAAATCCGGCGGATGGCGGTGAGCATATCCCCCGCTTCCAGCAGCCGCGCCAGGTAGTGGAGCGCCGCGTCCGGGTCGGAGCCCCGCAGGGACTTCATCAGCGCGGAGGCAATGTCAAAGTGGTCGTCCCCATCCCGGTCATAGCGCATGGCAGAGCGCTGGGCCACCAGCCTGGCGTCGTCCAGGGTGATGGTAAGTATGCCGTCCTGAATGCGGCTGGCGGTCATGAGCAGCTCCACGGCATTGAGGGCCTTGCGCACATCCCCGCCGCAGGAGGAAGCCATGTGCTCCCGCACACCGGGTTCGCACACGACCTCCACCCCCAGCTCCTGGGCCTGGAGGGAAATGCCCCGCTCCACAGCGGGCATGATGTCCTCCGCTGTCAGCATTTTGAACTCAAACACGGTGGAACGGGACAAAATGGCGTTAAAAATGGTGAAATAGGGGTTCTCCGTGGTGGAGGCGATGAGGGTGATCTTGCCGTTCTCAATGAACTCCAGCAGGGACTGCTGCTGCTTTTTATTGAAATACTGGATCTCGTCCAGATACAGCAGGACGCCATTGGGGGCCAGCAGGGTGCCCACCTGATCCATCACGTCCCGGACATCGGCCAGGGAGGCAGTGGTGGCGTTGAGCCGGCGCAGGGTGCGGCCCGACCGCTGGGCGATGATGTTGGCCACGGTGGTCTTGCCGGTGCCGGAGGGACCGTAGAACACCATGTTGGGGATCTTCCCGCTGTCGATCACCCGGCGCAGCAGGCCATCCCGGCCCAAAATGTGCCCCTGACCCAGCACCTCGTCTAAATTCTGCGGGCGGATGCGGTCCGCCAGCGGCTGATAACTCATGGCCTGTTACCGTTTGATGGACATGGCCATCCGGCGGTAGGTGTGCCGCACGCCCTTGATGACCACCGAATAGGCGGTGATGTTCTCCGGCGCCGCGATGCCCGTAAAGCCGGAATCCCCGATGTGGTGGATGTCCGTGCCGGTCATCTTGCTCATCAGGGCGATCCGGCGGATGGTCTCCACATCCGCCCCCTCCTGAGAGGTGCCGATGGAGGTCATGGTCAGCTTTTTCAGGCTGTGGGCATAGGCTACCAGCTTCGAGGCATACTTCACCGTGATCCCCGGCACCGTCCCCGGGGCGGGCAGCAGGATCACGTCCGCCCCCGCCTCGGCAAACGCCTTGACCTCCTCTTTGGTGAGGATCTTCTCCCCGCCCTCACCCAGCACGCCGGAGTTGTGCATCTTGCCTGCCGCCAGCACGATCCGATCCCCCAGGTGCTTGTGATAGAGTTCCAGCGTCTCAATGATCGCCTTATTGGTCACGCCGGTGCCCGGATTTCCCGTGAGCAGGATGAAATCCACTCCCATGTCGGCGGCTTTCTTCCCGTTTTCCAGGGTGGCCAGCCGTCCCGGCGTCATGCTCCACATGGTATCCACCTGGTCGGCAAAGCCCTGCTCCACAGGCTCCAGATTGATGCCCACCGGGCGGCCGGTGAGCCGCTTGACCTCCCGCACCACATCCTCGGGAGCCACCGGGGGCAGGCCCTGGATCTGGGGATCGTTCACGTCAAAGATGTTCAGCAGCAGAATGTCGGCCCCAAGGGCGCTGACCAACTCCGCGTTGGTCACGTCGTTGAGCAGCGGGGTAAAGCAGCCGATGGTCTCGCAGGCCAGCGCCCGCCCCTCTCCCGCGCCGATGGAAAACAGCAGATCGTCCTTGCCCATCTTCTCAAAATCAGAGGCATTGCAGTCCAATATCCGTTTCGCCATATCAAACGCTCCTTTTTATTGGTAAAGATAGTGTCCCATTCTTTCTGATTTTTATATAGTATAACATACGTTCTATTGTTCGTAAAGAGAAAAATCCGGCGCCGCAAAAGGGGCCGGATTTTTCGTCAGTCATCCTCAGCGGTAGATGGGATACTTTGCCGTCAGCGCCGCCACGCCCGCGCGGATATACTCCGCCTTCGCCTCAAAATCGGTGGCCGCCAGGGCGATATACTCCGCCACCTGGTCCATGTCCGCCTCCACAAAGCCGCGGCTGGTGACGGCGGGACTGCCCACCCGCAGGCCGCTGGTCTGGAAGGGGGAGCGGGGGTCGCCGGGCACCTTGTTCTTATTGGCGGTGATGCGCACCTCGTCCAAGCGGCGCTCCAACTCCTTGCCGGTGAGGTCGCCCATATCCCGCAGGTCGATGAGGGACAGATGGTTGTCCGTGCCGCCGGACACCAGCTTCATGCCCCGCTTCACCAGGCCGTTGGCCAGAGCGGCGGAGTTCTTCACGATCTGCTGCTGGTACGCCTTGAACTCCGGCTTCAGCGCTTCGCCCAGGGCCACCGCCTTGGCGGCGATGACGTGCATCAGCGGGCCGCCCTGGGAGCCGGGGAAAATGGCGGAATTGAGCTTCTTGGCCAGCTCCTCATCATTGGTGAGCAGCAGGCCGCCCCGGGGGCCCCGGAGGGTCTTGTGGGTGGTGGTGGAGGTGACATGGGCATAGGGCACCGGGGAGGGATGGAGCCCCGCCGCCACCAGGCCCGCGATGTGGGCCATATCCACCCACAGGTACGCTCCAACCTCGTCGGCGATTTCACGGAAGCGTTTGAAGTCGATCACCCGGGGGTAGGCGGACGCGCCCGCGATGATCATGCGGGGCTTGCATTCCTTGGCAATGCGCTCCACCTCGTCGTAGTCGATGACGCCGGTCTCCTCATTCACACCGTAGGACACCATCTTGAAATACTTGCCGGAGTAGTTCACGGGGCTGCCGTGGGTCAGGTGCCCGCCGTGGTCCAGGTTCATGCCCAGCACCGTGTCCCCGGGCTGGCACAGGGCCA
Organism: Clostridiales bacterium; assembly: GCA_014799475.1. Classification (GTDB taxonomy): domain Bacteria; phylum Bacillota; class Clostridia; order Oscillospirales; family Oscillospiraceae; genus Enterenecus. The sequence goes on along the minus strand of JAAVHX010000044.1, from coordinate 10,672 downwards.
TATAAACAGCGTAGTTGGCCTGGGCGCCGGAGTGGGGCTGTACATTGGCGAACTTGGCCCCGAACAGCTCACAGGCCCGGTCGATGGCCAGCTTCTCCGCCACGTCCACGCACTGGCAGCCGCCGTAGTACCGCTTGCCGGGGTACCCTTCCGCGTACTTGTTGGTCAGCACGCTGCCCATGGCACACAGCACCGCCTCGGACACGATGTTCTCCGACGCGATCAGCTCGATGTTGTCGCACTGGCGCTGGTACTCCGCCCGGATGGCCGCGCCCACCTCGGGGTCGTGCTTGACCACAAAATCCATATATTCCAAAACCATGTTTGTTTCCGCCTTTCCAAATTTAGTCCTTTTCATTATACATTGTTTTCCTCCAAAGCACAACTGTCACCAACTGAAAAAACACCCTCGCTTTTTGCCGCATTTTGTGTTATCCTGTTCATGAGGTGATATCCATGGACAAAAAACGGGTGCGCGCCATTGTGGACGCGCTGAAGGAGCTGTACCCCGACGGCATCTGTTCCCTGCAATACCAAAAGGACTACGAGCTGCTGTTCGCCGTGCGGCTGTCCGCCCAGTGCACCGACGAACGGGTGAATATGGTCACCCCCGCCCTGTTTGAGCGCTTCCCCACCCTGGAGGCCTTCGCGGAGGCGGACCCGGAGGAGGTGGGCGAGTACATCCACTCCTGCGGCTTTTTCCGGGCCAAAAGCCGCGACATGGTGCTGTGCGCCCAGATGCTGCTGGGCGAATACAGCGGCAGGGTGCCCGGCACCATGGAGGACCTGCTGCGCCTGCCCGGCGTGGGCCGCAAGACGGCAAACCTCATCCTGGGCGACGTACACAACACCCCCGGCGTGGTGGTGGCGGACACCCACTGCATCCGCATCTCCGGGCGGCTGGGCCTCACCGACGGCACCAAGGACCCCGGCAAGGTGGAGCAGCAGCTCCGGGCCATCCTGCCGCCGGAGGAGTCCAACAACTTCTGCCACCGGCTGGTGCTTCACGGGCGGGCGGTGTGTACCGCCCGGAAGGCCAAGTGCGGGGAGTGCGTGTGCGCGCCCTGGTGCAAATACGCCCAGACCGAATTCAGCAAAGCGTAACTTGGAGGGATTTGCCATGCTGTCCATGCTCTTTGACTACGCGCGTTCCTTCATCCAAAATCAGTTTCCCGCTGTGCTGATCGGAGCGGCGGCGTTCCTGCTTCTGCGTTTTCTTTTATGCCGCACGGGGCGGTTGAAACGCCGCTCTCTCCCCCACGAGATCGGCCTGGCGCTGTTCGCGCTGTATATCGCCACGGTGCTGTCCTTGACCTTCCTCCCCTTCCGCTTTGCCCCGGACGCGGGGGCGTTCGCCTTTGACTCCACCCTGCTGGCCATCGCCCAGGGCACGTATACCGCCGGAAGCTGGGTGTGGGCCATGATGCTGGGCAACGTGCTCATGCTGGTTCCCTTTGGCTTCCTCGCCCCGCTGCTCTGGGAAAGGCTGCGGTGGTGGCGGGTGCTCCCCGTGGGACTGGGTTTCATCCTGGCCGTGGAGCTGCTCCAGCCCCTCACCGGGCGGAGCTTCGACATCGACGACATCCTGCTCAACTTTCTGGGCATCCTGGCCGGGGCGCTGCTGTCCACTCTGGTTCAAGCGCTCCTCCCCAAACAGACCGCGGCGCTCCGAACGTAAAAAAGACTCCGTCCCGATGACCGGGACGGAGTCTTTTCATTTGTAGCAGTGTTACGGCTCCACCGGAGCTAGATCGTCCAGGGAAATAGTAACGGAACCACGTTCATCGGAATTGTAAAAATCCCACTCCAAGGTCAGTGTTCCGCCCTGGAACCGGGCCGGATCGGTGATCCTGGATAAGCGGTGCGCGGACCACTTCTCCTCAAAGGCAATACTGCCACCGCTAAAGGATGACATTTCCAGGGGGATAACCTCCCCGTCCCCAGTTGTCAGGGTGATCCTCTGGACATTGTCCCCAATGGACAGCCAGCGGCCATACGCGGCCTCGTTCTCATCATCCGCCGGGGCGCCAAAATCATAGCCACCTTCCCGTCTCAGCTGAATCTCCAGGAACATGGGGGATATATAGACCTCTTTCAAAATCAGAGCGGCATCGTCCAGCGTTCCAATGACCTGATCCATATGCTGGGCATATCCGATGTCCCGCTTTGGAAGGGGCACATCAACGCTCCAGTCCCCGGAATATACTTCGACGAACTTGAAATTTTCGTCCTCATCCAGATCCCAGTAGCCCAGGCTACCGGCCGGGAGCCGTAAGGAGGTCGCCTTCTCCATGAACAGCTCACCATTGCTGCTGACAAACAGCGCGGACAGGTGATTGTCCAACGGATCGTCGTCCTCTAAAATCTTCCAGTCGCCGGCATAGCTGTCCCCATCTATCTCCTCCCCGTTTTGATCCAGGAAGGCAAAATCCCCCGGTTTGCTGGAAAAACCTGTAGATACATAGGTCACCTTGGGATTGGTGCTGCCCAGGCGCAGCGACGTCCCCTCCGGGGCGGTGAAGTCGGCCAGCACCATGATAGAGGTGCGGTCCCTCAGCACCTGGGTCACATGGAGCGTGGCCCCGTTGTCCTCTTTGGTGATGTCCACCGCCATGGCCCCAGGAGCCAGCAGCTCCACGGTCTGGGCATCCTCCGGCGCTATGCCCAGGTAATCCAACAGCTTTTGGCTCAGCCCCGGCACAACCGCCGCAGCAGCTGCCGTCACCAGCAGGGCGGCAGCTGCCGCACCCACCACAACTCGTTTCCAATTTTTCATGGGTTTGTTCCTCCTCGCACCGTCCTGGAGGAGCTTTCTGAGCAATTCCCGCTCCCGCGCGGGATTAGGGGTCAGTCCGTCGAACATCTCGTTCAGTTCATGCCTGTCCATAGCCTTCCTCCTCCAGCTTGAGTTTCAGTTTCTTCCGGGCCTGAGCCAGCCGGGAGCGCACGGTGGAGGGGTTCTCCCCCAGCATATCCGCGATCTCCCCGGTGGTGTAGCCCTGGTAGTAGTGGAGATAGAGTACCAGCCGCTGGGGCTTGGGCAGCGCCGCCACCTGCTCCCACACCTCCTGGTGTTCGGGCTGCTCCCAGGTGAGCGTGTCCAGCGCCTCCTCCCCCGCCCGCCGGGTGCGCCACCAGTGCTTGAGCTGGTTGCGGCACTCGTTCCGGGCGGTGACGATAAGCCAAGCCTTCTCATGCTCCGGATCACGGAAGGGCTTGGGGTACTCCATCGCCTTTCGGAAAACCGTCTGGGCGGCGTCCTCCGCGTCGGGTACGTTTTTCATCAGCACCAGGCAAATCTGGTAGACCATGCCGAAGTGCCGCCGGTAGAGGCTGGCCAGCTCCTCATTGGAACGGATACCACGCTGCATCAGGACTCCTCCTTTTGGCTTTCTGTCTGATACACAATCGACGGGCCCAAATTGTTGATATGCTGAAAAAATTTTTGCAAAAGCAAAGCGGGCAGCCTGCGCTGCCCGCTTCATTGTTTACAGCCCCTGGTGCAGCTTCGCCGCCGTCAGGGTGTTTTTCATCAGCATGGCCCGGGTCATGGGGCCCACGCCGCCGGGAACCGGTGTAATGTACGATGCCTTGACAGCGGCTTCCTCAAAGCACACGTCGCCGCACAGCTTGCCCGCGTCATTGCGGTTCATGGCCACATCGATGACCACCGCCCCCTCTTTCACCATGTCGGCGGTGACCAGCCCCGTTTTGCCCACGGCGGACACCAGGATGTCGGCGGAGGCAGCCAGTTCTTTCATGTCCGGCGTCTTGGAGTGGCACATCACCACCGTGCCATGGGCGTGGAGCAGCAGCATGGCCATGGGCTTGCCCACGATGTTGGAGCGGCCCAGCACCACGCACCGCTTCCCCGCCGGATCAATGCCGTATTCTTTGAGCATCTCCATCACGCCGCCGGGGGTGCAGGGCTGGAATACGGGCGTGCCGATGGTGAGCTGACCCACGTTGTAGGGGTGGAAGCAGTCCACGTCCTTGGCCGGGTCGATGGCCAACAGCACCTCTTTTTCATCTAAGCCTTTGGGCAGGGGCAGCTGCACCAGGATGCCGTCGATGTCCGCCCGGCCGTTCAGCTCGGCCACCAGGGCCAGCAATTCCTTCTGGGTGGTCTCGGCGGGCAGGGCGTACTCTTCGCTGTAGAAGCCGCACTCCTCGCAGTCCTTGCGCTTACTGGTCACATATACCCGGGAGGCGGGGTTGTCCCCCACCAGGATCACCGCCAGACCGGGCTTCCGGGGCAGAGTTTTGGCCTCTGTCAGAACATTTTGCTTTAGCTTGGCCGCCAGGGCCTTTCCATCAATCAGCGTCGCCGCCATCTTGCTTCTCCTCCTTCTGTTCTTCTTCAGGCGCGGCAGGTTCGGCAGAAGCCGCCACAGGGACAGACTCCTCCGGCTCCGGCACGGTGGTATCTGCCGCAGGAGCCGCCTCTTCCCCTTCAGGTAAAATCTCCGCTGCCGGGGCGCTTTCCTCCGGCTGGGGCACTTCTTCATTGGGAACCTTCACAAAGGGCGGCGAAGCGGGCCCAGCGGTCTTGAGCCGCAGCACAAACAGCCCGATCCCCACTACCGCCGACACAATACCCAACATCTGGGACGAACGGATCCCAGTACCGAAGAAGTACAGGCTGTCGGTGCGCATCCCCTCGATCACCGCCCGGCCTAAACCGTACCAGATCACGTAGCTGAGGAACATCTGACCATTGAATTTCCTGCCCCACCGCCTCACGATCAGCACCAGCAGGATGAAACCCAACAGATTCCACATGGACTCATAGAAGAAAGCGGGATGGACGCCTAAGGCGCCGTCCAGAATGCTGTCGTACATCTGCTGTGACTCCAGCAGGCCGTCTCGCAGCAAATCATTGGCGATGGACTCCGAGCACATCCGCCAGGGCAGCGTGGTCACCCCGCCGTAGCACTCCACGTTGACGAAGTTCCCCCAGCGGCCAATCATCTGGCCGATCAACAGGCCGTAGGCGGTGATGTCCATGCCGCTCCAGAAGTCCACCTTGCGCACCCGGCAGAATATGACCGCGGAGATCACCGTGCCGATCACGCCGCCATAAATGGCCAGGCCGCCGTCCCAGAAGGCAATGGCGTTGAGCAGGCTGAAGGAACCGTCCGCAGTGAAGCAGACCGCGGGGTTGAAAATCACGTAGTAGGCCCTGGCCCCGATGATAGCCGACGGCACCACCACAAAGATAGCGTCTGTAATGACGTCCGGATCCATGGAGAACCGGGGCGCCCGCCACAGACCGTAGCATACCGCCAGCAGGAAGCCTGTCGCAATGATGACGCCGTACCAATAGATATTGTGGCCGAAAACGGAAAATGCTACCCGGTTCAGCTCAAATTCCAGCCCAAGGCCGGGAAAAAAGACTGTATTTGTCATGGTCGTTCCTCTCTATGTCTGTTTATTCTTCCGGTTCGATCACCGATAGGACCGTTCGCTCCTCCACGCACCACTCCCGCAGCAGCGCCTCGCCGTCGGCGCGGTCAATGCTCTGGAATACCTGGGGGAAGCTAAGATAGTCCTCTCCATTGAAATGGGCCTCGGCAAGCTCGATGCAGGTGTCCTCCATGGAATTGAGGTGGCGCACCATGGAGCCGTAAGCCGCGTTTTTCAGCCGATCCCACAGCGCCTGGTCGATGCCCTCTGTTCCCAGACGGGCAGCCTCCTTCAGCACCTCGTCCCTCACCCGCTCCGGCTCCCGGCTCTCCCCCTCCGCCATGATCCAGGCGCAGCCGGGGAACGCGTAGTAAGAGCTGCCGAAGGAGCCGTTCAGCATCCCCTGCTCATAGAGATGGTTGTAAAGCGGCGCGGACGGGCTGAACAGCACATCGCACACCAGCTCGGCCACCAGCCGCTGGCGCAGGCCGGCCCCTCCGGCCGCGGGCGTTCCCTTGAATCCCAGGGCAAACATGGGGATGGAAACCGGCATGATTTGGCGGGCGAACTTCTCCCCCACCTCCACCGGCTCCTGCCCGCCGTGATCCGTCACAGCGATCGAGGCGGGCGCGTCAGGCAGCACCTCCCGGGCAATGTCCGCCACCCGCCGGGGGTCAATATTCCCCGCCGCGCACAGCACCATGTTTCCCGGCCGGTAAAAGGCCCGGTGGCACTGGTAGAGGGTGTCCGCCGTGATGTGGGAGATGGACTCCACCGTCCCCACGATCCTGGTCCGCACAGAATGGTGGATATACATCGCTTTCAGCATACCGGTATATGCCCGGTAGCCGGGGTCATCCTCGTACATTCGGATCTCCTGGGCGATGATGCCCTGTTCCTTGTCCACGCTCTCCTGGGTAAACCAGGGCACCGACACAAAGGACAGCAGGGTACGCAGATTTTCCTCAAAGCCCCGCACGCCGTCAAAGTAGTACCCGGTCATGGCGCAGGAAGTAAAAGCGTTGGGGTCGGTGCCATTGGCGGCCATGATCTGCAGCGCGTTTCCGTCCTGCGTATCAAAGGTCTTGTGCTCCAGGAAATGGGCCACCCCCGCCGGTGTCTCCATCCAGTCGTCATCCTCGCCCCGGAAGCGCAGATCCATCCCCCCATAGCGGGTGGCAAAAAAGGCGAACTGCTTGCCGTACTCGGGGCGCACATCCACATAGATGTTCAGCCCGTTGGGCAGCACACAGTGGTGCACGGTCTGGCCCAAGGCGGTGTACTCCAATTTGTCCACGGCTCAGCCCTCCTTCCCTGTGAGACGGTATATGGTGTCCAGCTTCAGTTTTTGGGCAACCTCCGCCACCTGGCGGGCTGTGACCCGTTCCACCGCCTGGGCGAGGGCCTCCCCCTCCCCGGCGGCACAGTGGAACAACAGGCCGGTGAGCCGGTCATCCTCCATCTGCCCCTGGCTGTCCTGCCGCCCCCGCAGGTCGCCGGACACCGTGCGGATGGCGGCATTCAGCTCCTCGGCGGTAAAGCGGCCCCGGCGTATCTCCTCCAGCTGTTCCAGAATGGCCTCCTGGGCCCGGTCAAACTGGGCAAATTCCACCCCGGAGGACACCACCATCAGCCCCTTGAGCTTGTCCAGCGCGGAGGAAGCATAGTAACACAGGCTCATTTTCTCCCGCACATTGAGGAACAACCTGGAGTTGGCGCCGGCGCCGAACAGCGTATTGCACACCAGCAAAACGGGGTAATCTTCGCTTTCCACGGTGATCCCGCCGGTGCGGAAGCCCATGGCCAGCTTGCCCTGGGTCACGTCCATGGCATCTGTCACCGTGCGGACGGGGCCGCGGGGCTCCGCGATCACCTGGCAGCACACAGGGGCGTCCCGCCCGGTCAACAGCGGGGCAAACGCGTGCCGGACCGCGTCCTCCACCCGCTCCGGCTGGGCTCCGCCCCCATAATAGAAGTTCACCTTGGCCCCGGACAGCAGGGATCGGTAGGCCGCCCACAGCTCCTCCGGCTTCATGGCTTTGGCCTGATCCGCGTTCCCAAGCTTGTCCACCGCATAGGCTTCCCCCGTGCACATTTCCTGGATGAGCCGGAAAATGGCCCAGCTCCGCTTGTCGTTCACCCGGGCCTGAATGCGGTCGGCCAGGTTCGCGCCCTCCGACTCCACATAACCCCGGCGGAACACGCCGTCCTGGAGGACAGGGTCCAGCAGCACCTCTCCCATCAGCTTGGCCGCGGGCTCCAGCACCGCCGACCCGTCCAGGGCATAGCGGTCGTCAATGAAGCTACACAAAAAGCTGACGCATTGGCTCTCCCCCCGCTGGCGCACCGCAGGGCCCAGAGACGCGCCGTACAGCGCGTCCGCCGCCGCGGAAAGCTTCTCCATATCCGGGTAATTCCGGCTGCCCCTGCCAAGCACCTCCGGGATCAGCGCCCCGGCGGTGGCGGTGTCCGCGTCAAGGGGAATGGTAAGGGTCACCCCGAGAAGGCCGGTCTTGAACTTATCGGTCTGGTTTACCGCCAGCTCTACCCCGTCCGCCAGCCGTTTCCAATGCTGTCGCATAGTGTTCCTCCTCCTGCGTTTTTACTCTAAGGTAGTATTATACATCATCCGTTTCCATTTGACACCTGTTATTTTGCGCCGTAAGGTAAATTTTTTTGAAACACTTTGAAAAACATGGTATTTTCTCCTTGACTTTTAGCACAGCTTGTGGTATAGTATCGCATTGTAAAGTTTATTGACTTTACACAACATCTTGTGGAGGCGGGGTTCCATGAAAAATCAGGCATACCGTATGGCCATGCTGTTTGATTTTTACGGCGATCTGCTCACCGAGCGCCAGCGGGAATTCTACGATCTCTACTACAATGAAGATCTCTCCCTGGCCGAAATCGCGGAAAACTACGGCATCTCCCGCCAAGGTGTGCGGGACGTCATTGTCCGGGCCGAGGCGGCCATGACGGAAATTGAGGACAAAACCCACATCATCCGCCGCTTCCAGCAGTCAAAGGCCGCTATCGCGGCCATCAACGACGCCGCCGACCGGCTGCTTCGGGCCGTGGATGAGCGCAGCTACAACGACGCTATGCTGGACGGGCTGGCCCGCGCCATCAAGGAAAACGTGGCCAAACTGGAGCAGGAGTAACTGTTATGGCATTTGAAAGTCTCACCGACAAGCTATCCGCCGTTTTCAAGCGCCTGCGCGGCAAGGGCCGGCTCTCCGAGGCCGATGTAAAAGAGGCCATGAAGGAGATCAAAATGGCCCTTTTGGAGGCGGATGTAAACTTCAAAGTGGTCAAGAGCTTTGTGGCCTCCGTCACGGAGCGGGCTGTGGGACAGGACGTGATGGAATCCCTCACCCCCGCCCAGATGATCGTCAAAATCGTCAACGAAGAGTTGACCGATCTCATGGGCGGCGGGGACAGCAAGCTGGCCATCTCCTCCGCCCCGCCCACCATTGTAATGCTGGTAGGCCTTCAGGGCGCGGGCAAAACCACCAACGGTGCCAAGCTGGCGGGGTTGATGAAAAAACAGGGCAAGCGGCCCCTTCTGGCCGCCTGCGACGTATACCGCCCCGCCGCCATCAAGCAGCTGGAGGTCGTGGGCGAGCAGCTTGACATCCCGGTGTTCCAGATGGGCCAGATCGACCCGGTAGACATCGCCAAGGCCGCTGTGGAGCACGCCAAAAAGCACGGAAACGACATGGTGTTCCTGGACACCGCCGGACGGCTCCATGTGGACGAAGCGCTGATGGACGAGCTGCGGCGCATCAAAGGGGCCGTCTCCCCCACCGAGATCCTGCTGGTGGTGGATGCCATGATCGGCCAGGACGCGGTCACCGCCGCCAAGGCCTTTGACGACGCGCTGGACATCGACGGGGTCATGCTCACCAAGCTGGACGGCGACGCCAGGGGCGGCGCGGCCCTCTCCATCCGGGCGGTCACCGGCAAGCCCATTAAGTTTGCGGGCATCGGCGAAAAGCTGGACGCGGTGGAGGTATTCCACCCCGACCGCATGGCCAGCCGTATCCTGGGCATGGGCGACGTGCTCTCCCTCATCGAGAAGGCGGAGCAGAACCTGGACGCAAAAAAAGCCGCTGAGCAGATGGAGCGGCTGCGCAAGAACAAGTTCACCCTGGCCGACTTCTATGACCAGCTCATCCAGCTCAAGAGCATGGGCTCCATGCAGGACATCGCCGGAATGCTCCCCGGCATGGGGGGCAAAAAGCTGGATCTGTCGGTGGACGAGGGCAACCTCAAGCGCATTGAGGCCATTATCCAGTCCATGACCCCTTATGAGCGGGAGAATCCCAACATCCTCAACTCCAGCCGGAAAAAGCGCATCGCCGCTGGCTCCGGCACCCAGGTGGTGGACGTGAACCGGCTGCTGAAGCAGTTCGACATGATCCAGCAGCTCACCCGGCAGTTTGCCAACCCCAGGAAGGCCAAGGGACTGTTTGGAAAGTTCAAGGGCATGGGACTGCCGTTTTAAAAAGCGCAGCAACTTGTTGGTTCTGCTCTTTCTGTAGGGCATTTACCATAAATGAACGAACAACTTTTGGAGGTGAATATACAATGGTTAAGATTCGTCTGCGCCGCATGGGCGCTAAGAAGGCCCCCTTCTACCGCGTGGTGGTCGCCGACTCCCGCTATCCCCGGGACGGCCGCTTCATCGAGGAGATCGGTACCTATGATCCCCGGCAGAATCCCGCCGCCGTCAACATCGACGTGGAGCGGGCCCAGGCCTGGGTCAAAGCCGGCGCTCAGCCCACCGATACGGTGCGCGACCTGCTGAAAAAGGCCGGTATGTAATCAGAATCTGGAGGCCACATGAAGGAATTGCTCATTTATATCGCCCGCAGCCTGGTGGACGATCCCGACGCGGTGTCCGTCTCCGAATACGAGACGCCCGCCGAGACGGTGCTGGAGCTCCGGGTGGCCCCCGGCGATATGGGCAAAGTGATCGGCCGTCAGGGCCGCATCGCCAAGGAGATCCGCGCGCTGATGCGCTCGGTGGCCCAGCGCCAGGGCAAAAAGCTCTCGGTCGACATTGTTGACTGAAGTCAAACGCATTCATGCACAGCACAGACGGCTGTCAAGCGGGGTCTCCCCTTGACAGCCGTCTGTCCGTAACGGTTACCTCGTAAAAATCACCGGGAGGACAAAGAGATGGAAAGGAAAAAGCTGACCAGGGCGGATATTGACAAGGTCCGCGGCAGAGAGGGCTTCCCGATTGGCACCGACGAGG
>JAAVHX010000043.1 GCA_014799475.1 Clostridiales bacterium | reverse complement strand
TCGCCACCACCTTAAATGCCGAGGGCGTTCAGCCGCCCGGTGAACTGTACTATCAGCGCCAGGGCCGCACTGATCCCCGCCGCGTCAACCACCTGTGGAATGAAAGCACCGTTAAGGTGATGATCCGCAACGAAGCCTATATCGGCAACATGGTCCAGGGCAAATGCGGCACCCTCTCCTACAAATCCAAAAAGCTGGTAGCAAAACCCAAAGAGCAGTGGATTCGTGTGGAGGGGACCCATGAGCCGATCATCTCCCGCGAGGTATGGGATACGGTTGTCAGCATCGACCAGAAGAAAGTGCGGAAGTCCGAAACATCGGACGGCATCAAGAGCATTTTCACCGGCTTGGTCTACTGCGCGGATTGCGGATTCAAAATGCGTAACCAGGTGGAGCGGTTCACCTATAAAGATGGAAGTCCAGGGCGGTACAGTTCTTTCATGTGCGGGAGTTATTCCCGCAGCGGGAAAAGTGCCTGCACCATCCATACCATCTACGAGAATGTGCTGACACAGATCGTGCTGGAGGACATTCGGGAGAAGGCCCGATATGCCGCCCATGACCGTGAACGGCTGCTGGCACAGATCATCCGTATGAAGGATAAGGAGCAGCACAGCCGTGCGGCGTCTTATGAGCAGGAGTTTCGAGTGGCCACCGCCCGTGTCGCGGAGCTGGAAAAGCTGATGCAGAATCTCTATGAGGATAAATGCGCTGGCGTTGTCCCGCCCACGGTATTCCAGACACTGATGAAGAAGTACGAGACGGAGCGGGCGCAGAAAGCCGCCGCCCTCCCGGAGTTGGAGCAGAAAGTCAGGGCGCAGTTGGAGAACCGCCATGACGCCGACCAGTGGGCCGAGATCATCCGGCGCTATACGGAAATCACTGAACTGGATGAGACTATCCTGTTTGAGTTGGTGGACCGTATCGAGGTTGGTGAGGCCCAAAAGTGCGGCAACACCCGTGTCCAGGACGTAAAGGTATTTTATCGTTACGTTGGCTGTGTGGATGATGCCTTGTCCCAGGAAAGGCGGGCGGCGGTATGAACAAGCTGTATAAAGTGGGCATCTACTGCCGTTTGAGCGTGGACGATGCCTCCAATTCTGCCAAGGCCAAGAATTACATCCCCGCTGATGAATCTGTCAGTATCGAGAATCAGCGGGAAATGCTTTCCAAGTTTGCCATGCTCAACGGCTGGGTGGAGACCAAGACCTATTGTGACGATGGGTACAGCGGGGGCAACTTCCAGCGGCCCGGATTTCTGGAAATGCTGGAGGACGCCCGGAACGGCATTATCAACCTCATCCTCGTCAAAGACCTCTCCCGCCTGGGACGGGACTTCGTAGAGGTAGGCCGGTACACAGACGTTGTGTTTCCCAGCCTGGGATGCCGGTTTGTCTCTGTTCTGGACTGCTTGGACAGCGAGGGCGATAACACGGATACCACTCGGATCGCCCTGCCATGGGAAACTTGGATACGCTCCGTTCTGTTTTCTTGGGTATTGAATTTGCGTGGTTTGTCTATGGTCGACAACCTCCTTTCTTGGCCGTTTCGCCAATCATGATTTTTATCCTATGAAAACATATCCGATGATTTTTATTTGACAGACAGTATGATGCTCGAAATCCTGTCTGAAATCGGGCTTTGTGAATTCACAAAACCCGATTTTGTCACACTCGGCCACGTTGGGCCTGACGGCCTGGGTGGGGCAGGGATACCCGCAGGGCCGAATGAAGGCCGCACGAAGCCTTCTGTGGGCCAACAAAGGGCTATTTCTGACTGGCAAGCAGATAGATTTCCTCGCAGAGTCTATCCGTCAGGAAAACCAGCTTTCCGATGGCTTCGGTGTCCATTACCCTTGCCCTCTGATGGCGCGATATTTGAAGCACGTTGGAATAGATCATGTTAACACTGGCGTGCATTGCACGATTCAGATCTGGAAAACGACCCTTGAACTCATCTTCTCGAATCAAGCGGCAAAAATAAGCTGTGCTGCTCAGTCGGGCCAGCTTCATGTATTGCCGCAGACGCTGGTATTGCTCCTCTGTCATGCGGACAGAGATATTTCTGCTGTAATCTTTCTTGGGTGTGCAGACTTTCTGCCTTTGGCCTTTTCGTTTAAGCGGCACGGATATATCCCTTCTTTCTCAGCGCGTAAATTCTCTCATACACATCTCCCAAAAGACGAACAGCGTACCGGAGTTGCTCCGCTGTGCCATGACCGCTGTTGAAATCGCGGGCGATCTCGTTGATCTCACGGCCCGTCTCATCCATGAAGCGGATGACCTGCCAGGTTTCCTCCTCGCGGTGCAGGAAGGGGCGGTTGGTTTCTAGCTGCGCCATCAGCCATGCATTGGCGGACAGCCCAGTACCTGCGCTCTTTTCCTTCAGTAATTCGTAATCCTTAACGCTCATACGGACACAGGTGCGATGTGACTGTTTATTCATATTCTTCACTCCCATCTCGCTTTTGGCAATGTTGCCGAAAGCGGTTTTTGAATTGCTCCCGCCATATATCCCCAGGGACAGATCGGGGCGGTACACTTGATCGGGGAAGGTTCGGCAATATTGCCAGACCTTTGTTTGCGTGGAAGGGTTGACAATGTTGTCAACCCTTTCCTCTGGCTGCACACAATCGGGTTTGGCAACATTGCCGAACCCGATGCGTGCTTGGTGGACTTCCGGCAATCTTACCAAAAGTCCAAATAAAATCGGGTCTGACAACATTGTCAAACCCGATTTGCGGTATAGCTGTATTCGATGATCTTGTCGGAGACCCATACAGAACCGCTTCGGACAATCTTGTCAAAAGCGGTTCTTGGCGCTGCCGTCGCAGACTTTTGGGCAACACTGCCAAAAGGTTCCCGCCCGCAGGTGGCATTGGGGTCAGGGGATTTCCCCTGCAAGCGGCGTTCTGACATCAAAACGCGATGCTTGCGCCACCGCCGCCAGGGGCGGCGGTGGCTCCTGGCCCCGCCGTTGGCGGGACTTTCTCCAGGCGGTAAAGTGATTGGAGTTGGCGGGCGGAGCCCGCCGCTTCCAACAGGCTATTGCTAAACGGAGCCCTGCGTTTTTCTGACCTGGGACAGCGCATCCTCCTCGCCATCCTCGTCATGCCAGACACAGGAAGCGGTACACAGTTCGGTGCCATTGGAGGCCAATATATGTGCTGCCCACCCAAAGAAAAAGCCTAATGAGTATCATTGTACACATCAGGCATCTTGGAGCTCCTATTCTGGGCAACACAGCGGCCAACTGGGTGTTATGTATGACTCCCTATCCCGCCTTTTTACCCAGCATTTGCTGAATTTCATCCGACGTGGGTGCCCATGTTGACACCCTGTCCATGCAGCCTCCACTGAGGTTTGCCGTTCTACCCAATCCGGTTCCTGACAGGCAACCCTGCTCGGCGCTGTGTCGTGTCTCTTCCCTTGGCCCGCTCCCTCAAACTGAAATCATGGCAGGCTTCCCCGAAAAAGTATCTGATTGGACGGTCATTTACTTTTACCCCAGACGCAGGCGCGCCTGGGGTACAGCGAAAGCCTATAAATGAAATCCAATCTCTTTCGAGAAAGCCTGTTAATGAGAATAGTAAAAAACAATTATTTCCAATTAAATCGCTGCGTTGCAAGTATAACTCCGATGGGAAGGGCTGTCAAGGCGAAACCTGTCGATAGAATATTGAGCCCAGAATTATTGCCATCAATTGTGGACTACTGCAGTTTGTACTGGGAAAGTTGCCATTGTATTATCTCGAAAAATGAATTATAATCGGTATATATTGCCAAGGATATGGGAGGACATTGGACATGGGAAGCAATTTCAGTTTTTTAAATGAGAATTTTCCCGTTTTGGCTCGGTTTGGCGAAACAGCGGAGGCATATCTCTATTCCGATTCCAATTCCTGTCTAATGAAGCTTGGTATGATTGGCGAAACCATTGCCAATTTGATGTTTATCTATGACAGGATTAACCTCCCCCAGGACAATTCTGCTGTGGAACGCATTAACATTCTTGCCCGGGAGGGACTTTTGACCCGAGATCTGGTGGATATTCTTCATGCTTTGCGCAAGGCCCGAAACAAGGCTGTCCACGAAAACTATGAGTCTGTATCAGATGGCAAGGCACTGCTACAAATGGCCCACAGCCTTTGTGAGTGGTTTATGCAGACCTATGGGGACTGGAATTATCAGAATCAGCCCTTTGTTATGCCATCTGAAACAGCTGAGCCCGCCATCAGGGATAACCAGAGTAAAGATGCCCAAGAAGATCAGTTGATTGAGGAAGCCGAACAAGCAGCGGCGGCGGCTCCCGTCGTTGAAAAAGAAATCAGAAAAAAGCAATCAGGTAAGGCCGCAACCCGAAGAATCAAATCCGAGGCAGAGACACGATACCTGATTGATGAACAACTCCGTAAAGTTGGCTGGGAGGCCGATACGGAACTGTTGCGCTACTCCAAGGGAACACGTCCCGCAAAGGGGCACAATATTGCGATTGCCGAATGGCCTACAGATTCCACCGTTGGGAATCGGGGCTATGTCGATTATGCCCTGTTCGTTGATACGCAGATGGTAGCCACAATTGAGGCAAAGGCTATCCACAAGGATATTCCCTCCGTCATCGACTACCAGTGCAAGGACTATTCCCGAAATATCCGCAGTACCGATAAAGTCTATCAGATCGGAACGTGGGGAAGTTACAAAGTGCCGTTCACCTTTGCCACCAACGGCAGACCATACTTAGCGCAATACGATACCAAAAGCGGTGTATGGTTTCTGGACCTGAGGCAGCCTGACAATGCGCCCAAGGCTTTGAAAGGCTGGATAAGCCCAAACGGAATGATGGAACTGCTTGATAAAGATATTGCTGCACGGAATCAGGAATTGCAAAAAATGTCCTATGACCTGTTACGGGACAAGGACGGCTTGAATCTCCGTGAGTATCAGATCAGGGCGATTGAAGCCGCTGAGAGTGCGATTATCAACGGGCAGCTCAACGTTTTGCTTGCTATGGCAACAGGCACAGGCAAGACCCGTACCATTCTGGGTATGATCTATCGTTTCCTGAAAACAGGTCGCTTTCGCAGAATCCTGTTCCTTGTAGATAGAACATCCCTGGGCGAACAGGCTTCTGACGTGTTCAGGGATGTTAAACTGGAAGATTTAATGACCCTTGACGATATTTACAACATTAAGAGTCTGGAAGATAAGGGAATAGACCGCGAAACCCGCATCCAGATAGCTACAGTCCAAAGTATGGTCAAGCGGATTCTGTATAACAGTGAGGACACTATGCCCGCCGTTTCCGACTTTGATCTGGTCATCATTGACGAAGCGCATAGAGGTTATATCTTGGATAAGGAAATGGGCGAGGATGAAATCCTTTACCGTGACCAATTGGATTACCAGAGCAAATACCGCAGCGTGGTTGAATACTTTGACGCTGTGAAAATTGCGCTGACTGCAACGCCGGCACTTCAGACCACGGAAATTTTTGGACAGCCCGTGTTCAAATATACATACCGTGAGGCGGTGATTGAAGGGTATCTGGTTGACCATGATGCCCCTCATGAGTTGACTACCAAGTTGAGCAAAGAGGGTATCCACTACAAAGAGGGCGATACCGTTGTGGTATATGATCCTGTGACTGGCGAAATCACGAATGCTGAGTTGTTGGATGATGAATTGGATTTTGATGTGGAATCTTTTAACCGCCAAGTCATAACAGAGCCATTCAACCGGACGGTTTTGGCTGAAATCGCCCGTGATATTGACCCTGAAAGCCCCGATACACAGGGCAAGACGCTGATCTATGCCGTCAATGACGACCATGCCGATTTGATCGTAAAAATTTTGAAGGAGATTTATGCAGAGACAGGCGTGGACAATGACACAATCATGAAAATTACCGGTTCTGTAGGCGGCGGCAACAAGAAAAAGCTCCAACAAGCCATTAATCGCTTTAAGAATGAACACTTCCCCAGCGTTGTTGTTACGGTTGATCTGCTGACCACGGGGATAGACGTCCCAGAAATCACAACATTGGTATTCATGCGCCGTGTGAAATCTCGAATCCTGTTCGAGCAGATGATGGGCCGTGCGACCCGCCTCTGCCCTGAAATCCACAAGACTCATTTTGAGATTTACGACCCTGTTGGCGTTTATAATTCCTTAGAAGCAGTTAACACGATGAAACCCGTTGTCGCCAACCCTGATGCTACATTTGAGCAGCTTTTGGAAGGTCTGGAAGTGATGGATGATGAAAGCAGGATTCAGCATCAGATAGATCAGATCATTGCCAAGCTGCAACGGAAAAAGCGGCATTTGGACAGCAAAACCATGGAGCATTTTACCAGCATGACAGGAGGCCAAGACCCGAGCCAGTTCATTGCCGATATTCAGCAGCGCAAACCAGAGGACGCAAAGAACCGGCTGCTTGCCAGTAGGTCGCTATTCAAAATGCTGGGACAGTTCAGAGCAGACAGACGCCGCCCGGTTGTGATCTCTGACCATGAAGATGAGCTTCTGAAGCACAGCAGGGGCTATGGCAGCGGCAGCAGACCAGAAGATTATCTGGACGCATTCGCAGCCTATGTCAAGACTAATTTAAACGAGATTGCGGCCCTGAATATTGTCTGTACAAGGCCAAAGGAGCTGACCCGTGAGAGCCTGAAATCTCTGCGCCTGACACTGGATAGGGAGGGCTTTACCACCCAGCAGCTCAATGCAGCGATTTCTCAGATGACCAACGAGGAAATTACCGCCGATATTATTAGCCTGATACGCCGATATGCCATCGGCTCCACCCTGATTTCCCATGAGGCCCGGATCAGACGGGCAATGGACAAGCTGAAAAAGGCACATAATTTCTCAAAGCAGGAACTCAACTGGATTACCAGAATGGAAAAGTACCTGATGGAAGAATCTGTGCTGAATGTGGACGTATTTGATGAGGATGGTCGCTTTAAGGCACAGGGCGGTTTTGCGAAGATTAACAAAGTGTTTGGCAACAAACTAGAAAGCATTATCTTGGAACTTAACGAGTATTTGTACGATGACGGAGGAAAAATTGCATGATTTACAACCAGTACCCATACAGCATTTACAATCCCACCTATGTGAATCCAACCTATTTGCAGCAGCTTGAAGCCCAGCGACAGCAAGCAGAAGCGCAACGCAAGCATTGGGAACAGCAGAAGAAAATTGGAGATATGGTGAAAGCAATCTCGGACTATTTTAAGGCAGCCAGAGACATTGAGCCCGAATATCAGCAGGAGGCTATAAATGCTTGCCTTGCCGAGATCGCTGTGCAAGCTGCTATTGACCAACAGCGAAACGGAGGCAACTTCTGATGACAACACAAGAAATTGTCTCTAAGCTCTGGAACCTCTGCAACGTTCTGCGTGATGACGGCATCACCTATCACCAGTATGTGACAGAGTTGACCTACATTCTTTTCTTGAAAATGGCAAAGGAAACGGGGGCGGAGAGCCAAATCCCCGAAGCCTACCGCTGGGACAAGCTGACTGCAAAGAGCGGCATTGAATTGAAGAAATTCTATAAGGAGCTGCTGAACCACTTGGGTGAAAATTGCACAGGCCGTGTGCGGGAAATCTACCAGGGCGCAGCCACCAATATTGACGAGCCGAAAAACCTTGAAAAAATTATCACCACCATTGACGGACTAGACTGGTTTTCTGCCCGCGAAGAAGGGCTTGGCAATCTGTATGAGGGCCTTTTGGAGAAGAACGCCAACGAGAAAAAGTCGGGCGCGGGGCAGTATTTTACGCCCCGTGTGCTGATTGACGTCATGACCCGTCTGGTGAGACCCCAGCCGGGGGAGCGCTGCAACGACCCCGCTTGCGGTACATTTGGCTTTATGATCGCAGCCCATCAATACGTTGCGGCCCAGACCGACGACTTCTTTGACCTTGACGCAGATACTGCAGCCTTTGAGCGTACAGAGGCTTTTACAGGCACGGAGCTGGTACACGACACCCACCGTCTTGCCCTGATGAACGCCATGCTGCACGATATGGAAGGGGAGATCACGCTGGGCGATACCCTGTCCAATCTCGGCAAGGGAATGAGGGGCTATGATGTGGTTCTCACAAATCCCCCATTCGGCACAAAAAAGGGAGGCGAGCGTGCCACCCGTGATGACTTCACCTACACCACCAGCAACAAGCAGTTGAACTTTTTGCAACACATTTACCGCAGCCTAAAAGTGGATGGGAAAGCCCGTGCCGCTGTGGTTCTGCCTGATAACGTCCTCTTTGCGGACGGCGAGGGTGAGAAAATCCGTATTGACCTGATGGACAAGTGCAATTTGCATACGGTCTTACGCCTGCCCACTGGCATTTTCTACGCACAGGGGGTCAAGACCAATGTGCTGTTCTTCACCCGCGGCAAAGCGGACAAGGGAAACACACAGGAAGTCTGGTTCTATGATCTGCGCACCAATATGCCCTCTTTCGGCAAAACCAACCCGCTGAAAACCGAACATTTCGCAGACTTTGAGGCGGCGTATGAGGCCGCAGATCGTCACTCCGTGCAGGATGAGCGGTGGAGTGTATTCACCCGTGACCAAATTGCGGAAAAGGGTAACAGCCTTGACCTGGGACTGATCCGGGATGATTCCATCGTTGACTATGCCGATTTGCCTGACCCGATTGAGAGCGGTGAGGAAGCTATAGCACAGTTGGAAGAAGCGGTTGACCTCTTGCAAAGCGTGGTGAATGAGCTGAAAGCCCTGCAAAGCTCGGAGGTGTGATATGGCAAGAGGGAAAAAGACAGCAAAGGAACTGTCGCCAGAAGAAAAACTGCAGCAGGCACTTGTGCCAGCTGCGAAACAGCCATATCCGGTTCCTGAAAATTGGTGCTATTTCTATTTTACGAGTTTGATTGATATTGAAGGTGGCACACAACCTCCCAAAAGTCAATTTGCAGATACTTGTAAAGATGGGTATATTCGTTTAGCTCAGATAAGAGATTTTGCAACTGATAAGTATACGGTATATGTTCCCGATACCCCTAAAATGCGTCACTTTAATGAAAATGATATTATGATTGCGAGATACGGAGCCTCTTTAGGAAGAATATGTACGGGGCTAAAAGGGGTCTATAATGTCGCATTAGCAAAAACTATTTTTTCTGATGATGTACTGTGTCGAAGATATGTTTATTGGATGCTTCAATCAGAATCGTTTCAAGCGCCTTTAATGCAGATTTCAAGGACCGCACAAGCAGGATTTAATAAGGATGATTTATCTACTTTTGCAATGCCTCTTCCCCCTTATGCCGAACAGCAACGCATTGTTGCCCGTATTGAAAGCCTGTTTACCAAACTGGACGAGGCGAAGGAAAAGGCCCAGGCGGTTGTGGGCGGTTTTGAACTGCGGAAGTCTGCGATTCTGCATAAGGCGTTTACGGGAGAGCTGACAGAGCAGTGGAGAAAAGAGCATGGGGTTGTGCTGGACAGCTGGGAAAGTGTAGCATTAGCCGATATATGCGAGGTGAATCCGAAGAAAATCAATACGATGGATTTACCTGACAACTTAGAAGTTTCCTTCTTCCCTATGCCAGCTTTGTCTGAAATTTATGGAGAAATTACTGAACCGCAAACCAGACTACTCAAAGAAGTCCGTACTGGATTTACTAATTTTTCAGAAGGTGACGTAGTTTTTGCAAAAATTACGCCATGTATGGAAAATGGGAAATCGGCTGTTATTGGTAAACTAGTCAACAATATTGGATTTGGAACAACAGAATTTTTTGTGCTTAGATGTACTCCAAAGCTATATAACCGCTACCTGTATCACCTGCTTCGCGATCAACACTTTCGGGATGAAGCGAAGGCTGTTATGGCTGGCGCAGTAGGTCAGCAACGGGTCCCTAAAAGCTTTCTGGAAGAATACCCATTGCAGATTCCTCTGCTTCCTGAGCAAAAAGAAATTGTTCAAATTCTAGATGTATCTTTTGCCAAAGAGCAGCACGCCAAGGAAACCGCCGAAGCTGTTCTTGCCCAGATCGACACAATGAAAAAGGCGATTTTAGCCCGTGCATTCCGTGGTGAGTTGGGAACAAATGATCCAGCGGAGGAATGGGCGGGGGAGCTACTAAAAACTATTTTGTGAGGTGACGCAAGTGCCCAGCATTAAAAATAGTGAATGTCCGTTTTGTAATACTTTGGTTCTTTTTAAAATGAATGAGGCAAAGGATTCGGCATACTTTTTTTGCCCAATTTGTGGGTGCTTTGAGTATGCTTTGGATGACTCACGGAAAGCAGTGAATTGCAACCATATTGCTGCTTATTTGATATATAATAAGGGCAGCTATCCGACTGACTATAATAGTGTGGCAAATGAACAAAACTGGGACGAGAAAGTGGTGCATATTGATTACGAGACTGTTGAAAACTGGTATCCAAAGACACTTCCTGAAAAAGTAGATGCGATCTTGCTCTACATATATAAGTGCACAAAACATATTGGTCAAACAATCAAGTTCTCTAAAAGCGAATTGTTCAGTTTTTTGTTTTTGGACAGGTGCGAGAATCCAAACCTCTCCACAAAATTTCGTGCAGAAGAGGAACTCCGGGACGAAGGGGAATACATATTAAAATATCTTGCCAAACAAGGGTATATTGAAGATCAACTAACATTTCTCCATGGTGAATGGCAACATCTCAGACTTACCCCGCAGGGATATGCAAAAGTTGATGAAATTCAAAGAAACACAGCAAATGGCAAAAATGTTTTCGTGGCAATGAAATTTGGTAATGATACAAAGTTGTTGAGGGAAGCCATTCGTATGGGAATTACATCAGCGGGGTACATTGCCATTTTTATTGATGAAGTCCAGCACAATGATTTTATTACACCAGAGCTGCTGAAGTATATCAAGGATAGTAAATTTGTGGTGGTTGATCTAACCCATCAAAACAATGGCGCTTACTTTGAAGAAGGGTATGCCATGGGATTGGGAAAACCTGTCATTCAGCTGTGCCAAGATGGAATAAAACTTCATTTTGATATAGCACAGAAGAATACAATCATGTGGAAAACAGAGGCTGATATTCCCCCACTGTTGTGCAATCGGATTAAAGCAACCATTGATTAAAAGAGAGTAGCTAACATAAGGTGCCCCGTGGAGGACTGGATGCAAGTTTCCCTGTTGGGGGAGTGAGCAAAAAATTTGGGCAAAATGCTGTTCTGTGGAGGTGGTTACGAATATGGTAAAGCGTAAGATGGTTCAGAGTAATTTAGTCAAGAATTCGATTGCTGCCTATTTTGCAGCCATTGAAATACATAATAAGCCCAATATTGCGTACCGTTACGAAACAGTTACACTTCTTATTATGAACGCATGGGAACTCGCACTAAAGGCATACGTGAAGAAATATTGCAAAAACCGTTCGATATTCGAGGAAGATGGACATACAATCAGGCTGGATAAAGATAAAACTTTTTTATGACGGTAATTAGCATTATGATCTTAACGAAATTATAATATAAAAGAGCAACAACCGCAGGTAGGCGGTTGTTGCTCTTTGCATTGCTCTGAATGGTTATTTTGTTGTTGTCCTTATGCGGGGTGGCCCATCGCTCTCGGGGATTTTTTTAGTGTTCGCATTTCCAGAAGAATATGCTGTAGGGGGGCAGTTCGCTGCCGCCGCCGAAGTCGTGGGGTTGGCCGGTGAGCAGATCCACCGCCTGACCGCACCCGGCGTCAAAGTAGGCCCAATAGGGCTGGCTGTCAGCGTTCACCGCCACCAATACCCGCTCATGCTCGCTCCGGCGCTGGAAGATGGCCTGCTTGTTGGTCAGCACCAGATCCTTGAAGTCGCCCCAGCACAGCGCCTCGCTCTCTCTGTGGGCGCGGGCCATGGCGGCGATCCGGTCGGTGAGCTCGTTCCACTCCGGCCGGTCAAAGCTGGGCCGCAGGGCGTCATCCCCATGGGATTTGTCCCCCTGTGCGCCCCACTCGCTGCCGTAGTACAGGCAGGGGATGCCGGGCATTCCGAACATCACGCCGTACAGCAGGGGCAGATGGGCCGGATTCTGCAAAATGGTGGCCGCCCGGGTGACATCGTGGTTGTCCACGAAGGACAAAAGATGCTTGCCCTTGTACAGCGTCCACTGCTCCGGGCCAAACTGCCGCTTCAGGCTGTGGACGATTTCAAACAGGTTCATGGAGTTAAAGCTGGAGTACAGTCCCTTATAACACTCGTAGTTGGTGCAGGAGTGGAGCAGGCCGTCTCCCACCCACTGGTTGTAGTCGCCGTGGAGGGTCTCACCCACCAGGAAGAAGTCGGACTTCAGCTCCCCACAGAACCAGCGCAGGCGGCGGAGAAAATCCTTGTCCAGGCAGTAGGCCACGTCCAGCCGCAGGCCGTCGATGCCAAACTGCTCCACCCAGAAGCGCACGCAGTCCAGCAGGTAGTCCACCACAGCGGGGTTGCGCAGGTTGAGCTTCACCAGCTCATAGTGGCCCTCCCAGCCCTCGTACCAAAAACCGTCATTATAGTTGGAATTGCCGTCAAAATTGATGTGGAACCAGTCTTTATAGGGAGAGTCCCATCGTTTCTCCTGCACATCCCGGAAAGCCCAGAAGCCCCGGCCCACATGGTTAAACACCCCGTCTATGACCACTTTGATGCCGTGGTCATGGAGGGTGCGGCACACTTGGGCGAAGTCCTCATTGGTGCCCAGGCGGCAGTCGATTTTGCGATAGTCCCGGGTGTCATAGCCGTGGCGGTCGCTTTCAAAAATGGGGCAAAGGTAGACCGCGTCGGCCCCCAATTTTTGGATATGGCCGGCCCAGTCCCCGATTTTACCGATGCGGTTGACGGGGACGCCGTCGTTTTCCCAGGGCGCTCCGCAGAACCCCAGGGGATAAATCTGATAAAATACGCTGTTCTCTGCCCACATGGGCGTCACTCCTTCTCTCTGGCGGTGTTCCATGGCCGGAAAAGCCGTGGGTAAATAGTATAGCAGATGAAAGGGAAAAAAGCAAGCTTACCGCCCTTGACATCCCGCGCGGTTGAGTAAAGCGCGCAGCTGCGTTGTCCTCCGGCGCTGCTGTGCGGCAATGGCGCGCAGCAGGGGAACCAGTTCGGTGGACACATCGTATTTCAGGGCGTTTTCCGCCATACGGATGGCCCCCTGGCAATGGGGCAGCAGCTGCCGCGCAAAGACAGCGCCCAGCCGGTTGCTCTCAGGGACAGCGCCCATGCTGGCAAACATCTCCCGGCAGATGAGATCCATCCGCCGCTGGTAGAGCCGCAGATCCATCTGGGCGTTGGTGAGCTGCCCACAGGCGGGCAGGACCGCCTCCATCTGGTCGATGGCCTGGGTCTGCTCCTCCATAAGGCGCTGCGCGGCCTGCCGGATGGCGGGATTTTCCGTATACCGCAGGACATTGTTGGACATCTGGACAGCGGCCCGGCAATGAGGGACCATCTGGACCGCGAAGTTATGGGAGATGCTCTGGTTAAGGCCCGCGGTGGTCATGGCCTGAATCATCTCATCCAGGGTCTGATAAAAACAGCATAAGTAATGTTTCGAGTCCTCGCTGAGCAGGCAGGTGTTTTTCATAAATTTGCCCTCCTTTGCCCCATTCTATGAACAGAACGGCGGGGAGGTTCAAAAAACAGGCGGCGGTCATGCTGACCGCCGCCTCATTTCAGGTTTGTTCTTTTCCAATGTCGAAGGCGTGGAGCCAGTCCGATTTCAGCAAGAACAGCAGGAACACCACCGAACTGAGCGACCAGGTGAGGGGATAGGCCCAGGAAATGGTGGAGAACACCGGAAAAAAGCGGATCGCCAAGGTGACGTAGGTCACCCGGACGCAGCACCAGAACGCCAGCATGGTGACCATCGGGATGAAGGACTTGCCGCACCCCCGAAGCACACCCGCCGCGCAATGGGAAAAGGCCAGCAGGAAGAAGAAGGGTGCCACAGTCCGGGACTGGATGGCTCCGAACCGAATGGCCTCCGGCTCATCCACGAAAAAGCCCAGGGCAGGGGGGGCGGCGAAGAGGAACACCACTCCGATGAGCTCCGCCAGCACCACGCCGGACAGGATGCCAAATATGGCGCCTTTTTTTGCCCGGTCATACTGCCGTGCCCCCAGGTTCTGGCTGATGAAGGTGGGCAGGGACATGGACATACTCATAATGGGCAGGAACACCAGGCCCTCGATCTTGGCATAGGCCCCGTGGCCCGACATGGCGTACTCTCCAAAGGAGTTGATGTTGCTCTGCACCACCAGATTGCCGATGCTGATAACGGCGTTCTGCACGCCGGTGGGCAGGCCCTGGCGGATGACCTGGGAGAGAATGTTTGGGTAGATGCGCAGCTTGCGGAAATCCAGCCGGGTGTAATCCTTCAGCCGGCACATCCGCCATAGGCACAGGAGGAAGCTGATCCCCTGGGTGAGGACGGTGGCGGCCGCGGCCCCCGCCACGCCCCAATGAAACACCGCCACAAACAGGAGATCCAGCACCATGTTCAGCGCGGAGGAGATGATGAGGTAGTACAGCGGATGTAAACTATCCCCTAGGGAGCGCATGATAGCCATACAGATATTATAAAGGATAACGGTGAACACCCCGCCGAAGTAAATGCGGAAATAGATCAGGGAGTAGGGCAACACCGACTCCGGCGTGTTCATGATGAGCAGCAGCCGGGGCACCAGCAGAAGCCCTACTATGGTAGACAGCACCGAGGCGATGATGCCGAACAGAAAATTGGTATGGATGGCCCGGACAACGTTCTCCTCGTCCTTGGCTCCGTAGTAGCGGGAAATGATGACGCCGCCGCCGATGGCGATGCCGTTGAAGAAGCCGATGACCAGGAAGGTGAGACTGCCGCCCGAGCTGACGGCGGCAAAGGCCCCGTTGTCGGCGAAATTGCCCAGCACCCAGGCGTCGGCCAGGTTGTAAAGCTGCTGAAGCAGCTGCCCCAGAAACAGGGGAATGGCAAAGGATACGATCCCCCGGATGATGGAGCCCTCCGTCAGCGACGGGTTTTGGGCCCCCAGACGGCCCTTGAGAATAGACATGATTTTCATTCCTCGATTCAAACATGGTAGTATGAGCGTAAATCCTAGCATAGCACGAGGATATGAGACCGTCAAGAGGGAACAAGGAAAAAGCCGAAAAATGTCCGCCCACAGAAGGTGTGGACGGACGTTTTCGGTGACGGAGAGGGCGGCGTTATCGGACGATCTTGTAGTAGGTGCGGGCGGTGAGCAGATAGACAACGGCGTACACCACCAGGAAGGCCGCCAGCGCCCCACCGGTGCAAAGCGCCACGGTGGTCACATTGCGCACGCCAAACATGGTGAGCATCCGGGCCACCAGGTTGAAGTCGAACAGGAGGTGGATCGCCGCCACCACGATGGGCAGGAAAAACACAATGAGCACCTGGCTGCGGATGGAGGACTTGACCTCCTTCTGGCTTAGGCCCACCTTGCGCATGATCTCGAACCGGCCCTGATCCTCGTATCCCTCAGACACCTGCTTGTAGTAGATGATGAGTACCGTTGCCATGAGGAACACGATGCCCAGCACGATGCCCAGGAACAGGAAGCCCCCGGCCATGGAGTAGCCGTCCACCGCCATCTCGGCCCGGGATTCCACCCGCCAGGACTCCCAGTCGCCGGTACCGGCGTAAAAGTCCTCGTAGTCCCAGGAGGCATCCACCCAGGCATACAGCAGGTCGATCTCCTCATCGTTGGTGCAGTCCAAGTCCGCCAGCAGGACGGCGGTGAGGTTGGCGGCGTTCTCGCCCAGTGCGTTGTACTGGAGGGCCCAGACGCGATCCAGTGCCGCCTGGTCGGGCACTACGAGGCACAGCGGCTGCACCATGTCAAAGGTAATAGAAAAGTGGCTTACAGCGGGGAGGGTTTGAACCACAGAGAAGGTTTCCCCGGATCCGCTTGCGGTGTCGTCCTGGAAGCCCTGGAGGGTGACGGTGGAACCGAAGCCGTCTGGGAGCGGGCCGCAGGCCGCCGCCTCGCCAGCAACCAGTTCCGGAGCGGGCTTGCCCGTGAGGACGGTATAGTCCGCGGCGGTGAGGACATAGAGGGCGCGCTTATCGGCGGAATCGTCACGGCCCACATCCAGCTGATTGATACCGGCGTCGGGCGCCGTGTTAAAGCGCAGGAACTGCGTTGCTCTCAGGTCGGTGATGGACACGTCATGCTCCTGGGTGAACTGCCAGATCAGGTTCCGCGCCCCGTCTAAATCCAGCGCCTGCCCCTGACCGGGGTCGAAGCTGACGATCATGTTAAGGCTGGCGGGGTACTGGGCGGCGATGATCTCCCCCTGGCCCAGATAGAGGGACAGGGTGCCCGAGATCATGACCATCACCATGGTGGACAAAATGCAGATGTTGGCCAGCCCTACGGCGTTGCGCTTCATGCGGTAGAGCATCCCGGACACGCCGATGAAGTGGCCGGTCTGGTAATAGAATCCCTTGTTTTTCCGCAGCATTTTCAGCAGGGCGATGCTGCCGGCGGTGAACAGGCAGTAGGTGCCGATGATGACCAGGATGACAGCCAGGAAATAGAGAAGCATAGCCAAAGTGGGGTCCTTGGTGGTGACGGCGATGAAGTAGCCCGCGCCCATGGCCAGAACACCGATGACCGCCAGCAGCCAGCGGGTGCGGGGTTCCTTTTCGCCCACGCTGCCGCCGTGGAGCAGCTCAATGGGGTTGGACAGCCGCACCCGGAACAGGTTGAGCACCAGGGCCAGCACCAGCAGCGCCCCAAAAAACAGCGCTGAGACGACCATGGCGGGCAGGGAAAAAGAGGAATTAAACGGGATGGAGAATTGCAGCAGGGCAGTCAAAGCGACGGTGGCCAGCTTGTGGAGGATGACGCCGAGGATCAGCCCGCCCACGATGCCGACAAGGGCGGTGTACAGGCTCTCCCAGCACTGGATGAGGGCGATGTTCCCCTTGCCCATGCCCAGGATGTTGTAGAGGCCCAGCTCCTTTTTGCGCTGCTTCATCAAAAAACTGTTGATATACAGCAGCAGCACGGCGGACAGGATGCCCGCCACCATCATGCCAAGCTGCATCATGACCTGGACATAGGCAAAGCCCCGCATCTGCGCCACGCCGGGGTCAAAGGACAGCGCGGACATGACGTAAAAGGCGGCGGTAAGCCCCGCCAGCGCCAGCAGATAGGGAACGAAAAAGCGGTGGTTCTGCCTCATGCTCCGGGCCGCTAGCTTGGGATAAAGTCCGTTACGCACGCTTCTCACCTCCGTCGGTGAGCCGGGTGAGAGTCTCGGTGATGAGTCGGTACATCTGGCCGTCGGTGCGGTTTTCCCGATAGAGCTGGTGGTATACCATGCCGTCCCGGATGAACAGCACCCGGCCCGCCCGGCTGGCCGCGGCGGTGGAATGGGTCACCATCAGCACCGTCTGGCCCGACATATTGATTTTGGTGAACAGATCCATCAGGCCGTCCGCCGCCCGGGAGTCCAGCGCCCCCGTGGGCTCGTCGGCCAGCACGATCTGGGGCTGGGTGATGAGGGCCCGGGCCACGGCGCAGCGCTGCTTCTGCCCGCCGGACACCTCATAGGGATATTTGTCCAGCAGCTTCTCGATGCCCAGCGTCTCCGCCAGGGGAGTGAGGCGGCGGTTCATCTCCGGGTACTTTTTCCCCGCCAGCACTAGGGGGAGGAGGATGTTGTCCCGCAGGCTGAAGGTGTCCAGCAGGTTGAAGTCCTGGAACACAAAGCCCAGGTTGTCCCGGCGGAAGGCGGCCAGCTCCTTCTCCTGCACCGCGGTGAGCTCCCGTCCCGCCAGCAGCACCGACCCGGCGGTGGGCTTATCCAGCGCGGCCAGGATGTTCAGCAGGGTGGTCTTGCCCGAACCGGACTCGCCCATGATGGCCACATACTCCCCGTCCTCCGCTGTGAAGGACACGTCGGACAGGGCCTCTACCTTCTGGGCCCCAAAGCGGGTGGAATAGACCTTTTTGACATGATTGACTTCCAAGATCGACATAAGAATTACCTCCGTATTGCGTACTGTCTGTCAGAATTTTTGATGTTCAACTGTACTATCTGTCTCAGTACGGACAGTATACAGAAAAAGGGTTAAGAAGCCATAGGGGAAAAACAAAAGATTTCGTTAAGAGAACAGAAAGGAAACATTTTGTGAAAACTGCCACCCTGCTATTGCAATCGATGACGGAAAATGTTAAAATGTTAACAGATTTTGGGCAGTCATGGCCCAACATGAATTGGAGGTAATTCAAATGGCACGTTTTACTCTTCCCCGTGACCTGTACCATGGCAAAGGCGCTCTGGAGGCCCTGAAGTCCTTCGACGGCAAACGCGCGATGATCTGCGTGGGCGGAGGCTCCATGAAGAAGTTCGGTTTCCTGGATCGGGTGATCTCTTACTTAAAGGAAGCCGGTATGGAAGTGGAGCTGTTCGAGGGCATCGAGCCGGACCCCTCTGTGGAAACCGTCATGAAGGGCGCGGACGCCATGCTGAAGTTCCAGCCCGACTGGATCATCGCTATGGGCGGCGGCTCCCCGATCGACGCGGCCAAAGCTATGTGGATCAAGTATGAGTACCCGGACATCACCTTTGAAGAGATGTGCAAGGTATTTGGCATCCCCGCTCTGCGCAAGAAGGCCCGCTTCTGCGCCATTTCCTCCACCTCCGGCACCGCCACCGAGGTGACCGCCTTCTCCATCATCACCGACTACCAGAAGGGCATCAAGTACCCCATCGCCGACTTTGAGATCACCCCCGACGTGGCCATTGTGGACCCCGACCTGGCCGAGACCATGCCCAAGAAGCTGGTGGCCCACACCGGCATGGATGCCATTACCCACGCCATTGAGGCCTATGTGTCTACCGCCAACTGCGACTATACCGATCCTCTGGCCCTCCACGCCATCAAGATGATCCAGAACGACCTGGTGGACTCCTATAACGGGGACATGGCCAAGCGCGACTCCATGCACAACGCCCAGTGCCTGGCCGGTATGGCCTTCTCCAACGCCCTGCTGGGCATCGTCCACTCCATGGCCCACAAGACCGGCGCGGTCTTCGCCGACTACGGCGCCCACATCATTCACGGCGCGGCCAACGCCATGTACCTGCCCAAGGTCATCGCCTTCAACGCCAAGGACGAGACCGCCGCCAAGCGGTACGGCGAGATCGCCGACTTCATGGGCCTGGGCGGCAGCAGCCTGGACGAGAAGATCGCCAACCTGATCGCGTTCCTGCGCAAGATGAACGACGACCTGAACATTCCCCACTGCATTGGCAAGTATGGCCCGGACAGCTACCCCTGCGACCAGGGCTTTGTGCCCGAGGAGGTGTTCCTTGAGCGGCTCCACGACATCGCCGTCAACGCCGTTGGCGACGCCTGCACCGGCTCCAACCCCCGCCAGCCCTCCGTGGAGGAGATGGAGAAGCTGCTCAAGTGCTGCTACTACGACACCGAGGTGGACTTCTGATCCTTACAAAACCCTTCCGGCCTCCGCTGATCATGTCGGCGGAGGCTTTTCTATTTTGACGGATGAAACGCCGCGGTATCTCCATACGCCAAAGTGAACCGTCGAAAAAATAATTGTATTGAAATCTGTTTTATAGTGTGGTATAATAAGCCAACATTTTGAATGGGAGGGAAACTACCTATGACTCATGTCCAGACTTTGAATGGCGCAACGCTGAAGCAGAGCGCGGCCCACGGCGGCTGCGGCGAGTGCCAGACCTCTTGCCAGTCCGCCTGCAAGACCTCCTGCACCGTGGCCAACCAGAAGTGCGAGAATAACAAGTAATTCATTGGAGCGCCGGAAAGGGTGGGCTTTGTCCCACCCTTTTTCTGCGTATCAAAGGAGGATCCAAAATGGTTCATACATTTATCTGTCTGGGCGTGCCCGTGGCGGTGGATGTGAACAGCGGCGCTGTCCACGTGCTGGATCGGGCCGCTTACGATGTGCTGTCCCTGCAGGACGCCCCCATGGCCGACGCCTGTCCCCCGGAAATCTATGGAAAGCTGCCCCAGTATACCCCTGCCGTTGTAGATGAGGCATGGGCGGAGCTGCTGGAGCTCCAGAACAACGGCCTGCTGTTTACCGACGACAACTACATCGACCCGACCGCGGCTACCCTTATGCAGCAGGACGCCCCCATCAAGGCCCTGTGCCTTCACGTGTCCCATGACTGCAACCTGCGCTGCCAGTACTGCTTCGCCTCCACCGGTGATTTCGGCACCGGCCACCGCATGACCATGGACGTGGAGACGGCGAAAAAGGCCATTGACTTTGTCATTGAGCGCTCCGGCAGCCGCCGGAACATTGAGGT
The DNA here is from genome assembly GCA_014799475.1 of Clostridiales bacterium. Lineage (GTDB taxonomy): Bacteria > Bacillota > Clostridia > Oscillospirales > Oscillospiraceae > Enterenecus. Next base: position 61,734 of record JAAVHX010000043.1, on the reverse strand, counting down.
GGACTTTTTCGGCGGCGAGCCGCTGATGGCCATGGATACCGTCAAGGCCACCGTGGAATACGCCCGCTCCATCGAGAAGGAGCGCGGAAAAAACTTCCGGTTCACCATCACCACCAACGGCATGCTGCTCAACGACGAGAATATCGAGTACATCAACCGGGAGATGTCCAACGCGGTGCTGTCCCTGGACGGGCGGCCCGAGGTCAACGACAGAATGCGCAAGACGGTGAGCGGCGGCGGCAGCTATGACGTGATCCTGCCCAAATTTCAGAAGCTGGTGGAGGGCAGGGGAGAGAAGGACTATTATCTGCGCGGCACCTTCACCCGGCACAACCCGGACTTTGCCGCCGATGTGATGCACATCGCCGACCAGGGATTCCGCCATGTGTCGGTGGAGCCGGTGGTGGGCAGCCCCGACTGCGGCTACGCCTTCCGGGAGGAGGACCTGCCCAAAATCCTGGCTGAGTATGAGCACCTGGCGGCGGAGCTGCTGAAGCGGGATGACGTGAACTTCTTCCACTTCAATGTGGACCTGTCCCAGGGTCCCTGTGTCATCAAGCGGATGAGGGGATGTGGGGCAGGGTGCGAGTACGTGGCCATCACCCCCGAGGGGGACATCTATCCCTGCCACCAGTTTGTGGGCAATGAGGCGTATAAGCTGGGCAGTCTCTATGATGGAACCTTTGATATGGAGCTGTCTCGGAAATTCGCGGGGCTGAACATCTATACCCGGCCCGACTGCAAAAATTGCTGGGCCAGGTTCTATTGCAGCGGGGGGTGCTCCGCGTCCAACCTGCTTGTCAACGGCGACATAAAAAAACCAAACCGCTTTGGCTGCGATATGCAGCGCAAGCGTCTGGAGTGCGCCATCGCCATGAAAGCCATCCGGGCGGGCATGGCAGGGGAGTGAACCGCTGCCCAAAAAATGTAAAAAATCAACACACAGCCTGCGGACTCAACATTTTGAGACCGCAGGCTGTTGCGCTACAACATCCTGTGCTTTTGCGGCCTCAGCACCGGTTCTGTTTCCGAGGTAGACATAATACGATTTACATAATATTGCGGCGTAAAAAAATTTTTGAAAAAATTTGGCCGATTTCTCTTGCGTTTCCAGCAAAATAGGTCTATATTAAAGAAACACCATCTTTGCCAGCTTGCTGTGGCTCGCTCCTGCTGCCGGACCAGTGAGCGAACGCCGTCCACACGAATACACTCAGTATTCACAGCGAGGAGAGGCTGACAAAATGTTGATATTACATTTTGTTGATCCTGATGACGGCTGGCATATACAACGCCCCCACGTCATATCATAGCTTGATTCCAAAATTATGGTACGAGGCCGGGGTGATGAGGTTGACTATCCGCAGAGTGGGAAATCGGATCAAGCTTGCCCCCGCGTGGGACGGGCTGACCCAGTTGGTCATGTTGGGCATCTGCTTTGCTGTCGGCGCTTTGGGCGGGTTTTTCTTCTCCGGCCAGAACGGGAACGACCCAGAGCTGCTGGACTATCTCCGCCGTTACTTTCAGATGGCGGGCCAGGGGAACGGTGCGGAGCCCTCGCTTTGGGCTTCTGTGTGGGATCTGACCCGCTGGCCGCTGGCGGTTTTTCTCCTGGGCGGCACCGCCGTGGGCGCGGTGGGTATCCCGATCTTGTTGGGAGCGCGGGGGTTTCTGCTGGCATTCTCCGCCGCCAGCTTTGCCCGGCTGTTTGGCCTGCCCGGTATGGCGGCGTCTCTGGCCTCTTTTGGTGTGACAGCCTTGATCGGTGTGCCGGTTTTGTTTGTTGTCGGGGCGGACGCATTCCGCCAATCGCTGGGGCGGCTGTCCGGCGAACGGGCCCCGGCCTGGAGCCAGCGCGTCCAGGCGCTGACCCCGTGCGCGGGCCTGCTGGTGCTGGCCGTGGCGCTGCAGCAGACGCTGATGCCCGCGCTGTTGACAGTGGTATGTGCCCGTCTGTTTATTTCATAAGAAAGGAGTTGGGTAAAATTGGACTGTATCTCCGGCTATGAGGTTTGGCTGGTTCAGGAAAAACGGGCCGCCGCCAATACGCTCAGCTCCTATCTGCGGGACGTGCGCCAGTTCGGCCAGTGGGCGGAGGAGGAACGGCTGACCCTCACCCAGGTCAATCAGGAGGATGTAAAGCGCTACGCCCAGCACCTGGAGAACAAGGGCAAGTCCAATGCCACCGTAGTCCGCTCTGTGGCAGCGCTGAAGTCCTTCTATATGTACATGATGTCTATCAAGGCGGTGCGGATCAATCCCGCGAAGGGCTTTACCCCCAGCCGGGTGGAGCGTAAGCTGCCCGCCATCCTCTCCAACCACGAGGTAGACCTGTTTCTGGAACAGCCCGATTCCTCCGACGCCAAAGGCTGCCGGGACAAGGCGATGCTGGAGCTGCTCTACGCCACCGGGATCCGGGTATCCGAGCTCATTTCCCTGGATGTTCAAGACTTAAACCTGTCCGCCAGTTTCCTGCGCTGCCGGGGCAAGAGCAAGGAACGGGTGGTGCCCCTTTATAAGGGGGCGGTGCGGGCCGTGGCCGCCTACGTCAATGACGTGCGGCCGCAGCTGCTGGAGGATCCGAGGGAAACCGCCCTGTTTGTCAATATGAACGGGGAGCGTATGAGCCGGCAGGGGTTCTGGAAGATCGTCAAGTGCTATCAGGACAAGGCGGGCATACACAAGGACATTACCCCGCACACCCTGCGCCACTCCTTCGCCGCCCATCTGTTGGAAAACGGGGCGGATCTGAAGTCCATTCAGGAGATGCTGGGCCACGCGGACATCTCCGCCACCCAGATCTATGCCCAGGTAGTGAACCAAAAGCTTCGGGATGTCTATGCCCGGGCCCATCCCCGGGCCTGAACCGCGGACGATCACGGCGGATGACAGCATCATCCGCCGTTTTTGCTTGTCTTTACCCGCGATCTGTGGTATCATGGTAGTGGAATCATGTCAGGAGGGTATGCCGTTGCTGATCCTTGGAATCGACCCGGGCTACGCCATTGTGGGCTTCGGTCTGGTGGAAGCCGCACAGGGAACATACCGCATGGTGGCCTGCGGCGCCATCAATACCCCAGCGGGGGTTCGGCTGCCCGCCCGGCTGTGGCGGATCGCCACCGATTTGGAGGAGTTGATCGGGAAATTCCACCCGGATGTAATGGCCATTGAGGAGCTCTTTTTTAACCACAATGTCACAACTGGCATCGGCGTGGCCCAGGCCCGGGGAGTCATCCTCATGACGGCGGAGAAGCTGGGCCTGCCCATCTGCGAGTATAACCCCTCCCAGGTGAAGCAGGCGGTGGTGGGCTACGGCAAGGCGGAAAAGCGGCAGGTGATGGACATGACCAAGCGGCTTCTGAAGCTGAACGCTGTCCCAAAGCCGGACGATGCCGCCGACGCGGTGGCCATCGCCCTGTGCCATGCCCGTTCCGCCACCTCGCTGCTGCAAAATATACGCTGAATTTGGGGAGATCATCGTGTTTTACTATCTGAACGGTACGGTTGCCCACATTGAGCCCTACCTGGCGGTCATCGACTGCGGCGGAGTGGGCTACGCCTGCCGTACCACCAACCACACCATCGCTGCTCTCAGCATGGGTAAAGCCGCTAAGCTTTACACGTATTTGTATGTGCGGGAGGAGATTTTTGAGCTTTACGGCTTTGCCAGTGAGAGCGAGCTGGGCTGTTTCCGGATGCTGATCGGGGTATCCGGGGTAGGGCCCAAAGCGGCACTGGCTATCTTATCTTCCAACAGTCCGGAGGGGCTGGCCATGGCTATTGTGTCCGGCAACGAAAAGGCGCTGACCTCCGCCCCCGGTATCGGCAAAAAGATTGCCCAGCGGATCATCCTGGAGCTGAAGGACAAACTGGCCAAGGGCCAGTTGACCACGGGCGGAGGAGAGATGTTTGTCGGCGGCATCACCGTCATCCCGGAGAACAAGGCCAGCGAGGCGTCCGCCGCCCTGGCTGTACTGGGCTACAGCCAGAGCGAGATCGCGGTGGCGCTGAAGGGACTTGATTTGGACGCGCTGTCCCTGGAGGACGTCATCAAGCAGGCGCTGAAGAAAATGGTAAAAGGGTAAGGATGTGAGCCTTTGAGCATCGATTTTTCCGACAACGGCGGCTTTGAGACGGAAGCGCCCCTAGTGACCACCTCGCTGACCCGGGACGACGAGGGGGAGGGGTCTCTGCGCCCCAAATCGCTGACTGAGTACATCGGCCAGGAGAAGGCCAAGGGTAACCTGTCCATTTTCATCCAGGCCGCAAAAATGCGGGGGGAACCCTTGGACCATGTTCTGCTCCACGGCCCCCCGGGGCTGGGCAAGACCACCTTATCCGGCATCATCGCCAACGAGATGGGTGTCAATATCCGTATCACCTCCGGCCCGGCCATTGAGAAAACGGGCGATTTGGCGGCGCTGCTGACCAACCTCCAGGAAAACGACATCCTGTTCGTGGACGAGATCCACCGCCTGAACCGCTCTGTGGAGGAGATCCTATACCCGGCCATGGAGGACTACGCCATCGACATCATCATTGGCAAGGGGCCCTCCGCCAACTCCATCCGGCTGGATCTGCCCAAGTTTACCCTCATCGGGGCCACCACCAGGGCAGGGCAGCTGTCCGCGCCCTTGCGGGACCGCTTCGGCGTCACTTTGCGGCTGGAGCTGTACACCCCGGAGGAGCTGGCCCTCATCGTCAGCCGGTCCGCCGGGATCCTAGATGTGCCCATTGAGCGGGAGGGGGCGCTGGAAATCGCCCGCCGCAGTCGGGGCACCCCCCGCATTGCCAACCGGATGCTCCGCCGGGTGCGGGACTTCGCCCAGGTCACCGCTGGCGGCGTGGTCACCCGTTCCGTGGCCGATAAAGCCCTCCAAGCGCTGGAAATAGACGAACTGGGATTGGACAATGTAGACCGCCGGATGATGGCCAGCATCATCAACAACTACGGCGGCGGGCCGGTGGGGCTGGATACTTTGGCCGCCACCATCAACGAGGAATCCGTCACGCTGGAGGATGTCTATGAGCCCTACTTGATGCAGCTGGGCTTCCTCACCCGGACGCCCCGGGGCCGCTGCGTCACGCCAAAGGCCTACCGGCACCTGGGATTGGCCCTGCCAGGCGGAGAATGTATGCCGGAGCAGCTCTCTTTCTAGGTGCCAGGGCTGGGATGAATTGGAGTTTCTTTCAAATTTTTCCAGCTCACAATGCGCGATTGGACAAATTTAGAAGATTTTCTAAAAAAATCGTTGAAAACAATTGACACTTCAGTAATTCTGTGATTAAATATACAAGGTCGAGTTATGAATGCAATCACTTCCTCCATAAGTGAATACAGTGATGAGGAGCTTTGCGCTTTGGTGGCTGCTGGTCACCGGGACGCGGAAGAGGAACTGGTCAAACGGTACCTCCGCCCGGTGCGGGTCTGTGCCCGGCCCTATTTTTTGGCGGGTGGGGATAGCGAGGACCTGATCCAGGAGGCCATGTTCGGACTGCTGAAGGCGATTCGGGAATTTGACCCCAGTCGCGACGCCCGATTCAAAACCTTTGCGGAGGTGTGCATCCGAAATCGGATCCGTTCCGCTGTCACCAATGCGGCGCGGAGCAAGCACGCTCCTCTGAACGACAGCGTTCCATTTGAATCCCCCATGCTGGGCGTAGGCGCGAGCCCTGAGGAACAGTACATCAGCAGGGAGGAGGAGACAGAACTGCTGGCCTGTCTGGAGCAGCAGCTCTCGAACCTGGAGCATCGGGTTTTGGATCTCTTTCTTCTCGGCCTGTCCTATCAGGAAATCAGTGAGCAGGTGGGACGTTCGATCAAATCGGTGGACAACGCGGTCCAGCGAATCCGGCGGAAGGTTGCCGGTAACTTTGGCGTTTTCAGCGAAAGCTGACGCAAATATTACAGTCCCAGCAGGTTGTATTTCCGATTCTGGGCATCAAAAGAGAGGGTATTTCCATGTACGAAGACAAGACCTTAGTTTGTAAAGAGTGTGGCCAGGAGTTCGTGTTCACCGCCGGTGAGCAGGAGTTTTACGCCGAGCGCGGCTTCCAGAACGAGCCCCAGCGCTGCAAGGCCTGCCGCGATGCCCGCAAGGCTGCCGCCCGTGGTCCCCGCGAGTACTTCACCGCTGTGTGCGCCCAGTGTGGCGGCGAGGCCAAGGTTCCCTTTGAGCCGAAGTCTGACCGTCCTGTTTACTGCAGCGAGTGCTTTGCCAAGATGCGCGGCGAGGGTTAACTAAGATAATAAACGGAAAGAGCCGTGCTCAACGCACGGCTCTTTTTCTATGGATGGAAGATAAATTTTCCGCCATAACTTGTCCAGGGAAGGGCAATGTGATATAATACAGCAAGAACGAAATTCCAGACTATGAGGTGACGCGCCAACATGAACAAAGCTATCTATGAAAGCCCACTGTCTTCCCGGTATGCCAGCGATCAGATGCAGTACATCTTCTCGCCGGACAAGAAGTTTTCCACCTGGCGGCGGCTGTGGGTTGCGCTGGCCCGTGCGGAGATGGAACTGGGCCTGCCTGTCACGCAGGAGCAGGTGGACGAATTGTCCGCCCACATCACTGATATTGATTATGACCTGGCCGCGAAAAAGGAGAAGGAACTCCGCCACGATGTGATGGCCCATATCCATGCCTATGGCGCCCGGTGCCCCCAGGCCATGCCCATTATCCATCTGGGGGCGACCAGCTGTTATGTGGGGGACAATACCGACATCATTATCATGCGCGAGGGACTGGAACTGGTTCGGGACAAGTTGGTGCGTGTACTGAACGCGCTGACCCAATTTTCTGACAAGTATAAATCCTTGCCAACCCTTGGATTCACGCATTTTCAGGCCGCGCAGCTGGTGACGGTCGGTAAGCGGGCCACTCTGTGGATGAACGAACTGCTCCAGGATCTGGACGAGGTGGAGTATCGCGTCTCCTCGCTGAAGCTGCTGGGCTGCAAGGGCACCACCGGCACCCAGGCATCGTTCCTGGAGCTGTTTGAGGGCGATCACGAAAAATGTAAAGAACTGGATCGCCGCATTGCCCGGGAAATGGGCTTCGAGGGTACTGTCCCCGTCTCCGGACAGACCTACTCCCGGAAGGTGGACGCGGCTGTGCTTGCCACACTGTCCGGCATTGCCCAATCCGCCTGCAAATTTGCCACCGATGTGCGTCTGCTCTGCCACCTAAAGGAGGTGGAGGAGCCCTTTGAGACAAGCCAGATCGGCTCGTCCGCCATGCCTTACAAGCGCAATCCCATGCGGTGCGAACGCATCTGCTCCCTGGCCCGCTACGTCATCGCGGACGCCGCCAATCCCGCCTACACCGCCGCTACCCAGTGGTTTGAGCGCACGCTGGACGACTCCGCCAACAAGCGCATTTCGATACCCGAGGCATTTTTGGCGGTAGACGCCATCCTCAATATTTATGAGAATGTGGCCTCCGGGCTGGTGGTCCATGAGAAGGTCATTGAGAGGCACATTCTGGAGGAGTTGCCTTTTATGGCTAGTGAGAACATCATGATGGACGCGGTGAAACGGGGGGGCGACCGGCAGCAGCTCCACGAACGCATCCGGGTTCATTCTCTGGAAGCTGGGCGCAATGTAAAGGAATTCGGCCTTACAAATAATCTCATTGATCTGCTGGCCGCTGACCCGCTGTTCGGCTTGAGCCGGGAGGAGTTGTCCGCCCACCTGGAGCCCTCCCGATATATTGGCCGCTGTCCGGAACAGGTGACCGATTTTCTGACGGAATATGTCCATCCTGTCCTGCAGACGCACAAGTCTGCGCTGTCAAACGAAACTGTAGAATTGAACGTTTGACCGAACATGAACTAAACTATAATGGAAAGGATTTGATCATCATGAAATCTGCGGTTCGTCGTATCGGCGTATTGACCAGCGGCGGGGATGCCCCCGGTATGAACGCGGCCATCCGCGCCGTGGTTCGCGCTTCCCTACATTATGGTATAGAGTGTATTGGCATCCGCCGCGGTTATCACGGTCTGCTCAACGGCGACTTTTGCAGGCTGGATTTTGAGAGCGTCAGCGACATCTCCCGCCGGGGCGGTACCATGCTTTACTCCGCCCGCAGCCTGGAGTTTATGGAGGAGGCCGGGCGGAATAAGGCGTTGGCCACCTGTAAACTGTTAGGCCTTGACGCCCTGGTCGGCATCGGCGGCGACGGCACCTTCAAGGGTCTGCTCAGCTTGGCCAACAGCGGCATCTCCGTCATCGGCATCCCCGGCACCATCGACAATGACATCGCCTGCTCATCCTATACGATTGGGTATGACTCCGCCTGCAATATCGCGCTGGAAAGCATTGACCGGCTTCGTGACACTATGAAGTCCCATGAGCGGTGTTCCGTGGTAGAGGTCATGGGCCACCGGGCCGGATATTTGGCTTACTCTGTGGGCATTGCCTGTGGCGCCACGGTGGTGCTGGTTCCTGAGCGCGAGGTAGACTTTGAACGAGATGTCATTGAGCCCATCCGGCATGCCCGTCTGGGCGGGCGGACCCACTTCATGGTCATCGTGGCTGAAGGGGTACCCGGCAGTGCGTACAATGTGGCGGATCAAATCCGTGAGGCTACGGCACTGGATACCCGGGTTACCGTACTTGGCCATGTGCAGCGGGGCGGTTCACCCACTTCCCGCGACCGTATTGTCGCTACCCATATGGGCTATGAGGCGGTCAAGCTTTTGGCGGAAGGGAAGACCTGCCGTGTGGTGGCGATGAAGGGCGATGACATTGTGGATTATGACATAACCGAAGCCCTGGCCATGAAAAAGGATCTGGATCAAATGAGTATCACCGTGGCCCGTGCCATGACTGGCGTGGCCGACTGATGAACATAAAAAAGCACCGGGTTTCCTTTGGAACCCGGTGCTTTTTTTTGCGTTGCTTTTTTACTTCGCCAGTACCTTTTTCAGGCGGGCAAAGCGGGGCAGGCCATTCTCAGTGGCCCTGTGGTTCTCACCCTGGATCAGGGGCAGGGCATAGTCGATAAAGCCTTGGTTAACGCCGTTGCCTTCCGCGTTGATCCACTCCAGGGGCACCTTCTTCTCGAAGTTGGCCACCTCGGAGAGGTTGAACAGCTTGGTCTTGCAGGTGTACTTGCCGCCCTCGCGGGAGCACTCGAAGCCCACCATCTTGTCGGTCTCGCCGGCCACGGCGGCCTCCACGGCGGTCTTGCCCGCCAGGAAGGACTCGTCGATGTCGGTCTGGGAGGCCAGATGGGCGCCGCAGCGCTGGAGCAGGGAGAGCTCGATGCCGCGGACCTTGGCGCCGGTCTTTTCTTTGACCACGTTGGCCAGCAGCGCGGCCAGACCGCCCAGTTGGGCGTGGCCAAAGCCGTCAGTGGCGGAGGTCTTGGCCTCGGACACGAAGGAACCGTCGGCGTAGTGGATGCCCTCGGAGACGGCTACGATGCAGTTGCCGTTCTTCTTGTAGATGGCGTCCACGTCGGCCAGGAACTTGTCCATGTCAAAGTCCACCTCGGGGAGGTAGACCAGGTCGGGGGCGCAACCCACCACGCCCGCCAGGGCGGCGGCGCCGGCCAGCCAGCCGGCGTGACGGCCCATGATCTCGATCACGGTGACCATTCCGGTGTCGTACACCCGGCCATCCTTGTACACCTCGGCGCAGGAGGTGGCGATATACTTGGCGGCGGAGGCGAAGCCGGGGCAGTGGTCGGTGCCGAACAGGTCGTTGTCGATGGTCTTGGGCACGCCCATCACCCGGCACTCATAGCCGGACTTGGCCATGAAGCGGCTGACCTTGGCGCAGGTGTCCATGGAATCGTTGCCGCCGTTATAGAAGAAATAGCGGATGTTATACTTCTTGAAAATCTCCAGGATGCGCTTGTAATCGGTGTCGTCCACGTCAGGATCGGCGATCTTGTAGCGGCAGGAGCCCAGCTCAGAGGAGGGGGTATTGAGCAGAAGCTCCAGCTCCTTGGCGTCCTCCTGGCCCATGTCGTACAGCTGGTCGTTCAGCATACCCTTGATGCCGTGGGCCATGCCGTAGACAGCGGTGATGTCGGGACAGTCCAGCGCGGTACGGATCACACCGTACGCGCTGGCGTTGATAACGGAAGTGGGGCCGCCGGACTGGCCGATGACGCAAGCGCCCTTTAACTGTGCCATGTTGAATTTCTCCTTTGCTGTTGGTTAATCAGGCCTTGCCGTTGCAGCCCAGCACGTTCACCAGCTTGTGGCGCACCAGCTCCTTGATATTGGCGCGGGCGGGCTTCAGGTACTCGCGGGGGTCAAACTTGTCGGGATGCTCGGTGTAGAACTGGCGGATGGTGCCGGTCATGGCAAGGCGCAGGTCGGAGTCGATGTTGATCTTGCACACGGCGCTCTCGGCGGCCTTACGCAGCTGCTCTTCGGGGATACCCACGGCGTCGGGCATCTTGCCGCCGTTGGCGTTGACCATCTTCACGTAGTTCTGGGGCACGGAAGAGGAGCCGTGGAGCACGATGGGGAAGCCGGGCAGACGCTTGACGACCTCTTCCAGGATGTCGAAGCGCAGGGGAGGGGGAACCAGCTCGCCCTTCTCGTTGCGGGTGCACTGGGCGGCGGTGAACTTGTAGGCGCCGTGGCTGGTGCCGATGGCGATAGCCAGGGAGTCGCAGCCGGTCTTAGACACGAACTCCTCGACCTCCTCGGGGCGGGTGTAGTGGGACTCCTCGGCGGAGACGTTGACCTCGTCCTCCACACCGGCCAGAGCGCCCAGCTCGGCCTCGACCACCACGCCGTGATCGTGAGCGTACTCGACCACCTTCTTGGTGATTTCGATGTTCTCCTCGAAGGGCTTGGAGGAGGCGTCGATCATGACGGAGGTGAAGCCGCCGTCGATGCAGCTCTTGCAGGTCTCAAAGCTGTCGCCGTGATCCAGGTGGAGCACGATGGGGATCTCGGGGCACTCGATGACCGCGGCCTCAACCAGCTTGACCAGATAAGTGTGGTTGGCGTAAGCACGGGCACCCTTGGAAACCTGGAGGATGACGGGGGCCTTCTCCTCGCGGCAGGCCTCGGTGATACCCTGGACGATCTCCATGTTGTTGACGTTGAAAGCGCCGACGGCGTAACCACCATTGTAGGCTTTCTTGAACATTTCGGTAGAGGTAACCAGTGGCATAGTTGACCAACTCCTTAAAATAATATTGATTTGCTGGGGTATATGTTATGATTTTAACATTGGAAACGAAAAAATGCAAGCAAAAGCTCCAGCTTTTTCTGGACAAAAACCACAAATCAGAAAAATTTTTTGCCAGACAGTGTCAACAAAATGACGGCAGGCATAGGATGGCGGGAAAGGGGGAGAGGCAGTATGATCCAGCTGCTCCCATACAACCGCCGGGCGGCGGTGGCTTACGCCCACAAATGGGCCTACAGCCGCAACCCGGCCTTCTATGATTTCAGCGAGATCGGCGGCGACTGCACCAATTTCGCGTCTCAATGCCTGTACGCCGGCACGGGTATCATGAACTTTACGCCGGACTTCGGCTGGTACTACATCGACGCCACCGACCGGGCGCCCGCCTGGACGGGGGTGCCGTTTTTTTGGGAATTCATGACCCGGGCCCAGCCCACCGACGGCCCCATCGGCATCCAGGTACACATGGACTTTCTGCGCCCCGGCGACTTTGTCCAGCTCCGGTTTGAGACCAGCGGGGAAGTGTTTGCCCACACGCCGGTGATCGTTTCGGTGGGGGCCACGCCCAGGCCGGACAACATCCTCGTCGCGGCCCACTCCAACGATGCCGACTACCGGCCGCTGGACAGCTACGAGAACGTGGTGGAGTGGCGTTTTCTCCACATCGTGGGAGCGATCAAGGTAATTGATGGTTCCGCTCCAGGCCAGGGATAAATCGACGGCGCGGAGGGCAAAGCTCTCCGCGCCTTATTTTTTACCTTCACTTAAACATTTAATCCTCATCCCTAGGCTTCTTTTTCGGCCGTCCTCGGGGTTTTGCCTTGAGATCGCCCAGCGGGTTTGACTGGGCCGCGTCCCGCAGCGCGTCGCTGTCCACATGGGTGTAGATTTGGGTGGTGTTCAGGTGTTCGTGGCCCAGAATCTCCTGGAGGGTGCGCACATCCACGCCGTTTTGCAGCATCAGCGTAGCGGCGGTGTGGCGCAGCTTGTGGGCGGAGTATTTGGTGCTGTCCAGTCCGGCAATTGTGAAACGAGTTTTCAGCATTTTATGGACTCCGGCCTTGGTGACCCGGGTGTGCTTGCGGGTGATAAACAGGGCGTAGGGATCCGACGCGCCGGATCGGGAGCGCACCGCCAGCCAATCCTCGATCGCATTTTGACAGGCCGCGTTGAGATAGACCACCCGTTCCTTGTTGCCCTTGCCCAGAACCCGCAGGCGGTCGCCCCGGATGTCGGAGAGGTTGAGGCCAACCAGCTCCGAGATCCGTACGCCGCAGTTCAAAAACAACGTAATGATGCAAAAATCCCGTTCCGCGTTGTCGCCGTCAATGGATTCCAAAAGCTGGATGCTCTCATCCAGCGTCAAATAGCGCGGCAGAGACTGGCGCATCTTTGGCGAGTCCAGCTCCTGGATGGGGCTTTCGTCCAAAAGCTTCGCTTTGACTACCAAATACTTGTAAAAAGACCGGATCGCCGCAACTTTTCTGGCCCTTGACGACGCCGCCAGACCAAATCCCAAACTGGTATTTTTGGCGTTCTTCAGCCGATCCCGGCTAAGAAAGCTGAGATAGGCGTAAATATCTGCCAGCGTGACCGATTTAACCAGCGCCAGATCCACATCATCAATTGAAATCTCGTCCAAAGGCGTGGAGCGCGGTACACGGCCTTTTTCAATTTTTATGTAACGGAAAAAGGTGCGAAGATCCAGAAAATACTCGTCCACGGTTTTTCTGGAGTGACCTTGGATCGTCTCGTGGTAGGCCAGAAAATCCCGCAGGATCGGAGGAGCCTCCGTACGATAATCTACCATAGCAGTGGGCGGCCATTCATAAGAGGAAAACAGTTGGGCAGACTAAACGGCAGAAACAACGACGGCAGTCTGAAGAAACAGATGCCAATACCGTGATCGTCATTACAGGTCAGCAATGGTTAATCACGGCGCTGACCGAACCGAAACAGCCCAAAAGCTGATTTTACCCTCCCCTCAAGTCAACAAAATTTTTATTTTGTTGACTTGAGTATGTATGCCAGCCAGCACCCCCCTTTCTATAATAAGATCATATCCCAAAGCTTTGAGGTGATCCCTATGAGCTTCATCCCATGCACACAGAACTGCAAATATCAGGATGAGGGCCTGTGTACGTTGGCCCAAGCCCCATCCATGGTCAGCCAGGCCGCCCCCAATGACGCCTGCCTGAACTTCACGCCCCGTCCGTCAAATCAGCACAGCGATGGCCTCGCGAATGTTGCCGACCCGAATCAGGTCTAATCCGGCCGGTACGGCGAGCTTTCCGTTGCTCCTGGCAGGCACCAGGCATTTGGTGAATCCCAGCCGCCGCACCTCGCTCAAGCGTTGGTTGATGGCGTTCACGGAACGAAGTTCGCCAGTAAGCCCCACTTCCCCGATGGCGGCCAGGTCAAAGGGCACGGGCTTGTCCCGAAAGCTGGACGCCAGCGCCACAATGAGCGCCAGATCAGCGGCGGGTTCGTTCAGGGTCAGGCCGCCGATGACATTGACATAAAAATCACAATTGGACAGCATCAGTCCGCCCCGCTTCTCCAGCACAGCCAGCAGCATCATGGCCCGGTTGTAATCGAATCCATTGCTGGTGCGCCTGGAATTTCCATAAGCCGAGGGCGACAGCAGCGCCTGAACCTCCGCCAGCACAGGGCGTACCCCCTCCATCACACAGGTGACGCAGGAGCCGGGCATATTTTCCGGTCTGCCTGCCAGCATGGCCTCCGAAGGGTTGGGCACCTCCTCCAGACCCTGATCCCCCATTTCGAACACACCGATCTCATTGGTGGCGCCAAAGCGGTTCTTGGCCGCCCGCAGAATGCGGTAGGGATTGTGTTCCTCCCCCTCAAAGTGGAGCACGCAGTCCACCATATGCTCCAGCACTTTGGGGCCGGCCAGTGAGCCCTCTTTGTTGATGTGCCCAACCACAAATACCGTCACGCCCATCCCTTTGGCCAGGTGCATCAGCGCCATGGTGCACTCCTTCACCTGGGCCACGCTGCCCGGCGAGGAACTGGAATCTCCATTGTAAATGGTCTGGATGGAGTCTACGATGAGGATATCCGGCTCTTTTTCCTGGACGGCGGCCACGATGTCGTCCAAATTGGTTTCAGAAAACAGGTAAAGCCCCTCGTCCCGGATACCCAGCCGCTGTGAGCGCAGCTTGATCTGCCGCTCCGATTCCTCACCAGATACATATAAAACATCACAAAAGCGGCACAAATTGTCACAGATCTGCAACATCAAAGTGGACTTTCCGATACCCGGCGCGCCGCCCACCAGAACCAGCGAACCCTTCACCGCGCCGCCGCCCAGCACCCGATCCAATTCGTTCATGCCGGTGTTGAAGCGCAGCTCATCCACCGCCTCCACCTCGGCCATTGGGCGGGGCCGGCGTGCCCCAAGACCGGCGGCAGCGGATGCCGCCGCTTTTTTCTTAACGTCTGCCGCGGGTTGTTCCACAATGGTGTTCCACGCCCCACAGGCAGGGCATCTCCCCTGCCATTTCAGCGATTCATTTCCACATTCCGTGCAGTAAAACAAAGATTTGGCCTTGGCCATACTACTCCCCTCCCAAGGTTGCAGTCATCATCTGGAGTTCATGAAAATACGCCCCTGCCAGCGCCATCGCGATCTTTTTCTGATAGGTACCGGTGAGCAGCAGCGCCGCCTCCTCCCCGTTGCTGAGAAAACCGCACTCCACCAGGATAGCCGGACAGTTGATGTGGTCAAACAGGTAGATACCGTCCGGCATGGGCTTGGCCTTTCGGTCGTTGCCCGGACTCAATACCTGCCGAAGCACCTCCTGGGTGCTCTCCCCCCACTGTCGGCTTATGTCGTCGCTGTTAAAGAAGACTTGAGACCCGCTGTATCGTGGATCTGTAAAGTGATTCTGATGTACACTTAGCAGTATAGCGTCTTCGGTGCTTTTCACCAATGCGACCCGGTTTTTCAGATCGGAGACCTTCTTCTGCCGGAGGGTTTCCGCGCCGCCGCTGTGCAGGGAAATGTCTGTCTCCCGGCTCAATCGGGGCTCAACCCCCAAAAAAATCATCAGCGCCTGGGTTTTTTGTACGATAGCCAGGTTAATATCGCTCTCTTTATCCCCGGCCGCCGTGCTGGCTCCGCCGTCCTCCCCGCCGTGTCCGGCGTCCAGAATCAGGGTCCATTGCCCTCCCACAGAAGCTGTGGCCGCCACGGACGCGGGCCGGTTACTGCCCAGCCAGCTCACCCCGCCCAACACACACAGACACAGTACTAACAGCAGCATATCTCGCTTCATAAGCCAGTCCCCCTTCCCTCTACCATATGAGGGCGGGGGCGGCTTCATGCCTGGATCAACGGTAGGAGAACACCTCTGTATGCCGCTGGGAAACGGCCACAGACACCTGGGGGAATGCTTTGGACAGCCAGCCCTGCAATACCGGGCAGACCACGTTTTCTGTGGGGAAATGCCCGGCGTCCACCAGGCTGAGACCCAAGGCCCTCGCCTCCAGGAATTGATGGTATTTCACATCAGAGGTGACAAAGGTATCGCAGCCCTGGGCCAGGGCGTCGCTCATAAATTCCGCGCAGGCGCCGCCGCCCACCGCGACCTGGTGAACCGGTCTGCCGCCGTCCACCAGCCGGATGCCGTTGGCGCCCAGTAGCCCTTTCACCGCCATGGCAAAGTCGTACAGGGGTTGCTCAGAGACACAGCCCACCCGGCCGATGCCATAGGGCCTCCCCTGCCCGTCCACGCCCTCTTGCTTTAATTGGCGGATGTCAGCCAGTCCCAGGCGCAGGGCCAGCGCGTCGTTGACCCCTCCCTCCACCGCGTCCAGATTGGTATGGGCGCAGATGGCGGCAATATGGTTTTCCGCCAGGGCCAGCAAGACTCTTCCGATGACGGTCTGGTCTGTCACCGATTTCACCCCGCCAAAGATCACAGGGTGGTGGGAAACAATGAGCTGAGCCCCCTGTTCGGCGGCCTCCTGGACAACCTGCTCCGTGATGTCCAGCGCCACCAGGATCTTGCTGACAGGGGCCTCTTCCCTCCCAACCAGGAAACCTGCGTTGTCAAACCCCTCCTGCAGCTCAAATGGAGCCTTTTTCTGCAAAAAAGCAAACACTTCGCCCACAGTCGTCATGGATCTCAACTCCTTTTTCATCTTGCGCAACCCGGATAATACCTCTTCCAGCTCCGCAATGGCGGTCTGGTCGGGGTCATGAGCGGCTAGCTGTCCCCGCAGGGCTTTCTCGGCCTTCTCCTCAATCATAGTTAGATAATCTGACCGGAGCGGGTCGCGGCTGTTTTTCCCCGCCCAAAGCTCCGCTGGAGATAGGGGTGCCATCCAACCGCCCCGGACGCTCCAAACACTATAGAGCCTTTTTCCTTCCCGGACAATTTGCTCACTGAGGATGGAGTAGTTATGGCTCTGGAGCCACAGGCGAAGCTGGGGCATTCCTGTCATCGGCTGCAAAAGCAGCAGCTTGTCCTGACACGTCCAGGGCGCGGCATCCAAAATAGCAGCGATCGTCTCCCCGCCCATTCCGGCGATCACCACCGTATCCACCTCGTCCGCGGCGATGTCAGCCAGCCCGTCGCACAGACGAAAGGAAATATTTTCGCTCTGTCCAAACTGTTTGGCGGTTTCCTTGGCCCGGTTCAGCGGCCCCTCCCGCAGGTCGGCGGCGACAGCCGCTTCAATACGGTCATTCAGCAGCAGCCAAACAGGCAGGTAGCCGTGATCCGTGCCCACATCGGCCAGTCTCGCGCCCTGAGGCACCTGCTGCGCGATCGCTTGAAGTCTGGGTGCCAGTTCCATATCCTCTCTCCCGCTTTCCAGAAATAAACGAAAAGAGCGGAATTTCCGCTCTTTTCAGACGTTGCCAATCAGGCGATGGTGGCGTTCAGCTTGTCCAGCAGAGCATCCACATCCACCCCATGAACCATGCAAGCCTGCTCCACGGTCTCTCCGCGGGAGGACGGGCAGCCCAGGCAATGCATACCAATGGACAGGAAAATGGGAGCGGTGTCAGGCGCGATGTCCAGAATATCGCCGATGATGGTATCCTTTGTAATTTGAGCCATGTTCGGATAGCCTCCTTGCAGTTTTTGTCGAACGAATATAGTATACCCAATATGACAGCAGTTTGCAAGTGTTTGCTGAAAAAATCCGAAGTATTCACAAAAAAAGAACACCGCAACTGTATGTTGCGGTGTTCTCTTGGCAGCGGATGAAGGATTCGAACCCTCACAAACAGAGTCAGAGTCTGGTGTGCTACCATTACACTAATCCGCTATATCGCCGCTCTCAAGCGACCTAGGTTATTATACCAAAACATTGCGGTTTGTCAACCCTTTTTGCAAAGTTTTCCGCAAAAAAACCGGCGGGCATATTTACCCGCCGGTTAGCGCCTAAATCATGGCAATATTTTTCCCAATGCTATCAAGCTAAGACAGCTGCGTATCCCCATTTTTTTACTCCAAATGCTTCAGGATTCCTCCCACAAGTTCCTGCTTCCCCTCTCCTTTTTCCGCGGAAAACAGGATCAGGGGCACGGCATCCGGCAGGGCAAGCGTATCGCGGATCAACTGCGCGTTGCCCTCGATCTCGCTCTTTTTCAGTTTGTCCAGCTTATTGGCCACCACAAGGAACGGGCGCTCCGAGCTCAAAAACACCTGAGCCATGGTGCAGTCGTCCGCTGTAGGTTTATGCCGAGCGTCCACAATGAGCACACCCAGAGCCATCCGCTGGGTATCGGCAAACCACGCCTCGATCAGTCTCCCCCAACGCTCTCGCTCCTGCTTGGATACCTTGGCGTAGCCATAACCGGGCAGATCCACCAGATACAGCTTTTGGTCAATGCAAAAATAGTTAATGTGGGTGGTCTTACCGGGCGCGGAGCCCACACGGGCAAAATTCTTGCGGTTGAGCAGCCGGTTGATCACCGATGACTTACCCACATTCGACCTCCCGGCAAACACCACCTGGGGCAGCCCGTCCCGGGGAAAGTCCGCTGGCTTGGCCGCCGAACGGATAAATTCCGCCATATTCCAATTTACCGTCATGGGCATTCCCTCATTGGCGCAGATTAACAGCGTGGCCCACAGCGCACGGCGTCTCTGGCGACTGACGAGGAGCAGCATCTATCTGTATAGGCAAATTACTTGTCAGTGCTTGAGCTAGCACTTCATCCGCCTGATGAACCTGCACAAAAGTGAGTGACTTTCGCACGGTTTGGTCAATATCCTCCAGATCCTTACCGTTGTCCGCCGGAATGATGACAGTTGACATCCCGCCCCGCAGGGCGCCCATTGTTTTTTCCCGCAGACCGCCAATGGCCAGCACCCGGCCCCGGAGAGTGATTTCCCCTGTCATGGCCACATCTCTCCGCACCGGTATGCCGGTGAGCGCGGAAACCATCGCGGTAACGATGGCAATTCCGGCAGAGGGCCCGTCTTTGGGTACCGCGCCCTCGGGGAAATGGACGTGAATGTCCTTTGTGCTGTGAAATTCCGGATCTACCCCCAGCTGAGCCGCGCGGCTACGGATATAGGACAGCGCCGCCTTAGCCGACTCCTTCATCACATCACCCAGATTGCCCGTGAGGACTACCTTGCCTGTGCCCGGGACTACGTTGACCTCCACCTCCAGGATCTCGCCGCCCACAGAGGTCCAGGCCAAACCGTTGACCACACCCACTAGAGGCTCCTGGACAGGCTTCTCCTCCAGATAGCGACGTGGGCCCAAAAACTCTTGTAAATTCAATTCTGTAATGTTAATTCGCTTTACACTTTTTTGCACGATTTGCATCGCGCCCTTTCGGCACAAGGCCGCCAGCTTCCGCTCCAGCAGACGCACACCCGACTCCTTGGTGTACCCGGCGATCAGCGCCTCGATCCCGGCGTCGCTGATCTTGAGCTGGGCCCGCGTCAGCCCATGGCGCTTCAGCTGACGAGGCAGCAGATAGTGCTTCGCGATCTGCTGCTTCTCCTTATCCGTGTAGCTGGGCAGCTCGATGACCTCCATGCGGTCCAGCAGTGGACGGGGCACGGTATCCGTGGTATTGGCGGTGGTAATGAACATCACATCGGACAAGTCAAACGGCAGCTCTAGATAGTGGTCCCGGAAGGTACTGTTCTGCTCGCTGTCCAGCACCTCCAGCAGCGCCGCCGCCGGATCCCCCCGGTGGTCGCTGCCCACCTTGTCGATCTCGTCCAGCAGCAGCACCGGATTGGCGCTGCCCGCCTGCTTGATGCCGGCAATGATCCGGCCCGGCATGGCCCCCACATAGGTCTTGCGGTGACCCCGGATATCCGCCTCGTCCCGGATGCCGCCCAGGGAGATGCGGGCAAGCTTGCGGTTCATGGCACGGGCCACGCTCATAGCGATGGAAGTTTTCCCCACCCCCGGCGGGCCCACCAGGCAGATGATCTGGCCTTTCAGCTCAGGCGACAGCTGCTTGACCGCCACAAACTCCAGGATGCGTTCCTTCACCTTTTCAAGGCCATAATGATCCGCGTCCAGCGCTTTGGAGACCGCTGTGACGCTCACCCGTTCTTTCGTTTTCACCTGCCAGGGCAGCTCCAGGCAGCTATCCAGATAAGTGCGGATCACCGCCGCCTCCGAGGAGCCATAAGGCTGCTTTTCCAGGTGCTTCACCTCTTTGAGCAGCTTATCCCTCACCTCATTGGGTAGCTTGGCCTGCGTGATCCGGCGGCGGTACTCGGTAATCTCGTTGTCCTCATCTCCGTCTCCCAGTTCACGCTGGATGACCCGAAGCTGCTCCCTCAGAAAATAATCCCGCTGGCTGGCGCTGATCTGCTCGTGGACCTTGGCGGCCAGCTCGCTCTCTACTTCCAGTATCTCTACTTCCCTGCCCAGGATACGGCACAGGCGATCCAACCGGCGCGCGGGCCGCAGTTCTTCCAGCACGGCCTGCTTGTCCTCAAACCGAAGGGGCAGATTCTGGGCGGCATAGTCGGCGATATAGCCCGGATCGTTGCTGGCCAGGAGCTTCAGGTAAGTCTCCGGAGCCACTCGGTCGGACAGCTCGGTGTACCGCTCCATTTGATTATAGATCTGCCGGATGGCGGCTTCTGTCCGAGACGAATTACCCTTGGGCGAAGGCAGTTCCGCCAGGCATTCCACCTCCGCCGTAAGATACGGTTCCGTGGCGGAAAGCCGCAGGAGGCGTCCCCGGCCGCGTCCCTCTACCATCACCCGGACGCCGCTCTCCGGCAGGCGCAGGATCTGTTTCACGTCAGCCACAGTTCCGATGGCGTACAGGTCGTTCTGGGAGGGATTTTCCACAGTCAGATCCCGCTGAGTCACCAGGAATATCGCTTTATTTTCCCCCATGGCCTCTTCCAGCGCCTGGATGGAGGCGGCACGGCCCACATCAAAGTGAAGCATCAGCTGGGGGAATACGGTCAGCCCCCGCAGGGCCAGGACAGGGATGGTTACCGTCGTTGATCCGTCTGTCCGCATATCTGTCATGAGGGGTCACTCCTTTCCGTACTGAAAAGGGGCGGGCCTCCGCCCGCCCCAAAGCAACTCATTGTTCGATTGCTGGCACCGCTGCCGGATGGGGAAAAACCGGCAGCGGCGCTTGCCAGATGGTTCAGGATACGTTCCCTCGGGGGGGCGCCTGTCCGCCTTTCTCTGTGCGCAGCGCAGCCGCACCCAGCCTGGGCCGCGCGGGACGGCCCTCCTGACGCACGATCTCAGGCTCGGCCTCGCCATTGATGGCTTCGGCCGTAACAGTCACCTTGGCGATGCTCTGATCAGAGGGGGCGTCGTACATGACGGGCGTCATGACCTCCTCCAGCACCGCCCGCAGGCCGCGGGCACCGATCTTGCGCTCCAGCGCCTTGTCCGCGGCGGCGTCCAGCGCCTCGGGAGTAAACTCCAGCTCCACATTGTCATAGTCCAGCAGGCACTTATACTGCTTCACCAAGGCATTTTTCGGCTCGGTAAGAATGCGCACCAACTGCTCCCGGTCGAGGGCCTTCAAGGTCGTAATGATGGGGAGGCGGCCCACCAGCTCCGGGATGATGCCGAATTTCAGCAGATCATGAGGCTGAACAGCCTTGAGCGCGTCCTCCTTCTCCCGTTCCGCCGATGTCTTGACGTCCGCGCCAAACCCGATGGCCTTTTGATCCAGCCGACGCTCAATGATCTTGTCCAGCCCATCGAAGGCGCCGCCGCAGATGAACAGGATGTTTTTGGTGTCGATCTGCAAAAATTCCTGATGGGGATGCTTGCGCCCACCCTGGGGCGGCACGTTGGCCACAGTGCCCTCCAGGATTTTCAGCAGGGCCTGCTGCACCCCTTCGCCGGACACGTCACGGGTGATGGAGGTGTTCTCGCTCTTGCGGGCAATCTTGTCGATCTCGTCCACATAGATGATACCCCGCTGGGCCAGCTCGATGTCGTAGTCAGCGGCCTGTACCAGGCGCAGCAGGATATTCTCCACATCATCGCCCACGTAGCCCGCTTCGGTGAGAGTGGTGGCGTCAGCGATGGCGAAGGGCACCTTGAGTATACGGGCCAGGGTCTGGGCAAACAGAGTTTTGCCGCAGCCCGTGGGGCCGATCATGAGGATGTTGCTCTTTTGCAGCTCCACATTGTCCCCGCCGCCAAAATAGATGCGTTTGTAGTGGTTGTATACCGCCACCGAAAGGGCTACCTTGGCGCTGTCTTGACCAATAATATACTCGTCCAGCACGGCCACCATCTCTTTGGGCGTGGGGATCACATCAGGGATGTCCGGCATATCCGCCCGGTCGTCATCGTAGTTCTCCCCCAGGACGCTCAGGCACAGGTGGACGCACTCGTTGCAGATATAGGCGCCTGGGCCGGCGATGATCCGTTCCACCTGCTCCTGATGCTTGCCGCAAAAGGAGCAGCGCACCGATTTGTAGTCATCTCTTGCCATATTATGGTTCTTCCTTTCAGGGAAAGGCCAAAGAGCGGAGGCCTTGTCCCCGCTCTTCAGCTCACTCAACGATTGGTGATGATCTTGTCGATCAGGCCGTACTCCAGGGCCTCCTCGGCAG
Organism: Clostridiales bacterium; assembly: GCA_014799475.1. Lineage (GTDB taxonomy): Bacteria > Bacillota > Clostridia > Oscillospirales > Oscillospiraceae > Enterenecus. The sequence goes on along the minus strand of JAAVHX010000043.1, from coordinate 39,498 downwards.
TCATAAAATTGTCTCGCTCACAGTCGGCAGTCACCTGCTCCACGCTTTTTCCGCAGTTGCCGGCCAGGATAACATTCATCCGTTTCTTGATGATCTCCAGCCGCTTCAGGTGGATGGCCATGTCGGTAATCTGGCCTTGGGTGCCGGCGGAGGGCTGGTGGATCATGATCTCGGCGTTGGGCAGAGCCATGCGCTTACCCTTGGCGCCGGCAGACAGCAGGAACGCGCCCATGGACGCGGCCATGCCCACGCAGATGGTGGACACATCACACTTGATGTACTGCATGGTGTCGTAAATGGCCATGCCATCGGTGACGGAGCCGCCGGGGCTGTTGATATAGAACTGGATGTCCTTATCCGGGTCCTGGGCCTCCAGGTAGAGCAGCTGGGCGACTACCAGAGACGCCGTGGTGGCGTTGACCTCCTCGCCCAAAAACACGATGCGGTCATTGAGCAGCCGGGAAAAGATATCGTACGAGCGCTCACCCCGGCTGGTCTGTTCAACTACATATGGAACTAAACTCATAATAAATGCTTCTCCTTTCAGATGGGGGAATCCGATTTTGATCGGCGCCGGTTATTATACCCATCATGCGCCGGCGGTTATTCCCTCCCTCTCCCAGAAAAGGAACGCAGTATGCTTATTCCTCAGTTTTCTTGGCCTTGGAAGTCTTTTTCTCCGCCTTTTCGCCGGTCTTTTCCGTCTTCTTGGCAGTTTTCTTTTCCGCCTTCTCTTCCTTGTCCTCCGCCTTCTCGGCCTTCTTCGCAGGCTTCTTAGCGGAAGATTTCACCAGCTCCAGCGCCTTGCGGACGGACAGATCATGGCGCAGATCCTCGTCCTTGATGACGGCACGGACCTTGTCCGCCTCCATGCTGTACTGCTCGGCCAGCTTGGCGATCTCCTCGTCCACTTCGGCTTCGGTCACCTCAATGCCCTCGGCGGCGGCCACGGCCTCCAGCGCCAGGTCGCTGCGCACGTTGCGGTCGGCGGCGGTCTTGGACTGGGCGCGCATATCGTCCATGGACAGGCCCATCATCCGCAGATAATCCTCAAAGCCGATACCCTGGCTCTGAATGCGGTTGGCGTAGTCCTCCAGCATCTTGTCCGCCCGGTAGTCGATCATGGCCTGGGGCACATCGCACTCCAGCTTCTCGATGAGGGCGTCGATGACGGCGGTCTCAAAATCCCGGTCAGCCTGCTCCTGGCGGCGGGCCTTCAGCTTGTCGCCCAGGTCCTTCTTGAACTCGTCCAGGGTTTCAAATTCGGACACGTCCTTGGCAAACTCATCGTCCACCTCGGGCTCCTGCTTCTCCTTCACCTCGTGGACCTTGACCTTGAACACCACCTGGGCGCCGGCCAGCTCGGGGGTATAGTTCTCTGGGAAGGTGATGTCCAGATCCTTCTCATCGCCGGCCTTCATGCCGATGACCTGCTCCTCAAAACCGGGGACAAAGGAACCGGAGCCCAGCTCCAGGCTGTAATTCTCGCCCTTGCCGCCCTGGAAGGGCACGCCGTCCTTGAAGCCCTCAAAGTCGATGACCGCGGTGTCGCCCTTCTTGGCCTTGCGCTCCACGCTTACCAGGCGGGAAGCCCGGTCGATGTAAGGCTTCAGCTCCGCCTTCACGTCGGCGGCGGACACCTTTACCTCCGGCTTGGCCACAGGCAGGCCCTTATAGTCCTTGATGGACGCCTCGGGCTTGACGGTGACGGTGGCCTTGAAGGTGAAGCCGTCGGCGCTGACATCCAGTACCTCCAGCTGCGGATAGGCCACGGGGTCGATGCCCGCTTCTTTCAGCGCCTCCTCGTAAGCGTCAGGATAGGCCAGGGAGATGGCGTCCTCATAGAAAATCTCAGCGCCATACATCTTTTCCACCATCTTCCGGGGAGCCTTGCCCTTACGGAAGCCGGGGATGTTGATGCGGTTCTTCTGGCGGTTGTAGACCTTGTCGATGGCGGCCTGGAACTCAGCCGCTCCGACCTCGACCACCAGTTCATAGGTGCTGTTCTCTTTTTTCTCGTTGCTCTTGATGTTCATGGTGTGTTCCTCCAAGCTTGGCCCGCCTCAGGATAGACTTGCTGGGCCTTCTTTCTAAATAATCCAACCTATTCTATCAGATAGGCGCGGAGATTTCCACTGTTTTTTTGCTTAATCCAAAATTTTTTTTGGACGAAATCCGACATAGTCCGCGGACACCAGGCGGTAGTCCACCGATCCCTGCATTCCCTCGATGGCCAGCCGGTGGCTGGGCCCGTGGAGATGGCCATAGCAGCAGACGGTGACGCGGTACTGCTCCAGCAGATCGATGATCTCCTGGCAGCGGTAGCCTCGGTACAGGGGCGGATAATGGAGAAAGCACAGCTTTTCCCTCTCCCCCGCCGCCTTCAGCGATGCCTCCAGCCGGATCAGCTCCCGTTTGAACACCTTTTCCCACTGGGGCGCGCCATTTTCCTCAAAAAACCATCCCCGGGTGCCGCACAGCGCCGTGTCCCCATAGAAGGCGCAGTTGTTGTGCAGGATGTGGAGGCGGTCAAATCCGTTGGCCTGGAAAAAGGCGTTCATCTTGGCGGCGGTGTTCCACCAGTAGTCGTGATTGCCCTTGAGCAGCCACTTCTCCCCCGGCAGCTCATGGTCGAGGAACGCGAAATCGTCCCGTGCCTCCTCCAGGCTCATACCCCAAGACAGGTCGCCGCACAGCACCACTGTGTCATTGTCATCCACTGGGGCAAAGCCCTCCCTGAGCTTGTCCACATAGCCGTCCCAGCCGCCGCCGAACACGTCCATGGGCTTGTCCGCGCCCAGGGAAAGGTGGGTATCGCCGATGGCATAGAGAGCCATCCCATCACCTCTTACTTCAGAAAGTCCAGCACACAGCCCTTCATGGCGTCCTTGTCCACTGTGTCGTCAAAGCGGCGGCGGCGCTTCTTGAGCCTCGCCAGGGGCGCCGGGGTAGGTACGCCGGTCACTTCGGTGAGCTGATCCAGGATCTCCAACCCGGACTTGTGCTCCTTCACGCCCAGAGCGTCCAGCACGCTGTCGCAGAACTTGAAGGGGCTGGCAGTGGATACCACCACCGTCACTGTGTCGTCCCCGCTCTCCTCCCGGTACTCTTCCAGCACATGGAACGCTACGGCGGTGTGGGGATCGATGAGGTAGTTCCGCTCGTTCCACATTTTTGCGATCATGGCCTGGGTCTGCTGGTCATCGCAGCAGCCGGCGCTGAACAGCCGCTTAAGCTTGGTACGGATGGAGCTGTCCACCCGGTAGCTGCCATACTCAGCCAACTGGGACATATACTCCCGCACCAGCTTATCGTCCCGGCCGGACAGTTCGAAGAGCATCCGCTCCAGGTTGCTGGAGATGAGGATGTCCATCGAGGGCGAGATGGTATTATAGAAGGTGCGGTTGCGGTCATAGGAGCCGGTATGGATGAAATCGGTGAGTACGTTGTTCTGGTTGGAGGCGCAGATCAGCTTGTTAATTGGGATACCCATGGCCTTGGCGTAGTATGCCGCCAGGATATTGCCGAAATTGCCGGTGGGTACGCACACATTGATGGCCTGACCCTTGGTAATGGCTTCGGCCTTCAGCAGATCACAGTAAGCGGAGGCGTAGTACACGATCTGCGGCAGCACCCGGCCCCAGTTGATCGAGTTGGCGGAGGACAGGAAATAGCCCCGCTCCGCCAACGTCTCGGCCAGCTCCTCGTCGGCAAACAGCTTCTTGACCCCGGACTGTGCGTCATCGAAATTGCCCACAACGGAGCACACGCCCACGTTGCCTCCCTCTTGGGTGACCATCTGCAGCTCCTGGATCTCGGACACGCCGTCCTTGGGATAAAACACAAGGATCTTGGTCTTATCCACGTTGCGGAACCCCTCCAGAGCGGCCTTGCCCGTGTCGCCGGAGGTGGCCACCAGGATGCACACCGTCTTTTTCTCGTCGTTCTTCTCCAGGGACGCGGTGAGCAGATGGGGCAGGATCTGAAGCGCCATATCCTTGAAGGCGCAGGTGGGCCCATGCCACAGCTCCAGGCAATAGGTGTTGTCATCCAGCTTGCGGACGGGCGCCACATCCTCATGGGAAAACCTGCCGCCCCCATAGGCCTCAGCCGCATAGGCGGTGAGCTCCGAGCCAGAGAAGCCCTCCAAAAAGCTGTTCATGATGTACACCACCCGCTGCTGGTAGGACATCTCCTTCATGGTCTCCACGGCGGACGCGGGCAGCCTGGGCAGCACCGCCGGAGTCATCAGGCCGCCGTCCGGCGCCAGCCCTTTGGCGATCGCCTGGGGCGCGTTCATACGCAGGTCTTTATTTCTCGTGCTCAAATAATTCATCGTTGACTCACTACTCTCATTAAATTGTTATAAAACAAGTCGCGCACGACTGTTTCATCATAACCGTGGCACAGCAGATACTCATAAAAGCAGCTCAGCTTGTCAATGGACGGCAGGGCGTCGATGGTGTCGCAGCCATCCCAGTCGCCCCCCAGGGCCACGCAGGCCGCGCCGCCCAGCTCGAGGATGTGATCCAGGTGGGCCCGAACCATATCCAGATCCCGGCTGCCGCCCACGAAGTCCCGATAGAAATTGAGACCGATCACGCCTTGATTTTTTATTATCGCATTTATTTGCCCATCCGTCAAGTTCCTTGTGTGATCCCGCACAGATTTTGCATTGGAGTGGCTGGCAATGATAGGCCGCCGGGCCATTTCGACCACATCCCAGAACCCAGCCTCGGACAGGTGGGACACGTCTGCCAGGATATGCAGCTCTTCCATTTTTTCCACAAACTGCCGTCCAGCGGCGGACAATCCTCTGTGGGGCTGGTCGCAATGAGACCCGGACAAGACGTTGGCATGGTTCCAAGTCAGGTTGATAGCCACTACGCCCTCCGCCTCCGCCTGGTCCAACCTTTGCGGGTCACAGCCCAGCAGCTCCGCGCCCTCCACAGTCAGGAATGCGGCGGCTTTCCCTTGGCAATGGGCCCGCTCCACATCCCGGGCCGTGCGGCACTGGACGATCTTGTCCGCGTTGCAGGCCATTTGGTGCTTAAAACAGCGCAAGAGCGCGTGATAAGCCCGTTCCACCGAATCATTTCCCAACGGATAACCGGTAAAGCCGTCCGCGGTCCACAGGGCAAAAAACTGGCAGTACCGGGCAAAGCACGCCGTCCGCTCCAGCGAAATCATCCCGGAGTTGTGCCCCAGGCCCTCATACTCACGCCAGCAGCGGGAGATGGTATCGCAGTGGGCGTCAAAAACTGAAATAGGCTTCATGGCCGTCACCCCATTAAAAAGCGTTCTCTATATAATATATGTCCGGCCCTTCCGTGTGAATACCCTGAGGCGCGTATACCTCCGCCACATCAAACCGGGGCTGAAGCTCTGTGGGATGACCCATTAAGTAAAACTGGGCGGCGGCGCGCAGCTTACGCTGTTTGGCCAAAGTAACCGCCTCGCAAGCGGATCCAAATTGATCGTTTTTCCGCAGTTTGACCTCCACAAAAGCCAGATATCGTTCATTTTTTGCCACAATATCCAGCTCACCCATGCGGCAGCGGAAGTTGCGCGCCACGATCGTCCAGCCCTCGCGCCGCAGTTTCTCCGTCACCCGCTCCTCGCCCCACTGGCCCAGCAAACGGGCCTGCCCGCCGCCGCTCACAGATTTTTCAGAAAGGTGCGGCGGTGAATGGGGCACGGCCCAAATTTCCGCAGCAGCTCATAGTGGCGCCGGGTGGGATAACCCTTGTGGCGCTCAAACTCATATTGGGGGTAGAGCGCCGCCATCTCCCCCATGTACCGATCCCGGCTGACTTTGGCCAAAATGGACGCCGCGGCGATAGAAACCGACAAGCTATCTCCCTTTACAACGAGTTTGTGGTCAATCGCAATGGCACATTTGCTGCCATGATCCCGGTTGCCGTCAATCAGGGCGTAATCCGCTTTGGGGGCCAGCGCGTCGATGGCCTGCTGCATAGCCTTGATCCGGCTGTTCAGGATGTCGATCTTGTCGATCTCCTCCGGTTCTACCCAGGTAACCGCCCAGGCTGTCGCCTGGGTGATAATTTGGTCAAACAGCACCTCCCGGCGCTTTTCCGTCACCTGCTTGGAGTCGTTAAGATAGGGGAGCTCCAACCCCTCGGGCAGGATGACCGCCGCCGCATATACCCGTCCGGCCAACGGCCCAACGCCCGCCTCATCGCATCCGCACACAGCGCCCCAGCCCTGTGCCATGGCCGCGCGCTCCAGCTCCCAGCTGGGCATGACGCCTCTCCCCTTTCCACCATCAATCTTCCGGCGCTTCCAGTGTAAAGCGTCCAAGCTTTCCACCTCGGAACTCATCTAAAAGCACCTTTGCCATCCGCTCCGTATCCGCCTCACCGCCGGAAATCAGCATCCCCCGTTTCCGGGCGCCCTGCTCCAGAAGCTCCCAGCCCTGGAGCCCGTCTAATTCCGCCAGCTTATACCGCTCTCGCAGCGCCTTGGGGTAGCGATCCCGCAGCAGCTCCAGTAAAGCGCAGGCCAAAGCCTCCATGTCCGTTATCTCGTCCTTCACCGCCCCGGTAAACGCCAGATGAAGGCCAGTGATTTCATCCTCAAATTTGGGCCACAGGATGCCCGGCGTGTCCAGCAGCTCCAGGCCGCTGTCCACGCCCACCCACTGCTTGCCCCGGGTGACGCCCGGGCGGTCGCTGGCCTTGGCGGATTTGCGCTTTGCCACCTTATTGATAAACGTGGACTTGCCCACGTTGGGCACCCCCACCACCATGGCCCGGATGGGGCGGCCTACCTGGCCTTTGGCCTTCCACGCTGCCAGCTTGTCCTTTAAAACGCTCTTCGCGGCGGCAGAGAACTGCCCCACTCCCTTGCCACTCTTGGCGTCTGTCTCCAGCACACCATAGCCCTTTGCTTTGAACCAAGCGATCCAGCGGGCCGTCATGGCGGGATCCGCCTGATCCGCCCGGTTGAACACGATCAGCCGGGGCCGATCCCCCACAATGGCGTCAATGTCTGGATTGCGGCTGGATATGGGGATGCGGGCATCCACCACCTCGGCCACCAGATCCACCAGCTTTACATCCTCTTCCATCTGCCGCCTGGTCCTGGTCATATGTCCGGGATACCACTGGATATTCATTGGGCCGTCCTCCCTTTTAATAACTCTGCCCAGTTTTCCACTGAAACGATATTATTTTACCACAGAAAGCAGAACTCGTCCACCTTTTCTCCGGTTTGCAATAAAAAAGGAGCGGTCACCCGCTCCTTTTTTATTGCGCTTCTTACAGATCCTCTTTGACCTTAGCAGCCTTGCCCACGCGGTCACGCAGGTAGTACAGCTTAGCCCGGCGGACTTTGCCCCGGCGGACGGTCTCGACCTTCTCAATGGTGGGGGCGTGCAGGGGGAACACCTTCTCCACACCAACACCGTAAGAGATGCGGCGCACGGTGAAGCTCTCCTCCACACCGCCGTGCTTCTTGGCGATGACGGTGCCCTCGAACACCTGGATACGCTCGCGGCTGCCCTCCTTGACCCGGATGTGGACCCGGACGGTGTCGCCCACACTGACGGAAGGAACCTCGTCCTTCATGTACTTCTCGCTGAATTGCTTAAGCAGTTCCATTTGTATTTTCCTCCTATTTTCAGGCGTTCATGCGTCCAAGCCCGTGGCCGCGCAGAGGACCGCCCTTTTCAGACTTAGGTAGTCTACCACAAGCGCGGGAAATTTGCAAGAACTTTTTTCAATTTCCGGGGAAATTTTATGCCCCTTCCCCGCCGCGGCGCAGCACACCGGCCAGAAGCCACAGGGCGGTGAGAAGCAGGGTCGCGTTGGCGTAGTGGATCGCGCATACCGTACCCACCCCCACCAGCGCGCCCACCAGGCAGCCGGACAAAGCCGTCATCAACCGCTCCGCCCAGTCCGGATCCAGCCTTCCGGCCAGCAGGCCGTATATGACCCGTCCCCCGTCCAGCGGCAGGACAGGCAGCAGATTGAACGCGCCCACCACCAGTGTGAGCGCCGCCACGAGCTGCCAGCCCATGGCGAGGGCGATGGCCCCAAACAGCAGATTGACCGCCGGCCCTGCCAGCGCCACGAAGCTGTCCTGACCATAGGTCAGCGGCTCATCGTAATTCAAACGCATTTCCGCCCCTATAACTGTAAAGGATATTTCCGTTACATATCCTCCAAAGAGGGCGGCAGCGGCCATATGTCCCAGTTCATGGAGGGCGCAGGCCAGCAGCCCCCAGGGCAGCAGTCCCACCCCCTCATCCAGCCAGAACAGCAGCCCCAGGATCAGCAGGAAGCCGGGGCTCATCTTCACCCGCGGCATCTCATGACAAGTCCACATAGTATGCCGGGTCCAAACGGATGTTGTCTTTTTCAATGGTCAAATGAAGATGGGGGCCGGTGGCGTTGCCCGTCTGCCCCACCAGCGCGACGGTCTGGCCACAGGTCACCTGATCCCCCTTATGAACCAAGAGCTTACTGCAATGGGCATAGAAGGTACTGACATTGTTGTCATGGCTGATCTTTAAATAGTTGCCGAACTCGTCGCTGGTTCCGATATATTCCACCACACCGTCAGCAAAGGCCCCAATTTCGGTTCCCTCCTCCGCGCCAATATCCAGCGCAAGATGGAATTCGTAGACCCCGCTGGCCGGATGATCCCGATAGCCAAAGCCGGAGGTCACTGTTCCGGACACAGGCACCACAGTCTCGCTGAGCCCCAGCTCATAGAACGCTAAGCTCACATTCCTGGGCAGCTTTACGCCGTCGTCGGTGTATTCCTGGGCCATCGCCGTCACCACAACGGGCTCACTGGGCTCCGGCTCGCTGGGTCCCGGTTCACTGGGAGCAGGTTCATCGACCGTTGGCTCGTCCCTATTTTGCGGAACGCTGATCCCGGCAAATATGCCGTGCTCATTCCAATAGGCCAATCCTCCGCCCGGAGTCTGGCTCAGCATGACCACAGACTGCCTTTGCTCTAAGGAAGGAGCGTGAGGCGGCTCCGCTTCCTGTACCTCACCGCCCAGCAGCTCGACACACAGCACCTCCAACGCCCCTTGCAGCGGTTTCCCCTGGGACAGGGCGGAGCCAAACTGCTGGAAAACCGCCTTAAAGTCCACATTGGCGGACGCGGCGGTTCTCCACATCTCCAGCTGCGCGGGGAATACGCCCCGGCCAATGTACACCAGCAGGAACAAGACCAGGCTGACCACCAGTTGAATGAGCCTGCGCCGATCCCCTTCCGCTCCGCTGCCCTGAGCAGGGCGCCGCCTTGCCCTCTGCGCGGATCCCCTTCCTCTGCTCCTCGCGACGTACCTGGATGCCCCGTCCACACGCATTCCCTCCTTGTCCACACAGTCTGGAATACTGTATGTCCGGGGACAGGATTTTATGCAAACCGAAGGCCCGGATATATAAGACCCGGGTCTCCAGCCGAAGCGTCATTCATCAAATTGGAAGGGATTTCTGAGCGCATATTTTCCAAAGGTGCGCACCGCCATCCGATACATCGCCTTGGCGTGGATCCGGTCATGCCAAATAAAGCGGCGCAGCACCTTTCCGACAGACCACAGCTCATCATAACTGCCCACAACGGCAGGAGCCTGCAAAAAACCGACAGACTGCTCCAGAAGCGCAAATCCCCTCCGGCGGCATTCCAGGATGGTGCCGGCGTTGTCCACGTCCACACCGATCTCGCCGAAATAATAGGAATTCACGTTTTTGGTATGCTCATACATCTCCTGGGCCGTCCGGGGGACAGCACCGTAAAAGGTGTTCCGCTCCGGCAGACAGCTGGCATTTTTATCTGGAATGGAGGCGTACAGCGCGTGAAAATCCTCGGCGGATTTCAGCGCCAGCGCCTTCAGCCTCAAATATGCCTCCTCTGACAGCGGCGCACACTCCTCCTCGAACAGGATGTCCGAATCAGCATCCGCGATCTGAAGATTACTGGCCTTTTCCTGGACAACCTCAATTTCAACGCGCTCGGGAACCGGCTCCCCACTCCAGCGCAGGTAGGACATGATCTCCTTCGGCAGTTTCTCCAGCGCCTGTCCCCTGTTTGCCCCCCGGGCATAGGCTCCCACACAGTTGACCGCGTGCAGCAGCGTGTCGTCCCCATTGTGCTCCCAGGCGCATATTATCTTCATATTCTCACCTCGTTCCGTTGGCAAATACCAGTTGAGGTTACTTTTCTCCCACAAATAGCAGATGGTTGGTCATGCCCAGCAGCTCCGGCTTTTCGCAGATGTACGCGTGGTATCTCAGATATTGGGCGTAGCTCTCGTCATCCATGGCGTTGATCCGATCCGCCATCAGCTCGCTGACGCCGTCAGCCGCCACCTCATGGAGGATGTGGACGCCGCCGTCCCGGAGCAGCCCGCGGCACTCGTCCACCGTGTGGAATACAAACGGGAAGTCGTCCAGCTTAAAGGTATCCTTATCATAGTCGCCATCCGCAAAATAGCTGCGGCGGTAGGAAAACTCGGTCAAGATGACCATATCATTGGAAATGAAGGCAAAAAAGAGCTTGCCGCCGGGCTTGCAGACGCGCTTGGCCTCCGTGATGCACCGCAGCTTATCCTCCTCTTTGTGCAGATGGTACAGCGGCCCAAACAGAAAAACAGCGTCAAAACTCTCGTCCTCATACCGACTTAAATCCACTGCGTTCCCCTGCACAAGCTCGATCTCGTCCTCCGGCCTGACCTTTTTGCGGAACGCCCTGATGTTGTTATCCGCCAGCTCCAGCGCGCGCACCTTGTATCCCTTTCTCGCAAAATAAAGGCTGTATTCCCCCGCTCCGGCCCCTATGTCCAGAATACTGGAGCCAGGCTTCAAATAGCGCTCAATGTACCGGGTCGTGGTCAAAAACTCCACCCGCGCGGCCTTTGAGCTGTTCAGGCGGCTGTCCTCGTCAAACAGCTCATAGGTTTTCTGAATCTGTTCGATCTCATCTTTTATCTGATAGACGTCGTTGAAGTCCATATTGATCTCCCCCTAATAAAAATTTACAGGTGACCCCTCAAACGGGTCACCTGTAAGCGGAGCAAGCAGCGCTTACTCCAATTTGGCTCAATAGGGGATCGTTATTCACTAAAGGGACATCATTTGGCTTCGCCGAACGACTGTCCCGGTAGCCTTCGGCTACCCAGCGAACGACCGGTCCCGGCAGCCTTCGGCTGCCCTGGAGCGGGTGAGGGGAATCGAACCCCCGTGTTCAGCTTGGGAAGCTGACATTCTACCATTGAACTACACCCGCAAGTGTATTGTATTATATCAGACACAGATGGAAAATGCAAGCATTTTTTGCTTGAGGGATTTCCAAATAATGCTTTGAAATTTTTTACAAAAACCCCTTTACAAATCAAAAGAATATTGCTATAATAAACAAGAAATAAATCATGGAGGTGATCAAAATGAAGGTCTTCTATTCCGCGCCCGTTGATATCGACGAGTTGATCTTCGCCGGAGAGACTACCGTTCCCAGCGACCGCTGAGCCAAACGGAATTTCAAAGGTCCAAGATTTAACTCGTCCCGTTTGGGGCGTTTTTATTTTAGCTCGAAAATGGCACAATTCAACACCAAAAAAGCGCGATGTCAAATCGCGCTTTTTTCATGCTCAAATGGAACGCTTCAGACAAGCACTGATGGAGGCTTAAAACGGCCAGATCACTCCAGGAATTATTGGCGTTTGTCTGGAAATCTGTCATGATATGTGATATAGTTAAATCGGTACTATTTTTTGCACCGAGGGGGCATCAGCGTGATCGCGACAGGCAATATCATTTCGTTTATTTTCCGGATCTGCATCATTATTATTGGATACGCCGTTTACAGGATCTACAAAAATAACGAGAAAAACGTGAACCGCCAAATAGCCGCAGCCGGCGAGGATCTTGAGAACGTTCGCCGCGCGGTACAGAGCGCTCTGCCCCCCGACGCGCAGGACGCGCAAATTGCCTATGCGCACTGGGAGGATATGCAGCACAGCTATGACTACGCGGAGGATGTAAATCACGTTAGGCGGAACACCCGCACGACGCACACGACCACCTATTACCGGTACGCGGTGGCCTTCAAGGGCAAAACGCTCTGGGTCTTTCCGCTGAAAATCGACAAGGATACCCATAACATCCAAATCGGTGCGCCTTTGGTGCTGACCCCGAACAGGCTGGGCAAGGTCTCAGCGGCCGTCAAGGAAAAGAATGGCATGATACAGCGGGTGGAGACCACGCTGGTGGACAAGCAAGGCGGCGTCATCGCTCGGATCTGCGTTGATGCCGAAAACCTGAACAGCAGCAAATACCTGCCCATGAACATCCTTCAGGCAAATGAGTGTATAGCTTTTAAGCGATTCATCATTCCGTTGGCCCGCAAGGTGGAAGCTGAGAACCCCGGCATTGACAGGCTGATCGGCAAAAGGGCGGTTGGTGTGCGTGGCATCGTGTCGGTCGGGTTCTCGATCGGCGGCCTGGTCCTCGACATCTTCGTCCCCCTCTCCGGCGTGGGGGTCTGTTTGGTTGGCCTGATGTTTGCGATTGACGGCAAGAGCAGGGGCAATCCCGGCAACAAGGCCCTGATCACCAGCGGGGTCTGCCTAGCGATGTCGGTGGCTCACTCGAGCTTCTTCTTCTTTCGACTATTTAGTTGACCCAGCAGCAAAAACAGAACACGAATTTGGCGGATCTCCAATCAATGTGCATTTTGCTGAATTGCGCCTTACCATTGCCAGCAAGAAAAAGAAAGCTTTTATCCCAACTGACTTCCAAAATGCCTTTCCTTGTTTTAGATTATTGATTCACTCCTTTATGGAGAACTCTGTCGCTGCTGCAAATTATTTAGGAAACCGCGCTATCTGATTTTGACAAATCGGATAGCGCGGTTTATAGCATCTTTTTTGTGCGGCTGCCCCTTATTTACCGTTTCTGCGCCCGCCCCATGAAGCGAAGCAGATAGAGGAACAGGTTGATAAAATCGAGGTACAGCTGGAGGGCGGAGAAAATGGACGCCTTCTGGAGCATGGCCTCATCGCCGTAGAAATACTCATAGTTGGCCTTGATCTTCTGGGTGTCGTAGGCGGTGAAGCACAGGAACACTACGATGCCCACCATGCAGATGATTCGCTCCATGGCCGTGAAGTTGATGAACAGGGACAGCAAATTCGCGACCAGCAGGAAGATCAGCCCGCCGATGAGCAGCGGGCCCAGCCGGGACAGGTCGGTTTTGGTGAACCGGCCATAGAGGGCGAACCCGCCAAAGAACAGCGCGGTCAGGGCAAAGATGAAAATCAGGTTTACCACGTCGAACACAACAAAGTAGAAGGAAAACACCAGGCCATTGAGGACCGAATAGGTCACAAACAGCGTTCGAGTGGTACCCACCGAACGCTTCTGCACGTTGGTGGACATGATCATCACAACCGCCACCTCCGCGATCAGCAGGATATAGTGGACGTACGGGATGGTAAACAGATAGTACACCGCCTCAGTAAGGGCCAAGGCGGCGGCCAGAGCGAATGTGACCATCAGCCCCACGAACATCCAGCCAAAGGTCCGGGTAATATACTGGTTCAGGGTCAGCACGCCTTGGGCGTAGCCGCTGTCAAAATCATAACGGTTGAATTTTTGTTCTTCCATAGTCAGCTCTCCTTATCCACTTGTTTCATTTGCTTCAGGTTGCCGATTTTCTGTGCCCGGCGATCCAGCTCCGCCAGCACATCATCCAGCGGGATTTCTTTTTCCGCCATCATCACCATTAAATGGTAGATGAGGTCGGAGATTTCCCCCACCGTGTCGGCAGGGACATCATTTTTCGCCGCGATAATGGTCTCCGCGCACTCCTCCCCCACCTTTTTCAGGATCTTATCCAACCCTTTGTCAAAGAGGTAGCAGGTGTAAGACCCCTCCTGTGGGTTCGTTTTGCGATCCAGGATGACCGCATAAAGCTGTTCAAGCGTCCTGTCCATAGCATACCTCCCAGACTTGTTCCTTTTATTATAACTCAATCTGATTGAAAAAGCAACTATAAGCTCCAGTATGGCAGGTGGGGCCATCCGGTACGCAGATGTAGAGCAACGTGTCGGTGTCGCAGTCGGTGTATATCTCCTGGACATGAAGGAAGTTTCCGCTGGTCTCCCCTTTGTTCCAAAGCTGTTTCCGGCTACGGCTCCAGAACCAGGCGGTCCTGGTTTTGAGGGTCAGCTCCACCGCCTCCCGGTTTGTAAAGCCCAGCATGAGTACCGCCCGGCTGTCCGCATCCTGAATGATCACCGGGATCAGCTCCGATTTTTGAAACAGTTGGTCAAGGTCAAACATATCCATCACCTCACCGGGATATTCCGCCCGCGGAGAAAGCTCTTCACCTGCGGCACGGTCAACTCGCCAAAGTGGAACAGGGACGCCGCCAAAGCAGCGTCGCAGTCTGTCTCCTCAAACACCTGGGCGAAATGCTCCAAACTGCCGCAGCCGCCGGAGGCGATCACCGGGATGGACACGGCCTGGGTCACCGCGCGGGTCATCTCCAAATCAAAGCCGGCCTTGGTGCCGTCCGCGTCCATGGAGGTGAGCAGGATCTCCCCCGCCCCCAGCTCCTGGCCGCGCTTGGCCCATTTTACCGCGTCGATTCCCGTGGGTGTCCGTCCCCCGGCCACCACCACCTCGTACCAGCCCTCCGGACGCAGGCGCGCGTCGATGGCCAGCACCACGCACTGGGAGCCAAACCGCTGGGCGGCACGGGCAATCAAGGATTCATCCTTGACAGCGGCGGAGTTGACGGAAATCTTGTCCGCCCCCGCCCGAAGCAGCCGCTGGAAATCGTCCAGCGTGCGGATGCCGCCCCCTACCGTCAGAGGAACGAACACCTGGGACGCCGTGCGCTCCACCACATCGGCCACAGTGTCCCGGGCGTCGCTGGTGGCGGTGATGTCCAAAAAGACGATCTCATCCGCCCCTTGGTCGGAGTAGTATTTCGCCAGCTCCACCGGGTCGCCCGCGTCCCGGATATTGACAAAGTTGACCCCCTTCACCACCCGGCCGTCCCGGACGTCCAGGCAGGGGATGACGCGTTTGGCTAACATGAAAGCCCCTCCAAATATTGGTCAGTTTCCTTCTGATTTTTCAAAATCACCGCGATTTTTATCCCTGAGTTCCCGCTTCCCGGACGGCCTCCGCCAGATCCAGGGTGCCGGCATAATACGCTTTGCCGATGATGGCCCCGTAGAGCCCCATGTCCCGCAGACGCTTCACATCGTCCAGGGTGGTGACGCCGCCGGAGGCCACGATGTGACAGCTTACCGCCTTTTGCAAAGCCGCAAGCTGATCGAAGCTGGGCCCGGACAGCATCCCGTCAGTGGCAATATCGGTGAAAACGACCGTTTTTACTCCTTTTGCCTCCATGTTCCGGGCCAAATCAAGGCCGCTCAGCCCGGAGTCCTGCTCCCAGCCCGCCGTGCGCACCCGGCCATTTAGGCAGTCGATGCCTACCGCCACCCGGTCGCCGTACTGCTTCACAGCGTAGTCCACCACCTCCGGGTTTGTGACGGCGGCCGACCCGATCACCAGCCGGGCCACACCCGCCTCGGCCACCGTATCCACATCCTCACAGGTCTTGATCCCGCCGCCCAGCTCCACAGACAGGCCGGACTGCCGGATCACCTCGCCGATATGCGGGAAATTGATCCGCGCGCCATGGCGGGCGCCATCCAGATCCACCATGTGGATCCATTTCGCCCCCGCGTCAGCAAAGGCTTTGGCCGTCTCCACCGCGCTGTCAGCTACCTGGCTGACGGTGGAAAACTCCCCTTTTTTCAGGCGGACGCACCGCCCGTCCTTCATGTCGATCGCCGGCAGTAAAATCATCGGTTCAATTCTCCAAAATTCTTCAGGATTTGCAGCCCCACCTCACCGCTCTTTTCCGGGTGGAATTGGCAGCCATATACCCCGTTGTGGGATACTGCCGCCACCACAGACGGGCCGTACTGGGTGCGGGCGATCACGTCCTCTTCCCGCTGGGCATAGCCGCAGAAGGAGTGGACAAAGTATACGTATGCCTCGTCGTCCAACCCTCGGAATAGAGGCGAGTTATTTTGAAAGGTCAGGCTGTTCCATCCGATGTGGGGCAGCTTAAATTCCGTTTGAATCCGCTCCACATATCCGCTGACAAGCCCTAATCCTTCACACCTTCTCCCCTCTTCTCCCCAATCGAACAATAGCTGCATCCCCAGGCAGATGCCCAAGATGGGCTTGCGTCCGGCCTGCTCAAGCAGGGCCTTGTCCAGTCCCGTCTCCCGCAGCTTGTCCGCCGCGTCGGGGAATGCCCCCACTCCAGGGAGGATGATGGCATCCGCCCGCTCCAGTTCTCCGGCATCGCCGGTGACCAGGGTGTCCTGACCGATGTACGCCATGGCGTTGGCCACACTTTTTAAATTGCCCACGCCGTAATCTACAATCGCGGTATACCTCATCACAGCGCTCCTTTGGTGGAGACGACGCCGTCTCCCTCCACTCGCACGGCCTCCTTCAGCGCCAGCCCCAGGGATTTGAACAGCGCCTCGGTGATGTGATGGGCGTTATCCCCGTACTCACACTTCTGGTGTAAAGTAATTCCACCGTTCACCGCGAACGCCCGCATGAACTCCACGGTGAGGCAGCTGTCATATCCGCCGATCATGGGTTGGGGCATGGGCGCGTCGAATACCAGAAATGGCCGGTTGGAGCAGTCCAGCACCGTCCGGCACAGCGCCTCGTCCATGGGGACAAAGGCCGTGCCATAGCGCCGGATGCCCTTTTTGTCCCCCAAGGCCTCCTTGAATGCTTGACCTAGTACGATGCCCACATCCTCCACCGTGTGGTGGCCGTCCACATGCAGGTCACCCAGGGCGGACAGCTCCAGGCCAAACCCGGCGTAAAAGGCCAGGGCGGTGAGCATATGGTCAAAAAAGCCGATGCCGGTGGACACGCTCACCTCTCCCCCATCCAGGCAGAGGGTGAGGCTAATATCCGTCTCTTTTGTGGTACGCTGTATCGTCGCCTTCCGCATGGTACCGGCCTCCTTTACTCAAAACGGACTTGTATGGAATTGGCGTGAGCAGTGAGCTCCTCGGATCGCGCCAACGCGATGATCTCGTCCTTGACCTTGGCCAAATCGTCCCGGCCAAACTCCAAAACGCTGGTTTTTTTGATGAACGCGTCCACAGACAGCGGGGAGAAAAACCGTGCCGTCCCCGAGGTAGGCAGCACATGGTCGGGCCCGGCCATATAATCGCCCAGCGGCTCCGGCGTATTCGCGCCCAGGAAAATGGCCCCGGCGTTGTGGAGCATCGGCAGCACCGCCCTTGGATCCTCTGTGACGATCTCCAGGTGCTCCGGCGCGATCTCGTCGGCCAGCCGGGCGCACTCCTCCATCGTCCGGCAGACGATAGCGCAGCCATAGTCCTTCAAAGACGCCTGAATGATCTCATTCCGGCTCAGATACCCCGTCTGCCGAACGATCTCCCGATCGACCGCTTCCGCCAGCTCTTGACTGGTGGTCAGCAGCACCGCCGAGGCCAGCGGGTCATGCTCCGCCTGGCTCAGCAGATCCGCCGCCACATAGGCTGGATCAGCGCCGCCGTCGGCGATCACCAGCACCTCGGAAGGCCCCGCCACCATGTCGATGTCCAAGATCCCGTAGGCCAGCCGTTTCGCGGCTGCCACATAGGCGCTGCCGGGGCCCACCAGCTTGTCGATCTTCGGGATAAAGCCCGCGCCATAGGTGAGCGCCGCCACCGCCTGAGCGCCGCCTACGGCGATGGCCCGGTTCACCCCGGCCACCCAGGCCGCGGCCAGCACAGCGTCATTCAGATATTCTGTGGGCGGCGTGACCATGACTACCTCATCCACCCCGGCCACCTTGGCGGGCAAAACGTTCATCAGCACCGAGCTGGGATAGGCCGCCCGTCCGCCGGGGACATAGACGCCCACCCGACGCAGGGGCCGGACAATGCGCCCAACCTTACCGCCCACCGGGCTGTCCCAGCTCACCTCGCCAAACTGGATTTCATCCCGCAGGCGGCCTTGATAGGCACGGATATGATCCGCGCTTTTTTGCAGCGCGTTCAGCAACTCAGGGGAAACGCGCTTCGCGGCGGCTTCCAGTTCTTCAGCCCCCAGCTCCCTGGGTTCGTTCTTGTCAAATTTCAGAGAGTATTCCCGCACCGCCTCAAACCCCCGGCAGCGCACATCGTCCATAATGGCGGCGGCGGCGCGGTTGATCTCCTCGCCGGTCTGTGCCGCCCTGGCCCGCATGGCGTCCAGCTGACGGAGCTCGGCAGAGCCGTCCGCTTTGATGATGGTCAGCATACCCTTCCCTCCAATTCCCGCTCCACACGGGACAAAAAGTCCGTGATCTCGTTTTTATACAGCTTCATAGACGCGGTGTTGACGATCAGCCGTGCCGACACCTGGGCCACGTCCTCGATGGGTTCCAGGCCGTTCTCTTTTAACGTGGCGCCCGTCTCCACGATGTCCACGATGCCGTCCGCCAAGTCAAGGATGGGAGCCAGCTCGACACTGCCCTCGATCTTGATGATGTCCACGTCCATCCCCTTGCCCTCGAAGAAGGCCCGGGTGACGTTAGGATACTTGGAAGCGATACGCCGGGTCTTGTAGGTGCCATAGAAGTCGCTGCCCCTCTTCACCGCCAGGGCGAACCGACAGCGGCCAAAGCCCAGATCCAGCACCTCATAAAAGGCCCCGCCCTTCTCCAAAATGGTGTCCTTGCCCACCACGCCCAGGTCGCACACCCCGTGCTCCACATAGGTGATCACGTCGGGCGCTTTGGCCAGCACCGCGTCCAGCGGGTAGTTGGGCAGGGCGTGGATGAGCCGCCGCCCCGGATTGCGCACCGGGGAGCAGTCCAACCCCATGGCCTCAAACAGCTCCACCGACTTGTCCTGCAAACGCCCCTTGGTCAGGGCGATCCTCAGCCGTTCACTCATACCGTCAGCCACCTCTCTCCCTCGGCATCCAGCACCAGCACCCGGACCGCACCCTTCTCCCGGGCCAGGTTCATGGTGCTGTCCAGTGTGCGGCAGGGGGACAGCTCACAGCTCCCGGCCGGACGACTGTCCACCACGGACAGCGCCTGAGCCAGCAGGCCAGGGCCATAGTGAATGACGGTTTCCAATTCCGGCGTCTCCACCGTCAAGCAGGCTCCCACCGCGTCCACATCCACGGCAAATCCGGTGGCCTCCGCCCTTCGGCCGAACTGCTCCATTAGCCCGTCATACCGGCCCCCGGACAGCACCGGCGCGCCGGCGCCCTCGGCGTAGCCCCGGAACACCATGCCGGTGTAGTAATCCAATTGATGTACCAGCCCCAAGTCGAAGCGGACACAGTCCCCGTACCCGGCGGCGGACAATTCGCCGTACAGCCGCCGTAGGTGATTCAGGCTGTCACAGGGCCCCGCCAGCGCCTGGGCCTCATCCAGCACCTCTACCCCACCGAACAGATAGGGCAGACGGCGCAGGACAGCGCAGGCATCCTGGCCCCGGTAGGGCTCCAGAAGGTCGTTGAGCAGGGCGAAATTTTTGCCCTCGATGGCTCCCCGCAGCCGCTCCAGCTCGTCTTGGGGCATATTCATCCGCCCCGCCAGCGCCCGATAGAATCCGGCGTGTCCCAGTTCGATATGAAACTGCCGCAAACCGCAAGCGCGCAAGGAATCCACCGCCATGGCCACCATCTCCAGGTCGGCCTTATCCCCGATGGCTCCGATCATCTCCACGCCGCACTGAGCGATCTCACGGCTGCCGCCCTCATGGGCAAGGCGGTCGCGGAACACGGTTTGGTCGTAGTATAGCCGCTGGGGCAGAGCCAGGGCCTTCAGCTTGGTGGCCGCCACCCGGGCAATGGGGGCGGTGCAGTCGGGCCGCATCACCATGATCTTCCCCGAGCGGTCGATGATCTTCAGCATGGACTCCTGGGGGATGGGGTTGCCGGACTGGACGAACAAATCGTAAAATTCAACTTCCGGGGTGATGACCTCGGTGTAGCCCCGGCGGCGGAACAGCTCCACCAGGGCGGACTGCACCTGACGGCGCTCCAGGCACTCGGAGAACAGTCGGTCCCGGGTGCCCTCGGGGGTATTGATGTGGATGTTCATGGGATTGCCTCCAAATTCTTTAGCTCGCTAATGTGATGAATCATACCACATCCCCGCCGCTGTGTCAACCCTTGTTTTGCCTGCGCTCCAGCAGCAATCTCACGCCCAGCCCAAACGCAAAACCACCGAGCAAAACGAAACCGCCCCAAATCACATTCCAATATGGAGATGATACGTCAAACATCATGCGGAGAAGCTCATGCCAGAACGCCCAACCAGCCGCAGTCGCAAGCAGATCGAACAGCAGATAGCTTCCACCCAAAAGGTAGACCCATCTCCACCAATCATTATTGCGCCGATTTTTGAAAAACACGCCCACACCCAGAACACACAAGGTAAGCAAAACCGCCATCAGGAAATAGTACAGCGCCCCTTTGCTCTCCAGTATGGAAAGCCAAAAGTCCGCATATGAATTTCGGTCGATCAATCCCCAGATGCGGTGCAAATGGAACACTCCAAAAAACAGGAAGAACCACGGTTCAAATGCCCCTATTTTCTTCATACAAAACCTCATTCAAAACAGACTGAACTGGCTGCTGTCCGGCAGATCCCCAAAGGCCCCCGCGTCCTTGAGCTGGGCCAGATGGGTGGAGGACACCTTGGTGCAGGCCAGGGCAAACTCCTCAATGGATAAGAAGTCCTTCCCCTGGCGCTTGTCCATGATGTCCCAGCCCACCGTCTCGCCCAGGCCGGCTACCGACGTAAAGGGCGGGATCAGCGCACCCTTCTCCTCATCCACCAGGAAGTTGACGGCGTGGGAGCGGCAAATATCCATCCGGGCAAAGCTGAATCCCCGGAGGTAAAACTCGTAGCACACCTCCAGCGTGGTGAGCATATCCTCCTCCACCGCCGATGGGCGGTCTTTTTTCTCCTTGGCGTTCTTTTTGGCGTTGATCTCCGCCATTTTATGCTTGACCACATCCATTCCCCGGCACATATACTTCTCATCGAACGCCTTGGCCCGGATGGAGAAATAGGCGGCATAGAACGCCAGAGGACGGTGGACCTTGAACCAGGCGATGCGGAAGGCCATCATCACATAGGCCACCGCATGGGCCTTGGGGAACAGGTAGGCGATCTTGGCCAACGAGTCGATGTACCACTCGGGCACGTTGTGCTCCTTCATGGTCTCTTCCCAGCCGTCCTGGAAGCCGCCCTTTTTCACCTTCCCCTTCCGCACAGCCTCCATGATCTTGAACGCCACCTTGGCATCTACCCCTTTAGATATAAGGTAGATCATGATGTCGTCACGACATCCCACGCACTCCGAGACACCCGCCGTCCCGCTGAGGATGAGATCCCGGGCGTTGCCCAGCCACACGTCCGTGCCGTGGGTAAAGCCGGAAATCCGCAGCAGCATATCAAACTGGACGGGCTGGGTCTCCTCCAGCACCCCCCGGGTAAAGCTGGTGTTAAACTCCGGCACGGCCACCGCCCCGGTGGGCCCCAGGACCGGGTCATCCACATAGCCCAAGTGCTCCGAGGTGGTAAATAAACTCATGGTCTTGGGGTCGTCCAGCGGGATCTTTTGCGCGTTTACTTCGGTCAGATCCTCCAGCATCCGGATCATGGACGGATCATCGTGGCCCAGCATATCCAGCTTCAGGAGGTTGGACTCCATGGAGTGGTATTCAAAATGGGTGGTGATAATGTCGGAATCCTTGTCGTCCGCCGGGTGCTGGGCGGGGCAGAAATCGTAGATCTCCTTGTCCTGGGGAATGACCACCATGCCGCCGGGGTGCTGGCCCGTGGTGCGCTTGACCCCCTCGCAGCCCTTGGCCAGCCGCAGCACCTCGGCAAAGGGGGCGTCCAGCCGACCCACCAGCTCCAGATACTTCTTAGCGTAGCCGATGGCGGTCTTTTCCGCCACCGTGCCGATGGTGCCCGCCCGGAATACGTGTTCCTTACCGAACAGTTCGAAGGTGTACTTGTGGGCGCTGGACTGGTACTCGCCGGAGAAATTCAGGTCGATGTCGGGCACCTTGTCACCGCCGAAACCCAGGAAGGTCTCAAAGGGGATGTTGAAACCGTCCTTCTCATAATCCGCGCCGCAAATTGGGCACTTCATATCCGGCATATCCGCGCCACAGCCATAGGGATGGGCAGGGTCCTGAGCATAGTCAAAGTCGGCGTGCTTACACTTGGGGCAGCGGTAGTGGGCGGGCAGGGAGTTCACCTCGGTGATTCCCGACATAAACGCCACCAGCGACGAGCCCACCGAGCCTCTGGAGCCCACCAGATAACCGTGCTCCAACGAGTTTTGCACCAGCTTCTGGGCAGACATATAAATGACATCATACTTGCAGCGGATGATGTCCACCAGCTCCGCGTTGATACGATCCACTACGATCTGAGGCGGGTTGTCTCCGTAAAGGTGATGTGCTTTACCCCACACCAAATCCTTTAATTCTCCATCGGAATTCTCCAGTTTTGGCGCAAACAGTCCGTCAGGCAGCGGGCGCACATTGTCGCACCAGGACGCGATCAGTTTTGGATTGTCGATGACCACCTCACGGGCCTTTTCTTTGCCCAGATAAGAGAACTCCTCCAGCATCTCATCGGTGGTGCGGAAATAAAGCGGATTGGGCTGGTCGGCGTCCTCGAATTCCTTGGCCGCCAGCAGGACGTGGCGGTAGATCTCATCTCCGGGCTCCATAAAATGGACGTCCCCGGTGGCGCAGACCGGCTTGCCCAACCGCTCGCCCAACGCTACCACCCGGCGGTTGAAGTTCCTCAGATCCTCCAAGTCCCGGGCGATACGGTTGCCCTCCTTGTCCGGGCGGAGCATATAGGCGTTGTTGGACAAGGGCTGGATCTCCAAGTAGTCATACCAGGACGCGATGCGTTCCAGCTCCCGGTCCTCCTTCCCAGCCGCCACTGCCCGGAACAGCTCCCCCGCCTCACAGGCGGAGCCGATGATCAGCCCCTCCCGGTTCTCGTCAATGAGAGACTTTGGCGTGATGGGGTAGCGGTTGAAGTGCTCCAGATGGGCCTTGGATACCAGTTTATAAAGGTTGCGCAGTCCGGTCTGGTTCTTTGCCAGAATGATCAGGTGGTAGGCGGAGCGCCGCCCCCGGCCCCCCCGCTTCTGGCCCGCGAATAACCCGTTGATGGCAGCGGCCCGCTCCACCCCCCGCTCACGCAGTCGTGGGAGCAGCGCCGAAAGGATCAGCCCGCAGGTCTCCGCGTCGTCGTAGGCTCGGTGGTGCTGGAACGGCGGAAGCTTTAGCGCGTTCGCCACCGTGTCCAGCTTGTGGTTGGGCAGCTTGGGGCATAGATACTGGGCCAGAACCATCGTATCGAAGTACAGCGGATCAAAGCGCCGCCCCGAGCGGGCGCAGTATTCCCGGATGAACCCGGTGTCAAAGGCGGCGTTATGGGCGCACAGGGGCGTATCCCCCGCCCAGTCCAAAAAGGCGTCCACCGCGTCCTCGGGAGCGGGCGCGCCCTTCAGCAGTTCGTCGGTAATGCCGGTGAGGGACACGGTCTTGGCGCTGAGCGGATGCCCAGGCTGGGCAAAGGAGGCAAATTTGTCCACCACTTCCCCGCCCCGGATCCGCACCGCGCCGATCTCAATGATGGCGTTGGTGCGGGCATCCAGGCCGGTGGTCTCCAGGTCAAAGGCCACAAATTCCCCATCCAAGGGCATATCCCCCGGCCCGTGGACCGCCGCCTGTTCGTCCACATCGTTCTGGTAGTACGCCTCTACGCCATACAGGATCTTGATTTTCTCCCCCCGGCCGGAGGCGTTGTAGGCGTCCGGGAAGGACTGCACCACCCCGTGGTCGGTGATGGCAATGGCGGGGTGTCCCCATTCAATGGCCCGCTTTACCGCCTCTTTCGTGTCGCATAGGGCGTCCATCATGGACATTTTGGTATGTAAATGCAGCTCCACCCGCTTATCTGGGGCGGTATCCTTTCGCCCCTCGGGCTTTGGCACCTCATTGATACCATAGGGCTCCAGCACCAGGTCATTATTGTCAAACCGGCCCAGGTTCAGCCGTCCCTGCACCTGGAGCCGTTGACCCTTTTTGATCTGGTCAATGATGGGCTTAGCCTCCTCCCCCTCCATAAACCGGGTAATTCGGATGGAGCCCGTCAGGTCGGTGATGTCAAAGCAAACCACCCAGGCCTTACGCCGGGTGAGCTCCCGGTGTTCGATGTTGAACACCTCGCCCTCCACCAGCACGCTGCCCATGTCCAGCGTCAGCTCCCCCAGGGGGATGGGCTTTTTCTTGCCGCTGATCTTACCATAAATTTGCTTTACCCGTTTTTTTCCGCCGCCGGAAGCGGGAGCGGGAGCGTTCGAGTTCGGGCGCAGCAATTTGCGGCGCATGGTCTCCATCTGGGCCTCCAGCCCCTGGGGCTGTTCTTTTTTTCGGGCCGTTTTTTTTTGCAGATCGGCCGGCGCTTCCGCTT
The DNA here is from genome assembly GCA_014799475.1 of Clostridiales bacterium. Lineage (GTDB taxonomy): Bacteria > Bacillota > Clostridia > Oscillospirales > Oscillospiraceae > Enterenecus. The sequence continues at coordinate 14,934 of JAAVHX010000043.1, read as the reverse complement.
TCGGAGCGGGCGCGCTTTTTTCCTTCACCACGGGCTCTCCCGCGGCGGGCGCAGCCGGCTCCGGCACAGCGGCCTGGGGCTTGTCCACCGTCACCTTAGCGGCGCTGAGGTTAAAAGCCCGTTTTAGTGTCTCCTCTGCCAGGGCCAATGTTTCACATGAAATATCCGTTCCAGTCGCCACTACCTCCATGGCCCGCTGGGCCTTGAGTACCCGCACCTGGACGGGATGATCCCCCAAAACAGCCAAAACCCCTTCCGGGAAGGGGCAGTTGGCAAAGGTCTGTTGAAAGGTCGGCATCGTGATGTTTCGCTCCTTATCTGTCACTGGCCTTGATGGCATACCAGGCCATGTCGCACACACCCTGGTTGTTTTGGTCTGACTTCTCCCGAATTTCCTCGAACGTCATGCCGCATTTACGCATAACGTCCCCAGAATGCGGATTTTTGACGTCGTGGCGGGCCTCGATCCGTTCCACACCTACCTGGTCAAACAGGAAATCAATGACCGCGCCCAAGGCTTCGGTCATGACCCCCTGATGCCACCAGCGCCTGCCCATGCAGTAGCCGATTTCCGGAACCGCTCCGTCCCCATGCCAGTGTACAACATCAATACTCCCGATGGGTTGTGGGCCATTCTCCTTTAAGACAATTGCCCATCTGTAGCAGTCATCCTTCGAATACTGGGAGACCCACTCCCCCAGCAGCATCTCTGTCACCGCTATGTCGCCGTGGGTGGGCCAGGTCAGATATTTCGTCACCTCGTCGTCGGACGCCCAGTTGTCAAATATGGACTGAGCATCCGACCGCTCGAACCGGCGCAGGATAAGCCGCTCCGTCTCTATGTATTGTGTCCCAATATGGTTCATGATGTTCTCCTTATAATGTCTCGATCAGCTTCATCAGCTCGGGCACCAGCTGATCCTCAGGCACCTTTGCCACAACTTGGCCGTGCTTGAACAGCACGCCCTCGCCTTTTCCGCCCGCCAGCCCCACGTCGGCATGGCTGGCCTCGCCGGGACCGTTGACCACGCAGCCCATCACCGCCACCGTGATGGGCTTGTCCACGTTTTTCAGCAGCTCCTCCACCTGTTTCGCCATGGGGATCAGGTCGATCTGTGTCCGCCCGCAGGTGGGGCAGGAAATCAGCTCCGGCCCCTCCCGGCGCAGGCCAATGGCCTTGAGAATCCGTTTGGCCGCATAAATCTCCTCCACTGGGTCGGCGGTGAGGCTCACCCGCAGGGTGTCCCCGATACCAAGGGCCAGCAGGCCGCCGATGCCCGCCGCCGCCTTCAGCTCGCCGATTTCCCGGGTGCCCGCCTCAGTGACCCCCAGGTGCAGGGGGTAATCGTACCGCTCCGCCATGATCCGGTAGGCCCCCATGGTGACAGGCACAGAGGATGCCTTCAGCGACACACAGATGTCCTCAAAGCCATATTTCTCCAGCAGCTTAATATGCCCCAGGGCGCTCTCCACCATGGCCTCCGGAGTGGGGCCGCCGAACTTGGTCAGCAGCTCCTTTTCCAGGGAGCCGCCATTCACCCCCACCCGGATGGAGATGCCCCGATCCTTGCAGGCTTTTGCCACCGCCTCCACCCGGTCAGGGGAGCCGATGTTGCCGGGGTTGATGCGGATCTTGTCGATCCCCTGCTCCGCCGCCTTTAACGCCAAACGGTAGTCAAAGTGGATGTCCGCCACCAGCGGCACCGGGCTGCCCGCCTTCAGCGCGCCGACCGCTTCAGCCGCCCTCATATCGGGCACCGCCACCCGCACGATGTCGCACCCCGCCTCGGCCAGCGCCCGGATCTGGGACAGCGTGGCCTCCACATCATGGGTGGGGGTGTTAGTCATGGACTGGATGGAGACGGGGGCGCCCCCACCGATGGGAACGCCGCCCACATTGATTTGTCTGGTCATGCTCCGCACCTGCCTAAACGAAAATATTCCACACGTCGTGGAGCGCCACCACCGCCATCAGCGCCAGCAGAACGACGAATGCCCCGGCGTGGACGTAGCCCTCGTACTTCTCCGGGATACGCCGCCGGGCCACCAGGTAGAGCAGGCCATTGAGCAGCACGAAGAAAATCCGTCCGCCGTCCAGCGCCGGAATGGGCAGCATATTCATCACCGCCAGGTTGACGGCAATGAGGGCCATAAAGTAGAGCACGTTCTGCACCCCCATAGCCGCCGTCTCCGACTGGGTGCCCACCTCGGACACCACGTCCACCACACCGATGACCCCGGACAGCTCAGACACCGCTACCCGGCCCGTCACCAAATCTCCCAGGCTCATCCAGACGATGCGCACAAAATCGAAGGTCTGGGCAGCGCCCTGGCCGATCCGTTCCGAAATGGACAACTCATCCACCTGACCGAAAATAAGACCAAAGCCGTGATATTTTCCGTTCTCAAACTCATAATCGTAACGGCCCATGGGAAAATCCTTCAGCGCGATCCGCTTTCCGTCCCGCTCCACCACCAGATCTACCCCATTGCCATCGTTTCGGGAGAGGTAGGTCTGCACATCAGCATACAGCCAGATGCCATGGCCGTCCACGCTGACGATGCGGTCGCCCAGCATGAGACCGTCTGCCCCCTCATGCTGAAAGCCGTCGGCGAATTGGGTGACGATCGGCACACGGGCCTGGGAGACACCCAGGAACAGCGCCACTGTGATGACCAGGCCAAGCAGGAAGTTCATAAACGACCCGGCACACAGAATGATGATCTTCTTCCATCCCGCCTGGCGGGCAAAAGCCCCGGAGTTGCCGGTGTCCTCGTCCTGCCCCTCCAGGTCGCAGTAGCCGCCGATGGGAAAAGCGCGCAGGGCGTAAAGGGTTTCCCCTTTTCGCCTTGACCACAGAGCGGGGCCCATGCCGATGGCAAATTCGTTCACCTTCACCCCAAGCAGCTTGGCGGTGAAGAAATGGCCGAACTCATGGATGGCAATGAGCACACCAAAGAGCAGGATCGCCAACAGGATATAAAGGAATCTCGCCAAAATGTGTCACCTCACAACTTGATAGACCGCCTCGCGGGCGGCACGGTCGGCGTCAAAAATGTCCTCCAAGGTGGGGCGGTCTACCACCGGAACCTGATCCAGCGCCCGCTCCACCAACCGGGGAATACCCAAAAATCCAATTTTGTCCGCCAAAAACAGGGCCACCGCCGCCTCGTTGGCGCCATTGAGGATGGCGGTGGATGTGCCGCCCCGCTGGGCGCACTCCAGCGCCAGGCCAAGACAGCGGAAGGTGTCCGGGTCGGGCTTTTGGAAGGTCAGGGCTGGGCAGGACAGCAGGTCCAGCGGCTTGGCCGGGCCGGCTGTCCGCTCCGGCCAGGTGAGGGCATATTGGATGGGCAGGCACATGTCCGCGCTGCCCAGCTGGGCCAGGATGGCCCCATCCTCAAATTCCACCAGGGAGTGGACGATGCTCTCCCGGTGCACCACGATCTGGATGCGCTCAGGGGGCATGGCATACAGCCGCATGGCCTCGATGAATTCCAGTCCTTTGTTCATCAGGGTGGCGGAATCAATGGTGATCTTTGCTCCCATCGCCCAGTTTGGGTGCTTCAACGCCTGTTCCTTTGTGACAAGGGAAAGTTCTTCACAGCTCTTGCCATAGAACGGGCCGCCGGACGCGGTGATGATAAGCCGCCGTACCTCGCCGCGATTTTCACACCCTTGCAGGCACTGGAAGATGGCGGAGTGCTCCGAATCCACGGGGACAATCTCCGCCCCCTTTTCGCGGGCCCGCTCCATCACCAGATCCCCGGCACACACCAGGGTTTCCTTATTCGCCAAGGCGATCCGCTTGCCGCAGTCGATGGCGGCAAGGGTGGGCCGCAACCCCGCCACCCCCACGATGGCGGTGACCACCGTGTCCGCCTCAGGCAGGGACGCGGCCTCCAACAGCCCCTCCCGCCCCGACAATACCTTTGTATCGGTGTCCGCCAGCCGCACCCTCAAATCGGCGGCGGCGCTTTTGTCCACCGCCACCGCCAGCCGGGGGCGGAACTGCCGGATCTGAGCCTCGGCCAGCTCCACGTTTTTGTTCACCGTAATGGCGGCGACCTCATGGCCGCATACCTCCGCCACCTTCAGGGTCTGCTGCCCGATGGACCCGCTGGAGCCTAAAATGGAAAGAATCCGTTTCATTGCAAAACCTCAAACACCGGCAGGCACCGCACGATGAACAGCACCACCGGCCCGCAGAAAATCATACTGTCAAACCGATCCAGCATCCCGCCGTGGCCAGGCAGGAGATGACCATAGTCCTTCACGCCGTACTGCCGTTTGATGAAGGAGAATGCCAGATCGCCCACCTCGGTGGCCAGGGCGCCGAACAGCCCGCACAGGGCCAGCGGAAGCAGGTTGACACCCTCCCCCGCGATTTTGCCGGCCGCCAGGCCATAGAGGACGGCGAACACGGCCCCCGAAATAAAGCCGCCGATGTACCCCTCAACACTTTTGTTGGGGCTGACCTTGGTGATCCCCCGGTGCTTGCCCAAAAATACCCCGGCAAAGTAGGCCCCCGCGTCCGTGGCGAAGGTCAGCAGCACTGCCAGCAGCACCAGGTACTTTCCCCGCTCCATGCACCGCAGCTCCACCAGCGCGGACAGCGACAGCGGGATGACCACGCCGCCGAACAGACACACCAGCACATGGAAAAAGCCCATTGGGGTGCTGTATCCGTCATAGGCCCGGATGGCGCACCAGAAGCACACCGCCATCACCACAAAGGACAACAAGCTCACGTAGGCCGTACCAAGCTCCGCCCAGCTTCCCAGGGGCATCAGGGCGGCAGACAGAAGGACCGCTGTCCGCATGGGCCAGGAGAGCTTCCCCTCCCCGGTGGCCCGCATCAGTTCAAAGGCCGCCGCGGCGGAGATGAGGCACACTACAACCGTCCAGGCGATGGGCGGCGGCAGCAGCATAACCGCCAGCATAAGGGGCAAAAAAATGACCGCCACGATGATCCGTTTCGCCATATCACACGCCTCCATACCGGCGGGAGCGGCCCTGGTAGGCCGCCAATGCCCGCAGCAGCTCATCTTTCGTAAAGTTCGGCCAGAGCACATCGGTAAAATAGAACTCCGCATACGCGGACTGCCACAGCAGGAAATTGGAGATACGCACCTCGCCGCTGGGCCGGATGATCAGGTCGGGGTCAGGCACTCCGGCGGAATAGAGGTAGCCGCCAAAGGCGTCCTCTGTCAAGTGGGCCGGGTCCGCCCTCCCCTCCGCGCAGTCCTGGGCAAATGCCTTCGCCGCCCGGATCAGCTCGTCCCGGCCGCCGTAGTTCAGGCAGATATTGACCTGGCAGCCGTCATATCCTTTGGAGATCTCCTCTGTCTCCCGGCAAAGGGCCTGAAGATGGGGCGCCAGCGGGGACAAATCGCCAAAAAACGCCATCTTCACCTTGTCGCGGGCCATGGTTTCAATGGCCTCGTGGAGATATTTTTCCAGCAGGTTCATGATGGACGCCACCTCGTCGGCGGGACGCTTCCAGTTCTCGGTAGAGAAGGCGTACACCGTCAGGTACTCCAACCCCAGCTCCTTCGCGAAGGTGGCAATGGTGCGGAAGGTCTCCGCCCCGGCGGCGTGGCCCGCTTTCCGGGGCAGACCGCGGCTTTTGGCCCAGCGGCCGTTACCGTCCATGATGATGGCCACATGGCGCGGCAGATGCTCCAGATCCACTTGACGCGCCCGAGGAGGCCTGCGGCGAAAGAAAGCCATACACACCCATCCTAACTTTATTGATAGTGTTGACAAAAAAGAACCAAATCATAAACAGCCGGACAGCATACAAGGGGGGCGCGCCCCCCTTGTATGCGCTGAAAGACGAAATCAGACCGCCATCAATTCCTTTTCCTTGGCGGCGGTGAGCGTGTCGATCTCCTTGCAGCGCTTATCCGTCAGATCCTGGAGTTCCTTTTCGATCTGCTTGCGGTCATCCTCGGTGATCTCCGACTTCTTTTCCATGGACTTGAGTGCGTCCATGGCGTCCCGGCGGATATTGCGGATAGCCACCTTGCCATTCTCCCCATACTTGCGTACCTGTTTGGTCAACTCCACACGGCGCTCCTCGGTGAGCTGCGGGAATGCCAGCCGGATAACGCGCCCGTCATTCTGGGGGTTGATGCCCAGGTCGGAGGTCTGGATCGCCTTTTCGATGGCCTTGAGGATGCTGCCGTCCCAGGGCTGGATCTGGAGGGTGCGGGGGTCAGGGGTGGAGATGCTGGCCACCTGCTGGATGGGGGTGGGGGTGCCGTAATATTCCACCTGGATGCGGTCCAGCACGCTGGCGTTGGCCCGGCCCGCCCGGACGCTGGCAAAGTCCCCCTTCACCACTTCGATGGTCTTGCCCATTTTTTCATCGTAGGTCTTGCAAAAATCAGTCATGATCGTTTCCTCCTATGTCTTTCACAATTGTGCCTATTTTCTCCCCGTGTACCACACGGAGGATATTCTCCGGGTCTTTCAGCGCGAAGAGGATAATGGGGATGTTGTTGTCCATGCACAGGGACGTGGCGGTGGAGTCCATCACACCCAGGCGCTGGGCCAGCACATCGTCGTAGGTGATGCTGTCGTACTTCACCGCGTTTGGATCCTTCACCGGGTCGGCGCTGTATACGCCGTCCACGTTCTTGGCCAGCAAAATGATGTCCGCGTTGATCTCCGCCGCCCGGAGCACCGCGGCGGTGTCGGTGGAAAAGAAGGGACTGCCGGTGCCGCAGCCGAAAATGACCACCCTGCCCTTCTCCAGATGCCGGACCGCCCGGGAGCGGATATACGGCTCGGCGATGGACTTTATTTCAATGGCGGTCTGCACCCGCACATCGACCCCCTTGTTTTCCAGCACATCGGCCAGCGCAAGACAGTTGATGGAGGTGGCCAGCATTCCCATATGGTCGGCCCGGGTGCGGTTGCGCATCCCTTTGCCGTCCTTCAGGCCGCGCCAAAAATTTCCGCCGCCCACCACGATGCCCACTTCAACGCCTTCCCCGGCGCAGCGGGCCACCACATCGCACACCTTTTCAATCACATCGAAGTCCAGGCCCCGGCCAGCTTCGCCGCCCAGCGCCTCGCCGCTGACCTTCAGCAGCACGCGCTTATATTTCAACCCGCTCATGACTCTCATCCTCTCTCGTCCCATGGTTTGATCCTGCACATAGACAGTATTATACTGGAAAACCTTCCTTTTGCCTAGAGGTTAAATGAAAATTTTCCATGTATTTTTCCCATCGCGCGGATTGCCGGTCTGCTCGGCCTCATATATTGATGGCAAAGGAAAAAGGAGGGTATACTATGATCTGCCGCATTGCCGATCTGCAGTATAAAGAGGTCATTGACATCGCCGACGGCACCCGGTACGGGTTCGTGGGCGACATAGAGCTGGATCCGGAGCATGGCGCCATTGAAAGCGTCGTGGTGAAAGGACGGCCCCGCCTGCTGGGCCTGCTGGGCCGGGAACCGGACGCGGTGTTCCCCTGGTCGGCGGTCAAACGGTTTGGGGAGGACATCATCCTGGTGGACGGCAGGGCGCAGGCCCGGAGGGAGCGCCGGGGGCGCTGACTTTTTCTCAAGAAATTGGTGAAAAAATACTTGCGTTCCCCCATGGCTTGTGGTAAAATATCCAGGCATTCCGCACGAGAGCCGATTTTTCGCCCGGTGCCTTCCCAGAAGGTGGGCGGGAAAAAGGAAGCTTTCGGAGGTAAAAACCAAATTTAGGAGGAAAAAATCAATGGCAGTCGTATCTATGAAGCAGCTGCTGGAGGCCGGCGTGCACTTCGGCCACCAGACCCGCCGGTGGAACCCCAAAATGGCCACCTACATCTACACGGAGCGCAACGGCATCTATATCATCGACCTGCAGAAGACCGTGAAGAAGCTGGAGGAGGCCTACAACTTCGTCAAGGAGCTGTCCGGCAACGGCCAGTCCCTGCTGTTCGTGGGCACCAAGAAGCAGGCCCAGGACGCCATCCGCGAGGAGGCCGCCCGCTGCGGTATGTACTACGTCAACGCCCGCTGGTTGGGCGGCATGATGACCAACTTCAAGACCATGCGCACCCGCGTGGATCGCCTGAACCAGCTCAAGAAGATGCAGGAGGACGGCACCTTCGATATGCTCCCCAAGAAGGAAGTCATGAAGCTGCTGGGCGAGATCAGCAAGCTGGAGAAGTATCTCGGCGGCGTGGTCGAGATGAAGAAGCTCCCCGGCGCTCTGTTTGTCGTTGATCCCCGCAAGGAGCGCAACGCCATCAACGAGGCCCGCAAGCTGAACATCCCCATCGTGGCCATCGTGGACACCAACTGCGACTCTGACGAGATCGACTACGTCATCGCCGGCAACGACGACGCCATCCGCGGCATCAGGGTGATCTCCTCCGTCATGGCCAACGCCGTGCAGGAGGGCCGCCAGGGTGTGGACGCCGCCCCCGCCGCTGAGACGGCTGAGGAGCCCGCTCCCGCCGCCGAGTAAGCGTATCCCCTACCCTGGCTGAGCGTTTCAACACCTAAGCGCCCGCCCACGCGGGCGGGCGCTTTCTTTTACAATTATATTTGGAGGTAACGATATTATGGCAATCACTGCTCAGGATGTAAAGAACCTGCGCGAAATGACCGGCGTGGGTATGATGGACTGCAAGAAGGCTCTGGCCGCCTCTGACGGCGACATGGACAAGGCTATCGAGTGGCTGCGCGAGAAGGGCCTGGCCGCTTCCGCCAAGAAGGCCGGCCGCATCGCCGCCGAGGGCATGGCTTATTCCTGCGTCATCGACGGCGTGGGCGTGGTGGTCGAGGTCAACGCCGAGACCGACTTCGTGGGCAAGAACGAGAAGTTTGTGGACTTTGTCAAGGGCGTGGCCGCCACTGTGGCCGCCTGCGCCCCCGCCGACCTGGACGCGCTGATGGAGTGCAAGTACAACGGCACCGACCTGACCGTCACCCAGCAGCAGCAGGAGATGGTTCTGGTCATCGGCGAGAACATCAAGGTCCGCCGCTTCGCCCGCTTCGCGGACGGCGTTTCCGTCCCCTATATCCACGCCGGCGGCAAGATCGGCGTCATGGTCAACCTGGAGGTCACCGGCGGCATCGACGCCACCGAGATCGGCAAGGACATGGCCATGCAGATCGCGGCCTTAAACCCCCGTTTCCTGGACAAGAGCCAGGTCACCCAGGAGGTCCTGGACGAGGAGAAGAAGATCCTTCTGGCCCAGATGGCCAACGACCCCAAGATGGCCAACAAGCCCGACAAGGTCAAGGAGAACATCGTGGCCGGCAAGCTGAACAAATTCTATGCTGAGAACTGCCTGCTCCAGCAGGCCTTTGTCAAGGACGGCGACGTCACTGTGGAGCAGTATATGAACGCCGCCGCCAAGAATCTGGGCGGCACCGTCACTCTGAAGGACGCCGTGCGCTTCGAGAAGGGCGAAGGCATTGAGAAGAAGCAGGAGAACTTTGCCGAGGAGATTGCGAAGCTGGCGAAGTAAGAGGCTTTTCCCCTGCCCCCCTCAGTGGTTTTTGAGCAAAAATTGAGAGCCCAGGGTGATTCATCTGAGTCACCCTGGGTTCTTAAACTCATGTTGAGCTGCGCAGCAGGTTGATGGTATCCAAAGTTTTGCTCAGTACTTGCTGGGAATCCACATCCCAGTCCATACCATAGGCCCAGCGATAGCTGTTGGCAGAGAAATAGATACGCTCCGTCTCGTTGCTCCTGACCTCATTGGGAAGCTCCGCAAGGCTCTCCTTCCGGACCAGCTCTTCCCCGTCATAGCCATAGCAGCGGACTTCATATTCCACGTTGGCGATGCTGGTCGCCTGCTCGGTGTTGGTGTCGTAGTTGATGGCCATGTAGCCCTCCGTCTGCCCGGTGTAGAACATCATGCCCGGCTCGTAGGCAGTGCCGGGTATCGACGCGCGGATCAGTTCCCGCGCAGCCCCGTCCCGCAGCGTCCAAATGCTATAGCCATAGGAGATATGGCTGCCCTCCGCCGCAAAGCTCTGGGCATAGGCCAGGATCAGTTCGTCTGTTCCATCGCCGTCCAGATCCGCCGTGCGCACCACACACAGGCCACCCAAAGCGGGCATATCGTCTCTGCCGTCATACCGGCTGGACGACAGGACCTGAGGCTGTCCAAAATCGTTGAGATATTGGTCGATCATCTCCAGATAGGGGGCGTAGCCCACCTGCTCCGGATCGAATGGGATGATGTCAAGGCCGGTTTCGTTGGGCTCGATCCCGAGGAGCCGCAAGGCCTCCTGCGTTGCCCGGACTGCCTCGACCAGCGGTGTCGAGTCCTCAAAGTCGGCAAGGACAAAGCTGATCCGCGTCACCTCTGCGCCCTCCAGGTAATCTGATTCCGCTTTGGTATAAGCGTCGCCGCTGACGGACTGCCCATTGACCAGGTATTGCCCATCGTCCCCACTATAGGGATCATAGCCGAGGGTCAGGGCGTCGCTCAGGCCGCTGGGGGATACGCCGCGGTAGACATGGGTTTCAGAGACATCCGGGGTGTTGACATCCTCCCCCAGGAACACGCCGTCCGCCCGGCTCACCAGCTTGATGAATGGGTTATAATACTGAACGCCGTCCAGGATTTGGTTTTCGCAGATCTTCGCGGCCGTTTGCCCATCGAGGCTTGTCCATATGGCATAGCGGTAGGAATGATCGGCCGACTCGCTCTCCGGCCAGCACAGCATGAGCTCCTGCGTGCCGTCCAAATCAAAGTCGATCAAGCGGACGACGCACACGCCCATGAGGCAATTCAGCATATCGGGCCCGTAGTGGATCTGCTGGATGCGCTCGGGGCCGTACTGCTGCTGATAGTCCCGCACGATCTCAGCGTAGGCGGTATAGTAGGCGGGGGTATCAGACTGGACCGGCCCGGCGGCATCAACTGGAGTGGATGTAGAAGCGGACGGAGAAGGCGGTTCTGATTCTCCTGTCTCGGCGGAAGATGCACCGCAGCCCGCCAGCAGCAGGAGCGCTAACGCTGCGGTTATGAGATATATCTTCTTGTTCAAGCGTGATCCTCCTTCTATGTTATATGGTAGCGTAAGGCCCTTTTTCAATTCTAAGCCTTGCCATCATTATACAACATTGTGGAGATGACCACAATACCGCTTCACACGAAACGGCCCTGCGCCTGATGATCTTGAGCTTGATATTTTGCGCATGTCATGTTATAATCAATCAATTTCAAGGGCGGTATACGGCGTATATACCGCCTTTTTATGAGGCGGAGGCAGATCAATGCTTGGAATTTATTTCAGCGGAACAGGAAATTCGAAATACTGTACAGAGGTGTTTTTACACAAATGCGGCTTTGATGTTCCGGCAGTTTCGATTGAACAGCTGGATATTATATGTAAGCTCAAGCATCATCAGGAGCTTGTGATCGGATTCCCTGTTCAATATAGCGGCCTTCCAAAAATATTGAGCGATTTTGTCGTGGAAAATAGCGAGTTATGGCGTGACAAGAATATATTCATCATCGCGACCATGGGACTGTTCAGCGGAGACGGCGCCGGTGTTCTGGCCCGCCTGCTTCGTCAATTTGGCGCGGTCATAACCGGCGGTCTGCACTTAAAAATGCCGGACAGCATCTGTGACGAGCCCATGCTGAAGCGGCCGCTACGCAAAAATCAGCAGCTTATCAAAGAAGCGGAGCTGAAAATAGAGCGGGCGGCAAATGCTTTTACCAAAGGCCGCCCCCCTCAGGAAGGTTTGAGTACACTTTCCTTTCTCATGGGATTGTTTGGCCAGCGGCTCTATTTCTATCATAAAACCCAACACTATTCTGACAAGCTGAAGATCGATGCCGAAAAATGTATCGGCTGCGGCAAATGCGTACAGCTCTGTCCCATGAAAAACATCTCTCTGGATGCGGAAGAGAAGCACGCAAAGCCGGGAAATCAATGCACCATGTGCTACCGCTGCGCCAACAGGTGCCCGACCCAGGCCATCACCCTGCTGGGGAAAAGAGTGATCGAGCAGTACTGTGTGGAAAAGTACCTGACAAAGTGATTTCAATAACAAGTGCCCCGCAATCCCTCAGGTGGATTTGCGGGGCATTTTGTGTATATGTTTTTTCCTTTACAGCTCTTTTCGTATCCGGTTCAGCGCGTTTTTTTCCAGGCGGGATACCTGGGCCTGGGAGATGCCCACCTCAGCGGAGACCTCCATCTGGGTCTTGCCCTGAAAAAATCGAAGGGCCAAAATGCGCTGCTCCCGCTCATCCAGCTTACTGATGGCGTCCCCCAGGGCAATATGCTCCAGCCACGCCTCATCGGTATTTTTTTTGTCCTTCACCTGATCCATGACGCATACTGTGTCGCCCCCGTCAGAATACACCGGCTCAAACAGAGACACAGGATCCACCACCGCGTCCAGCGCCATCACCACATCCTCCCGGCGCAGCTCCAAAATCTGGGCGATCTCATCCACCGTGGGCTCCTTCTGGTGCTCCGCCATGTATTTCTCCTTGGTCTGGAGTACCCGGTAAGCGGTATCACGCACCGAGCGTGATACCCGGATGGCGCTGTTATCCCGAAGGTAGCGGCGGATCTCCCCCACGATCATGGGCACTCCATAGGTAGAAAACCGCACGTCCATATCAATATTGAAGTTGTCAATGGCTTTGATCAGGCCGATGCAGCCCACTTGAAACAGATCGTCCACGTTCTCTCCCCTGCCGGAAAACTTTTGGATGACCGACAATACCAGCCGCAGGTTGCCGGAGATCAGCTCCTCCCTGGCCTGCATATCCCCCGCTCTGGTCCGGCGCAGCAGCTCCAGGCTCTCCTCGCTTTTCAGCACCTTCAACTTGGCGGTATTGACCCCGCATATCTCTACCTTGCCCTGCACCTCAGACACCTCGCTACTCGGAATGGATTCAAAATCAGTATTTCCGATGGGCGCTCTTTCATACGGTGGCAGGGCGGGCTATATTTTTTATCGTCAGACCACTTTCGATGGACTTCTCACTTCTAAACTTCTGAGGCTACATCATCCGTAAAATCTCCTTTTTCAGCCGGTCAATAATGCGCTTTTCTAACCGGGAGATGTAGGATTGGCTGATGCCCAGCTGATCGGCCACCTCCTTTTGGGTGCGCTCCTTCCGGCCGTCCAGGCCGAAGCGCATGGTGATAATGGCTCGTTCCCGCTCTGAAAGCCGGGTGATGGCGGTGAACAGCAGATCCCGGTCCACGTCATCCTCAATGGGCTTTTCAATGCTGTCGCTGTCAGTGCCCAGCACATCGGACAGCAGCAGCTCGTTGCCGTCCCAATCGGTGTTCAGCGGCTCATCCAGGGATACCTCGCCCCGGCGGTTGGCGTTTTTCCGCAGATACATCAAGATTTCGTTCTCAATGCATCGGGACGCGTAGGTGGCCAGTTTGATATTTTTGGCAGGCTTATAGGTCTCCACCGCTTTGATCAGCCCTATGGTTCCGATGGAGATCAAGTCCTCAATGCCCACCCCGGTGTTCTCGAACCGCCGCGCGATGTAAACCACCAGCCGGAGGTTGTGCTCAATCAGCTGGGCTCTGGCCCCCGGCCGGCTGTCCTCTCCCTCAAGCTCCGCCAAGAGACGCCCTTCCTCTTCCCGGGTCAGTGGGGCGGGCAGAGTGTCGCTGCCGCCGATGTAGTGGAGCGACCCATGGAGCTTGACTCCAAGCCGGTCCAGAAGTCGGCACAGCCACAGATATGTATCGGTCAAGAGCATTTTAAATTCCTCCTAATAACGCTTGATACCCACCCCCATCGTCCACCGGCGTAGGGGACAGCGCCACCAGCAGCTTCCCCAGGGGCTTTCCGTCCGCCTTTACCCCCTGAGTCCGCAGGGCCAGCAGCATCCCATGTTCCACCCCCACCGCTCGATAGGGAATCAGCCGCGCCTGCCGGGAGCCCGCGGCGTGGCACCGTTCCAATGAATCGATCGGCGTGTCCGCGTTTGCCCAATCGGGCAGCAGCTTGGACAGCGCCTGCCAGTAAACCACCACCACCGGGCGATTGGTAGCCGGATCGGTAAGCGTATGGCCGGTGTCACGCAGCGCCGTCACCACCGCAACGCCCCCATTCAGCGCGATTTCAAGCCCGACCAGCTCTCCCTCATGCCGCCCGATCCGGCGGAAAAACAGGGACAGCACAAAATAACACGCCACAAACAATAGCAGCAGCAGCCGAATATCAAACCGAGAATAAAATACCCCATGATCTAAGGTCAATGAGACATTGCCCAGCAGCTCCAACCCCAGCACCGCCCCCGCCAGCGCGGCGGAAGCGCCGAAAAACAGCACGGTCACCCGTAGCAGATACCGCTCCCCGCCGTAGGCAAGGAGAGTCATCAGTACCCCAGTCGCCAGCTTACACAGCCAATGGGCCAACCAGCTCAGCCCAGGCAGGAACACCAGTACCGCGTACAGCGCCCCCGCCGCCGCTCCCAGGCCAATACGCCAACGTCGCAGTGCCGCCCCGGCCATTCGGCCCGCCGCCAGCAGCAGCAGGTAGTTGGCAATGAAATTCAGCAAGAACAAAAGATCGGCGTAAACCACCGTCATGGGCAGGCCCCCTCTCCCCCGGTCTGTCCCAAATTATACCTCTCTCAGACATCAAAAAAGGTCAAAGCACGTCCATGGTCAAATAAAAAGCGGCCCGCCGGGAAACTCGGCGGGCCAGCATATACTATATTCAAATCAATTCATCCAGCGCCTGTACCAGCGTCCCCATATCTTCATCCGTGCCGATGCTGATGCGAAGCCAGTTCTTGATCTCCGGCTTGTCCCACCAGCGCACTAGAATCCCCCGCTCCCTCAGACCGTCCAGCAACTCCTTGCCGGAATGGTTTGGGTGACTGGCAAACACAAAATTCGCTTGGGATGGAAGTACTGTAAAGTTCTTTCCCTTGAGTGCGTTTTCCGTCCATGTCCGGGTG
>JAAVHX010000042.1 GCA_014799475.1 Clostridiales bacterium | reverse complement strand
GTGAGCAGCTTCAAAACGCCGTAAAATACCAGCGGGTTGGACAGAGCCATCCATTTGGGAAAGATACTCCTTCCCCGCAACAACAGCCAGCTCCAGTAAAGGTATGGCGGCAGCATGAAAGCCTCGCTGATTGGGACGAGCCACGCCAAATGGGTGAACAGTGCCTCACACACGGTCAGGGCGGCAGCTTCGTACCCATTGCCAGACATCCACGCAAAGGTATACAGAATCATAATGTAAAACAAGTGCAGACAGAGCCACGGTGTCAGGCTGAAGGCGGTGATCGCCCGGTATCTTCTGCTGTCCTTTTCATCAGACAGGAAGGCTGCGATGGAAAACAGGGCTATCCCATAGAGGATGATCCCTGGAAACGCCAGCACCATCGCGAGATCGTTGCGCCAAGGAGATATTTGCGCCGCTCCCACAGTCAGCCAGGGCAGGGACCCGCTGTACGCCGTGTCCCCATAGAGCATCAGCCAGTCGCCGCCGCCAAAGCATAAGCAGCCCAGCAGACCGCACAACAGAGCGGCGGTCAGTTTGCTTTGTCTATTTCTCATTCCGAGCACCGCCTTTACCACAACGAGACAAATTCCAGCGTTTTTTCCAGCGAATCCATGCGGGCTTTTCGGCTCCGTTGGGATTCTGATGTCTGTTTCGACATATTTGCCCCCTCCTATACCTTACCTCGCTCAAAAATCAATATTTTCTGTGTGATCTTTTTTGCAAGGGGCAGCTTGCTGAAAATGTGGTATATTGGCTGGATCGCTGCCATACCGCGAAGGATGTTATCGTCCTTTACTTTATGGAAACCATTGCCAATACTGCCCAGTTCGTCAAAGCTGTTTGCCCCCCATCTGAACTTCGCCCCGGTTGTGGCGATAGATTTCTCCACACCCTGTTTTGCTATCCAGACAGGGGAAATGCACTCCATCATCACTATGGTGCGGTCGAAATTGTCCCGGATGATGCCAAGAAGCGTGGCTACTTCCTCCGCCGTCAGGTACATTGTCAGTCCCTCAATGATAAAAAGCACCGCTCCTTGAACCTCGACTTTGTTGGCCCATGAGCTGTCGAGCGCAGATATTCCAATCGTAGAAATGCGCCCGGTTTCCCCAAATAACTGATCTCGCAGTTCGATCACCTCTGGCAGGTCGAGATTATACCAGCGCAGTTTTCCGTTATCCACACGGTACACTCTCGTATCTAATCCACAGGCAATATTCACTACTGTGCAGTCAGGATTTTGAGCGATAAAGTCCCCGACCAATTCGTCAAAGACAATCGTCCTCGCCAGAACACCGCCGCTCATGGTACGGTCCTTTTCCGCTTTTGAAAAACTATAATCTATTTTGTCGACGATCTCGACCGCTTTGGCGTCATAAAATTTATGCTTTGGGCTGAGAGAATACTGCGCTCTGGCATAGAAACTTTGCAGCATGGTCTCCGCTGTATCAGAAAGATCAACCTTTATTTTCTTGTTCATCCTGTTACCACTCCAATGACTATTACCAGTCCACCTGCCAGCAGAGCAACGGGCAAACCGATGATCTGCCCCTTCAGACTGCCTTTGATATGGAACCAATAGTCCTGATATTCTTTCATACCTTCCGTACCGGGGATGCGGATACGCCGGCCATGGCAGACCCAAAGGCAGTCGATGATAAAAGCGTCGTACCAATTTACCACGGTCCAAATAAGATAGCTGCATCCAAACCCGGCGGCAAAGCTCCGTGCACCGTTGACAAAGTAAACAACTGCGGCAAAAATAGCGGCAATGACCAGCGCGGCCACCAGCTTTTTGACATAGACCTTTTTTGCATTTGTTAGCAGTTGCTAACCTCGCCCGTCAAAAAACGCCCAAATGGGCACATCAATAAAGTGGTGATTAGGCATTGCTAATTCTATGTTAGAGTATACTAACTCAGCCCCTGTCTGTCAAGAGGGTAACTCGCCGGAATATGAAATTTTCATTTGGAGGGGTATCAGACTGGTAAAGGATCAGATGGTGCTTATCATCCGCCATCGTATACGCACGGCGGCCGGCGCAGAAAGGAAAGAGACCGCCAACAGGAAATAACCTCTGCTGGCGGTCTTTTAGAACCTATATTCACAGCCGAAAATGCCGGACGGGTGAGATCCCTCATTTCCTGCCGTTTTATATATATTTTTCGTACATTTACTTCACGAATAAGATGCGTCCAATGTTCAAAAAGCGGGACTGTTTTACACGTTTCTTCATTCAATTCCACTTAGCTCACGATAAAGAGTTCGAGCAAAAGAGTCTGTCATGCCGCTAATATAATCCGTTACCATCAGCAATCGCAAATACAAACAATACTGCTCATCGTCCTCATGGCCGCTTTTTTCTTTCTCATAATCATTTCTATAGTTATCGGAAATCAAATGCAGACATTTCCTGTCGGCCTGTGTCAATTGATAAGTGTCATCTTCACAGCCGAAATACAATACTGCATGTACAAATTTATCCAAAAGAAAGGAGATGATTGTCTGCGCAGAAAGCTCCAATCTCAGGATTCCAGGAGAATTATAAACGAACTCTTTCATAGCGTTCTTTAATATTTTCATCGTAATGGTATGATTTACGTCACTGAAAAGTTCCTCTTGGAATCTGCCGTTTATAATACTTCCGTATTCTTTGGAAAAGCGGAATGTGGCATTATGCATAAGCCACCGCCTGGTATAGTGGAGCCATCGGTGGAAACGATCATCTTCTGGCATACCCGTATCGTTTTCCAGCGTTTCGATTAACTCGTTGGAATAGTGCTCCTTCGAATAGTGGGTTTGACCTATACGGATACCTACTTGGTTATGATCATATTGGCCCTTAAAATATTTAATAAACTCTTGGAGCGTAAACAGTCCTTTTTTGAATGCATCCTCCAGATCCGCTGTGGCGTAAGCAATATCATCTGCCGCTTCCAGAAAAAAGGCCAACGGATGCCGGCAAACGCTTCCGTCCTCTCTGTTTGTTCCCATCATGCGGGCAATTTGTAGATAGGTTTCCTGCTCTGCTAAATAGTACCCCGCTTTGTGTACAGCCACATCAGCGGCTGTTCGGGAGAAAGAAAGAGAATTTGTTGGATATTTTATCAGCGTGCTAATTACGGAAACAGAAACATTTATATTGGAGCCATACCGAGCTTTGGAAAGCAAGCGCAGCGCTTGTGCGTTGCCTTCAAAGTGCTCTAAATCAGCGGCCATTTGAGGGGTCAACATACTTCGAAGCGTACGGCGTTGGTCGATAGGAGTGTCCTCATTTGATCGGTAAAGGATTTTCCCAAGATTATTTTGAAACCATTCACCGATTACAGTCTCTCCGAAATGCCCGAAAGGTGGATTGCCCAAATCATGTAGAAGCCCCGCACACAATAAAACAGAAGAAATATCTTCTGCAAAGTCGAAGACATCTTGCTGCCTATATCTTGTGGTGTTTTTTGAAATCATGATACCCAACTGCCGTGCAATTGTAGACACTTCAATAGAATGGGTAAGACGTGTGCGAATAAAATCGCTCTTATCGAGGGGAAATACTTGCGTTTTATCTTGAAGTCTGCGAAAAGCGGCGCTGGAGACAATTTTGTTGTAATCTTTTTCAAATGCATTGATAGGATAGTTTGCCCAATCTCCCGGTTCTGTAGCATCCGTTCCCAATTTGCTCGTTGACAGCAGAGATGCCCACTCCATTGCAACTTCACTCCTTTTTGAAATCAACTTCGGTATGCCTAAGTTCAGTAAGGCAATTATAACACATTGGTTATTCGCTATCAACTGTTTCCCCAACAGAGTGTTGTCCTAACGGGCCTAGTGCTGCTCTCAGCGGCAGGAGCGCCGCAGGCGGTGAGCGTCAGCGTAAACAGGAGAGAAGCCGTCAAAAGCGCGGAAGTAAGTCTGCTATTCATGGTTTTATGCCTTCCTTTGATGGATTACCTGCCGGCCGTCTGATAATTGATTACGGCGTGGGCTTCAGCGGCCCATAGTAGTAGCTGGCGGTGGCGCCGCCGTCAATGAGGATGGTGGAGCCGGTGATGAAAGCCCCCTTGTCGCTCATGAGAAGTTCGGCCACGTTGGCCACCTCGTCGGCAATGCCGGGCCGGCCCGCCGGGCACTTGGCGAACATATTCTTGTAGAAATCGCCCCGGGGACCGTTGAACTCGTCGATGGCCAGAGGGGTAACGATGATGCCAGGGGCGATGTCATTGAGCCGCGCGCCACGCGCACCCCACTTGACGGCCTCCGCCATGGTTCGCTTCTCGTTGCACCGCTTGGCCAGCTGGTAGGCGTGGAGGGTGTCCCGGATGTTCTCTGGCTGGAGGAAATCCAGCCCCAGCAGCTCCTCCGTGGGCATGCAGGCCAGGGCCTCGTCCTGCTCTGGGGTCAGGGCGGGCATCCGCCATCCGGACTGGCTGGAGATGGTCACACCCACCCCGCCGGGGGCAATAACCTTGCCCACTTCCTCCAACAGCACGGCGGTGCCGTACAGGTCCACCTTCAAGATGGCCGCAATGGGGGCCTGGCTGGGGGACACCCCCGCGCCGTTGACCAGCATGGTGATGGGGCCGTACTTCTGCCCCTCCTCGATAAGAGCCAGGATGGACTCCCGGCTGGAGATATCCGTCACGACGGGGGTTACGTCATAGCCCGCGTCGTTCATGGTCTTGGCGATGGCCTGGGCGTTTTCCAGCTTTTTGTCGCCCATGACGATCTTCATGCCGGGGCCCATCCGGCGGGCGATGGCCATGCTGAGTTGGCCCGCTCCGGTGACTAACATGACGTTTTTCATGATTCAACTCCTTTTCCCAATCTATTTTTCAAAGTAGCCGGCGATTTCCTTCATCCGGGCGCTCTGGGGCGTATGGAAGGGGCAGCGCTGGTCGCAGTGCCCGCAGCCCAGACAGGCGGACGCCTTCACGCTCAGCTTCCCGTAGTGGTTTGCCGCCATGGCGTCCCCGGCCAGGGCCAGGTCGTAGTACTTGTTCACCAGTCCTACGTCGATGCCCGCAGGGCAGGGGAGGCAGTGGTTGCAGTAGACGCAGTTGCCCATGGCCGCCGCCGGGGTGAATTGACCGATGACCGAGTAGTCTTTCTCCTCTATCTGTTTCAGCAATCAGTTAAGACCATTATAAGTTTTTCTTTTGAACCCGTCAATTGCCTTCTAAAGGAGGGCGTCATGACCGATCAGACGCTGAAGGAAGAATACACCTACTACGTGGGGAACATCGACTTTGTTGCAGGGCTGCGGCAGTTCCGCGATTGCCCGCAGTCTGAACAGCGAGGGCGTTCTTACTCCAGGTGCCTACTTCCGGCAGAAGAATCCGGGAAACAACCGCTTTCGCAAAGCCTCCGAAAAGAGCGGCTGGACGGCGGCAGCGGTGATGAACATCCTGCATCAGTATGAGTACACCGGGGCTCTGGTGGGACGCAAGCGGTACAAGGCCAGTCTCCACGAAAAGCGGACGGTCCCGCAGGACAAGGCAGACTGGATTATCTATGAAGGGGCGCATGACGCCATATAAGCAAGGCGGACTTTGGCCGGGTACAGGAAATCATCCGGCAAAGGCCAAGACGGGCCAGTGGGACACCGCAGGACTATCCGCTGAAAGGGCTTCTCAAATGCGGCAACTGCCACAGGACACTGAGCCGGATTCACAGCAGCGCCGGATACTACTACCGATGCACCAAGAGCAAAACGGACGAGGCCAATGATTGCCCGAAGGGAAAACTGTTCTCCGAGAAAGAAATTGAGGGCATTGTGTTCCGGGCAGTCATGCAGATGCTGGCGATGTGTCAGGAGCGGAAAAAGCAGAAGTCCTCCCTGATGCTGACCCGCAAAGAACGGATCGCTGCCTGCGTTGCGGAGCTTCAAAAGCTGGGGCAGCGGCAGGAACGGTACAAGCAGGAAAAATTCAGAGCCTATCCTACTCCCAATCCTATAAGGTGAAGAAACGCATTGAGAACCCGGACGAAAACCGGGC
>JAAVHX010000041.1 GCA_014799475.1 Clostridiales bacterium | reverse complement strand
GGTGGAAATAGAAAAAGCTCGTTTTGACTTTCATCAAAACGAGCTTTCCCGGTTCCCGATGGTGGAGATAAGCGGGATCGAACCGCTGACCTCTTGAATGCCATTCAAGCGCTCTCCCAGCTGAGCTATACCCCCATGTGCTGAAACCCCTTGATTTTCAACGGTTTTCAGATTTGTAAGTTGCGATTTTTAGGTTTTGCTTTGGTGTTGCTCACCGGATGATGTGCCCTCCCAGCTGAGCTATACCCCCAAATTGTTTCCCAAGGAACCTTTAGAGAAGTCCTTTATTTAATTGCATTTAGCGCGCCGCGGCGTCTTGCTCAGCGCAAGAAGAATCATACCAGATACCGTCGGATTTGTCAACACCCTTTTTCAAATTTCTTTGCAAAAAAATCGCGTCCACTACCCAATGGGATAGTGGACGCAGTCAGGCATCTGCGGGATAGACCACCCTTTTTCTTACGAACGCTTCCAGGCGCTGCGGCTGAACAGCACCAGGATGGGGTACATCTCCAGCCGCCCCAGGATCATGGCGAAGGACAGCACCAGCTTGCTCAGCACCGAAAAGGCGGAGAAATTGCCCATGGGCCCTACCATGTCCAGGCCGGGGCCCACGTTGCTGACGCAGGTGATGACGGCGGTGAGGGTGGTGGTGAAGGAGAAGTTGTCCAGCCCCACCACCACCGCCATGCCGAACACCAAGAACAGGTTGATGATGAAGTAGCACTGGGTGGTGTGCAGGGTACTCTCCGATAGGGGCGCGCCGTCCAGCCGGACCACCGATACCGCCCTGGGATGGATAATGGAGCGCACCTCCCGGCCGGCGGAGCGGATGAGGATGAGGATGCGGCTGCACTTGATGCCGCCGCCGGTGGAGCCGGCGCACGCCCCGATGAAGGTGAGCACCACCAGAAGGACCTTGGAAAACTCCGGCCACAGCTCATAGTTGGTGGAGGAGAAGCCGGTGGTGGACACGACGGAGGCCACCTGAAAGGCGGCGTACCGCACACGGTCCCCAATGCCGGCGTAAACGTCCCGGAGGTTCCAGGCGATGGCGGCGGTGGACACCGCCACCATGATGAGGAAAAACCGCAGCTCGTCGCTCTTCAGGGCCTGCTTCGCCTTCCCGGTGAGGATGAGGAAATAGACGGCGAAGTTGACGGAGAACAGCAGCATGAACACCGTGATGATGATCTCAATGGCCGGGCTGCCGAAGGCGCCCACCGAGGTGTTCATGCGGGAGAAGCCGCCGGTGCCGGCGGTGGACATGGCGTGGGTGACGGAGTCGTACCAGTTCATCCCCGCCAGGCGCAGGCACAGTGCTTGCAATACAGTGAGGGCCAGGTAAATGGTGTACAAAATCTTGGACGACTGGGACGCCCGGGGCACCAGCTTGCTCTTCACCGGGCCGGGACTCTCCGCCCGGATGAGGAAGTTGGAGCTGATGCCCAGGAAGGGCAGCAGGGCGGCGGTGAGGATCAGCACCCCCATGCCCCCCAGCCAGTGGGTGAAGGACCGCCAGAACAGCAGCCCCATGGGCAGTCCCTCAATGGCGGTGAGGACGGTGGCCCCGGTGGTGGTAAAGCCGGAGATGGTCTCAAACAGGCAGTCGATGTACGACCCAAACTGCCCGGAGAACCAGAGGGGCATCGCCCCAAACACCCCGAACAGCACCCAGATCAGGCCCACGGTGAAGAAGCCCTCCCGGGCGAAGAAGTCCGTCTTTGGCTTGAACAGGAACACCGGCACCGAGGCCGCCGCCAGGATGAGCAAAATGGCGCACAGGAAGGGGACCGGGCTCTCCCCGTAGAGCAAGGCCACCCCCATGGGGATGAGCATGGCCGCGGCCTCGATGAACAGGGTAAAGCCGGTGATGCGCAGCACCAATTTAAAGTTCATAGGCCGGCGCCCTCATAGATGTCGTTCAGATCCAGGATGCCGCTGTCCCGGGCAATGACAATGACGTCGTCCCCCTCCTCCAGGCAGGTGGAGCCCTCGGGGATGATGACCTTCTTCCCCCGGACGATGACGGCGATCAGCACGCCCGGGCGCAGCTTCAGCTCCTTCAGCGGCACCTTCAGGTTCCGGGTGGCGGAGCTGGCCAGGAACTCCATGGCCTCCGCCTTGCCCCCGGCGATGCGGTACAGGGCGTTCATCACCGTGCCCTTGGAGTTTTGCAGGCCCCGGATGAAGCGCAGGATCAGCCCCGCCGTGGCCTGCTTGGGGGACACCACCGACTCCACCCCGGCGGAGCGGGCGATGGCGGTGTAATTCTGGCGGCTGGACTTGGCCACCACCTTAGATACTCCCGCCTGATGGGCGTAGAGGGAAATGATCAGGTTGTCCTCGTCCCGGTCGGTAAGGGCGATGAACGCGTCGCTGGCGGCCATGCGCTCCTCGGTGAGCAGCTCGGGGTCGGTGCCGTCGCCGTGGATGATGAGGGAGTGGGGGAACTCCTCCGCCAGCTCCCGGCAGCGCTTGTCGCTGCGCTCCACCACCTTGCAGCTCATGCCCAGCCGCTCCAGCTGAACCAGCAGGTAAAAGGCGATGCGCCCGCCGCCGATGATGAACACGTTGCGGATACGGTGGGTCTGGCGGCCCAGCAGCTTGAAAAACTGATGGATGCCGTTGGGGGTGCCCGCCACGGACACCCGGTCCCCCTGGGCCAGCACAGAGGCGCCGTTGGGGATGAACACCTCGTCCCCCCGCTCCACGGCGCACAGCAGCATAGGCAGGCCCTGGATCTTGGACGACAGCGAGGCCAGCGACCGGCCCACCAGGAAGTCCCCCTCCTGCACGGTAAAGGACATCAGCTCCACCCGCCCCCGGGCGAAGGAGTCGATGTTGGCGGCGCTGGGGAAGCGCAGCAGCCGGGAGATCTCAACGGCGGCGGTGAGCTCGGGGTTGATGAGCATGGTGATGCCCAGGTCGCCCTTCAGCGTGTCCAGATCGTTGACGTACTCCGCGCCCCGCACGCGGGCCACGGTGTTGGCCACGCCGAGGCGCTTGGCGCAGTGGCAGCACAGCAGGTTGATCTCGTCGGAGCCGGTGGCGGCGATGAGCACGTCGGTATCCTTGGCCCCGGCCTCCAGCAGCACCTCCCGGGAGACGCAGTTGCCCTTCAGGCACATGACATCCAGCTGGTTGGACAGGCGGCTGAGGGTGCTGTCCGACACGTCCACGATGGTGACGCTGTGGCCCTCGCCCGCCAGGTGCTCGGCCAGGGTGGAGCCCACCTTGCCGCCGCCCGCGATGATAATGGTCAAATCAAATCATCCCATTTCCTTGATCGGGTTTTGATGGATAAAAGCGGACACATTATATCACCATTCCAATTTGAACGCAACGGGGGATTGAAGAATCAGGACAAAGGCTGGACGCGGGAGCCGAAAACCCTTAAGCAGCGCGGGCACATCCTGCCGGATCAACTGGAAAAGAAAGAAATTTTTGGAAATTATCTTGACACAAGAAATATTTGGGGGTATACTCAGAGTAGAGGAGAAAAAGGCTTTTCCTTATTGTAATGAACGTCCAAGCCACGTGTACGACCCGATATGGCGGCGGAGCGCTGCCCAGGCCGGAGAGCACGGCGGCGGGGACGTTTGCTTTTTCAGGGACGGCTGACAGAGCGGAGGGGGACGCCCTCCCGGTCTGCGGGTCCGCGGCAAACCGGTGCACGCCCGGGTGTTCGGGCGCGGGGCTGAGAGGAGAGAGAGCATGAGAAGCGCGCTGCCAAGGCTGAGAGAGACCCGGGACTCCATGAGCGCCACAGAACGGGCTGTCGCGGACTATCTGCTGGGCCATCAGATGGAGGCCATGGGGCTGAGCATCCACCAATTGGCGGAAAAAACCTTTACCTCCCCGTCCACCATTATCAGGATGTGCCAGCGCATCGGCTTCAAGGGTTACAAGGACTTCCGCCAGGCCGTGACCTGCGAGGTGGCGGTGCGCCGCCTGGATCAGGCCCAGGAGCGCAGGGAGATCACCCGTTCCGACAGCCTGGAGGAGATCGTGGACAAGATCACTTACCAGAACATCATGTCCCTGGAGAACACCAAAAGCCTGATCGACATCGGCACGCTCCAGTCCTGCGTGGAGCTGCTGCGGGACGCTCGGACAGTGCTTCTGTTTGGGCTGGGGGCGTCGCTGTGCGCCGCCCGAGATCTGAACCTGCGGTTCCTCCGGCTGAACAAGCCCTGTGTAGTGAACGACGACTGGCACGCCCAGCTGCTCCAGGCTAAAAACGCCTCTCAGGACGATCTGGCCATCGTGCTGTCCTACTCCGGGGAGACGGCGGAGGTGGTGGAGTGCGTCAAGGCCCTCCGGGAGAGCCGGGCGCCCATCATCGCCATCACCCGGCGGGTGGGGTCCCCGGTGGCGGAGCTGTCCGACCACTGCCTGTATACTCCCGACACCGCGTCCACCGCCCACAGCGGCGCCATGGCCACCCACATCTCCCAGCTCAACGTCATCGACATCCTGTTCACCGCCTACGCCAACAGCGTGCAAGCCTTGGGACCGCCGCCCAAGGCCGGCGCGGTATCCGCGCTGGGGATGGCTTGAATCATCCGCCCGGATCGCGCGGCCTCCCGGCCGCGCTTTCTTTGCGCCCCAAGGGGCCCGCCGCCGTCCGCTTGACAGGGCCGCGGCATTATTTTATTCTGGAAGGCGTAATGTCGGGCCTGAAATCCTGTCTTATTTTATGAGGGCCTTCACAAGTAAACTCAAAGGGGGGAACGGGGATGGAGGACAGCCAGATCGTGGAGCTGTACTGGCGGCGGGACGAGGCCGCCATCGGGGAGACAGAGCGAAAATACGGCGCGCTGTGCCGGGGCGTGGCCAGGAACATCCTGGGCGTGGACGAGGACGCGGAGGAGTGCGTCAACGACGCCCTCCATCAGGCGTGGAACGCCATCCCGCCCCAGCGTCCCGACAGGCTGGGGGCTTGGCTGGGCCGGGTGACCCGCAACCTGGCGCTGAACCTGTGGAGCAAAAACCGCGCCCAGAAGCGGTATACCGGCATGACCGCGCTTTTGAGCGAGCTGGAGGACTGCGTCCCCGCCCCGGCCACGGTGGAGCGGGAGCTGGAGGATCAGGCGCTGTCCGCCGCCATCGACGGCTGGCTGAGAGAGCTGTCCCGGGCAGACCGCGTGCTGTTCATCCGGCGGTACTGGTACGGCGTGGAGCTGCGGGAGCTGGCGGCGGAGCGGGGCGTCTCCCCCAACCGGCTGGCGCAGAAGATGTTCCGCCTGCGTCAAAGCCTGAAACACGCATTGGAAAAGGGGGGCTTCACCCTATGAAGAACGAGGAAGGGGCTGTGAAGCTGTTCACCGGCGTCACCGGCGTGGGGGACGACCTGATTGAGGAGGCGGGAACAGCTCAAGTTAAAACACGTAAAAAAGTGCCCGAGTGGCAGTGGGAGCTGGTGGCCGGCCTGTGCCTCATTATGCTGGCTGGCGCGGCGATATGGCGCTGGATGGGGCTGACTGACAGAACCCTGCCGCCTGTGTTCGATGCTCCGGCGGTAACCGATCCTGTCACCGTCCGGCCGCCGGACGCAAACGATCCCGGTCCCGGCTGCGATATGCTGCCCAAGGGGATCACTCCCGTGCTGCGGGTGGGGGATACCCTGTATGAATGGACCGGGCTATCCGTGCACGTGTTTTTGGATGAAAGCGGCTCCTACAGCTCCATGGGCGGCGGTGCCACCTATCTGCCGGAGGGCTTCCACGAGTACGGAACCATCAGCGGCGTGACCCTGGAAGAGCCTACGGAGGAGCTGCAGCTCCAGGCCGGGTTCGAGGCCAGCGGCACGGTATTTGTCAGCGAGGAGCACCCCGCCGTGGTGTACGTCCTCATGCACACAGACTGGTTTCCCGAGGAGGGCTCTTATATCCGCTTTGCGTCGGACGCGCTGGGGGACAACGAGCTGCTGAGCTGGCAGGGGCGAACGTACCGCTTCAGCTATTACAGCAACGCCTCGCCGGTGCTGAAAGCGCTGCCTGAGGGGTGTGAGCTCATCGGGCACCTCCATTATGTGGGAGTCGATTCCATCCCGGCAGGGGATCTGGAGAGCAACCGCCGGTCGGACGACTATGCTAAGCCGCTGGAGGGACGGAAGGTCTACGCCGTCCCCGGAGACGACCGCGTACTGTATGTCTATGAGCCCCGGTATCGGCAGGAGGACGGCGGCTCCGCCTGGCACCCCTTCTGGCGGGTGTGCCGTCTTTGGGAACGATGAATAAAAGGCCCCCGCGCAGTGCGCGGGGGCCTTTTTTCACAACCAAAATTAGAATTCCGCGTTGCCCACGGTGCGGGGGTGCAGCTCCACGTCCCGGATGTTGGACACCCCGGTGAGGTACATGACCATCCGCTCGAAGCCCAGGCCGAACCCGGCGTGTCGGCAGGAGCCGTAGCGCCGTAGATCCAGATACCACCAGTAATCCTCGGGGTTCAGGCCCAGCTCGCCCATGCGCTTCTCCAGCACGTCGATGCGCTCCTCGCGCTGGGAGCCGCCGATGATCTCACCGATGCCGGGCACCAGGCAGTCGGCGGCGGCCACCGTTTTGCCGTCGTCGTTTAGGCGCATATAGAACGCCTTGATGTCGCGGGGGTAGTCGGTGACGAACACCGGCTTTTTGAACACCTGCTCGGTGAGGTAGCGCTCGTGCTCGGTCTGGAGGTCACAGCCCCACTCCACCTTGTAGTCGAACTTGTCGTTGTTCTTCTTCAAAATCTCAATGGCGTCGGTGTAGCTCACCCGGCCGAAGTCGGAGGAGGCCACCAGCTTCAGCCGCTCCACCAGCCCCTTGTCCACGAAGGAGTTGAAGAACGCCATCTCATCGGGGCACTTTTCCATGACGTAGTTGATGATATATTTGATCATGGCCTCGGCCACGTCCATGTCGTCCGCCAGGTCGGCGAAGGCCATCTCCGGCTCGATCATCCAGAACTCGGCGGCGTGGCGCTGGGTGTTGGAGTTCTCCGCCCGGAAGGTGGGGCCGAAGGTGTACACACTGCCGAAGGCCATGGCGAAGTTCTCCGCGTTGAGCTGGCCGGACACGGTCAGGTTGGCCCGCTTGCCGAAGAAGTCCTTGGAGAAGTCCACGCTGCCGTCCTCCAGGCGGGGCGGATTGTCCATATCCAGGGTGGTCACCTGGAACATCTCCCCCGCGCCCTCGCAGTCGGATGCGGTGATAATGGGGGTGTGGATATACACGAAGCCCCGGTCCTGGAAGAAGCAGTGAATGGCGTGGGCAGCCACGGAGCGCACCCGGAAGGCGGCGGAAAACAGGTTGGTGCGGGGCCGCAGGTGCTGGATGGTACGCAGGTACTCCACGCTGTGGCGCTTTTTCTGGAGAGGATAGTCCGGGGAGGACACGCCCTCCACCGCGATGGAGGCGGCCTTGACCTCCAGGGGCTGCTTGGCCTCCGGGGTGAGCACCACCGTGCCGGTGACGATGAGGGCCGCGCCCACGTTCTGTCCGGCGATGTCCTTATAGTTGTCCAGCACGGTGGCGTCCATGACGATCTGGAGGTTTTTGAAGCAGGAGCCGTCGTTCAGCTCGATGAAGCCGAAGGTCTTCATGTCCCGGATGGTGCGGGCCCAGCCCATGACGGTGACGGTCTGCCCGCCCAGGCGCTCGCTGTCGGCGAAGACGGAGGCGATGGTGACGCGATCCATATATGATCCCTCAATTCCTTGTGTTCTGTGCCCCGCCCCGGGGGGTAGGGGGAAAGCTTTGCAATAGTATACCATTTTTCCTGGGTTTTGCAAGGGCTATTGTCATTTTACCATCTTGGCCACGTCATCGGGCCGGCCCGCCACCAGGATATGGGTGTCCGCCTTGAATTTAAACTGGGCGGCGTCCAGGGGCAGGATGGCCCCGTCCTCCTTGCGGCCAATGACGTTCACGTTCCACCGCTTGCGGATGTCCAGCTCCAGCAGGGTCATGCCCGCCCAGTCATCGGGCACGTCCAGCTCGAAAATGGCGTAGCCCGGGGCCAGCTCAATGTACTCCAGCGCCCCATTGACGCTGAATCGCATGGCGGTGCGCTGGGCCATGTCCCGCTCGGGGAACACCACCTCGTCCGCGCCGATCTTCAGCAGCAGCCGGGCGTGGAGATCCTTGTCCGCTTTGGAGATGACCATGGGGGCCCCCAGCTCCTTGAGCAGGGAGGTGATCTCCAGGGAGGACTGGAAGTTGTCGCTGATGCACACGAAGCAGAAGTCGAAGCTGGCCACGTCCAGGGAGCGCAGTACCTCCTCGTCCATGCAGTCGCCGATCTTGGCCTGGGTGACGTAGGGGGCGATGTGATTGACCGCCTCCTCGTCGCTGTCAATGACCATGACCTCGCTGCCCGAGTCCATGAGTTTTAAGGCCAGGTTGCTGCCGAACCGGCCCAGGCCGATGACCAAAAATGCCGCCGCCATACCGTCCGCCTCCTCTTATAATCAAACAAATGTTTCACACGGAACACATCAGGGCCGCCAAGTCACCCGATGGTGATGTGCTCCACCGGGTCCTTTACCCGGGGCGCCCCCCGCTCCGCCAGCGCCATCATCATGGACAGGCTTCCAATGCGCCCGCAGTACATCATGACGATGAGCAGCCCCCGGTTAAAGGGGGACAGGGCCCGGGTGATGCCGGTGCTCAGCCCCACGGTGCTCATGGCGGAAAACAGCTCCATCAGCGCGTCCTGGAGCGGGAAGGGCTGGGTGGCCAGCATGAGGAAGCCGCCCAACCCGATAAAGGCCATATACAGCGTCACCCCCGCCGCCGAGCGGTGGATCTGCTCCTCGTCCAGCCGGCGGTTGAAGGCCCCCACCTCCCGCCTGCCCCGGACATAGCTTGCCAGGGTCAGCAGGCACACCGCCACGGTGGTGATCTTCACGCCGCCGCCGGTGGAGCCGGGGCCAGCGCCGATGAACATCAGCATGATGGTGAGCAGGCCGCCCCCGCTGGTGAGCTGGGCCAGGTCGACGGTGTTGAACCCCGCCGTCCGGGGGGAGACGGCCTGGAACAGGGAGACCAGCGCCTGCTGGGCCGGGGACATCCCCGCCAGCAGGTTGTCCCGCTCGGCAAACCAGAACAGCGCCGTGCCGCCGATGACCAGCACGGCGCTGCCGGTGAGCATGATCTTGGCGTGGAGGGAGTAGCGGCGGAAGTGGATCCCCTTCTCCCACACGTCCCGCCACACCAAAAAGCCCAGCCCGCCCAGCAGCACCAGGGCGCACACCGTCAGGTTCACCAGCGGGTCGAACACATAGTGGGTCAGGGAGCTGTAGGGCGCCCGGAAGCCCATCAGGTCGAAGCCGGCGTTGCAGAAGGCGGACACGCTGTGGAACACAGCGTACCAGAGCCCCCGGGCAAGGCCCAGCTCCGGGACGAACCGGAAGGCCAGCAGCACCGCCCCGATGCCCTCGATAGCGGCGGTGCCCGCCAGGATATAGCGCAGCAGGGCCAGCGCGTCGCCCAGCCGCTGGGCGCTGACGCTCTCCACCATCAGCGAGCGCTGCTTGAGGCCGATCTTCCGCTTCAGCAGCACGGAGGCCATGAGCACCATGGTCATATAGCCCAGCCCGCCCACCTGAATGAGGGCCAGCAGGATGCCCTGCCCCAGCAGGTTGAACTGCGTCCAGGTGTCCGCCGCCACCAGTCCCGTGACGCAGGTGGCGGAGGTGGCGGTGAACAGGCTGTCCAGGAAGGACAGGCCCTGCCCCGTCCGGTTGGCGACGGGCAGCATCAGCAGCAGCGCCCCCGCCAGGATGATGGCCAGAAACCCCAGGGCGATGCTCCGATTGGGGGAGAGCTTCAGCGGCTTGTTTTTCACGGCAGATCCCCCCTTCCGCACCGGGGCGCGAAGCGCCTTAAAAAAGCCGCCGCAAGCTTTCTATCCCTTACGGCGGCGTATCTTGCGTTGATAAAAACTGCCTGGCAACAAAAAAGAAAAGGACCGTCATTCGCCCTATGGGCGAACGACCGGTCAGGCAGTCCGTTGGACTGCCCTGGTGCCCAAAAAGAAAGACACGCAAAGCGTGTCTTTCTTTTTGGCACGCCCGGAGGGACTCGAACCCCCAACATTCAGAACCGGAATCTGACGCTCTATCCATTGAACTACGGGCGCATTTTCTTGGCGCTCATATAGTATAGCAGGATTTTTACCCGTTGTAAAGGGAGAATTTGAGAAAATTTTCCCGGCCTCCACTTTCTTGTGCACAATGCCCTCCACAAAATCTCCTGTCCACCTTGCTTTTTCCCCCGCGATTTGCTATGCTAAAGCAAATCGCTCCATGGGAGGAAATACAAATGATCACAGTCAATAGCAGCCCCGCCCGCTGGCTGGGCGGCCGCTTCGTCCCCGCCGAACGTCCCGAGGGCCGGGAGGGCACCATGGCTCACGCCATCCTCATGGCCCACAACACCTCAAGCAGCTCTGACAGGCTGTCCATCCGCTTCGACGCCATGGCCTCCCACGACATCACCTACGTGGGCATCATCCAGACCGCCCGGGCCTCCGGCATGAAGCAGTTCCCCCTGCCCTATGTGCTCACCAACTGCCACAACTCCCTGTGCGCCGTGGGCGGCACCATCAACGAGGACGACCACGTCTTTGGCCTGTCCGCCGCCAAGAAGTACGGCGGCGAGTTCGTCCCCGCCCACCAGGCTGTCATCCACTCCTATATGCGGGAGCGGTACGCCGCCCCCGGCAAAATGCTGCTGGGCTCCGACTCCCACACCCGTTACGGCGCCTACGGCTGCATGGCCATCGGCGAGGGCGGCCCGGAGCTGGCCCGCCAGCTGCTGAAAAAAACCTACGACATCGCCTACCCCAAGGTGGTGGCCGTCTACCTCACCGGCGCGCCCCGGCCCGGCGTAGGCCCTCAGGACGTGGCCCTGGCCCTGGTGGGCGCGACTTTCAAAAACGGCGCGGTGAAGAACGCCGTCATGGAGTTCTTCGGCCCCGGCGTGGCGTCCCTCTCCATGGACTACCGGGCGGGCATCGACGTGATGACCACCGAGACCACCTGCCTGTCCTCCGTGTGGCAGACCGACGAGCAGACCAAGACCGCCCTCACCCTGCTGGGCCGGGGGGGCAGCTACCGGGAGATGGCCCCGGCGGAGGGCGCATATTACGACGGCGTGGTCACCGTGGAATTGGACAAGGTGGAGCCCATGATCGCCCTGCCCTTCCACCCCTCCAACGCCTACACCATCCGGGAGTTCAAGGCCAATATGGCCGACCTGCTCCACCAGGTAGACATAGACGCGGCGGAGCAGCTGGGCGTGAAAAACGCCCCCTCCCTGGTGAACAAGATCGTGGACGGCCAGTTCCATGTCGACCAGGGCGTCATCGCGGGCTGCTCCGGCGGCACTTATCAGAACCTGAAGCGGGCCGCTGAAATCCTTAAGGGTGCCGCCATCGGTTCCGACGCCTTCTGGCTGTCCTGCTACCCCGGCTCCATGCCCATTAACCTGGAGCTGACCCGGGACGGCTCCATCGCCCAGCTCATGGCGGCGGGGGCGTCCATCCGCTCCTGCTTCTGCGGGCCCTGCTTCGGGGCCGGGGACGTGCCCGCCAACGGGGCCTTCTCCATCCGCCACTCCACCCGCAACTTCCCCAACCGGGAGGGAAGTAAGCCCGGCGACGGCCAGATCTCCTATGTGGCCCTCATGGACGCCCGCTCCATCGCCGCCACCGCCCGGATGGGCGGGGTGCTCACCGGGGCGGACGAGCTCCCTGACATCCCCGCCGACCGGGCCGACGAGCAGTGGAATTACGACGATTCCGCCTATCAATCCCGGGTCTACTTCGGCGTGGGCAGGCCCCAGCCGGACGCAGAGCTGGTATTCGGGCCCAACATCGCCGACTGGCCCCAGCAAATCGCCCTGCCGGACGACCTGCTGCTCACCTGCTGCGCCGCCATCTACGACCCGGTGACCACCACCGACGAGCTGATCCCCTCCGGGGAGACCTCCTCTTACCGCTCCAACCCCCTGCGGCTGTCTCAGTTCGCCCTGTCCCGGAAGGATCCCCAGTACGTCCCCCGGGCCAAGGCCGTCCAGGCGGTGGAAAAGCTGCGCCGGGAGAACCCGGATGCGCCTGAAGTAAAAGAAGCGCTGGCCGGCTATGATCCCGCTCGCACAGGGCTAGGCTCTCTGGTCATGGCTCTCAAGCCCGGCGATGGCTCCGCCCGGGAGCAGGCCGCCTCCTGCCAGCGGGTGCTGGGCGGCTGCGCCAACCTTGCGGCGGAGTACGCCACCAAGCGCTACCGCTCCAACGTGGTCAACTGGGGGATGCTCCCCTTCACCGCCGACGGCCTAGCGGAGCTGAATCTCCAGCCCGGCGACCGGGTGTACATCCCCGGTATCCGCGTCCTGCTGGAGGGGGACGGCGAGGAGATCGCCGCCACCCTCATCCAGGGTGAGGCCCAGACCCAGGTGACGCTGAAGCTTCCCGGCCTGACCCGCGAGGAGCGGGACATCATCCTGGCCGGCTGCCTCATCAACTACTACGCGGAGGGGTAATCCTTATGGACTTGGAGCTGTATGTCCCCAAGCTGGATGAGCTGTGGTTCTACCGGCAGATGATGGCTGACCCCGCCACCATGGCCTATAACGCGGGCTACGACCCCTGGCCAGGCTACCACCGGGACACCGGCTGCATCGACTTTCCGGAGGAGGAGTGGGCCGATTGGTATGCCCATTGGATCGGACAGGAGCCGAAGCGGTTCTACGCCTACATCCGGCGGAAGTCCGACGGGGAGTGGATCGGCGACGTGAATTTTCATTACACAACGTCGGCGGACTGGTGGGACATGGGCATTGTGATCTATGCCCCCTACCGGGGCCGGGGCTATGCCGCGCCCGCCCTGGGGCTGATGCTGGACCACGCCTTCCGGAACTGCGGCGTCAGCCGCATCCACAACTACTTCGAGACCACCAGGGACGCCGCCTGGAAGGCCCATCTGGCGGCGGGCTTCCGGGACATGGGCACCGAGAACGGCATCCGCCACCTGATGGTGACCCGCGAGGAGCACCTGGCCGCCCACGCCGAATAAAACCCACAGGGACGGATCTTAACGGTTCCGTCCCTGTTTCTTCATCACTGTGTGGGTAGACACGCCGCCAGTTTTGTGCTATGATGTCCACAGACAACGTTCGACATGATTTACGGAGGTGTGTCCTATGCGGACAAAACAATATATCTCTCTGCTCCTGGCGGCGCTGATGGCGCTGACCCTCACCGCCTGCGGCGCGGCCCTGAAGAAGGACAATAGCACGGCCATGACCATCGCCCCCGCCCAGCTCAGCGAGGAGGAGGCCGCTCTGGCCGAACTGCTGGCCCTGGATATGGACTCCTATCACATCTATGACTTCTATCTGAGCGAAAAGAGCGGCATACAGAGCCTGTGTCTGACCGCTTACGAGCTGGTGAATGGGGAGTGGATGGACGTGGCCGCGGAGGTCCACCCCTTTTCCGATGTCAGCGGCAGGATCTCGCTGACCTTCGGCAAGATGACCGACGGGGTGCAGACCGCGGTGCAGGGCGCCTCGGCCACCAATTCCAGCTCCTTCGCCCCTGTCTCCAAGGGCAATGTGTCCGATATGACCTTCGCCACCTCCGCGCTGGACGATGCCAGCACCACCATAGAGCCGGATCAGGAGATCCCCCTGGTCCTCCAGGTCGTCACGTCCAAAAACGAGGTCCGGATGTATAAGGTGGACTATTTCGGGATGCCCCGGGAGCTGGACAAGCAGGGCTATGAGCACGTCTACGCCATTACGGTGACGTTCAGCCAGACGCCGCCAGACGAGCTCGTCCGATCCATCGCGCCCGGCGTTCCGCAGGAACCCTCGGCCGAGCCCTCCCCCGCCAATTAAAAAACCGCCCCCCGGCGCACGCCGGGGGGCGGTTTTTCACAGTTCAAGCCAGCTTTGCAGGTCGTTCAAATTCTCCGCGATATGTACATGGGGGAACGGCTGGAAGGCGGGCGCCTGGGTGGTGCCGTTGAGCACCGCGCAGAAGTCGCAGCCCCCCGCCTGGGCGGTGGCGGCGTCGATGACCGTGTCCCCGCAGAACAGCACCTGCTCCGCGCCCAGGCCCAGCTTTTCCAGGGCCAGCCGCAGGCCCTCGGGGTGGGGCTTGGCGTGGTGGACCTCGTCCCCGCCGATGACCAGATCCAGCAAATCTAAATGCCCCTGGTGGGCGAAAATGCTCCGGATGGTGGCCCCCGGCTTGGTGGACACGATGGCGGTGCGCACACCCGCGTCCCGCAGCGCCCGCAATAGCTCCACGGCCCCCGGGAGGAGGACGGTGCCCTCGATCATCATCCTCCGGCCCTGTCCCTGGCCCTTGACCCCCACGGTGTTCTGAAAGGTGCGGTAGAACACCTCCTGCCGGGACCGGTCGTGGTCGCCGGTGATGAGGGAGTAGCCGTCCGCCAGCGTCATCCCGATGGTGCGCCGCACCTGCTCCACCGTGGGCGGCTCCAGTCCCAGCTCGGCGAAGCCCAGCCGGTAGCCCTCGGCGATGGCGGGGGTGGAGTCCCCCAGGGTGTAGTCAAAGTCGAAAAATACCCCTTGATAGTTCATGATATGACCTCGGTTTTCAAAAGTCAGCCCCGCTCACGGGCCGTTTGGGGAATCATACCACAGCCGGGGACGGTTTTCAACACTTAAAATAGTTAACTTTCCGCCTGCTCCAGCAGGTTGGCCGCGCCGTAGCGCAGGCAGCGGTACAGCCGCTGGCGGCCCCGCTTCAGCGTGCGGGACACGGTGGACTTGTTCACCCCGCACTGCTGGGCGATGGCCTCCATACTCATATTCCGCCCGTAATAGAGGATCATGTACTCCCGCTGGCGCTCGGTCACGTCCTGGCGCAATGCGTGGGTCAGGTTGCGCTTCAGGCGGTTGATCTGATCCTTGTTGTCCTCCGCCATCAGGTTGGTGTACACCGCCAAATCCACCATGCCGAAGGTGTTGTCGTAAGAGATGGTCCGCATGGCTCAAGCCCTCCTTCTGTGGTCTGTGGGAATGCCCCCGGAGCGCCGGGGGGCGTGCTTTTCATAGTAGCGCTCCAGGTGCCGGGCCACCGCCCGCACATCCCGGTACATGGAGCGCAGGGGACGGATGCGCCCGTCCAGCTGCTGCCTGCGCTCCTCGCTGCCCGCCTCCCGGCTGGCGCGCTCCAATTCCACGATGCGGCCGCGCAGCATGGCCGCCGTCCGCTCATATTCCAGCGATAGTTCGTATAGTGTCACAATGTCTCCTTTTCACCTCTGCCCACCCGGCGCAGCCTGTGGGCAAAATAGCTCCGGGCGTAGCGGCCCAGGCAGTCCTCGCAGACCGTCCCGGCCTCCAGCTCAAAATAGGGATCCCCCGGGTACAGCTCCCCCCTGCACAGGGGGCATCGGGGCTCCCGGGGAGCCGGAGGCCCCGCTCCCTTTCGCATATTTTTGAAATCTTTTTGAAAAATGGTTGACAAACCTGCCTCCTGCTGTTATAATAAGCTCCGCTGTGAACGCGGAAGGCTTCTGTGCTGGTGTAGCTCAGCCGGTAGAGCAGCTGATTTGTAATCAGCAGGTCGGGGGTTCGAATCCGTCCACCAGCTCCACCTTCCTTCCGCCCAACTGAATATGGAGGAGTACCCAAGTGGCCAAAGGGGACAGACTGTAAATCTGCTGGCTTTGCCTTCGATGGTTCGAATCCATCCTCCTCCACCAGAAAATGAGTGACCCCGATAGGGGTTGCTCATTTTCTATCTAAGGATGGATTCGAAAGGCGGCTCTTGGCGGGGCGCCGGTGGCGCGCCGCAACCGCCGTGGCTTTTCCGCAGAAAAGCGAATCCATCCTCCTCCACCAAACCGAAAGCGAATGCGAAAGCATTCGCTTTCGGTTTGGGTTCCGGCGGCCCTTGGCCGCCTCCACCCTTCGGTGATTTTAATGCTCGGCGGAAGTGAATTCCGCCTGCGCAATTCTCCGCCGCTTTGCGGCTGCGAATTCACGGCGCATAAGCGCCGCCGGCCAGAAGGCCGGGCCACGGGACCGGTCGTTCGCTAGGCAGCTGGAAAGCTGCCGGGACAGTCGCTCGGCGAAGCCGAGTGACGTCCCTTCGGCGAATGACGGTCCTTTTTATTTCCCCGCTTTCAAAGCCACCGCTCGCTCCACTGCCCCTCCTCTCCCCACAAAGCCAAGGACCGGGACCTCTTATTTGTGCTGCCGCTTGTGTCTGGGCGCTGGGCATCGGTTAGGCCCTCGGGGCCGCGCCTGGGTGGGCGGGCCGTTTGCTCTGGGGCGGTGGTCGTTCATGCGTCGAACCTCCTTTCTCATTCTGAAACAAGCGTTCTATTTCATCCCTAAGATACCACGCCGCGCCGGGGAAGTCAAGGCCGTGGAAGCGGATTTTTTACGGCAAAATTTTTTAAAAGACCTGATAAATGGACAGGCATTTCAGGAAACGTTGCACGCTCCCTCGCCGCCAGGCCCGGATTTACAAAGGTTTTACATCTTATCTGTTGACGCAGCCGCGTCCGGGGGTTATGATGGACAAAACAAACGGGAGGCCGCTATGAAGAAGAAAACGACAGTTGGACTGCTTGGGCTGGCGGCGGCGGGGGCCGGCGCGGCCGGCGGCTGGGCCGCCTTGGGCAATTACCTATACAATCAGATGATGCTCCCCCAGGCGCGGGACCCGGAGCAGGAGGACGGCAACCCGGCGCAGAACGAGGGCCGGCTCTGGGCCCGGGGCCGGGAGGGCTTCCGGGAGGCCACCATCCAGTCGCTGGACGGTCTCATCCTGTGGGCCGCGCTGATTCCGGGCCGACAGGACTGCCACCGCTGGGCCGTCTGCGTCCACGGCTACCACGACACCTACGAGTCCATGGGCGCCATCGCCAGGCACTACAGCGATCTGGGCTGGCACGTGCTGATGCCCGACCAGCGGGGCCATGGCCAGAGCGAGGGCGATTACGTGGGCTGGGGTTATGACGAGCGGCTGGATCTGGTGGGCTGGTGCAATTATATCGTCCGGAAGGACCCGGAGGCGGAGATCGTACTCCACGGCGTATCCATGGGCGCGGCCACGGTGCTCATGGCCACCGGCGGAGCCCTGCCCCGGCAGGTAAAGGCCGCCGTGTCCGACTGCGCCTACACCACCATTGAAGCCGAGGCCCGCCATGTGCTGAGCCGTTTTCAAGAGGGGCTGCCCACTCGGGTCCCCCTCCCCTCGGGGCTGCTGTTCGCCGCGCTGCGCAAGACGGCGCTGCGCCGGGCGGGCTTTGACCTGCGGGACGCCGCGCCCATCCGGGCGGTGGCCCGGTCCAAAACCCCTACCCTTTTCATCCACGGTGTGGAGGACGACTTTGTCCCCGCCGCCATGATGGGTAAGCTCTACCAGGCGGCCAAGTGTCCCAAGAGCTTCCTGTGGATGCCCGGCGCCGGCCACGCGGCGTCGGTGGGGACGGACCCGCGACTGTATTGGACGGCCGTGTCCACCTTCCTGAGCGACTATTTCCCAGAGCCAGAGGAATGACGAAAAAGCATCCGGTCCGCAGGTGGGCCGGATGCTTTTTTCATCGTTCGCAAAATCAGGCGGAAATTTTGAATTCCCAGTTGACAGGAGGGATAAAAACCAATATATTAGATGGGCTGCCGCAGAATGCCGGGCAGCTCTGACAAATAAGCAGATTGGTTATGGGGAATGAGTGTGGAATATACAA
This sequence comes from Clostridiales bacterium, assembly GCA_014799475.1. Lineage (GTDB taxonomy): Bacteria > Bacillota > Clostridia > Oscillospirales > Oscillospiraceae > Enterenecus. Next base: position 25,807 of record JAAVHX010000041.1, on the reverse strand, counting down.
CGCGATACGACAGCGAATTTGACCGGCGGTACGCCTACGACGGCCGCGACCTGGGCGCCATGTGTACCCCGGAACGGACGATATTCAAGCTGTGGAGCCCGGAGGCCATCCGGGTGGAGCTGTTTTTGTACCGGGACGGCATCTCGGACGCCTATGGCCGGCTGGCGCTGGCCCTTGGAGAGCGGGGCGTGTGGAGCGTGAGCGTGGAGGGGGATCTCCACGGGGTATATTACGATTACGAGGTGGAGACGGCCTCCGGGACGGCCCGCACCGCCGACCCCTACGCCCTGGCCTGCGGCCGCAACGGGGTTCGGAGCATGGCGGTGGACCTGCCCCGCACCGACCCGGAGGGGTTCGAGCGGGACTGCCCGCCCCCGGCCCAGCCCGAGCGTATCATCTACGAGCTCCACGTGAAGGACTTTTCCTATGGCGCGGACAGCGGCATACCGGCGCAATTCCGGGGGAAGTTCAAGGCGTTTTCCTGGCGGGGCGCGGACGGGCGGCTGCCCGTGTGCATGGAGCACCTGCGCTCCCTGGGCGTCACCCACGTCCAGCTGCTGCCCATCTTCGACTTCAACTCGGTGGACGAGGGCGGGGACGAGGGGCAGTTCAACTGGGGCTATGACCCGCTGAACTACAACATACCCGAGGGCAGCTATGCCACCGACCCCGACGACGGGGCCGTCCGCATCCGGGAGTGCAAGGAGATGATCCAGGCGCTCCATGAAAACGGGATGCGGGTGGTGATGGACGTGGTGTACAACCACACCCACGGCGCCGACTCCTGGCTGGGGCGCTCCGCGCCGGGCTATTACTACCGCAGGTGGGCGGACGGGTCGCTGTCCAACGGCTCCGGCTGCGGAAACGACGTGGCGGCGGGCCGGGCCATGGTGGACGAGTATATCCTGAACTCGGTGCTGTACTGGGCGCGGGAGTACCACATCGACGGCTTCCGCTTCGACCTGATGGGCCTTTTGACGGTGGAGCTGATGAACCGCATCCGGTACGCGCTGGACGCCGAGTTCGGCCCGGGGGAAAAGCTGGTGTACGGTGAGCCCTGGCGGGCAAACGACTCCCCCATGGAGCCGGGCACCGCCTCGGCCTTAAAATACAACCTTCAGCGCCTGGACCCGGATATCGCCATTTTCTGCGACACTACACGGGACGCCATTAAGGGCGACTGCTTCCATGGGGAGCAGCCCGGCTTTGTCAACGGGGCCATGGGGCTGGGCGAGACGGTACTGGCCTCCGCCGCGGGCTGGATGGGCGGCGAGGGGGACTTCCAGCCCCGATCCTGCGGGCAGATCATCAACTATGTATCCGTCCACGACAATTACACCCTGTGGGACAAGCTGGCGCTGTGCGCCTCGGGAACCCCCTCCTACGCGCAGCCCCAGAACGATCTGCTGGCCCAGAACAGGCTGGCGGCGTTCATCTGCTTCACCTGCCAGGGGAATATCCTCTTCCAGGCGGGGGAGGAGTTCGGCCGCACCAAGCTGGGGGATCACAACAGCTACAAGTCATCCCCCGAGATAAACAAGCTGGACTGGCACCGGGCCTGGACCTTTGGGGGGCTGACGGACTACTACCGGCAGCTCATCCGGCTGCGCAAGTCTCTGCCCGGACTGTGCGACAAGTCCGCCAAGGCCGGGGAGCGCATTGTGGAGCGTAAAGTTCACCGGGACGGGGTGGTGTCCTTCCAGGTGGAGGGGGGCGGGCCCTGCGGGGAGCGGCTGTTCGTCGTCTACAACGCCACGGCCCATGACTATGCCATCCAGCTGTCCTCCGGCCGGTGGACCATCCGGGCGGACGGCGCGAACGCCGACCAGCACAAGCCCCTCATCTCCCAGGGCAACTGGGTCACCGTGCAGCCCCGCAGCGGGATGCTGCTTCAGCAAGTGAGCGTATAAACAGAAAAACCGCGTCCATAGGACGCGGTTTTCCTGTTTATCGTCTGACCGCGTAGACCCCGGTGGCCGTGACAAGTGGTGTCTCCGGGCAGTTCGCCAGAAACACCTCCGCCTGCATCTGCCCCGAGGTGGTCCCCACCCGGACGGTGCGGGCGCGCACCAGGATGTCCGCGTCCAGGGGGACGGGGCGGGCGTAGTTCACCGTCATGGTGACGGTGGGGGTGGGGACGCCGCCGCACTGGGCGGTGCAGGTGACGCCCATGCAGGTGTCCACCAGGGAGGCGGTGACGCCGCCGTGGACGATGCCCAAGGGGTTGGACATGGAACCGTCCGTATGGCAGGCAAACAGCAGGGAGCCTGCGGGGCCGTCCTCATCCACCAGGGCGATGTCCCGGCCGACTTGGGGCCAGGCCTGGGCGTTGGACTGGGCCCGCTGGGCGATGAACTCCGCCGCGCGGCGGCGCAGTTCGCCGCTGGGCATGATCTCCGTCATGGCGTTCCCTCTTTCTTTTTACCGTCCCGCAGCGCCCGCACGAAATCCTCATTAGGCGTAACGTATACCGTGCGATAGGTGTTGTAGATCACATATCCCGGCTTGGCCCCGGCGGGCTTTTTGACCACCTTCACCGGGGTGTAGTCCACCGGCACCTGGCCCGACTCCCGCCCCTGGGAGAACCAGGCCGCCAGCATGGCCGCCTCGGTGAGGGACTGCTCGTCCGGCTCCGCCCCGCCGGTTTTCAGGATAACGTGGGAGCCGTGGAGCTTTTGCGCGTGGAGCCACAGGTCCCGCTTGTCCGCGTCCTTGGTGGTCAGGCGGTCGTTCTGGCTGTTGTTCTTGCCCACCAGGATGGTGAGGCCGGAGGAGGAGCGGAACTCCATGGGCTTGGCGTGGACGATCTTCACCCGGCCCTTGGCGGTCATCTTCCGCTTGTGCTGCTTGAGGTAGCCGTTGTCCATCAGCTCCTGGCGGATCTCCTGGAGGTCGCGGTCGCCCTCGGAGAGGGTGATCATTTGCAGCACGCTGTCCAGGTAGTCCAGCTCCCGGCGGTTCTTCTCCAGCTGGATGGTGAGCATCTCCTCCGCCTTCTGGGCCTTTTTGTAGTCCTTGTAGTACTTCGCCGCATTCTGCTGGGGGGTGAGCAGGGGGTCTAAGGGGATGTCCACGTCTTTACCGTCCGGGTCGTAGTAGTTCTGCGCCCGCAGGACGGTCTGGCCCTTGGACATCTGGTAGAAGTTGGTGGTGATGATGTCTCCGTACTGGCGCAGCGTTTCCCGGTCGGCACTTTTTGCCAGGTCGCCCTCCTGGTTGACGATTTTCTTGGCCGTGCGGTTTCGCGCCTGGGTGACGGAGCGGATGAAATCCTGGCCCCGCTGCTTCACCCGCTCCTGGGCCTCCTTCTGCTCGTAAAAGTCGTCCAGCAGCTGGGAGAAAGTCTCATAGCGCCTCAGCTCCACCTTGGGGCCGTATTGCAGCACCGGCATGAAGGTGAAGTCCATGGGTTTGCCGTCGCGGATGAGCACGGTGGGGGTAAAGTCCCCGGTGCGCACCCGGTCCATCAGCTGGCAGAAGCGCTCCGCCAGCCCCTCCCGGCTGCCCCCGCCCTGAAACACAAGCTCCCGGGCGATGAGGGGGGACAGGCCGTTGAAGCTGTCCAGAAGCCACTTGTCCTGGCCGTCCCCCTCGGGGGCGTTGTCCAGCACAAAGGCCCGCAGCTCGTCCGCTGTCATGGCGGAGGGGTCCAGCCGCCCGGTGGGCTCGGGGGGCGCATAATACAGCCCCGGCATGACGGGCCGCTTGACGGACAGATCGCCGTCCGCCCGGCGCATACAGTCGGTGACCCGGCCCGCGCCGTCCAGCATGATGAGGTTGGACTTGCGCCCGATGCACTCCAGCACCAGCCGCCGCTCCACCCGGTCGCCCAGCTCGTCCAGGGTCTCGAAGCGGAAGTCCAGCAGCCGCTCCATGGAGGGCTGGGTCAGCTCCAGCAGCCGCGCCCCGGTGAAGTGCTTGCGCAGCAGCATACAGAACATGGGGGGCGTCTCCGGGTTTTCCCGGGGCACCTTTGTGAGCTGCGCCCTGGGGTGGGCGGGGCTGGCGGACAGCAGCAGGCGCACGTTGTCCCGGCCCGCCCGCATATGGAGCACCGCCTCGTCCCGGGCGGGCTGATAGAGCTTATCCACCTTACCGCCGATAAGCTTGCTACGCAGCTCCCCGGCCAGGGCTGTCATAAATATAGCGTCAAAAGGCATAATTCACGGTTCCTCTCAGACAAATATTGGGGCCCCCGCGAAAGCGCCCTTCAGCTTTCGTGGGGAGAGGAGGCGCAAGGGAGCGGCACTCGGAATGGCCACAAGGCCGTTCCGAGTAGAGCGGACTTTGCGCCGACGAGTCAAATGGCATGGTCGGCCTCCTCCATCATTGCGTCAAACAGCTCGTTAAGCCGTTCCGTCCTTCCCTGCAAATACAGCCAGCCGAACAGGGACTCCAGCGCCGTGGCGGCGTGGTACTCCCCCACGCTGGCCCCCTTTGGTACGGCGGCGGTGTGGCTGTTGCGGCCCCGGCGGTACACCCCCTGCTCCTCCTCGGTGAGCAGGGGCAGGATGGCGTGCACCAGCTTGGCCTGGGCGGGGGCGGCCACGTATTTGACCGTGGCTTTGTGCAGGCCGGCGTTGGTGGCCTTGCCGTGGAGGCACAGCCAGGAGCGCACCATCAGCTCGTACACACCGTCGCCCAGGTGGGCAAGGCCCAGGGCGCTGATGCGCTCGATGGTATCCTGTCCGGCGGACAGGTGAAAGTAATCCATGAAGTGATTCTCCAATCTTTGGGGTTTCCTTGGAATTATATCATAAGGCCGGAGAAATGCAAGGGAAACCGGCGGCGCGGAAGATGCGGTTCCACGCCCTTCCCTTTTTGCTCTGGGTGTGATATACTTAGCCTGCTGATTTTGCGAAGCAGACTATGCAGGCCCACTATAATGCGTCAGCAAATCTTATTATACGAGGTGATAGGATATGAAAAAATGTACAGTGGGCTGGTTTTCAAAAATGATTGCATTCCTGGTCTTTGCGGTTTTCTTTGTTCCGCTGACTGTCTTCTCCCTCTACATGGCTTTTTTCCATCCCCAGGCATCCCGTGACGAGCGGTTGATGTTTCTGGCTGGGGCGGTTATGTTCGGCGGCCTTGTGGCCTTTGCAATCTACCGCGTATTCTATTTGGGGCTGGTTTGGGTGGAGTATGATGCGGAAACGGTAATCTTCCACTACTCCCGCAAAGAAGAATATCGGTTCCGGTGGAAGGAGATACCGGGGGGACGGGTGCAGGTCGTGCGGGAAAATGGCACATATATTTTCTGCATCCAGGAGAATGACAGGCAGAGGAACATCCCCTTGAACCGGCTTTCAAAAGGCTATAAGGAGTTTGAAAAAACGCTGAAAGAAACCGGCGTTTTGGAAAGAGCCTCTATCATGACAGTCGAACAAATGAAACAGAACGCGGAGCAGGCATGGGAACAGTATAGCAGATACCGGGAGACTTACCCAAATTCCGTACAGCCAAGACCCGAAGGTGACTGCATCATATGCCCGGACTGCCAGAGCAAAGGACTGCACTTAAAAAAGCTCCCCCTGCTGAAAGCAGATGTGGGACGGGTCTGCAAGACCTGCGGCGGCTCTGGCTATTTACCGAAATAACTTTTGTAAAGAAAAGGAGCGTCAAGCGATGGATTACGCGGCTGAATCGTTGAAACTGCACTACCAATGGCGGGGCAAGCTGGACACGGTGCCCAAAATGGAGGTCAAGGACCGGCAGTCCCTGTCCCTGGCCTACACACCGGGGGTGGCCCAGCCCTGCCTGGAGATCAAACAGGACGTCAGCAAGAGCTACGAGCTCACCGGCCGGTGGAACACGGTGGCGGTGGTCACCGACGGCACGGCGGTGCTGGGCCTGGGGGACATCGGCCCCGAGGCGGGTATGCCCGTCATGGAGGGGAAGTGCGTGCTGTTCAAGGCCTTCGGCGGGGTGAACGCCGTGCCGCTGTGCGTGCGCTCCAGGGACGTGGACGAGATCGTCAACACAGTCGCCCTGCTGGCGGGCTCCTTCGGCGGGGTGAATCTGGAGGACATCTCCGCCCCCCGGTGTTTCGAGATCGAGCGCAAGCTGAAGGAGCGGTGCGACATCCCCATCTTCCACGACGACCAGCACGGCACCGCCATCATCGTGGCGGCGGCGCTGACCAACGCGCTGAAGCTCGTGGGCAAGGAGCTGTCCCAGGTGAAGCTGGTCATGTCCGGGGCGGGGGCCGCCGGAACGGCCATTTTCAAGCTGCTGTGGTCCATGGGCCTGCGGCAGGCCGTGCTGTGCGACATCAAGGGCATCGTCTATCCCGGACGGCCCGATTTGGCAAACGACCCCGCCCTGGCCGAGCTGGCGGACATGACAAAGCCGGAGATCACCGAGGGCGGACTGGCGGCGGCTTTGAAGGGGGCGGACGTGTTCATCGGCGTTTCCGCGCCGGGTCTGGTGACCCAGGACATGATGCGCTCCATGGCGGACAGGCCCATCCTCTTCCCCATGGCCAACCCCACGCCGGAAATCATGCCCGACCTGGCAAAGGCGGCGGGGGCGGCGGTGGTGGGCACCGGCCGCAGCGACTTCCCCAACCAGATCAACAACGTGCTGGCCTTCCCCGGGGTGTTCCGGGGGGCCTTCGACGTGCGGGCGTCCGACATCAACGAGGCGATGAAGCACGCCGCCGTCCGTGCCCTGGCGGGACTGGTGTCCCCGGAGGAGCTGTCCCCGGACTACATCATCCCCGCCGCCTTCGATGAGCGGGTGTGCCCCGCCGTGGCGGCGGCGGTGGCCCAGGCGGCAAGGGACAGCGGAGCGGCGCGGATCTGAGCGCGGAGCGCCCGGGAGCAGGCGGCTAAGACACGAAGCCGTTAGGCGGCAAAGCCGCCCCAGGCCTAAGCCGCGCAGAGCGCGGCCCACGGCGGAGTGGACGGCTTGGCGGCCCACAGGGCCGGCAAACGGCGCGCGCAGTCGTAGTGGCTTAGCCGCCGTCGCGGAGGGTGCGCAGCGTGACAACGAGCGCGGAGCCGCCCGCCGCACAAAAAGGGCCCCGCTTCGCCATAATATTTTGTGAAATTCGTTTTTGCAATTTTTTGATCTCAGACTTGCAAAACTGTTCCCAGTGGTGTAAAATTACTGTATCGCGTTAAAGTAGCATATCCAAACTTTCAAAGAAGAAAGGATGTTGACAACGATGTCTATCAAAAACGCTTACCTGCTGTCCGTGCTGGAGGACCTGAAGACCAAGAACGCCCACGAGCCCGAGTTCCTCCAGGCCGTGGAAGAGGTGCTGGAGTCCCTGGAGCCCGTGGTGAAGGCCGACCCCCGCTACGAGCAGCAGAACATCATCGGCCGCATCGTGGAGCCCGAGCGCGTGGTCATGTTCCGGGTGCCTTGGGTGGACGATTCCGGCAAGGTGCAGGTGAACCGGGGCTACCGCGTCCAGTTCAACTCCGCCATCGGCCCCTATAAGGGCGGCCTGCGGTTCCATCCCACCGTCAACCTGTCCGTCATCAAGTTCCTGGGCTTTGAGCAGATCTTCAAGAACTCCCTGACCACCCTGCCCATGGGCGGCGGCAAGGGCGGCTCTGACTTCGACCCCAAGGGCAAGAGCGACGGCGAGGTCATGCGCTTCTGCCAGTCCTTCATGACCGAGCTCCAGCGCCACATCGGCCCGGACACCGACGTGCCCGCCGGCGACATCGGCGTGGGCGCCCGTGAGATCGGCTTCATGTTCGGCCAGTACAAGAAGATCCGGGACGAGTTCACCGGCGTGCTCACCGGCAAGGGCCTGAGCTACGGCGGCTCCCTGGCCCGCACCGAGGCCACCGGCTTCGGCCTGTGCTACTTCGCCGATGCCCAGCTCCGGGACAACGGCAAGTCCTTCGAGGGCAAGAAGGTCGTCATCTCCGGCTCCGGCAACGTGGCCATCTACGCCAACCAGAAGGCCACCCAGCTGGGCGGCAAGGTGATCGCCATGTCCGACTCCAACGGCTATATCGTGGACGAGAACGGCATCGACTACAAGGTCATCCAGCAGATCAAGGAGGTCAAGCGCGACCGCATCAAGACCTACCTGGACTACGTGCCCACCGCCAAGTACGTGGAGGGCTGCTCCGGCATCTGGACGGTGCCCTGCGACATCGCCCTGCCCTGCGCCACCCAGAACGAGATCGGCGAGAACTCCGCCAAGACCCTGATCGCCAACGGCTGCATCGGCGTGTTTGAGGGCGCCAATATGCCCTCCACCCCCGGCGCCATCGCCGCCTATCAGGCCGCGGGCATCCTGTTCGCCCCCGCCAAGGCGTCCAACGCCGGCGGCGTGGCCACCTCCGGCCTGGAGATGAGCCAGAACAGCGAGCGGCTGAGCTGGACCTTCGAGGAGGTCGACGCCAAGCTGAAGGGCATCATGGAGGGCATTTACGCCGCCTGTGCCGCCGCCGCCGAGAAGTACGGCATGAAGGGCAATATCCAGGCCGGCGCCAACATCGCCGGGTTCCTGAAGGTTGCTGACGCCATGCTGTGGCAGGGAATCTGAGAAGCGTGAGCTTAGGCGCGCCGCCCCGGATGGACTGGAGCGAGGGATACAAACTAAGAATCGCACAGCGATTCTGTTTGTGTCCCGAGTCGTAGGGAAGCCGGGGCGAACAGCGCGCCCAAAGCGAGCGTGACAATGCCACGGAACAGACAACGCAAAAATCCCCCCGCCGGATATTCCGGCGGGGGACTTTTTACATTTCCTCTTCCAACTCGAATTCCGGCCCGAATTTCAGGGCGGCGGGGCCCTTGATCTCTTGCAGCTCCGGCTCCAGGGCCGGGGTCGGCTTCAAGGTCGTGCACCGGCCGTTCAGGCTGCCGCCGTCCTCCACCACCAGGGAGGCGGTGGTCACATCGCCGTCCAGGCTGCCGGTAGGCTCCAGCTTCATGTGCTCCCGGGCGTAGACATTGCCCTCCACACGGCCCGCCAGCCGGACCACGTCCGCCGTGATGGGGCCGCGAACCAGCCCGGACTCCGCCACGATCACCGCGCCGGTCAGATCGAACTCGCCCTCGACCACGCCCTCGACCTGAACCACACCCTCACCTTGAACCGTGCCAGTGACCGTGATGCCCTGGGCAATGACCGTGCTGCCGGCCCGCACCGGGGCGGGCGCGCTCACCGGCTTCTCCTCCGGAAGCGCCGGGACCTCTGCCCGGGGCTCAGTCTTCTGCATTCCAAAGAAACCCATCATGATCTCACCTTTCCTCAAAAGGACTGAACCGGCCACGCACGGACCGCCCAGCGCTTCTTTCGTGATGACCATACTTTATCACAGCGGGCATCAAATTTCAACCCTGAATGTCCACTGCTTTTGTCGAAAGAGGACCGTCTCTCACCGCTCCACCAGGCGGCCCCGGAACAAAACGACAGCCAGCGCCAGCACCGCCGCCGCCCACACCGACACCCACAGCAGATGTCCAGGCAGGACGGCCCAATTCCCCGCCAGCGCGGCCCTGGCCCCGTCCGCCCCGTGGGCAAAGGGGAGAAGGTAGGCGAAGGTTTTGAATCCCCCGCCGATCAGGGACAGGTCAAACCAGATACCGGCCAGGAACGCCGTCACGTTGGTCAGCAGGGCCCCGCACATACCGCCCACCTGCTTGTCGTTGAACAGGGTGCCGCACAGCAGGCCCAGGGCGATAAACAGCAGGGCCGACGGAATGAGGGCTGCCACTACAGCCAGCAGATTCCAGCTCAGGGGCAGGCCCAGGGCCACCGCCGCCGCCATGCAGATGACGCTCTGCCCCACCGCCATGGGCAGCAGGGGCAGCAGGTAGCCCAGCAGGAAATCCGCCGCCGTCATCGGAGACGCCGCCAGCCGGGCCAGGAAAGCGGAGGAGCGGTCCTTGGCGAGGAGCATTCCGGAAAAGAGCGCCATAAAGGTCAGCCCAAACAGGGCGATACCCGGGGCCAGGGTGTCCAGTTCAAAAATGGACACGGGGACGTTGCGCTGAATCACGGTCATCAGCAGCAGGAGCGCCAGGGGGAAGCCCAGCCCGAAGAACAGGGTCAGCGGATCCCGGAGCAGCTCCTTCATGTTTCGCTTGGCAAACGCTTTCACTCTCATGATGCCGCCTCCTCCCCCGCCAGCGCCACAAAGGCGTCCTCAAAGTTTTCACAGCCCGCCAGGGCCTTCAACTCCTGGGCGGTTCCAACCGCCCGGAGGCGGCCGGCGTTCATCACGCCGATGCGGTCCGCCAAGGACTCCGCCTCCTCTAAGTAGTGGGTGGTCAAGATGATGGTGGTGTACCCCTTCAGCCCCCGGATCCCCCCCCACAGCTCCCGCCGGGCCAGCACGTCCAGGCCCAGGGTGGGCTCGTCCAGGAACAGCACCTCCGGCTGGGACACCAGCGCCATGGCGATGGACAGCCGCCGCTGCCAGCCGCCGGACAGCGTCTTGGCCCGCTGCTTCGCCCACTGGGTGAGGCCAAGCCGCTCCATCACCTGGACCGCCCGCTCCTTGGGGCGGCCGTAGATGCCCGCCATCAGCTCCAAATTTTCCGCCACGGTGAGCCCCGGGGCCACCGCCGTCTCCTGGGGGGAGACCGCTAAAATCTCCTTGGCCTGGTGGCTTTGGGTGCGGACGCTGTGTCCCATGAGCTGGGCGTCCCCTTCGGTGGGAACGGTGAGGCAGGACAGCATCTTGATCGTCGTGGACTTCCCCGCCCCGTTCACCCCCAGCAGGGCGAACAGCTCCCCCGCCGGGATGGACAGTTCCAGCCGGTCCACCACCCTGCGGCCCCCGTACTCTTTGGTCAAACCCATGATCTGGATCGCGTTCATTCTTCCCCCTCCCTCCGGCCCATGGCCTGACGGGTGGCCTCGTTCATAAAGTCCATCATCCCGTCGAAGGCGACGATGGCAATGCCGCGCTCCTTGTCCGCCAGCAGCATCAGGTTGTCCCCCGGCTCCATCTCGAACATCTCCCGCACTTCCTTGGGAATGACGATCTGGCCCTTGTCCCCCATCCGTACGGTACTGAGGAACTTGTCCTTAGGCATTTTCATCTTCATTTCGATTCCTCCTATTCGTATAACTTTTCCCACTTAGTATAACTAATTATACTTACCATGTCAAGGGTCTATTTTTTTCTGGGGCGGCATACATTGCAGGGAGGTGAGCGCAATGCGAAAGAAAAGGACAAGTAGGCCGCTGGCCCGGAGCCTGCGGGCAGGGGCAGCGGCGCTGATGGCCGCCCTGGCGGCCTGGATTTTGTGGCTGGTGGGCGACCCCTCCGCCGCCCTGGAGCAGCTCTGGGCGCTGGCGGGGGATGCCCGGGTGTCCATCACCCTGCTGTCGGCGGAGCTGGGGCTGGTGGACGACGCGGGCAATGGGCTGTCCCGCTGGGACAGGCTGGTGCTGGCCCAGTCCTCCCTGCTGGGGGGCACGCTGCCCTCTCCGGAGCCCGCGCCCACCGATCCCCCAGTTGAGGAGAGCCTGGACATCGCCGAGCTGGACCCCACAGGCGAGGACGAGGGCACCGACCCGCCCGCCTCCACCACCGCGCCGGACGGCATCATTCCCAAGACCATGGTGGCGGGCAGCTCCACCAATTACATTACATCGGGGAATGTGTCCGTCTATAATCGGACCGACTATACGGTGGACATACCGGCCCTGCTGGAAAACGCTCCCCAGCTGTCCGCTGCGGGGGAAGGGCCGAAAGTGCTCATTTACCACTCCCACGCCACCGAGTCCTACGAAATGGACGGCACCGACATATATGACCCCAGCGGCGACCACCGCACCCTGGACACCAACTACAATATGATCCGGGTGGGCGAGGAGATGAAGGCGGTATTTGAGGCGGCAGGCATCGGCGTGGTCCACGACACCACCCTGTACGACTATCCCAGCTACAACGACGCCTACAACCGCTCGGTGCAGGGGGTGGCGGCCAATTTGGAAAAGTATCCCTCCCTGGTGCTGCTGCTGGACGTCCACCGAGACGCGCTGGTGGCCACCGACGGCACCATCTACAAGGCGGTGGCGGGGACGGTGGACAACTGCGCCCAGGTGATGATGGTGATGGGCAGCGACGCCACCGGACAGACCCACCCCAACTGGAAGGTGAACCTGGCGCTGGCGCTGTCCATCCAGTCGGCGCTGTGCGACAAGTGGGCCACCCTGGCCCGGCCCCTGGTGCTGCGGCCCACCCGCTTCAACCAGCATCTATCCACGGGGACGATCCTGGTGGAGGTGGGCACCCACGGCAACACCCTCCAGGAGGCCATCACCGCCGCGCGGCTGTACGCCCGGACGGTGGTAGAACTGATGGAACAGGAAGAGAGCGCCGGCTAAGCCGGCGCTCTCTGGTCGCTGTTTCACTTGTTTACTGCCTCGTCCAGAAGGGCCTGCAGGTCGCCTTTGGAGAAGCGGTACACCTTGTCGCAGAACTGGCAGGTGAGCTCCGCGCCCCCCTGCTCCTCCATAAGAGAGGTGAGCTCGTCTTTCCCCAGGCTGATGAGGGCCCGGCTCACCCGCTCCCGGGTGCAGTAGCAGCGGTACTCGATGGGGGAGGTCTCCAGCACCTCCAGCTCAAATTCCCCCAGTACCTCCCGCAGCAGATCCAGGGGGTCCATGCCCGCGTCCAGCCGGGCGCTGACAGCGCCCAGCTTGGCCACCCCCCGCTCCACCGCGGAGATGACCCCGTCGTCCGCCCCGGGCAGGAGCTGGATCAGGTAGCCCCCCGCGGCCTGGACGGTCTGGTCGGGAGCGATGAGCACCCCCAGGGCGCAGGCGGTGGGCACCTGCTCGCTCTCCACGAAGTAGGCGGCCACGTCCTCGGCGATCTCGCCCCCCACCAGCTGTACCGAGCCGATATAGGGCTCCTTCAGCCCCAGGTCCCGGATGACGGTCAAGTCCCCGTCCGCCCCCACGGCGGTCCCCACGTCCAGCTTGCCCTTGGCCTTCCGGGGCACGTCCACCGCGGGGTTCTGCACGTAGCCCCGGACGTTGCCGTGGCTGTCGGACACGGCGGTGAGGCTCCCCAGCGGCCCGCCGCCCTTGACACGCAGGGTGACGGCCCCATCCTCCGTCTTGATCACCGCGCCCATCATGGACGCGGCCATGAGCAGACGGCCCAGGGCGGCGGCGGCCACCGGCCAGCAGTCGTGGATGGCCCGGGCGCGCTCCACCGTGTCCCGGGCGGAGATGGCCATGGCTTTCACAGGGGCGTCCTTGGCGATGACGCGAACGATCTGATCCATTGCTACAATTCCTTTCTCGCGGCGAAAAAGACCCTATAGGCCCCTTCCTTGGGCGTGCGCATGGTCTTGTCGCCGTATAACTTGATGTCTTGGAAGCCTGCCTCCCGCAGAAAGCCTTCCAGCTCGTCCATGGTGTAGGCGTACTCCTCGTGGTACTCGCCGCCCCGGCTCCAGCTGCCGTCCTCCTCCCGGACGAACAGGTCCAGCCCGTAGCCGCATACCCGGCGGCGGGGGCTGTACTCCCCCCGCCAGACGCAGAACAGATCGTCGTCCTCGTCCAGATAGGTCTGACCGTCCGCCCCCTCCAGGGCGGCGGGGGTTTTCACATCGAACAGGAACAGCCCGCCGGGAGCAAGGCTTTTATAGACCCGCTGAAACGTCCGCCGCAGGGCGGCGGGGCGGGTGACGTAGTTCACGCTGTCCAGGCAGGAGATGACGGCGTCCTGCGGCTCTGCCAGAGTGAGCCGGGACATATCCTGGCACAAGAACAGCACGTCCAGCCCCCGGCACTTCTGCTCGGCTATGGACAGCATATCCGGCGAGAGATCGACGGCGGTCATGGCATAGCCCCGTCCCGCCAGCAATTTGGTGAGGCTCCCCGTGCCGCAGCCCAGCTCTACCACAGAGCGGACAGGCCGTTTCAGCCCGCGGAAGTGCCGCTCTATGTAGTCCGCCCACTTTTGGTAGTCCACATCGCTGGTGAGCCGGTCATAGCACCGGGCTAAGGCGGTATAGGCGTCCATCATTTTGGCAGCCTCGGCAGCACGGTCTTGTAGCCGTCCGCTCCGTATTGCAGCGCCCGGTTCACCCGGCTGATGGTGGCGCTGGAGGCCCCGGTGCGCTTGAGAATATCGTTATAGATGAGGCCCTCGTCCAAGAGCTGGGCCACCTCCAGCCGCTGGGCCATGGCCCGCAGCTCGGCCACGGTGCACAGATCCTGGAAAAAGGCACGGCACTCCTCCTGGCCGCGCAGCGACAGAATGGCCTCAAACAGCAGGGCGGTTTGATCCGGCATCTCTTTCTGCATCGCGCATCCTCCTACAAAAGTGACATATAAGGGCATTCTAACACGTCACTTTACGAAAGTAAAGAGAAAATCAGAAAAAGCGGCCAAAGGACTTGCGCCCAAGGGGCATGTTGATTATAATAGAACTGTTGGGCCATTGGCCCGCGGCGCGCGCCGGATAAGGCAGACCAGGGAAATTGGCTGCGAATCCCGGGCGCAGAGGTATTTTTATGGTAAAAGCGATCGTAGGGGCAAACTGGGGCGACGAGGGCAAGGGCAAGATCACCGATCTGCTGGCCGAGACATCGGACGTGGTGGTGCGCTTCCAGGGCGGAGCCAACGCGGGCCACACCATCATCAACGACTATGGGCGCTTCGCCCTGCACATCCTGCCCTCCGGCATCTTCTACCCCCACATCACCAACATCATCGGAAACGGCGTGGCGCTGGACGCGGCCAAGCTGGCGGCGGAGCTGAAGGGCGTCATCGACCAGGGCGTGCCCGCCCCCAATCTCATCGTGTCTGAGCGGGCCCAGCTGCTCATGCCCTACCACGTCCTCCAGGACGGGTACGAGGAGGAGCGCCTGGGCGGCAGGGCCTTTGGCTCCACCAAGAGCGGCATCGCGCCTTTCTACTCCGACAAATACGCCAAGACCGGCATCCAGGTGTGCGACCTGTTCGACGAGGACCGCCTGTGGGAGCGGCTGAGCCGGGCCGTCGAGGTGAAGAATATCCTCTTTGAGCACCTGTACCACAAGCCCGCCCTGGACGTCAAGGCGCTGTACGACCAGCTTCTGGAGTGCCGGGAGCTGATCCGCCCCTACGTGGGCGACGCGGTGGGCTTCCTCCACCAGGCGCTGAAGGACGGCAAGACCGTTCTGCTGGAGGGTCAGCTGGGTTCCATGAAGGATCCGGACCTGGGCATCTTCCCCATGACCACCTCGTCCCACACCCTGGCGGGCTACGGCTGCGTGGGGGCCCCGGTGCCCCCCACCGCCATCGAGGACGTGATTTGCGTCACCAAGGCGTACTCCTCCAGCGTGGGCTCCGACACCGAGCCCTTCGTCAGCGAGCTGCTGGGCCCCGAGGGCGACGAACTGCGCCGCCGGGGCGGCGACCGGGGCGAGTTCGGCGCGACCACGGGCCGTCCCCGCCGGGTGGGCTGGTTCGACGCGGTGGCCACCAAATACGGCTGCATGGTGCAAGGCGCTACGCAAGTAGCGCTGACCTGCCTGGACGTGCTGGGCTACCTGGACGAGATCCGTGTCTGCGTGGGCTATGAGATCGACGGCGAGGTGACGGACGTATTCCCCACCACCCCGAAGCTGACGCGGGCCAAGCCGGTGTTTGAGACCCTCCCCGGCTGGAAGAGCGACGTGCGGGGCATCACCGACTACGACGCGCTGCCCGCCAACGCCAAAAACTATGTGGAGTTTTTGGAGCGGCGCGTCGGCGTGCCCATCACCATCGTGTCCACCGGGCCCAAGCGCCACGAGATCGCTATGCGCAGCAAATAAGAAAAACCCACACAGCCCCGCGGCCGCGGGGCTGTGTGCTTTCCCGGGCACACGCCGCGAGATCGCTTTGCGGAACAGGTAAGAACAGCCCAGCCCCGCCGGCGGCGGGGCTGGGTGCTTTCCCGGGGCGCGGATGACCGCCCTTACAGGGGACAGGCGGATTTCAGCCACAAACAAGGGCCAAAAAAACATAGCGAAAAAACTGTTGACAATCGGCGCTCGTTGTGGTAATATCATTCTCGTGCTGAACGACAGCACAAGCCCATTAGATGCGCGAGTGGTGGAATTGGTAGACTCGCTGGCTTCAGGTGCCAGTGCTCGCAAGGGCGTGCGGGTTCGACTCCCGCCTCGCGCACCAAAAATAAAAGGACTGCCATGGGCAGTCCTTTTATTTTTGGGTACTAGGCAGTCCAGCGGACTGCCAACCGGTCGTTCAAGGGACGTCATTCGGCTTCGCCGAACAACCCCCCGGCGGCCGTTGGCCGCCAGGGGGTTGAAGCAATGCAGGAACTGCGTTTGGGTCAGATGGTCCGCCGCAGGCGGGAGGAACTGAATATCAACCAGGATGATCTGTGCCGGGGGCTGTGCGACCGCACCGCCCTCTCCCGGTTCGAAAACGGGCATCAGGTGCTGTCCCGGAAGCGGGTGGTTGCCCTGCTCCAGCGGCTGGGCCTGCCCGACGACCGGTTCTACGCCCTGCTCTCCGAGGACGAGCTGGCCCTGGAGGAGGCGGAACGGGAGGCCCGGTCTACCGCCGTGCGGCTGGAGCAAGCGGCGGAGGCGGAGCGGCCCGCCCTGTGGGCCCTATTCCGAGAAAAGCTGGCGGCACTGGAGGCCCTGGGGCCGGACGACCCCGTTGTCCGGCAGTGCTCGCTGTCCCTCCGGGCGGTGCAGGGGACGGAGGAGGGCCCCTACCCCTTTGAGGAACGGCTCGGGATGCTGTTGGAGGCCCTCCGGCTCACCGCCCCCCGGTTCGACCTGGAGCGTGTCGGCCTGGGGCCGTACAGCGCGGAGGAGCTGCGCCTCATCAAGCAGATCGCCTCGACCTACACCGAGGCGGGGCGCTATGAGGAGGCGGTGCGGGTCTACCGCATGGCCCTGGAGTACCTGGAGGCCAATAGCCGGCACCTGTCTCAGTACGCCTATTTGAAGCCCACCTATGCCGCGGGCTGCGGCAATGCGCTGTCCAGAATCGGGCGCTATCAGGAAGCATTGGAGATCACCGAAGAGGGGCTGCTGGCGAGCATAGAATCAAGGCGGTATCATGTGGTGGCCAGCCTCCTGTGGGTTCAGGCATATTGCCGCTATTGCATGGGCGAACGGGAAAAATGTATCAGCTTGTACCGCCAGGTTCACTATATGCTGGCCGCTACCAGGGACATGGCGCGGCTCCAATATTTGGACGAGGGAAACAAAAAAATATTGGGTATTGAATTTCCGGATTAGAAAGCCAGGACTCGTCAAAATACCCAAATTTTAGCCAAATCAAACCCAGGAAATTTTTTGCGAGTGTGCCGCCATACGCTACAGACAAATGTCAGGTTATGTGGTATGTTATTGCTTGACGAGAGCTCTTGTAAATAAAATTTGAGAAAGGCGGTATTAGCTATGAAAAAGCTTATATCTCTTATTCTTTGTGCCCTGACGATCATGACCCTGTCCCTCACGGCCTTTGCTACCCCTGCCCCTGTTGATAAGAGTGGCGAAACCATGTCCCCCGCCGGCTCCAACAAGCCGAGTGCGGAGGTGCAGAGTACCTGTGCCCATTCTTGGGGATATGTTCGCACCGTTTATAACGGTTATGTTTGGCGTAGCAACAGCACCTGTGCTCTGGAGGTTTGCCACAAGCTTCGTTGCAACATTTGCAACATTGCCACTAAAGACGAGTTTGAATATATGGATCCGGCCTCCCACAGCGGCTCCGTGTATGCCGCGTCCTGCAGCGGAACTGTGCAGACGTGGCACTGCACTTGCAGCAGGTGCGGTGGACACTTTACCAAGACCATCACTTGCCCCGGAGGGCCCCATACTCCCGGCTATTGCAAGGTGCTCCCCGTCTGAGCTGACAACCCCATCCATACGCGGTAAACGATCCTAACTCCACAGGCCCGGCGGCGATATTCCGCCGCCGGGCCCACCCTTTCCCAGGAGGTGCTTCCATGTTCCACAAGCAAAACGCCCGCCAGCCTGCCGCCGCCGCCCTGCTGGCCCTGCTGCTGGCCCTGGCCTCCGCCTTCTCCTGCATCGGCCTGTCCAGCTGGGCCTCCTTCCAGAAGCAGCTGGCCGAGCTGGATTCCCACTATACCACCGTGGCCTATCCCGCCAACAGAGGCCACTTTCAGTTGTTCGGACCGGGTGGCGGGATCGTTCTGGAGGACGGCTCCCTTCAGACGGACGATGGCACTATCCTGCCCAGCAACCAGCGGATCAACCAGATAGTGGGAAATGCCCCCGGGGTGCTGCGGTGGGACGCCAACGTGCTGACCGCCGCCCACACCCCCAACCAGAAGGGGTTCAGCTCCGGCGCGGCGGACCCCATGAATTACATCGACGTTTATGACCTGCACCGCTACTCCCAATCGGTGATGGCGGTGCGCTGTCTGGCCGTTGAAGAGCAACCCTATGTTGACGGCGTCTATGTCTACAAATTCGAGTGGGTGGAGCCGGTGTGCCGCATGGACGCCTACGACCTGCCCGAGCAGGGGAAAACATTTCGCTTCGATACCCTCATTACCGGTTCCCCTGCATCCATGGATGAGGAGGGAGATACCCCCTTCCCGTCCTTTGAGGTGGGCAAGACCTACCTGATGCGGGGGGATTTTGTAGATTTCGAGATCTGGCAGGAGATGCAGCTTGTGGAGGCCGCCGGGGACGAGCCGGAGCGCATAGAGCTCGGCCCGGTTCGCCGTACGGCGGACTATTGGGAGAATGTTCTGCAGTTGGACCCTGACCGCCCCGACGCCCCGGAGCAGAGACTTTACTTTTTCTATAACTGGATGCCCACCAAATATGAAGCTGATTACTTAACTTCGGATGACTTTGTGGGCCATCCCTATCCCTTTGTGCCCAATTTTTACCTCGCCAACAAAATGGTGACTACGGGGGATTTTAAGATCATCATCTATCCCCCGGAGGACAGCTGGCCCTTCTACGCGGAGTACGAGGGGGACTGGCGGGACTTCCTCAACACCGAGGAGGGCAAGGTGTGGCGGGACGAGATCATCCCCAACTGCGAGCTGAACCACGACTCCGTCCCCGTGCTGTTCACGGACAATGTGCAGGGCCTGTCCCAATTCTGCAAGGAGGAGTCCGCCCTGCTGGAGGGCCGGTTCATCACCCAGGAGGAGTACGATACCGGGGCCGCCGTGTGCATGGTGGGCGCGGACTATGCCCTGTACAACGGCCTCCAGGTGGGGGACACCCTGACCCTGGATCTGTACAGGCCCGCCTACGAAACGCAAAGCGGGCTGGCGTACCAGTACACCAATCAGGATTCCTTCCTCTACACCGTCTGTATGCCCATGGTGGAGGAGAACCGGCTGGACGTGACCCGGGATTACACCATCGTGGGGCTGTACACTGCCCCCGTCTGGCCTGTCGACCCGGACGGCCACGGCTTCCGGGGGGACACGGTGCTGGCCCCCAAGGCGTCCGCGCCGGAGGTGGTGGAGGCCGCGGAGGAGGACAAGGTGACCCCCCTGCTCAACACCCTGGTGCTGAAAAACGGCTCCATCGAGGAGTTTGAGGCATACATGGCGGAAAACGGCGCGGCGGACCGCTTCCGCTACTACGACTACGGCTACAGCGAGATGAAGGACTCCATAGAAGCCATGAAGAGCAGCGCCCTGCGGCTGGCGGCGCTGGGCGGGGCGGCGTTCCTGATCGGCGGGCTGGTGTTCCTGCTGGCCAGCTTCGCGCGGATGTCGGCGTCGGCCCGGGGCCTGCGCCTGCTGGGGGCCAGCCCCCGGAAGGTGACGGGGGAGATGCTGTCCGCGCTGCTGCCGCTGACGGCGGCGGGCGTGATCCTGGGCGGCGTGCTGGGCGGCCTGCTGTACGGCAGGGTGTGCGAGATCGTGCTGTCCCAGACGCTGACCCCGGACTGGCTGATGATCGCGGCGTGCGCGGCGTTGCAGCTGCTGGTGCTGTGCGCCGTGGCGGCGTGCTGGGCGGCGCTGACGGCGCGGCGCGGGCTCATGCGCCGCAAGCGGGAGTGAGGAGGGATCGGCTTGGTTGAGAAAAAACGGGGGCTGGGATACCTTCCCCTGCTGTCGCTGCGGGTGCTGCTGCGCAGGCCGGGAGTTAGCCTGCTGCTGGCGGTGGTGGCGGCGCTGGGGGTATACGCGGGGTGCGGGCTGCACAGCCTGGCGGTCCAGCAGCAGCGGGCCATTGAGGACACCGTGCAAAATACCGTCATCCACTGCACCGTCACCGACGTGCGGGGGATGAACGCCGACAACCTGAACCTTATGAGCTCCTATGTGGAGATGCTGCTGGGGCGCAAGGCATACCGGGACCCCAGTCTGGCGGACATGGACCAGGCGGTGGCCAATGTGAAGGCCAAGGCGGATTGGGAGCTGTCGTGGCCCTATGAGACGACGCTGTGCCGCCTGCTGAGCCAGGCCAGCGACAGCCGCCTGGACAGCGCCCAAATCAGCTTCGAGCCCGGGTGGAGCGAGGAGGATCTGCTGTGGGGCGAGATGGTCTGTCTGGTCCCGGAGGGGATGGACATAGAGGGGGACTGTCTCGACATTGTGGCGGCCCCGCCCATGGACGTGAGCATGAGCCTGCGGGTGGTGGGACGGATCTCCGGGGGGCCGGACAATGTGATCTACTGCCCGTTCTTCATGCCATGGGAGGAGGGGATCAGCATGGCCTTCAGCATCCCGTCGTGCACCTTTGACATCCGGGACACCGCGCGGCTGGAGGAGTGCAAGGAAAAGCTGTTTTCCACGCCCTTTTTCGCTGTACCGTCGGTAAATGCCACGCCGGACGGCCTTGCCGTGGGGGTGCTGGTGCACGACGAGGTGTATCTGAAATCGCTGGAGGAGCTGAACTCCAACCTGGATATGCTGCGGATCTTGCAGCCGCTGCTGCTGGTTTTGATGGGAGGCATCAGCTTTTTCGCCGGATTCCTGGTCAACCGCCGGCGCCAGCGGGAGTTCGCCGTCATGCGCTGTTTGGGGATGCGCCGGGGGGCCATCTTCGGGCAGGTGCTCGGGGAGCAGCTGGCACTGGGGCTGGCCGGCGGAGCGCTGGGGCTGTGCGCCGCCCTAGCCACAGGGCTGGAGGTGCGTTCCGGCGGGCTGGCCTTCTCCGGGGCGGTAATTGGGATGTTCCTGCTGGGCGCGGCAGTGTGCGCCGGGGTGGCCGCCAGCGGCAGCGTGATGAAATTGATGAAAACGGAGGAATAGGGCTATGGCGATTTTGACAGCCGACCACGTGGAATATACCTATCAGACAAAATACCAGACCGTTTACGCCCTGCGGGGGGTGGACTGCGCCTTTGAGACGGGCCAGATGACGGCCATTGTGGGCGCGTCGGGCAGCGGCAAGACGACGCTGCTGTCCCTGCTGGCGGGGCTGGACGTGCCCACGGGGGGCAGCATCCGCTTCCGGGGACAGTCTACCGCCGAGCTGGACCGGGACGCGTGGCGGCTGGAAAACGTCTCGGTGATCTACCAGAACTTCAACCTGTTCGCCCACCTGACGGCGCTGGAGAACACGGCCTATCCGCTCTATCTGCAAAAGCGGCCGAAGAAGCAGGCGGAGGACGAGGCCGCCGCCCAGCTGGCCGCCGTGGGCATCCGTCCGGACCAGTTCGGGCGCTATCCCCGGATGCTGTCCGGCGGCGAGCAGCAGCGGGTGGCCATTGCCCGGGCGCTGGCGGCGGGCAGCGGGCTCATCCTGGCCGATGAGCCCACGGGCAACCTGGACGAGGAGAACAGCCGGAACATCTTCACCATCCTGCGGGATCTGGCCCATGAGCGGGAGCGCTGTGTGGTGGTGGTCACCCACGACATGGAGCTGGCCCAACGGACGGACCGCATCGTGCGCATCCAGGACGGGAGGATCGCGGGAGAGGATGAGTGATCGAAGAAAGGGCGCGCATTGGATGAACCAATGCGCCGCCCTTTTTCAATCGGTCAACCAAAGATGGAACCCATGGAGGCCACATAGAGGCTGTCGATGGTCACATTGCCTGTGGCAAAGAGGTCGGTGCCGTCGTCATTGAGCCAGATCCGCCGGGTGAGGCCCACGGTGTGGGCCCAGCCGGACGCGCCCTGCTCCGCCGCGCCGCGCTGATCCTGCATGATGCTGAACATATAGATGTCGCCGCTGACCGGATCTACCAGGTTGATACCCTCGGCGGCAAACAAAAGCGGCCATTGTCCGATGAGGACAATGGCCGCTTTATCTGCCCGCTTCAGCCGTCGACCTCCGCCAAGGTCGGCATGGCGGGAATGGCCCCGTGCCGGCTGGTGGTGAGGCTGGCGGCTTTATTGGCAAAGGCAATGATGCGCTCCAGCTCGGGAACCGGAATATCCTTCAGGCGCTCATGCTTGACGAGCTGGGACAGCGCCGCGCCGAAGAAAGTGTCGCCCGCGCCGTTGGTGTCGCCCACTTTGCAGGGAACTCCATCCACGTGGCCTGTCTGTCCCTGGAAGCGGTAGAAGGCGCCATCGGGGCCGCAGGTCACAAAGATGAGGGAGATGCCCTTTTCCGCCAGCATCGCGGAGCCGGCCTCCAAATCGTTCGTGCCGGTGAGCAGGGGCAGCTCCTCGTCCGACACCTTCAATATGTCCACCATCTCCAGCGGCTCCAGCATCCGCGCAACGGCGGTCTCCTGGTCCGGCCACAGGTTGGCGCGATAGTTCGGGTCGTAGCTGATGACCGCCCCCAGCTCCTTGGCGGTCTTTACCGCGTGGAGGGTCGCGCCGCGGGCGGGCTCCGCCGTCAGGCTCACGCTCCCAAAGTGGAGGACGCGCGTGTTTTTGAGCTGCTCCGGCGAGATGTCCTCCGGCGACAAATTCACGTCGGCGCTGGGGTCCCGGTAAAAGCTGAAGTTCCGCTCGCCGGCGGCGTCCACGGCCACCACGGCCAGGGTGGTGTGCTGGACGGGGTCCGTCACCAGTCCCGTCACATCGACGCTGTTCTCCACAAGGCAGTCCCGCAGGAATGTGCCGAAGCTGTCAGCGCCCACTTTCCCGATGAAAGCGGTCTTTGCGCCCAGGCGTGAGGCCGCCACGGCCAAATTGGCCGGCGCGCCGCCGGGATTGGCGTCAAAGCGGGGGATCCCCTGCTCTGTGGCGCCGGATTGGGTCAGGTCGATCAAAATTTCGCCTACGGCCAGAATGTCGATCATCTTCATGTTCCTCCCTTTTTGTGTTGTTCATAAGCTCTCGCGCCGCAGCCTCTCCTTCACTTATCCCCCTCGTCCTGGATCTGTCCGGGGAATCGCTCGTTGATCTGATCCTCAATGAGGAATGCCTCGTCCATGGGGCGGTAGAGGATGAACACCGCGAGATACAGGATGTACCACATGCTGAGGAAGGGGATCAGGAACCCAAGCGTGATGAAGCCAACCAGGAAAAACTCTTTGAAGCTTTGCTCCAAAACATCGCGATACCGGGCAAAGCCTACGGCGCGGCCCGTAGTGAAACGATTTTCATCATCTGAAAAAAAGACCCATGCTGCGCCCCCCTATTCGTCGTTGTAGTGAAAGCCCGACAGGAGCTGCTCAAGGATCGCGTAGGAATTCCCCGTAAAGCTGTCCGTGCACATGAACTCCACGCTGATGGCCCATTTGTCCCGGGCCGCGAACGCCGCGATCCACAGCTTGTTATAGGGGAACCAGTTGGCCAGCCGCTTTTTCCCGGTGAGGGGAGGGGAGGGGGCGGCTCGTTTGGCTTGACATCCTGGTATTTCTGTTTCAAGTACTCACTGGCCATAGTACCCCCCCTACTTCCAGGTGGTCCCGCCATAAGCGTAGCTGACGGGCAGGCACAGGAGGGATGGAGCCTGGAGGAGGTTTTTCTCCAAAATCATGCTGACGCACGTTTCGGCGATCTCCTCTACGGGCTGGACGATGGTGGAGCAGTACAGCTCCATGTCCCCAAAATGCCGCGACCCGTCAAAGCCGATGATCTGCACATCCTCCGGCACGCGCAGGCCCATGCCCTTCAGGGAATTGATGATTTGGTATGCCAGCGAATCCGTGACGCAGAAAATGCCGTCGAAATCCAGCCTGCCGTTATGCAGATGCTCCTGAAGGAATTCCTCAAAGGCGGAATAGGGCGTGCCGTCATCCACGATCTTCAGCGTGTAGGGGATGTCCAGCGCCTCGCAGGCGCTGATGAAACCGTCCTTGCGCTTGTTGGGCTCATTGGTCAGCTTGGAGCCGATTCGAAGAAACGCCAGATTTTTGCAGCCATTCTCCACAAGCTTCTCGGCGGCAAGGCGGCCCCCGCCGTAGTTGTCGCTGGACACGCAGGAGATGAGGGCGCCGAAGTATCGGTCGATCGAGATCAGCGGTATGTTGGCGGGGATCTTCAAATTGGGATTGTAGGACAGGCAGATGATCCCATCCACCTTCTGCTGCTCGGCCAGTAAGACGACCTCCTGCTCCTGCTGGGGGTCGAAATCGGTGGCGTAGAAAAGCATCCGGTACGACCGCATCGCCAGCGCCTTGTTGATGCAGTTGACCAGCCTGATGAAAAAGGGATTGACCAGGTTTGGCATGATCACCGCCACCAAGAAGGTCTTGTTGCTCCGAAGGCCCTTGGCGTAGCTGTTGACGCGGTAGTTCAGCTCTTTGATGGCCTTTTCCACCCGCACGCGGTATTCCTCCCCCACAGGGAGCCCGTTTACCACCTTTGATACCGTGCCCAGCGCCACGCCCGCCTCGCGCGCGACGTCTTTCATGGTAGGGACTGGTTTCTGTTCTGACATGGCGCCACCTCGGTTTCATGAATTCAGCGGTGAAATATCGTTATATTCAGTATAACCAAACCCACACGATTTGTAAAGAGGTTCACGAAATAATCCCAGGAGCATAGCACACAAAATGAATCGTTATTTTTTGTGCAGATAAACAATTCTCAAGACTTATGGCAACGCTATGCGAACCCCCCGTTGACTTTTCAGGGAGATGTGTGCTACTGTTATCTCGCTCACAAAATATCGTTTCTCCGCAGAGCTGAATTCGGGCACAGGCTGGTGACCCGGCCTGTGTTCAGCGCCCCCACCTTCCGCCGGATGATCGTCAACACCGTCAAGCTGAGCCTGTTCAGCCTGCTGTGGAGCTTCCCGGTGCCCATCATCCTGTCCCTGGCGATCAATCAGCATGCGGTTTAAGCGGTTCAAGAAATATGTTATCATGCGGTGAGGTGAATCTGCCCGGCATCCAGGGCCGGACGCTGGATATGACCGTGACGGTCCGGCCCACGACATCGTCCATACCCGCAGCTTCCTGGTGTCCTATCGGGAGGGCGAGATCAAGCTGCGCATCATCCTGGACCGATTCAGCCTGGAGGTATTCGTCAACGACGGCGAGCAGGCCTCCAGCACGGTCATTTACACCCGCCAGGAGGCGGACGCCATCACCTTTGAGGCCGGCGGGGCCGCGCTGATGGACGTGGAAAAGTATGATATTGTTCTGGATTAATGATTGTTGATTCAGAACGGATCGGGTATGTTCCATTGCGAAATCCAAAAAATAGACTTGACTTTTCGCCTCCACATCTGCTATAGTTTAACGGCAACGTGTAGCGTCACCGCGTAATTCCGGTTGACTGCTGCACGTTGCTTTTTTATCGCCAAAAACAATTTTATAAACAGAAAGCGCGCGGCCGGGAAGGCATAAGTCCAGCTCTTCCCAGCCGCGCGCTTTCCCATGTTCAGGAGGAAACGATCATGGAACAGAAGTCAAACACATTTTTGGAGACCCAGCCCATTGGAACGCTGATGGTCAAGTACGCCGTTCCCTGCGTCATCTCTCTACTGGTGGCGGCGCTGTATAACATTGTTGATCAGATTTTCATCGCCAATGCCGACTATTTGG
>JAAVHX010000040.1 GCA_014799475.1 Clostridiales bacterium | reverse complement strand
GACATTGAGAACATCGGCCACACCGACCGCCACGGCACTTATTTTGAGATGCTGGGCAACTTCTCTTTCGGCGACTATTTTAAAAAGGACGCCATTCACTGGGCCTGGGAATTCCTGACCTCCCCCGAGTGGGTGGGCCTGGACCCGAACCGTCTGTATCCCTCCGTCTTTGCCGGCAATGAGACCACCCCCGCCGACGACGAAGCCTTTGAGATCTGGAACAAGGTCATCGGCATCCCCGCCGAGCGCATCTTCAAGTTCGGCAAGGAGGACAACTTCTGGGAGCACGGCTCCGGCCCGTGCGGCCCCTGCTCCGAGATCTACTACGACCGCGGCCCCAAGCACGGCTGCGGCAAGCCTGGCTGCACCGTGGGCTGTGACTGTGACCGCTATATCGAGGTGTGGAACGTGGTATTCTCCCAGTTCGACAACGACGGGGAGGGCCACTACGAGGAGCTGAAGCAGAAGAATATCGACACCGGCATGGGCCTGGAACGTCTGGCCTGCGTGTGCCAGGGGGTGAACTCCCTGTTCGACGTGGACACCGTGATGAACATCACCAACAAGGTGTCCGAGATCACAAAGGCCCACTACGGCGAGACAAAGGAGAAGGACGTGTCCCTGCGCGTCATCACCGACCACATCCGCTCCGCCACCTTCATGATTTGCGACGGCGTGCTGCCCTCCAACGAGGGCCGGGGCTACGTGCTGCGCCGCCTGCTGCGCCGCGCCGCCCGCCACGGCAAGCTGCTAGGGGTCAACGACCCGTTCCTGTACACCGTGTGCGACACCGTCATCCACGAGAACGAGGGCCACTACCCCGAGCTGCGGGAGCGGCAGGACTATATCACCAAGGTCATCCGGGTGGAGGAGGAGAACTTCGCCAAGACCATCGACGGAGGCTTGAAGATCTTCAACGAGATGCTGG
The DNA here is from genome assembly GCA_014799475.1 of Clostridiales bacterium. Classification (GTDB taxonomy): domain Bacteria; phylum Bacillota; class Clostridia; order Oscillospirales; family Oscillospiraceae; genus Enterenecus. The sequence continues at coordinate 11,966 of JAAVHX010000040.1, read as the reverse complement.
CCGGCCATAAGGAGAAGGGGGAAAAGACCTTCTCCGGCGCGGATGCCTTCAAGCTGTATGACACCTACGGCTTCCCCATCGACCTGACTCTGGAAATGGTGCAGGAGCAGGGGATGACCCTCAACCAGGACGAGTTCAAGCAGCTCATGGAGGAGCAGCGCCAGCGGGCCCGGAAGGCCCGGGAGGCCTTGGGCGACTTGGGCTGGGCCGGCGTGGAGTTCGGCAAGGACGTACCCGAGACCGAGTTTGTGGGCTACGAAAACAACGCCGTCATGGACGCTAAGGTGGTGGCCCTGGTGGTGGAGAACGAGCTGGCTGAGGCCATCATGCCCGGAGTAGAGGGCATTGTGGTGCTGGACAAGACCCCCTTCTACGCCGAGATGGGCGGCCAGGTGGCCGACCACGGCCAGATCGCCCGCAGCGGCGAGGACGGCCTGCTCTTTGAGGTCACCGACGTGCAGAAGAACAAGGGCGGCAAATATATGCACTACGGCAAGATGACGGAGGGCACGCTGAAGGTGGGGGACACCGTCCGCGCCCACATCGACGGAGAGCGCCGGAACGCCATCAAGCGCGCCCACACCGCCACCCATCTGCTGGATAAGGCCCTGCGGGATGTGCTGGGCGACCACGTCCATCAGGCCGGTTCGCTGGTGGAACCGGACAAGCTGCGTTTCGACTTTACCCACTTCAACGCCATGACCGTGGATGAAATTGCCCAGGTCAGCCGGGTGGTCAACGAGGCCATTCTGGCGGGTTACCAAGTGCGCACCGACGTGCTGCCCATCGAGGAGGCCAAGCAGCGGGGGGCCATCGCCCTGTTCGGCGAGAAGTACGGCGACACCGTCCGGGTGGTGGACATGGGCGACGGGTACTCCGTGGAGTTCTGCGGCGGCACCCATCTGGACAACACCGCCAAGGCGGGCTGCTTCCGCATCAAGAGCGAGTTCTCTGTGGCCTCCGGCGTGCGCCGCATCGAGGCCACTACTGGCAAGGAGACCCTCCAATTCTTTGAGGACATCCACCAGATGGCTGTCCAGGCGGCGGCGGCGCTGAAGGCAAAGCCCGGTGAGCTGCGGGAGAAGGCGGAGGCCGCTATGGGTGAAATCAAATCCCTGCACCAGCTGGTGGAGAAGTACAAGGCCAAGGAGGCCGCCGGCGAGACCGACCGCATCATGTTCGGCGCCCACGAGGTGGGCGGTTTGAAGGTGCTCACCGCCACGGTGCCTGACGCGGACGGCCAGCGCCTGCGTCAGATGGGCGATATGCTCCGGGAGAAGGCCCCCAATGTGGTGGCTGTGCTGGCCTGCGTCAACGACGGCAAGATCACCTTCCTGTGCTCCTGCGGCAAGGAGGCCGTGGCCAAGGGGATCAAGGCAGGGGACATCATCAAGCAGGTGTGCGCCATCGCGGGCGGCTCCGGCGGCGGCAAGCCGGACTCCGCCATGGGCGGCGGCAAGGATATTCTCATGCTGGACAATGCCCTGGCCATGGTGGACAACATCGTCGCCATGAAGCTGGGGGTGTAAGGGGGCGGGTCTATGCTTCCCCAAGATCCCCATATTTTGCTCAGCTATGTGAACACCAAGCTCCGGGACGAGTATTCCTCCCTGGACGCCCTGTGCGACGGGCTGGACACGGACAAGGCGGAGCTGGTCAACAGGCTGTCCGGGGTGGGCTATGCCTACGACCCCGATACCAACCAATTCAAACCCGTCTGAGGGGAGGACAATGTCATGCTCATCGACTTTTCCAAAATGGAGACAGAAACCATTCCCAACTTTATGGGCGGCGAGGGGGAGCTCCACGCAAAGATGCACGTGGACGAACGCAACCGCATCCTCCACGGCATCCTGCCCCCCGGCTCGTCCATCGGGTACCACACCCATGAGACCAGCAGTGAGATCGTCTATATCCTGTCCGGCACGGGCAAGGTGAAGGTGGATGGCGGCGAGGAGCCGCTGAAGGCCGGGGACTGCCACTACTGCCCCAAGGGGCAGGCCCACTCTCTCATCAACAACAGCGACGGTCCGCTGGAGTTCTTCGCGGTGGTGCCCAACCAGTAGCGGCGCCCGGCCGGGGCGAAATTGCCCTTGCATTTTTCCATCTTTATGTTATACTCTATTTGGCGGTTGCCCTGTATTAGGGCGGTTCTGTCGGTTTAGCTGGCCGCCCGCGCATACGCAGATATGCCTGCGGGCCACCGCCGGAAAAGAGATAAACATATAGATAGGAGGAAACGTTTTGAACGCAGAAACTCAGAAGTATGTGAAAATCGGCATTTTGGCGGCCAGCGTGGTTATGATCCTGTCCACCGTTCTGCCGTACGTATCCGTATTTGGGTTTTCCATCTCTCTGCTGTTCACGGATGGCAGCCAGATCGGCGACGGGGCCATCCTGATCGTCTTTGCTGTGCTGTGCATCGTATTCACGCTGATCAACAAGGCCCTGCCCGAGCTGGTGGTCAGTGCAGTCGCCCTTATCATGGCCTTTTATGAGGCCTCCCAGCTGGGTCAGTTCGGCATGCTTGTGAGCAAGGAAATCGGTTTCTATCTGATGCTGCTCTCCAGCATCGTGCTGCTCGCCGCTTCTATTATGAATTTCCTGGCCTCCAGAAAAAGCGCGTGATTCCCTCATTCAGGCATGAAACCTCGGGCCGGATCGTTCTGCGGCGATCCGGCCCGCTTTTACCCCCAAAACCATTGAAGGAGGTTTATCCATGTCCGACGTGTTGAGATACGACCCCAACTGTCTGTTCTGCAAAATCATCAAGGGGGAGATCCCCTCCAACAAGGTATATGAAGATCATCTGTGCTACGCCTTTTATGACATCGACCCCCAGGCCCCTGTCCATTTCCTGGTGATTCCCAAGGCCCACATTGGCTCCTGCGGGGAGATCACCAAGTGGAACTCCGCTATTGTCGCCCACTGCTTTGAGGTCATCTCCAAGGTGACAAAAGACCTGGGTATTACCGACTTCCGCGTGGTGTCCAACTGCGGAGAGCAGGCGGGGCAGTCTGTGCCCCATCTCCACTTCCACGTGCTGGCAGGCCGGGATATGACCTGGCCTCCCGGCTGATGTCGGGGCAAAGTCCGCTCTGCGGGGAACGCCCTGCGGGCATTCCCCGTTACGCTCCCGTGCCCCTCCTCTCCCCGCGAAGCCAAAAGACGGCTTCGTGGGGATCCCTTTGTTGTAAAGTCTATCCACTTCACAGAAAGCGGATGGGCTTTCTTTAAGAAAATTTTAGAATTCCTTTCGCATTTTTGTTACTTTGCCATGATATGCTGTAGCACAACAAAGGAGGCGGTAAGCGTGACGAAGGAAACTGTGATAGCCGCGGCCAGAAGCCAGGCAAGAGAAGAGGCCAAAGCGGCGGCCGCCAAACCTCTCACTGCCTATCGGGTGTTTTGGCTGTTCCTCATCGCGGGTTTTGTGGGCGATTTGATCGAGGTGGTGTTCTGGTGGGCGACCCGTGGGGAGCTCATCAGCCGCAGCAGTCTGCTGTACGGGCCGTTCAGCCTGGTATGGGGGCTGGCGGCGGTGCTGCTCACTCTGGCGTTTCGGCGCATGGATGACCAGGGGGCGGTGCGGCTCGTACTCACGGGCACGGTGCTGGGCGGCGTTTATGAATACATATGCTCCTGGCTCCAGGAGGTGCTGTTCGGGGCCTATTTTTGGGATTATCGCCATCTGCCTCTGAACTTAAATGGGCGGATCAACCTGGTGTTCTGCCTGTTTTGGGGGTTTGCCGCTTTGGTATGGGTGCGGCTGGTCCTTCCGACAATATGTGTCTTGATCGACCGTGTGCCCAGGCAGACAGGGCGGCGGGTGGCCGCCGCGGCAGCGGTGCTTTTGGTGTGCAGCACCATCATATCTGCCGCCGCGCTATACCGGATGGATCAGCGGAGGGCGGGGGTGCCCGCCATGGGCGCAGTGGCCCGCTTTTTGGACAAAACCTATCCCGACAGCAGACTGAAGGACCGGTATCCCAACATGGGCATTTTGGACGAGATCGGATGGTAAAGAAAAGCCGTCCCGAAAAAGTTGGGACGGCCTTTTCATGCTTTGGAACGTTTTGCGGGGGGATGGGGCAGATCACCGGTGGCGGGGCCGTCCAGCAGTTGTCCATCCTCGGTAAAGCGGGAGCCGTGGCAGGGACAGTCCCAGGAGTGCTCCTGGGGATCATATTTGAGCGCGCAGCCCAGATGGGGACACCGGGGCCGGGTGGGGGTGAGCAGATTCAGCACGCTTTCCCCGGCGTTAACTGCCAGTTGGGGATGAAATACAGAGCGGGAGGGGGAAAATACCTCCTGATAGGGGCAGTCCCGGTCCAAAATCAGGTCAGTGATCAGATTTGCGGCGGCCATGGAGGAAATCATACCCCATTTGTTGAAGCCGGTGACGACATACAGCCTGGGCAGGCGTGGGGAGTACAGGCCGATATAGGGCGCGCCGTCCAGCGTCATGCAGTCCTGGGCGGCCCAGCGGCAGACCGGCTTGGCGTTTGGATAATGGCGGCGGGCGAAGTCCTCCAGCGCGGCCCAGCCGCCGCCTTGTTTGCCTGTGCGGTGGCCGCCGCCCCCCAGCAGGAGGAGATTGCGGACATTGCGGAAGGACAGCCCTTTGCCGCTTCCGTCCACATACATCCCGCCCAGGTCTGGCCCTCCCTCTAAGGCCAGCACATAGGAGCGGCTCTGGTACATTTTCAGCCAGTAGCAGCCGAATTTGTTGAGGAAGGGGAAATGGGTGGCCACTACGATATGATCCGCCCGGATCGTGCCGCCGCCGGTTACCGCTGCCCCTGTTTTGACCTCCAGCACCCGGGTATGCTCAAATATTTTCAACCCGCTTAGCAGGCCGGCGGCAAATTTCAGCGGATTGAACTGGGCTTGATGGTCAAACCGTACCGCCCCGGCCACGGGGAAGGGGAGGGGAAGCTTATCCGCCAGAACGGCGGGATGGCCCAGTCTATCCAAAGCGGCCAGCTCCTGCTCCAGCTCCTTCCAATCGTCCAGGGAGTAGACATAGCTGGGCCTTTCCTCAAAATCGCAGGGAATATCCCGGCACAGGGCGCGAAACCGCTCCAAAGCCGCCTGGTTGGCCTCCAGATAGGCCCTTGCCCGCTCCGGGCCGAACTCCTTCAGCAGCTTATGATAGATCAACCCGTGCTGGACGGTGAGTTTGGCGGTGGTATTTTTCGTCACCCCGCCGCACAGCCGCCCCGCTTCCACCAGCACGCAGTCCACACCGGCTTGGGCCAGTTCATAGGCGCACAGCAGCCCCGCGAGCCCGCCGCCGATGACCAGCGCGTCGGCGCGGATGTCCTCCCGCAGCGGCTCAAATTCGGGCAGCTGGAGGGTTTTCTCCCATATAGATTCCATCAACTCACCTCTTTTCCCTAGTATGTGTGGATCGGAAGCAAATCATAAGCAGAAAAAGAACCGCTTCCGCGGTTCTTTTTCCGTCAATCTGTTTTCGGTTTGAAAATAATGAATTTGCTCAGCACGTAGTTGACGATCACCACCACCACGTTGGCGGCAAGCTTGACCACAAGATGGTTGCATTGCAGCGTGTCCACAAAGAACCACATAATGACCATCTCCAGCCCCAGAGAGAACAGCCGGGCGGCCACCATCTGCCACAGCTCCCGCAGAGCCACCCGCCAGGCCCAGTCTCTGGAGCGGAATACGAACAGCTTGTTGACGAAGTAGGCAAACAGGACGCTGACCGCCCAGGCGATGACGGTGCCGGTGAGGTAATAGATGTGCATAACCTCGGTGAGCAGAGTGTAGGCGGTGTAGTTGACGACAGTGGTCATGACGCCCCAGAACAGATAGCTGATCAATTCCCGGTGCTTGCGCAGCAGAACCAGAATGGTATCGAACATAATATTCTCCTTTCAGCGCAGCAGCTGGCCCACGTCCTCCATCCCGCGCTGGGCGAGAAAGACAGCCAGAGGGGACTGCCGCAGCACCTCGCGGATGTCGCATGACAGCGTATCGGCCTCGCCGGTGGTCCGCACCACACTGGTATAGCTGTGGAAGCTGTACATACTGCTGAAGCTCTGCCCAAGCTGGCCGTACATCGCGCCATAAGCCCCTTGGAGCCGGGTGACCCAGCGGCGGTCGGCGGCGAGGACGGTCATGGCGGCCCGGGCCGCCTCCCGGGAGGTGAGATCCAGGGCGTCCAGGCGTAGGGCCCGGGCGGAGACCCGGAACCGGGGCAGCGTCACGGCGCCGTCCCCCACCTGGAGGGAGAGCCCTTTCTGGGTCCAAAGCTTGGCTCCGCCAATATCCGTCCCGGCGGACACCTGGACTTTTCCGCAGTTGCCGAACAGGCAGCCGCCGATGTCCCCATCGGGCCCGCCTCCCTGGGCCTTTACCACTCGGGCGGAGCCGGTGATGACGATGTCGCCGCACGCTCCCTGGATACCCGCGCCGATGGCGGCGGCGCAGCAGGCGGCCTGGGCGGTCACTGTGCCGCCCTGAATGCGGATGTCTCCGACGGGCGCGCCCAGCGCCCCGCCGATTCCGGCGCCGCCCCCGATCCCAGTGGCGGTGATGATCCCGCCGCGAATGAGGATGGGGCCTGTGCGCTCCCGGCCCACGCTGCTGTCCCGGCCAATGCCCGCCCCACCGGCGCCGCCGGTGGCGGTAAGGGTCCCGTCGGGCGCCCCTTTGGCGGCTTTGACCTGGTCGATGCGCAGGGAGGTTCCGTCCCCCAGGGATATACCGGCGCAGCCTGTGCCGCTTTCAAATACATTGTCCGTCCCGCGCTGCAAAAGCAGGGTCACATCGTTCCCGCGGCCCAGGTTGAACGCCCTGCCGGACGACACCCGGCACTCCACGCCGTCCAGGGTCAGCTCCACCGCGCCGATGCCGTCGGCCAGGGAGATCCTGCCGCTGAAGGGAAGCTGGTTTCCGTCGATGCCGGCACCTCCGGCGATGGCGGTCACCTCCCTGGAGAGGATGTGAAGGGTGCGGGTTTCCTCCTCATAGTGCCAGTCCACGTCCTGCTCGCCGCCGGTGACGGTGAACGGGTTGGGATACATGGAGATTTCCCGAAAGCTCCCTGACTTTTCGTCCCAGCGCACATAGATATAACGTGTCCTGGGATGGCCCGCCTTATCCCGTCCCCGGAGGGCAATGGTGTGGGCGGGCCATTTTCCGTCGGAGTCCTGCTTCAGCAGCCACAGCCGGACGGGATCCATCTGATCCTCCCGCAGGATCAACTGTCCCTGCCTGCCGTCCATCGCCAGGGAGGTGATGGAACTCCATTCCGGAAGCAGCGTTTTCCACACGATGTCAAAGGGGGTCAGCGGCTCCCCCTGGGCGTTGTGCACGGCAACTCCCTCCGCCGCCAGCAGAGCGGCAGGGCCGTCCACCACCACCGAGACCGCCGATGCTCCATTGGCCCCTTCGGTCAGCGCCACCGCACCTCCAACCAGCCGCAGGACGCTGGATGCCTCACCCCTGGCCTCGCCGATGTGCAGCAGTCCGCCGCCATCCACAGTGAGGGTCGCGCCGTCTTGTAGCTGAACCTGGGCCAGCGTGTTCTCACCCGCGCTGAACACCCGGGTCTGGGGCGATTCCGCGGTCAGCAGGGGGGAGTTCATCTGCTGAAGGGTTACCGTCCCCGAGCCGGCAAGCCGGAGCGTCGGGTTTTCCTGACCCTCCTGTCCCAGTCCGCGGAGGACCATAGATTCCGTTCCTCCTGTTGTCAGCAAACCAGCCTCTGGGTCAAAGGCCGTGGCCGACAGCTCCGGGCCAGACACCTGAACCGGTTCCAGCTCCAGTGTTTCTATGGGAGGGGCCGCGACCGGCAGGGGCTCCGATGTGCCGATCCCGTCCAGCAGGCCCATCAGGCCGTCGCCGGAACTGCCCAGGGCGGCCAGCAGATCCATCAGCAGATCCAGATCTCCGTCGCCGCCCCCCGCCAGGAGGGCCAGCATAGAGGGCATGGACAGGAGATCGTCGCCGGACAGCAGCAAATCCATTAAAAAAGTATCCAGCCCTGGGGCTGTGCCCCCGGTGAACTGGGCCTGAAAATCCTCCAGACTGGTAAACGTGCCGCCGGTCAGCAGCTCCAGCGCCTGATCCGGCGAAATGCCGTCCGCCACCATCTCCAGCAGCTGTCGCAGTCCCTCCGCCGCCTGGGTCGGATCTGTCGCCCCGGAGGGCGTGCCGCCGGAAATCACCGCGCCCAGATAGAGCGCGGCCAGATAGCCCGCGGCGGAGCTGCTCTCCAGCGGCAGCTTCCCCAGGGCGGCCAGCAGCTCAGCGCCGCTGGCGGAGCCGTCCACCCCCAGCGCGGCCAGCAGCGCAGCTTTGTCGGGGGTGCTGTCCATTCCTCGGAGCAGCCAGGAGGGGAGGCTCTGAACCTCTTCCTGCCGGGCGGAAAGGCCGTCCATCACCGCGTCCACCAGCTCGTCCAGGCCGTCGCCAGCCTCGCCATCCTGAAACAGCCCCGCTTCCACGCCGTCTTGGGCGATGCGTTCGATCTCCTCACGCAGCTGCTCCAGCTCCGCCTGGAGGGCGGCGCGATCTAACCGGCCGTCCCCAGCGGCCTGCCGGGCCAGCTCTTCCATGCGGCCCAGGTTGTCCCCCACTTCCGCCAGGGCGGCTTCCCCCGACTGGAGTGTACGGCGGCCCTCCCGGGCCTGCCGCCCCGCCTGGGTCACCCGGGTCATCAGCTGCCGCAGGGTTTCCGAGACGGTGGCCGCGGCCCGGTTGGGGCTGGCCGCTTTCTGGGTCTGGCCCGTACCGGCCTGCTTTTCTGTCTTATCCGTCCTCTGATACCGGGACACGGCCAGTTCTCTATTTCTGCGAACACTTAGTTCTCCCATCCCATGGGCCCCCTTCCGCCAGGCATCATCAACCGTTTCTCTTTTTTATCAATATCGTCTCATTTGCGGGAAAAAATAAGTTTCCTCTTTTGGCAGACAGCCGAAAGAGGAAACTTGCTGATCCATATTGATGATTTGGGCCCCTAGGAGTGCCGCCCAGTTTTGGGACGGCGTGGGAAAACGTCAGGGCTTTTGTAAGGCCAGGGCCAGCGTTTTTTCATAGGCGGCAATGACCGCCTCCATCACCGCGCCGCGAAACCCGGCCTGCTCCAGGGCCCGGACGCCCTGGATGGTGGAGCCGCCAGGGGAGCAGACGGCGTCCTTCAGAACGCCGGGGTGCTGGCCGGACTCCAAAACCAGCTTGGCGGAGCCTGCCAGCATCTGGGCGGCAAGCTCTATCGCCTGGGCCCGAGGCAGGCCGCAGGCCACGCCGCCGTCCGCCAGGGCTTCAAGAAACAGATCCGCAAAGGCCGGGCCGCAGCCGGATACGGCGGATCCGGCGTCCATCAAACGCTCCGGCAGGGCGGAAAAGCGGCCTGCCCCGGCCATGGCATCCAGAAACAGCTGTTCCTCCTCCTCGGTGACGCCCGCCCCGCAGGTATAAAGGATCATCCCCTCGCCAATGGAGGCCGGAGTGTTTGGCATGATGCGGATGACGGGATAGTCCCCGCCCGCCAGCTCCTGGATTTGAGCGATGCTCAGCCCCGCGGCCATGGTCACCAGAAGAAAGCGATCCTGCCGCGCCGCCAGTGCCGGGCGCAGATCCGCCATCAGGTCCGCCATCATCTGGGGTTTCACGCCCAGGAAGATGAAATCCGCCCATTCCGCCGCGTCGGCGGCGTTGGATACTCCGCAGCCCAGTTCCGCCGCCAGGGCTTCCGCCTTCTCCGGCGTGCGGTTGGCGAGACGTATGCAGGCTCCAGGCACCTTCCGTCGGGCTGCGCGGGCCAGCGCCCCGCCCATATTGCCGGTGCCGATGAAGCCCAGCTTCACACCGTTGAGCGCGCGATCATACATATCATTTCCTCCTATCTGACCTGTCCCTCGCCATAGATGACGTATTTGCAGGAAGTCAATTCCTCCAGTCCCATGGGGCCCCGGGCGTGCATTTTCTGGGTGGAGATGCCGATCTCCGCCCCCAGGCCGAATTCGCCGCCGTCAGTGAAGCGGGTGGAGGCGTTGACATACACCGCCGCCGCGTCCACTGTGTCCAGGAAACGCTGGGCTTTGAAATAATTTCTGGTGATGATGCTCTCGGAGTGCTGGGTGCCGTGGACGTTGATGAAGGCGACGGCCTCCTCCATGTCTTTTACGGTGCGAACCGCCAGAATGTAGTCGTCGTATTCAGCATCCCAGTCGCTGTCCTGTGCCAAAACACCCCGGCGGCCAAGGATGTTCAGCGCCTTTTCGTCGCAGCGAAGCTCCACTTTGTAGCTGTCCAGCAGGGGGACGGCCCTTGCCAAAAACGGCTCCAATACATTCTCCTGGATCAAAACACACTCCACTGCGTTGCATACCGAGGGCCGGGAGCACTTGGCGTTGCAGAGGATCTCCGCCCCCATATCCAGATCCGCCTCATCGTCGATGTAGATGTGACACACGCCCTCGCCGGTGCGGATGACAGGGACGCTGGCTTCCTTTGCCACCGTGCGGATCAATTCCGCGCCGCCCCGGGGGATCAGCACGTCCACATATCCATCCAGATGCATCAGTTCCCTCGCCGTTTCGCGGCTGGTGTCCTGCACCAGGGAGATGCAATCCTCCGGCAGGCCAACGCTGACCAGGGCCTCCCGCATCAGGGCCGATACACAGCGGTTGGAGCGGATGGCTTCTTTTCCGCCCCGGAGAATGCAGGCATTGCCCGATTTCAGGCACAGGGCCGCCGCGTCCACGGTGACGTTGGGCCGGGCCTCAAAGATGATGGCGATGACCCCCAGAGGCACCCGCCGCCGGCTGATGATGAGCCCGTTGGGCCGGGTTTCCGTCTTATCCGCCGTTCCGATGGGGTCCGGCAGGGCGATCACCTGCCGTATGCCGTCTACGATCCCGGCGATCCGCGAAGAGGTTAGGGTCAGCCGATCCAGCATGGCGGAGCGCATTCCCGTCTCCTTGGCGGCGGCCACGTCGTCGGCGTTGGCGGCGAGCCATTCCGCCTGCCGCTCCGTCAGAATCTGTGCGATGGCCTCCAGGGCCTGGTTTTTTTTCGCTGTCCCGGCGGTGGAAAGGGTATAGGCGGCGGCTTTGGCCAACCCGCCCTGAGTTTGCAATGCGGTCATCGGGTCATCCTCCCTGCAATAAATCTTGTCCCAATATTCTGTCCCTCTACGATACCGTAAAGATTTTCCAGTTTGGCTCCATTGGTGATCACCATGTCGAACCCGGCGGCCATGGCCACCCGGGCGGCGGAGAGCTTTGTTGCCATGCCGCCGGTGCCCCGCCAGGTGCCCGCGCCGCCGGCCATCTCCAAAATCTCCGGTGTCAGCTCCGTCACCTGATGGAGGAGCCTGGCCTCCGGATGGGCTTTGGGATCCGCGTCGTACAGCCCGTCAATATCACTGAGGAGGACCAGCAGATTTGCGCGGCACAGCCCCGCCACAATGGCGGACAGGGTGTCGTTGTCGCCCAGAACCTTGTGGTGCCCCGTCTCGATCTCGGCGGAGGAGACGGAGTCGTTTTCGTTTACCACAGGGATGACTCCCATAGAGAGCAGGGCGGAGAATGTACCCCGCAGATGCTCGGCCCTGTCTGGATCCTCCACATCGTCCCCAGTCAGCAGGATCTGGGCCACGGATTGATTGTACTCGGCGAAAAGCTTGTCATAGATATGCATCATCCGGCACTGGCCCACCGCCGCCGCGGCCTGCTTCATCCGCAGCTCTCTGGGCCGCTCGGGAAGCCCCAGGCTCTCTGTGCCCACGGCGATGGCGCCGGAGGATACCAGAATGATCTCGTGGCCCAGGCCGTGAAGATCCGCCAGTGTGCGGGCTAAGCGCTCCATACTCCTGAGATTCAAGCTTCCGGAGTCATGGGTGAGGGTGGACGTGCCCACCTTGACGACAATACGCTGCTTTTTTCCGTCCATCTCTCTCTGTCCTTCCCAATGGTTTTTACGAGGCATCT
>JAAVHX010000039.1 GCA_014799475.1 Clostridiales bacterium | reverse complement strand
TTGTGGGTCAGACCCATGGCGGTATAGAAGATAATCGTACAGACGCCGAACAGCAGAAAAAGCTGAACCACGCTCAATTTCAACACCAGTGCAGAGCACAGAAACGAACCGACAGGCATTGCCGCTGCGCTGGCGCTGTACGGTGTCCACTGGTTCTATGAGATCATGAACGCGGTGATCTGCCACTTTACCGGCTATGCGCTGTGGACAGTATCGCCGGAGAGCACCACCTGGATCATCCTCATCATCGGGTGTGCTGCCCAATGGATGTGATCCTGACGCTCGTACTGCCGATAGAGAGTCGGGTAATCTTTTGTAGTGGTCTGATCCCCTGCCTGTTGGTACTCCTTGCGCCATCGGTAGAGGGTATTGAGGGATATGTTGTACTTTTTGCTGATTGTTGCAAGCGGAGCACCTGAAACGCAGATAGCAGTGACCTGTTTCTTGAATTCTTCTGGATATCGTTTTGGCATGGACTATCATCTCCTTTGTGCGGATTATAGCAAAAGGGATGAGTTATGCAAAGTATTATCCTACATCGGCTAAATTTCTCCGTGGGACGAAGTCTTGTGCCAGCCTCTAACTCCACGGCGGACAGACTGCGGTTCCCTGGCACAAAGTCAAAGCCCTCCTGTGGTGCATAATTTCCGGGTGGTCACGGGCCAGTGTCCCGGCCACAACATCGTTCATGCTGTTGGCAAGGGTCAGGAGCAGATCGTGGGGTTTGCGCTGGCCCAGCATTTTGGTCAAGTCCCCCTGTGGGTCTACATCCAGAGCCAGAACTTTCTTGCCGCTCATGGCAAGACCGGTCCCCAGGTTGTAGACGGTGGTGCTCTTACCAAACACCCCCCCTTTGATTTGCTACACTCAACACCTTTGATTTCGCCATTGATGGGGTCCCTCCTATCTCATAGATTTAGCCGCCTGCGGCGTAACAGTCGACTATGTACAGGCATAGAAAAAGCCGCCTATTTCTGTTTAGAAAAGGCGGCTAACTCAGATGAGGAGATATGTAGTTTTTTACAGTGATTTAGCTCCAATCTCAATGCAATGAAAATTCATCATTTTAAAAAGCTACTATTCATTTGATTGACATTTTGATGAGACAGCATAAAACAATCTATCTTTCATAATTTTTTTAACGGGAGTTGGGATCTGTTTGCACCCATCAATTGTTTCTTCAACAATATTTTTTATACTATACCGTGCTCTCTGTGTCCTGCTAATTGCTTCTTTGGCTGTAACTTCTTTTTTTGAACTTCGTATCAAGGATTCCATAAAACGTGAAAAAGAGTCGATATATCCTTCCCTGATGCCACGGTTCACGTCAATTGCAACATAATTCTGAAAATTTAAAATCTTCTGTCCACCTGGATTACTTTGAAGGATAATCGCTTCAACTTCCCCTGAGTAACACCAGTGAATACGATTTTCGAGATTATTCTTAAACTTTACAAATTCGGCGGTACTAAAATACCATGGATTTCCCGCAACGTAGGCTACTTCGCTATAACCATTATCATTAGCCTTCGAAGGATCGTTCGAATAACCAACAGCATAGATAGAGCAATATTTTGCAGAGTTAAAGTGAATATAGTCAAGAGAAACAAAAACGATTTATCAATTTCCTCGGTTTTTCCTTTGATGGAAAAGCAGTATCTATCAGAACGAAAACGATTGGGAAATATTACAGTTGTATGTACAAAAAAATTAAAACTGTCAGAAAAAGAAAAGGATACACTCCCGACGGGAAGCACATTAGTGCTCAAAATTTATATGGGTTGTATTCGGTTCGAGGAGCACGGGGTTGCGTGATTAAGAAGAAAGACGGTAAAACCATGAAGTATTCAGGAAATTTTTTGACTTATATTCAACGCTCGACAAAAATATTTGGACGTCAAGAGGCGATTGACAGAGATACCCGACGGCATATGTCAAAAATACGGAAGGCGCTAAATAAAAAACCAGCCAAATAGCTGTGGGAAATTTGGGGCGTGCCCGCACAAATAAATTTTGCAGTTTACAAAATAAATCTTCACCATCTGCGAAGGAAAGAGGTTTTTGTAGTGATAGCGGTCAATACATATGAAGAAATTGAATATAATCAACGGCAAAATGAAGATAAGCAAATTATAATACTTCTATTTGTGCGGCCAACTGCGCCTGATGCTGATAAGATTATTAAAGAGTTTGGGGAACGCCAAATTGTGCCCCATAATTTGATAATTCTTGGTTCTCATATCTGAAATATTGGGTTTTCTGCGGTTCTAAGGTTAAGCCATCAACATTGAACAAAGCAACAATATCTTTAAAGATTTGATGGGAAGTGGGACTTGTGTCAGGAAGCACAATGATGAAGTCATCGCTGTATCGCATATAAAGTCCATTTAAAGAGATAACCAAATCATTGACGCGCTTGTCAACATCCAACATATATATATTCGCAAGCAACCCGCTAATAGGAGACCCTTGAGGAATCCCAAATTCATTTTGATTTTGCGCTATATGAGACCGATTAGCCTTGAATTCCTCATTGGTCAGCACCCGCGAATGGGAATTCAACTCTTTTCGGCCTCGGCAATTATTTGTTAGATGATTTAATTCTAATAGATCTGACAACTCCCATATGCTGTATTTAGTTATACTTCTAAAAACCTTGTAATGATCATCCGGAAGATAAGATTTACCCAACAAGGAACACCACTGATATTTCAAATATTTGTGATCTAAATTATCAAAAAATCCAGTAAAATCTCCTATCATAATATAGCACGGGGAACTCCTCCGGATGAAATCAATAGCGCGCTTAGCAAAGTCAATATTGTTTTGATGCAGATCAGTCCGATATGCTACCGCAACTTGTGCCATGCCATCTTGTGCTACGCGCTGATTGTATAATTCGCCCAAGAGAAAGCTGTAATATTGATAGATGCAGCGATCTATGTGCGCAGCATAGCAGATATCTCGTTCCTTAACCTTTTTACCCTTTTCTTTGCTATATTTAACCTGTTTTTGCTTGTAGTGGATAAATGGATAAAACCCATGCTGTGCTATATTTGGGGGATTTAATAGATAGGCCCGTTTCTGTCCAATATCTGTCCGGTAATCAAAGTGCGCGTAGGGACGTTTACTCTTTCCTATAGCAATATCTGATGCCAGCCATTCTTTAGCGGTCATTTCAAAAACTCCTTATAATTGCAATATCCGCCGACACGGGGGGCAGCATCCCTTAGTCGGCGGATATACAGTTCGACGCAGTTTCCCGTTGCACCGCTATGGTGTGTGTCTCGAGAAACCAGCTGCCCAATTTTGCAATGCTCAACTATGATATAATTGAGTGGGATGCCTGTGTCATCATCTCGATGTGTCTGGTGACGGCGGCCGCCGTGCTGGCAGCTTCCGACCAGTCGCACCAACTCCGTAAACTCTTGCAGGAACTCCTGCCAGAAATTCTAACGAAGGGATTGACAACAATGCTTCTCCCCTGCACCATTTGCACAGGGCATTGTCATTATAGGCCATCACCCTCATGTTGTCAACTGGCACTCTGGAATATCGAGTGCTAATTTACATATTATTTACATTTCTAACAATCGTCAAATTGATTTATCTCGTTCTATAGATATAACTATCTGCGGCGCAACAATCGGCTATGTGTGGGCAAGAGAAAGCGCCGGTTATTACACCAGCGCCTCCATCAAAGATATTTAATTTGGTGAAATATGTTTGCCCGTTGCCCAAAAGCCTTGATTCATGCGGGTTTCCGGAAGTGTCGTTATGAACACTCGTACCATAAGGAATCCTCGAAACGGTATAGTTTCGAGGATTTTCTTTTACTTTTGCGTTGATATTCACTTGAAAAGTGACTACTTTTGGAGCGCCAAAAATTTTTACCCCTTCAATTACCCCTTACAGCTTTTGGGGCGTACCCCATAGCTGTTTCCCTTGATTTCTGGTCGATCACTTTTTCGGTACGGAAATTGGAAAATCACTCTCTGTTGTTTCTTTGCATATTCCAGCGTTTTAGCAGCCCCGCCCCAGTTATGCTTGACGCCGGAGATGATTACGCCACTGGCCGACACCATCCATTCATTGCGCTTCACGATGGCATACCGGAGCGGAACTTCTTCTAAGGGCGGGTACACGGTGGTGTCGTAGCCATCGGTGCCCCTGTCCGTATTCAGGTACGCGAGGACAAGGACGGATTCAATGTGCGGGTAGATGTCCTTTTGCCGCCGCACCGCCGACGCGGCCACGCCGTCAAAGTCGCCATAGCCGCCCAGGTAAAATGTGTTCGCGCCCCCCTCTATGAGTGAAGGAAGGATCAGATCGAGCCAGGACGATAGTTCTTTCGGGTAGTTAATGCGTCCATGGCCGCAAAAGGTAACGTTCATCCGATCCTCCTTCCCCGCTTCTCGATGTGCAAGTAACTGCACAAGACTTCTTACATCTTTTTAATCAAGTCTACCAAAGATACACTATCCTTGTCAATACTTCTGAATAGGATGGTGGATGTCTTGGAGCGGTTCGGAACGATCAAAATCAATCTGACGGATTTGATTGAGCAGCGCGGTATCAGCAAGAACAAGCTTAGCCAACGGGCCGAGATGCAGCGGACGCAGCTCAACAATTACTGCAATAATACGATTTCACGTCTGGACATCGACGTGCTGGCCCGACTCTGCACCGTCTTGGAATGTAACATAAGCGAACTGTTGCAGTTTGTTCCTCCCGAACAATAAAAAACAGGCAGCCACTGGATGAGCCAATGTGCCGCCCTAACTCGGTCAGCTTGTTGATGTTCAGCGTACCCTTGGCAAAGTCCACGCAGTCCCAGGACAGGCCCATGACTTCGCCCTGGCGCAAGCCGGTGAACAGCGTGACCAAATACAGCGTCTCAAACTGGTGGCCCTCTATGGCCTTGATGAAAAGCGCCGTGGCATCCTCGTCCAGCGGCTTGATCTCTTTCTTCACGGCGCGGGGCAATGTGCAGGCATCGGCGGGGTTGGAGCGGATATAGCCAATCTTCACCGCCTGCTCCAAAGCCTTGTGCAGAATGCTGTGAATGTTCTTGATGCTTTTTGCGTTCAGCCCAGGTTTGCCAGCTTCTCTTTGATTACAGCGGTATAGATTTTTCTGAAGCACCATTCTCAAAATTGAACTTTTTCAAAACATTTTCACTCCCGCGGAAATACTCTCCCTTGTTGCTATGTGTCTTGTTGGTATAGCTCCTCAAATATTCTCCATATTTTGTGAAACGCCCTTGATTGTATTTAAATGTGCGTATACAATCATCTTACTGTCCGCTGCTAAAAATTATTATAGCAAGATGCAACGGAATGAATTTGTTCCTTACATTATGGGTGAAAGGTTCAATGAATCTTATCAACTGTTTTGGAGGAATGTAACATGAAAAAACTTTTGGCTATGTGTTTGGCTTCTGTGATGCTCTTTGCCGCATTGACCGCCTGCGGAAGCAACGCGTCGGTGACGCCGGACGGCGGCACTACGGGCAAGGTCGTCGTGAACATCGAGGGAACGGTCACCGCTGTCAACGGAAGCGAGTTCACTTTGGACAGCGGCAAAGTCGTGGTCATTTCTGCCGATACTGTTTTCGCCGGTGACCGCGACACGAACAACGCAGTCAGCGAGGACATTGCGGTGGGCAACTTTGTTCAGGGTTACACAAAGGGTGACCCGGACGCTAAGCGGGTGTCTGCGGACAAAATCTACTGCAATACGGCAGTGCAGCCGGGCGGCGGCAAGCTGGCGGTCAATTTCGAGGGGACAGTGGCCTCGGTCGAGGAATCCCGGATCACATTGGAAAATGGCCAGG
>JAAVHX010000038.1 GCA_014799475.1 Clostridiales bacterium | reverse complement strand
TGGGCTGGCCGTACTCCAGCATGACGTAGTTGGTGATGTCCACGATGTTGTTGATGGGCCGCACCCCCATGGCGCGCAGCCGCTCCCGCATCCACTTGGGGGAGGGGGCGATCTTCACGCCCCGCACCATGCGGGCGGTGTAGCGGGGCACCAGGTCGGCGGCGGGGGTCTCCACGTCCAGCAAGTCGGTGAGCACGCCGTCCGCGCCGCCCTTGACCTCGGGGGTGTGGAGCGCCAACGGCTTGTCAAAGGTGGCGGCGGCCTCCCGGGCCAGGCCGATGACGGACAGGCAGTCCGGGCGGTTGGGGGTGATCTCAAACTCCACCACATGGTCATCCAGCCCCACGGCCTCCCTGATGTCCTGGCCCAGGGTGAGCCCCGTGAGCTCCGGGTCGTCGGAGAGGATCCAGATACCGTCGGCGTAGGCGGTGGGGAAGTCCCGCTGATCCAGGCCCAACTCGGCAAAGGAACACAGCATCCCGTTGGACAGCTCGCCCCGCAGCTTGCCCTTCTCGATCTTCTTGCCGCCGGGGAGGGTGGACTTGTGCAGGGCCACGGGCACCAGGTCGTTTTCCTTTACATTCTGGGCCCCGGTGACAATCTGGAGGGGCTCGTCCTTGCCCACGTCCACCTGGCAGATCCACATATGGTCGGAGTTGGGGTGGCGCACCAGGGACTTGACCTGCCCCACCACCACGTTGCTGATCTCGCCGCCCTCCACGGAGGTGCCCTCCACCTTGGAGCCGGACAGGGTCATGGCCTCGGCAAACTCCCGGTCTGGGGTGTCTATTTTCACAAACTCATTGAGCCACTTTCGGGATAGATTCATATATAAAACTCCTCTTTTATAACGTTGTCACGCTGCGAAGCGGCCAGGGCGTTCGGTCGCTTTCCCGCCGACTCGGGTTGGTCTTGGGGCCGCTACGCGCCCCCTCGCTCACCCTCGCTCTGGTCCAAGCTCCCTCACTGTCCGCTTCTCCGCGCTTCTTGCTCAAAACTGCTCTAAGAACCGGATGTCGTTCTCGAAGATCAGGCGCAGGTCGTCGATCTTGAACCGGCGCAGAGCGGTGCGCTCCAGGCCCATGCCGAAGGCCCAGCCCGACCACTCGTCGGGGTCGATGCCCGCCATTTCCAGCACACGGGGGTGGATCATCCCCGCGCCCAGCAGCTCGATCCAGCCCTCGCCCTTGCAGGTGGGGCAGCCGACGCCGCCGCACTTGTGGCACTGCACGTCCATCTCGCAGGAGGGCTCGGTGAAGGGGAAATGGTGGGGGCGGAAGCGGGTGACGGTGCCCTGGCCGAAGAGCTGCTCCGCCAAAGTGTTCAGCGTGCCCTTCAGGTCGGCCATGGTGATGCCCTTGTCGATGACCATGCCCTCCACCTGGTGGAACATGGGGGAGTGGGTGGCGTCCACCTCATCCTTGCGGTACACCCGGCCGGGGGCGATGATGCGGATGGGCAGCTCCATGGAGTCCATGGCCCGCACCTGCATGGGACTGGTCTGGGAGCGGAGCATCACCCGGCTGTCCTCGTCAAAGTAGAAGGTGTCCGACCAGTCCCGGGAGGGGTGGCCCTCCTCGGCGTTGAGCCGGTCGAAGTTCAGCTCGGCCAGCTCCACCTCCGGGCCGTCCAGCACGGTGAAGCCCATGCCGATGAAGATGTCCTTGATCTCCTCCAGGGCGGTGTTCATGGGGTGGCGGCGGCCCACCTGCACCTGTTTGCCGGGGATGGTCACGTCCACCGTCTCCGCCTTCAGCTTCAGCTCCATGGCGGCCTTCTCCAGCTTGTGGGAGGCGGCGTCCAGGGCGCCCTCCAGGGCGGCGCGCACCTCGTTGGCCAGCTGGCCCATGGCGGGGCGCTCCTCGGCGGACAGCTTGCCCATCTGCTTCAAGACCGCCGTCAGCTCGCCCTTCTTGCCGAGATACTTCACCCGCAGCTCGTCCAGGGCGGCGGAGTCGCGGACGCTCTCGAAGGCGGAGAGCGCCTCGGCGCGGATCTTTGCTAACTGTTCTTTCATGTGTTCAAACTCCTTTGATAATTGGAATTGTGTTTTTACCGCTGGCGCTCAAAGCCCAGATACCAGGTGCCCTGGAAGGTGAGCCGGCCAAAATCCCCCTCCATCAGCATCCCGTATTCCTGGCCGGTGACCTGGAACTCCAGCTGATCGCCGCTCTCCACCTGGAAGGTGACATAGTAGGAGGTGGAGGTGTAGTTCATGGAGTCGTCGGCGCCGCTTTGGTGGGTGACGCTGGTGTGTTTTGCGGCCACCTGGGCCTCCACGGTGAGCCGGGGGGAATTGCTGTTTTTGCCCAATCGCCGGATGCGGGAGACCACCCCGAACACAGACGCGCCGACAACGATGAGAATGACCAGCACAGACATGACGTCAAAAAAACCGCTTTGCAGTAGCCACAACATAAACCTCCATCCTTTCTGCCGAAATAAAAACGCCCTTCCTCCCCTGTCCTGGGGACGAAAGGCAACCCTTCCGCGGTACCACCCGCATTCGCACGTTTCGTGCGCACTCAAAGCCCTGTAACGGCGGCAAACCGTCCCGCTCTCGCGGGCCGCTCCCGGGCGAACCAAGGGACACACACCAAGGCGGCTTTCAGCCGGTGACCGCCTCTCTCTGGATGGTGGAAAAACTCCCTATTTTCCCGTTCCACGCATTTCACTTTTCCCTTTATATCACAATAAAGGTTGAAATGCAAGAGGAAAAACGCTGTTTTATCGGATTCTCCCCGCCACCGGCGGGGAGAATTCCTATCTCGGCATATAAATATGGTTGAAATGCAGGGGGGAAAACATTATAATGTTGAGAAAATGAAGGGAGGCAGCCTTATGAACCTGTACACCGCCGCGCAGATGAAGGAGATCGACCGCCGGGCCATCGAGGAGCGGGGCATCCCGTCCACCGAGCTGATGGAGAACGCCGCCATGGCGCTGGTGCGGGAGGTGCGCTCCCTGCCCATCCCGGGGCCGGGGATCCTCCGGGAAGGCCCCCTGGGCTGGATCACCCGGGACGGGCATATGCCCAGCGAGGAGGAGCAGGCGGAGTTCTGGGCCATGCGGCGGCGCTCCGCCATCGTGTGGTGCGGCCCCGGCAACAACGGCGGGGACGGCGTGGCCGCCGCCCGGCTGCTGCTGGAGATGGGCTGGCGGGTGAAGTGCGTCCTGGTGGGTGACCGGACCAAGATGACCGATGACTGTTTGGAGATGGAGCGCCGCCTGGCGGAGGCCGGGGGGATGCTGGAGGACTTCGACCCCGAGAACCAGGAGCAGTATATGCCCTTCGACGTGGCCATTGACGCGCTGTTCGGCGTAGGGCTGGCCCGTGACCTGGAGGGGGACGCCGCCCTGGCGGCCAGCATGACCCGGCAGGGGACGGGCTGGGTGGTATCCGCCGATGTGCCCTCCGGCATCCACGCCGACACCGGGGACGTGATGGGCACGGCGGTCAAAGCGGATGTGACCGTCACCTTCTCCCGGGGGAAGCCGGGGCTGTTTGTGGGCAAGGGCGCGGTGCACAGCGGGCGCGTGGTGGTGGCCGACATCGGCATCCCGGACGAGCTGTACCCTGACCAGCCCCAGACCATGCTGGCGGAACGGGAGATGCTGTCCCTCCCCCGCCGCCCGGTGGACGGCCACAAGGGGGACTTCGGCAGGCTGTTCATCCTGGCCGGAAGCCGGGGGTACACCGGGGCGGCGGCGCTGTGCGCCAAGGCTGCGGTGCGGGGCGGCGCGGGGCTGACCACGCTGGCCGTGCCTGAGGACGTGTACCCCATCCTGGCCGCCAAATGCTGCGACGAAGTGATGGTCTGGCCCTGGCCTGAAGATGACGAAGCCGTGCTGGAAAAGGCGAAGGGCTGCACCGCCGCCGTCATCGGCCCCGGCCTGGGGCAAGGCGAGCGGGCGGAAAAGCTGGTTCTCAAATTGATGAAAGAGCTGAAATGCCCCGTGATCCTGGACGCGGACGGTCTAAATCTCATTTCCAGGCATATCAATGTATTGGACGAGCGGGAGGGGGAAACCATCCTCACCCCCCACGACGGTGAGTTCGCCCGGCTGGACCGCTGTAACCTGCCCATCCGGGACCGGCTGGGCACGGCCCGGGCATTTGCGGAACGGCATCACTGTGTCCTGGTACTCAAGGGCTGGCGCACCATCACGGCGGCGTACAGCGGCGTGTGCGCTGTCAACTCCACCGGCAACCCCGGCATGGCCCAGGGGGGCAGCGGGGACGCGCTGGCTGGGCTGATGGGGGCGCTGGCGGCGCAGAAGATGACGGACGCGGCGCTGATGGCGGTGTGGCTCCACGGCAGAGCCGGCGACCTGGCGGCAGAGGACAAGGGGGAGTACGGCATGACCCCCTCCGACCTGATCGAGCAGATACCCTATGCCCTCCGGGAGCTGGCCGAACAGAGAGATACACTCTACGACATTAAACAGCAAGTTTAAACGAGGAGGAATCACCCGAGTGCGCAAGTTGACGGCTTGTGTACTGATGATGACCCTGCTGCTGTCCGGCTGCAAAACCGGAACAGCGGCGGAGACCCCGGAGGACGCGGCGCTGGCCCTCCGGGAGGAGTACCAGGCGCTGTCCGGCTGGTCGGCCACAGTGGACATATCCGTGTGCTACAGCGAGGCGGTGTACGACTTCACCCTGGACGCAAGCTGGCAGCGGGAAGGAGAAACGGTGCTCACCGTCACCGCCCCGGAGCTGCTCTCGGGCATCACCGCCCGCATCGCCCAGGGGGAGACGGTGCTGGAGTACGACGGGACGGGGCTGTCTCTGGGCCTGCTGGACGGCGCGGGGCTGACGCCGGTGTCCGCCGTCCCCGCCATGATGGGGCAGATCGAAAAGGGCTATATGGCCAAATGCGCATGGTCAGGCGAGAACGGCGAGTACCTTCAGATCTCCTTCCGGGACCCGGAGCTGGAGGCCAACACAGGCACCCAGTTCCTGCTCACCTTTGACCGGGCCAGCCATGCCCTGCTGCGGGCCGAGGTGAGCGTAGCCGGAGAGACGGTACTGACTGCAAAGCTAAGTAACTTTACAACGGAGTTGACACAAGATGACACGGGAGACGGCACGAACCTGGGCTGAGATCAGCCTGGGCAATCTGGAGCACAACTACCGGGATCTGCGCGCCTGCGCCCCGGACAGCAGGTTTTTGGGCACCGTGAAGGCCAACGCCTACGGCCATGGGGCCATCCCGGTGGCCCAACGGCTGGTGGAGCTGGGGGCGGACTACCTGGCGGTGGCCTGTCTGGACGAGGCCCACCAGCTTCGGCAGGCGGGCATCACCGCCCCCATCCTCGTTTTGGGGTACACCCACCCGGCGCTGGCCGGGTCGGCGGTGGAACTGGACGTGACCCAGGCGGTGTTCACCCCCGAGCTGGCAAAGGCCCTGTCCGAGGCCGCCGGAGGGGCGGGGAAACGGGCGAAAATCCACCTCAAGGCCGACACTGGCATGAGCCGTCTGGGGGCGCTGGCCCACGATCCCCAGCGGGCGGCGGAGGAACTGGCCGCCCTGTGCGCCCTGCCCCACCTGGAGCCGGAGGGCATCTTCACTCACTTCGCCAACGCCGACGGGGACGAGGAATATACCATGCTCCAGTTTACCCGGTTTCTGGATGTGCTGGAGGAACTGAGGGGAAAATACGGCCGCACCTTTGAAATTCGCCATTGCGCGGCCAGCGCCGCTGTGTTAAACTATCCTTGTACCCATATGGACATGGTGCGCCCCGGCATCGCCCTGTACGGCTGCTATCCGGACCCCTCTTGCGAAGGACTGGACGGCCCCGGGTTGAAGCCGGTGATGTCGCTGTACAGCCGGGTGGCGGCG
Source organism: Clostridiales bacterium (assembly GCA_014799475.1). Classification (GTDB taxonomy): domain Bacteria; phylum Bacillota; class Clostridia; order Oscillospirales; family Oscillospiraceae; genus Enterenecus. The sequence goes on along the minus strand of JAAVHX010000038.1, from coordinate 13,062 downwards.
GTGCGGGACTTCCCTGCCGGCACGCCGGTGAGCTACGGCTGCACGGCCAGCTTCGGCCCGGGCGGCGGACGGGCTGCGGTGCTGCCCATCGGCTATGCCGACGGCCTGCACCGGGTGCTGTCCAGCAAGGGCTCTATTTGGCTGGATGGCCAGCCCCGCCCCATCATGGGCCGGGTGTGCATGGATATGTGCATGGTGGGCCTGGATGAGTCCGCCAATGTCCGCCCCGGAGACACGGCGGAGGTGTTCGGCCCCCATCTGCCGGTGGAGCGCCACGCCGAACTGGCGGGCACCATCCAGTACGAGCTGCTGTGCGCCGTCGCGCCCAGAGTGCCAAGGATCTACACCGACGCATAGGATAGTCAGGGAGCCCGCCGGTGGAAGAAGACCGGCGGCGAGCCGCGGCGGTTTTTCCCTGCCAGGACGGTATAAAAGCCGCCGCCCCGTGGGAGAATGATAGTACCCGGTCTACATACGCGTAGACGGGCACTATATCCGGCGGAGTGTGAGATCCTGTGGACAATAGCGTCAAGCGCGGCGACATTTTTTACGCGGACTTAAGCCCGGTGGTGGGCAGCGAGCAGGGCGGCGTCCGCCCGGTGCTCATCGTCCAGAACGACACCGGCAATAAACACAGCCCTACGGTGATCGCGGCGGCGATCACCTCTCAAACGGGCAAGGCCCGCCTGCCCACCCATATCACCCTGGCCTCCCATAGCTGCGGCCTGCCCAAGGACTCGGTGGTCCTGCTGGAGCAGATCCGCACCCTGGACAAAAAGCGGCTGCGGGAGCACATGGGCCGGGTGGACGACCAGATAATGCGGCGGGTGGACAGCGCCATCGCCGTCAGTTTCGGCCTGAGCCCGGAACGGTTAGTATGAGGAAGCGCAGGGCCGGCCCCGATGAGCCGGCCCCGCCCCCAATGGGGCCCCCATGAAAACGCCCTTAGTTTTCATGGGGAGCGGAGGGGCAGCGGCGTGAACGAGCTTTCGCCGCAGGCGGAAGCGAACGATACGAAGCTTGACCCGACGAGGAGGTTACATATGAAAAAGTTGAAGATCGCCGCGGCGGCGGCCTGCGTCTGCTTCCTGCTCACCGTGGCCTACGCCGCCAACACGGGCGCCGGCGGGCAAAACGATCCCTTGGTCACGCTGAGCTACCTCAACGGCACCTTTACCACCCAGGTAAAGAACATGGTAGACCAGACCGTCAACGAGCGCAAGGCGGAGATGGAGCAGTCGCTGAACAATATCCTGGCCGGACAGGGCGGAACCAGCGCCCCCATCGGCGCGGGCAGCGTATTTACCGTGGTCACCCTGACCCAGGGGCAGTCCCTGGTGGGGGACGTGGGGTGCGAGGTCATGCTGCGCGTCGGCACCGCCGTGTGCGGCTCCTCCGACAGCGTGGGCCTCATCGACACCACCTCCGGCTCCGTGCTGGGCAATGGACAGGCCCTGGTCACCAACCACCTGTATATGGTCACCATCAGCACCCGGCGGGTCACCGCCACATCGGGCACGGTGCGGGTGCTGGCCCGGGGGCCCTATTCCATCCAGTAATCTCCAGCGGTTTTGATGATGACAAATTCATAGATATTTAACAAATTCTTCGCAAATTATCCCTGGTTTCTTTGTGGGCTTTGTGGTACACTGTTCTTGTCAGGAAGGAAAGCCAGACAATGCGCCGCGATTTCTCTTCCATTTAACCGGGGCTGCTCCGGCGAATGCCGGAGCCCCCCGGACCAAACGTCCCGAAGCCCCCACCCGGCTCCGTTCCGCCGCCCGCAAGGGCGGCATTTGTTTTGCCTCTTGAAAAATATTTCCTTACCTTTTATAATGGTGCCAACTGAGTTTACGGAGGTTTTTCCCATGACCATAGACAAGAGCTGGTTTGACGAGATGGAATCCCGCATCCCCCACGGAGAGACGCGCACCCGGTTCGCCCCCTCCCCCACGGGCTATATGCACGTGGGCAACCTGCGCACCGCGCTGTACACCTACCTGATCGCCCGCCACGCGGGGGGCAAGTTCATCCTGCGCATCGAGGACACCGACCAGGGCCGGCTGGTGGCGGACGCGGTGGACGTGATCTACGCCACCATGCGCCGGTGCGGCCTGACCTGGGACGAGGGGCCGGACGTGGGCGGCCCGGTGGGCCCCTATATCCAGACCGAGCGCCGGGATCTGTACGGCAAGTACGCCGAGCTGCTCATTGAGAAGGGACTGGCCTACCGCTGCTTCTGCTCGGAGGAGCGGCTGGAGGAACTCCGCCAGTCCGACCCCAACGCCAAGTATGACCGCCACTGCCTGTCCCTCTCCCCCGAGGAGATCCAGGCCAAGCTGGACGCCGGGGAGCCCTATGTCATCCGCCAGCGCATCCCGGAGGGCAGCACCACCTTCCAGGACGCGGTGTACGGTGAAATCACCGTGGACAACGCCGAGCTGGACGACCAGATCCTCATCAAGTCCGACGGCCTGCCCACCTACAACTTCGCCAACGTCATCGACGACCACCTGATGGGCATCACCCACGTGGTGCGCGGCGCGGAATACCTGTCCTCCGCCCCCAAGTATAACCTGCTGTACGAGGCCTTCGGCTGGGAGATCCCCACCTATGTCCACTGCTCGTCGGTGATGTTCAACGATCCCGTTACCGGCGTGGTGCGCAAGATGGCCAAGCGCCACGGCGACCCCTCCTATGAGGATCTGGTGGCCCAGGGCTATCTGTCCCAGGCGGTGGTGAACTATGTCTCCCTGCTGGGCTGGGCCCCCCACGGCGACATCGCCGAGCAGGAGTTCTTTACCATGGACGAGCTCATCGCGGCCTTTGACATCGCGGGCATCTCCAAGTCCCCCTCCGCCTTCGATATGGAAAAGCTGAACTACTTCAACGCCACCTATCTGCGCTCCCTGTCCCCGGAGGAGTTCGCCAAAGAGGCGGAGCCATGGATCAGGAAATCGGTGAAAAACGAAACCTATGACGCCGCCGCCATTGCCGCCTTGCTCCAGGCCCGGTGCGAGAAGCTGTCCGACATTCCGGAGAAGGTGGACTTCTTCGACGCCCTGCCCGAGTACGGAGTGGAGCTGTACACCAACAAGAAGTCCAAGACCACCGGGGAGGTTTCTCTGGAAATGCTGAAGCAGACCGCCCCCGTGCTGGCCGGACTGTCGGACTGGAGCCAGGACGCCATCCACGGCGCTCTGGTGGGGCTGGCGGAAAAGCTGGGCGTCAAGAACGCCACCCTCATGTGGCCCCTGCGCATTGCGGCGGCGGGCAAAGCGGTGACCCCCGGCGGCGCGGTGGAGATCTGCCGCATCCTGGGCCGGGACGAGACCCTGCGGCGGATGGAGATCGGGATGGAAAAGCTGAGCTAAAGTGTTATGGATAGACAGGAGCGCCCGGCCACCGGCCGGGCGCTCCTTTTAGATTTCCTGTATGCCTGCCTGCCGCAGCCAGCCTTGCAGCTTCTTGGCCGGGAACCCGGTAAATACATAGCTCTCACCTGTCTGGCCGTGGATCGTCACCGCAGTGAACAGGGCCTTCCTCCCAACAGAAAAGCCTTTAATCCCTGAAACCGGCAAATCCATTTCTGGCTTCCCCATCATGCTGATGTAGAAACAGACCCGTTGATTGGTAACGTAGATATTGCCGCTGAAAGGTTTTGTGTTGAGAAACTGCTTTTGATGGAGCGCCATCTGCCCTTTACCAATCATTGCTTCGCCGGGGGCCAACTGAAATTTTGCCATAAGTAACTACCTCCAATGTCGTGATGTAGGCGGCAAGGTAATTCTGCGGCCCTGACGCCGTTTTTCCCCTTCTCGTTCCAGGCGTTACATATTGTAACATTCTGATTGTAACAATATGTTACTGTGTTGTCAAGGGGGGATTTCATGGTCGGGCTGCGCAAAATCAGAAAAAAGAAGAAGCTGAACCAGCAGCGCGTGGCGCTTGACCTCAACATTACGCGGGAAGCATTATCCCATTATGAAAACGGCAGGCGTGACCCCTCCCTTGCCATGCTGGTTCAGCTATCGGAATACTTCAATGTTTCCATTGACTATTTGATTACCGGACACGAATTTGAAAAGCGTTGACCAGCGGCCAGTGCGTGCAGGCAGTGGCCGCTGGTTTTGTGTAATGGCCCAAACCCGTTGGTACAGGCCGACTTTCCTGACAGTCGAGTTGGATTTTGGGTCAAAAGTCTTGACTTTTTCCCGGATGTCGGATAGGGTGGAGACACATCCACCGAAAAGGAGTGACCGCACATGAGCGAAAACGACGGAAAGAAATCCTTTGGGGAATACATCCGCAAGAAGCGGCTGGAGGCGGGGCTGACCCAGAAAGATCTGGCGGCACAGCTGTTTGTCACCGAGTCCACCATCAGCAAGTGGGAGCGGGCGCTGTCCTACCCGGACGTGTCCATGGTCACCGCCATCTGCGCCGCCCTGCACATCACGGAGCACGAGTTTTTCACCGCCTGTGACGACGACCAGGCCCATGCCCAGGAGCTGGCCGCCAAGCGCTGGCGGTGGATGGTCAGCGGGACGCGGCGGTTTTTCGCCGTGAGCTACATTATCGCTTTGGTCACCTGCTTTATCTGCGACCTGGCGGTGTTCCACACGCTGGACTGGTTCTGGATCGTACTCACCTCCATTGGCCTGTCCTTCTGCCTCACCAATCTGCCGGTTCTGGTGGGGCGGAACAAGCTGCCGGTCTGCCTGGGGGCGGCCAGCGGATGCCTGATCCTCCTGCTTTTGTCCTGCTGGATCTATGTGGGCGGCTGGTGGATCATCGGCGGGCTGGCCATCACGGCGGTGTGCCTGGCCCTGCCCTGGGGCTGGTGGGCGGTCTGGCGGTTTTACGGAAGGCACATCCTGCCGCTGTGCGTCGCGGTACTCACCGTGTGGCTGTTCTTCCTGCTGACGGTGATCTGGGTCTTTGCGGGCGGGGACTGGCTGTTCTCCCTGGCGTTTCCCCTGGCTGCGGCAGGGGCGGCGTTTTTATGGGCGGGCTTTTCCGCCATATATTGGCTGCCCGCGGGGCCATGGCTGAAGGCCGGGGTGATTGCCCTGCTGGCCAGCCTCGCCACGCCGGTGTTCAACTCCCTGTGTGATCTGCTCATTGAGGATATGGGCGGGCCCCGGTTCTGGGAGTACTTCCTGGTGCGCGATATGCTGGCGCGGCGGAGCGCCGGGGACATCTCGTGGGTCAATCCCCTGATTTTCCAGATCATGCTGGTGTGCGCCATCGCTCTGATCGCGGTGGGCGCAGCCGCGGAAATGAGACGGAGAAAACAGGCTTAAAACGGGCGCCCGGCCAGTGGCCGGGCGCTTTCGCGCCTGGGCGCCGCCTCCAAATTTCGGGCAAAGCGCCGGCTCTCCGCCACCCGCCGCAGCCCACGGCTTTTTACGCGCACGACGGGGCGGGACAAACTTACCCATTGACAAACCCACCTCGATGTGGTATGATAGCACACAGTTCTGGACGGTGGGCAGACCGATTCGGAGAGATGTCCGAGTGGTTTAAGGAGCCGGTCTTGAAAACCGGTGACCCGAAAGGGCCGTGGGTTCGAATCCCACTCTCTCCGCCAAGGCGGCCGGCAGACCGCCGGCGTAGGCCGCCTTCGGCGGCCCAGCCCTAAGCCCGGCCTATGGCCGGCCCACGGGATCAGTCGTTCGCCCACAGGGCGAATGACGATCCACTCTTTTATATATTCGACACGCGGAAGTACCCAAGTGGCCGAAGGGGCTCCCCTGCTAAGGGAGTAGGCGGGTAAAACCGTGCGAGGGTTCAAATCCCTCCTTCCGCGCCAAGGCGGTCGGCAGACCGCCGGGACCCGTCGTTCACCCGCAGGGTGAATGACGGTCCTTTTTTGTTTTATTGAGGTGTTTTTCTGTGGCATCTATAGTGTTCGGCCTTGCAAAAAAGAAAGACACGCTTTGCGTGTCTTTCTTTTTGGGTACCAAGGCGGTCGGCAGCCCGCCGGCGTAGGCCGCCTTCGGCGGCCCAGCCCTAAGCCCGGCCTACGGCCGGCCCACGGGACCGGTCGTTCGGCACAGCCGGGGACAAAATGAAGGTGACCGTCCAATCGACCTGTCGGCGGTCTTTCCTGAGTGACAACAGCAGGGCCGGGGAATGGCCGCCCCGGCCCTGTTCTTTGATGTGAACCGCACACCGTGCCCGCGGGGCGTGGAACGGAGAGAAGGCAAAGAAAATTTTGTGCGGTTGACGAAATGGCAGGGAACTGATAAAATTGCAGCAAAATCTGGTTGTGCAGAGCGCTGCCTCGCGGTCTCTTTCCAGATTCTGTTCGTTCCGCTCAAAAGCGCGTTTTGGAGGTGATGCCGGTGGTGATGATCTATCTCAGCGCCATAGAGAGCCCGGAGGAAAAAGTCAAATTCGAGGCGCTCTATGATAAGTACCGGGGCTTTATGCTCAAGGTTGCCTCCCGCGTCCTGCGGGGAGATCAGGACGCCGAGGACGCCGTACACAATGCCTTTATGAGCCTGGCGAAGAATATGAAGCTTGTTCCCGAACTGGACTCCCTCAAGCTGCGGGGGTTCCTCTATATCGTCACCGAGAACAAGGCCATCGATATTCTCCGGGAGCGGAAGCGGCGGGAGCTGGAGGCGCCGCTGGACGAGGGCCAGCCCCTCTACGCCCCGGTTATCGATGAGGAGCAGGATCTGGCCTGGTGCATCTCTCGGCTGCCGCCCCGGTATCAGGAGGTCATCCTGCTGAAATACAGCCATGGATACACCACCAGGGAGATCGCCTCCATTCTGGGAATATCCTTCAACGCGGCCAGCAAGCTGGACCAGCGGGCGAAGGCCAAACTGCGAGAACTGTGCGAAAAGGAGGGGCTTCTGTGATTTCGGACAAGGAATTGCGGGAGGCGGCGCGGCGGTACGAAAAAGCCCTGCTGCGCACCCTGCCGGAGCCGGAGGACTGCGAGGCCGCCTTCTCGCCGGACTTTGAGCGCAAAATGAAAAAGCTGATCCTCCGGACGGACCATCCGGTCCGGTACTGGCTGCCCTGGCTGCTTGGGCTCCTGCTGGCGCTGCTGGCCGTGGGATTGGCCGTCATCGCCAGGCTGTCGGCGAAACAGGTCTATGTAAAAGAGCCGCCCCCGCGCACGGAAAGGCCGGCTTCCACCGCCTCCGCGGAGCCGTCATCCCCGCCGGCGGAATCCCAGGGGCCGGAACCCGCGGCGCGGGCCATCGTTTACCGCCCCACCTGGCTGCCGGAGGGCTGCGAGTGGGATCGGGAGGCGCTGTATGAGAACGAGGGCATGATCGTCTACCGTACCCCCGGCGGCACGGAAGCCGTGTTCTGCTATGACCTCACCGGCGCGGATATGGGGGCCGAAGGCCGGGAAGTTGCCGTGGGCGAGGGAACCGGGGTGCTCCTGCTGGGAGAGAACAAGGAGGGGCTTAACGAGCTGTTCTGGCGCGACGAAACGGCCGGGGTGTCCTTCTGGCTGTCCGCGCCCTTTGAGGAGGAGGACATGATCCGCGTGGCGGAGAGTGTGAAGGCGGAAGAATGACCCCCAAAAATTTTTAAAACCTTTTTAAAATTTTTCAAACCAGGTGTCCAAAATCGCCATGTCCCCAACGCCGTATAAAGTAGAGGGACAAATCTCGAAAGGCGGTGGACACCATGGGAGCACAGAAAGACCACAGCCCACTCCATGGGCAGTCCCCCGCCGAGATCGGCCGGGCCAGCCTGACCTATATCGACGGGACCTGCGTGGAGATGCTGCGGGCCAAGACGGTGCGCAGCAACAACACCAGCGGCGTGCCCGGCGTGGAGTGGCGGAAGTCCAATCAGCGCTGGCGCGCCAGCATCTGCTTCAAGGGCAAGCGCCACTACCTGGGCAGCTACACCCGCTTCGAGGACGCCGTCAAGGCCCGAAAACGGGGAGAGGAGGACCTCCACGACAAATTCTTGCGTGAATTTGACGCGCAAAACGGGCAATCCCCGGCAAGACCGTAGGGGCCGCGCCCGAAGCGGCAGATCCACCGAAGAAGGGAGGGGTTCCACGCGATCATCCGCCGCCAGACGCGCCGGGGCGGCGGGTGGGACAGACCGGGCGCGTTGGCAAACCATTGGAAACAATGGGACGCAAAGCCAGGGGCTAAAAGGCGTTAAGCCTTATGCTCGACCGGTTGCACGGCAAATTACGGGAAACTGTAAGACGCAAAACCAGAGGCTAAGGGGCGCGCTGGCCCTCTGGCTCCCATAGCGGGGGAAGCTGAAAAACGCCCTAAGCTCGTTCGGTTACCGGATACCTTTGCGTCCGAAATATGCAAAGAAAGGAAGAAAAACCATGAAGAAACTGAGCAAGATTTTGTCTGTAGGCCTGTCCCTGGTCATGTGCGCCAGTCTGGTCGCTCCGTCTTTCGCGGCTAGCTTCACCGATTTGCAGAATGCGATCGACACCGGTGAGAATCAGTATAATGCCACTGGTGACATCAGCATCGAGGCATCCAAGGACGACACCGGCACGGTCAACGTCAAGCTCCACGAGAAGGTCACGTTCGACGAGAAAACGGACACCGGCAACAACTTCGTTGTTGAAGGCAGCTATAATGGCACCCAAATGAATTCCAAGCTGACAGCCGGTATTGTGGTAGACGGAAATGTTACCATCGACCTGAACGGCAACGACATTGACGGCGACGGCAAGGTCAGTTCCGTGATCAAGGTCGATGAGGACGGCGAGCTGACCCTGACGGACAGCAGCGCGACAGGCTCCGCTGAAGATGGCACCTATGAGTCCGGCGCCATTACCGGCGGTGTCAAGGGCGGCGGCGTCTACAACGAGGGCGACTTCACCATGGACGGCGGCAAGATCGCGGAGAACGAGGGAGCCAGCACGTGGTTGTTCGACCAGCACGTGGCCGGCGGCGTCACCAACGCGGACGGCGGCACCTTCACCATGAACGGCGGCGTGATCGAGGACAACAAGGGCAAAGGCTCGGAGTCGGCCGGCGGCGTCTACAACGGTAAGGACAGCGAGTTCACCATGAACGGCGGCGCGATCGAGAACAACACAAGCAGCCAAGAAGGGGCCGGCGGTGTCTACAACCAGGGCGGCACGTTCACCATGACGGGCGGCACGATCAAGGGCAACGAGGATCTCTACGTCGGGGCCGGCGGCGTCAAGAACGAGGGCGTCAAGAACGAGGACGGAACGATCAACGAGGGCACGTTCACCATGACGGGCGGCACCATCGAGGACAACAGCGGTCGCTATGCCGGCGGCGTCTGGAACCGCTGGCAGAGTACGTTCGATATGCAGGGCGGCACCATCGAAGGCAATGTGAGCCTGTATTCCGGCGGCGTCATGAACGGCTTCCAGAGCAGCCAGGATACCATAACCCACACCACGTTCAATATGAGCGGCGACGCCAGTATTACGGGGAACGTGGGAGTGCTGGAAGGCGGCGGTTTCGAGAGCCATGGCGGCACGGTCAATCTGAGCGGAAACGCCAGTATTACAGGCAACGCGTCCTTGAATGGCGGCGGTGCGATCATCAGATATGGCGAGACTACGATGACCGATAACGCCACCATCGCGAACAACACGGGCGCCGGTGGCGCTGGTATCATACTTGACGCGAAATCCACGCTTACCATGAACGGCAATGCCACCATTGAAAAGAACAACGCCTCCCTCACCAAGTACCTCGCTATCCTTGAGGGCACTGAGGTGAACAAAGAATCGCAATCCTATGTGAATAATTATATCACCCCGCTGAAAGGGAAAGAGGACACCGGCAGGGGCGGCGGTGTTTACGTCGTCACCAACGACGTCGTGTTGAACATGAGCGACAAAGCCAAAATCCGGAACAACACGGCGGCCTATATGGGTGATGATATTTGCACTTTTGATCCGGCAACTGTGAGCTCGGTGGAGTTCAATCTGATCAAGGATTCCCAGTGGAAGCTGGATAACCCCAAAGACCGCGAGGAGGGCGCCGAGGAGCAGATGATCCTGGGTCAGGATGCCAGGGGATACGACGCGAGAGCGAGTGCCGTGAGCTATATCCTGGTCGATTACAGTCCCAATACACTGCGGTGGATGTACGGCCTGAAGTTCTATGAGGCTGAGGAGCCGGAAATCCCCGGCACCCCCGATCCCGATCCTGATCCCAATCCCAACCCCGATCCCAACCCCGCGCCCACCCCCGATCCCGATCCCGTGCCCGACCCTGATCCCGAGGAGCCTGTGGAGATCGAAGATCCCGAGACCCCGCTGGGCGAGACGCCCGAGGAGCCTGTGGACATTGAGGACCCCGAGATCCCGCTGACCGACCTTCCTGAAATCGAGATCGACGAGCCCGACGTGCCCCTGGGCGACGTGCCTCAGACCGGCGAGGCGTCCACCGCGATGTGGCTGGTCGTATTGCTGGCCTGCGGCATGGGTCTGGTGTATGTGAACACCGGCAAGCGCAAGGAAAACGCGTAACGACAAAGAGGGCCCGGATCTTCCGGGCCCTCCCCTATTTCGAGGAGGTGCGCCATGAGCAGGCGGCTTCGCGTGATTTTGAATACGGTGCTGATCCTGGCGGCGCTGGTCTGCGCCGGGGTCCTGCTGCGGCAGCAGCTCCAGTGGCGGGACAGCGCCGAGGCCACGGAACGGGCGGTGGAACTCGCCCATGCCAGGCCCACGCCGCCGGCGGAACAGGGGGACGCCCCCGCCGCGCCGGGTCAGGACCCGGCCACGGAGCCCGTATCCACGGACCCTGTGGTGAATGAGCTGTCGTGCCTGGATCTGGCCGCCCTGCGGGCGGTCAACCCGGACGTGGCGGCCTGGCTCACCGTTCCCGGCGCGGACATCTCCCACCCGATCCTCCAGGGCCCGGACAACGACTATTATCTGCATCATACCTGGGAGAAAAAGTGGAACGGCGGCGGGGCCATCTTCCTGGACTGGCGCAGCAGCCCGGACTTCGAGGGGTTCCATACCATCATCTACGGCCACCGGATGCGCAACGGCACCATGTTCGGCCCCCTGCACCGATATGCGGAGCAGGACTTCTGGGCGGAGCACCCCTACGTCTATATCACGGACGGCAAGGGCGTGCGCCGCTATCGGATCTTCGCCGCCTGGGAGCCAAGCGTCACCAGCGCGGTCTACGCGCAGAACCTGGACAGCGAGGAGGCCCGTCAGGAGATGATCGACCAGTGCCTGCGCGGCTCCGTGATCGACACGGGGGTGATCCCCGGCCCGGAGGACAAGCTGCTGACCCTCTCCACCTGCACGGAGAGCGGCCATGAGACCCGCTGGGTGGTCCAGGCGCGGCTGGAGGAGATATACCCGGCGCAAGAGTGATCAGGAGAGGGCCAGCGGCCTCTCCATCTCCTCCGAAAGATACCCGTAGGGCAGTGCCGGGTCAGACAGGCCGTCCGCCGCGGCGCTCTCCATGGCCCGCATAGATGACAGGTTTTGACGATGCCGCCGTTTCCGTCGATACCATCATACGAGTTTGACTTTTTATTGCTGAAGCTGAACGATCTCGCGGATGATGTCAGTAAACGAGGACTCATCCATGCCGGATGCCACAATGCGGAAATAAATATCCTGGCCGCAGATTTCCGCCCAACAATCGGTCGCTCCCGAGGGAGTATCTGACACAGCAAGCACTACAGGGGTACCGTCAATTCTTGACTTTTTCATATTTTGCTGCTGCGCAGCAGGCTCAGATCCATTTTTTGAAATCACAATCGTCAGCGTTTGTTTTCCATCATCAGAATAATAGTTTAGAACATTGGTGTCGTATATTGTATCTTTGGGGGATCGGTAAACGTAGAAGTATGTCTGCTCCAGCCTTTGCAGCCCAGACAGCACATCAGGAAACGGCTCCAGGCCGTAATAATCGAAAAGCTCCTGATAGGTCAACGTGAGGACTACGGTAGTTTCATCGGATGGCACCAACACCTTTGCGGTAAGCGGGGCCGGAGCCTCATTGTAGTAGATAACGTCTCCGCGCATATTAAGCAGCACAGTGGCACAGACCAGGCACAGACAGGCAGCGATGCCGGCCAACCGAATGAGACCGATCCTGTGCACTTTATGCCCATGCGCCTCACTGGCCTCTTGTATGAGGTCATCGTCAATGCTGCCGATCTCTAAATAGAATGATTCGCGGTTCATATGCGATAGCCCTCACTTTCCAGATGTTGTTTCAGCTGTTTTCGGAGCCGGAACAGAATCGATTTTACGTTGCCTTCGCTGAGATCAAATCGTTTTGCTATATCGGCAATGCTGTCAGAAAACCAGTACCGCCGGATAAATATGTTCCGTTTTTCTGAATTAAGCGTTCTCAAAAAAACGGAAATTTCAGCGGACAGCTCACCCTGTTCATATTGGTTCTCTATGGTATCCGGTGCGCTTAGGCATTCTTCCAATTCCGTGAGCTGCACCGTGAATTCGCCGTTCCGTTTCTGCGCTTTTAGGTAGTCGTAGCGATTCAGCGCCAAGCAACGAGTAATGCGGCCCAAATATGGGAGCAGCTTTTGAGGACGATCAGGGGGGATCTGCTTCCAGGCTGTAAGATATGTATCGCTGACACATTCCTCAGAGTCCTCACGGCAGTTGAGAACATTCATGGCAATTTTCGTTAGATATTTTCCGTATTTTTGTGCGGTGCCCTGTATCGCGTCCTCTGAACGCCGCCAAAACAGGTCGACAATTGTTTGGTCTGTCATGTGTGACTCCCTCTTTCATCCGGCTGAAGCGGAGGCAAATGCTTTGCCTCCGCTTCAGCTCCGTTACGGTCAAAACGCGATGAAATGGATGCGGGACGCAGTGATCTCGGAGGCCGCAGGGTCATCACTGGTACACCCTTGGATGTGGTCCCCTTCGGACAGGATGATGTTTTCCACCACACCGCTGGCGATGGAAAAAACCGTATCGTCGGTGACGAGGATCACCTGGCCATTTTCCAATGTGATCCGGGATTCCTCGACCGAGGCCACTGTCCCCTCGAAATTGACCGCCAGCTTGCCGCCGCCCGGTTGCACTGCTGTATTGCAGTAGATTTTGTCAGCAGA
>JAAVHX010000037.1 GCA_014799475.1 Clostridiales bacterium | reverse complement strand
TCGGTGCTGATTGCGGTGAGGGTCCACCCGTTCCCATCCCGAACACGGCAGTTAAGCTCACTCGCGCCGAAAATACTTGGCTGGCGACGGCCTGGGAAGATAGGTAGTGCCGACACAAAGAAGCGGACAGTCGAAAGGCTGTCCGCTTTCTTCTTGTATAAAAAAGGACGAGGATCATAGGGTGAAATCCTCGTCCTTCAGGTGAGCGAATGAGGCCGCCAGGGGCTTAGGCGGCGTACGCTTCAGGGGGTCATAGCGGAACCGGCGGCAGGAGCCGGCGCAGGCTACGATCCCTTTTTTGACGCACATCATCTGGCCCTCGTCCAGCGGTGTAGCTCGCTGGCAGTAGGCGCAGCGGGGCTCGATATGTTTATCAAACAGCATGGCGGCTCCCCCCGGAGATGGTAAAGTGTTGTGACGTAAATCCGCGCTTCTCCATTGTCACGTTACGCCTGTTCGCGACGCGCGGCTTCGCTGCGACTCAAGCAAACACCAGACCCACGCTGCGGGACTCTGGCGTTTGCTTTCGCTCCGCTCCATCCGCTTTGCTCACGACGGCTCCGCGCTTCTCTATTATACACGATATTTCGCGGAATTTCCACACTTATTTCGCCAGAGCGAGCGGCACAGCGCCGCCAAAATCAACCAGCCCGCCAGCGCCGCCAGCGAGGACGCAGCCAGCGCTGTGGAAAAGTCCATTGCCGCGATGGATTCCGCCTGCTCCGCCAGGTAGTCCGCCACGGGGGCGGACAGGGGGAACAGCCGGGCGAGACACCAAGTTAGTCCGGCGGCAGCCAGCCCATGGCACAGCTTCCCGGCCAAATAGGTTTTGGCGGATAGGCCGCTGTCTACCAGGAAGGACAGCACTTGACAGTGGACTGACAGCCCAGCCCACCCCAGCATGAAGGCCGCCATGGACACCCGCCCCGCCAGCTGGGTGGTTCCCCGCAGGGAGGACACGCCGGAGGACAGCTCCAGCAGGCCCGCCACTAACCGCTTGGCCCACTCCGGCTGAAAACCGGCCAAGGACAGCAGCTGCGCCAATGCCGTGAACATTCCGTAGGCGGACAAAAGCTGGAGCACCACGGCAAAAAATACCACAAAGGCGCAGATATTCAACGTGCTTTGAAGGGAGCGGGTCACCGCCCCTGTGAACGCGGCGGGGATAGTGACCGTCTGGATGGGTTTGGGATGGGACTTGGGCGCGCGCTTTTGCTCCGACCCGCCATAAAAACGGAATAGCAGTCCCACGATCAGCGACGCCAGGGCATGGGTGAGGTAGAGCAGAAGGCCCACCCGGCTGTCCCCAAAAATGCCTGCGCCCACCACCCCTAAGATGAAAGCGGGGCCAGAGTTGTTGCAAAAGGCCAGCAGCCGCTCCGCCTCCGTTTTGGAGCACAGCCCTTGCTGGTAGAGCTGGAGGGCGGTGCGCGCCCCCACGGGGTAGCCGCCGATGAAGCCCAGTGCCACCGCCGCCGCGCAGCTTCCGCTCACCCGGAAGAGGGGGCGCATCAACCCCTCCAGTGCCCGGCCCAGATAGGCGGCCAGGCCCAGATCCACCACCAGGGAGGACAGCACGAAGAAGGGAAACAGGGAGGGCACGATGACGTTGAAGCACAGGGTCAGGCCGTCCTTGGCGCCGGCGATGGCCTGATCCGGCGAGGCCACCAGCCCCGCCGTGGCGATGAGCAGAGCCAGTCCCACCAGCGCGTCCCGTACCCGTTTTTCCTTGAGCAGCCGAAGCAATGCCATCACCTCCGTGGGGAGAGATTATGCGGGGCGATGGGTGAGCTTGCCTGTCCCCCGAAAATTTCCAGTCAGGGGAGTTCCCGGAAACGGTACAAGGTACCGGACGATTGGTCTTGGATAGGGGAAGAAACTGTGATACAATATTTTTACAAAAAGAGTGAAATTGAGCGTCAAAAAATTGTGGAGGTATCTGTATGCAGTACGAGATCACGGAACAGATCCCCCTGCTGGACGAGCAGGGAAACCTCACCCGGGCGGGCTTCGCCAAGCGGCTGCTCCCCGTGTACGATCGGAAAAAGGTGAAGGGCGGCGCCACCCGGCTGAAGGAATGGGACTATTATTATGTGGGGAACGACCGCTTCGGCGTGGCCTTGACCATTGCCGACAACAGCTATATGGGGCTGGATTCCATTTCCTTCCTGTCCTTTGAGGGGGAGCCGTGGGAGATCACAAAAAGCCCCATGTCTGTTTTCCCCATGGGCCGCACGGCATTGCCGTCCACTTCGGCGGCGGGGATCACCGCCAGCTCCGGGAAGCGCCACGCCATCCTGTTCCAGGCGGCGGAGGGGAAGCGCCAGCTCACCGCCCACATGGACAGATTCAAGGACGACCTGCCCATTGACGTCCAGCTTACCCTTACGGACGAGCCGGAGGAGTCTATGGTCATCTGCACCCCCTTCGAGAAAAAGGCCCACTTCTACTACAACCAGAAGATCAACTGTGTGCGGGCCGCCGGGACGGTACGCATCGGCGAGGAGGAGTACCACTTCGAGCCGGACAGCTCCTTTGCCGTGCTGGACTGGGGCCGGGGCGTGTGGACGTATCACAACACCTGGTACTGGGGCTCCGCCTCCGGGCTGGTAGACGGGGCGGACTTCGGGTTCAACATCGGATACGGCTTTGGCGACACCTCCGCCGCCACGGAGAATATGCTGTTTTACAAGGGAAAGGTCCACAAGCTGTCCCAGGTGGACTTTGGCATCCCCATGCGGGAGGGCAAAGAGGACTACATGAGCCCCTGGCGGTTCACCAGCGACGATGGGCGGTTTGAGATGGACTTCGTCCCCGTCCTCGACCGGGCGTCCTGCACGGATGTGAAGCTCATCAAGAGCGACCAGCACCAGGTGTTCGGGCGGTTCAGCGGCACGGCGGTGCTGGACGACGGGACAAGGCTTGAAGTCAGGGATCTGATGGGATTTGCGGAAAAAGTGGAGAATAAGTGGTAAAAGAGCGGCGTCCGGGCACAGACCTGGGCGCCGCTTCGGATCTTATGGGCGGGAGCGGGCACGGTCAACCTTTAAACCTGGGCGCTGAAAGAAGGAGCGTTGGGCCGCAAAGAATTAAAATGTAAAGTTTTAAATAAAGAATAAAAATATTTAGAAATACTATTGACAATAATTTATTAACATGGCACAATAAAATCAAAGACACGGAAAATAAGTATGAGAACCGGAAAATAGAAAGGGGTATCAGAAAATGGAAGATGGAAAAACCAATGTCCAGGTCATGTTCAACGGGGAGGAAATGCAGTATTTGTCCGGTGAGGCGGCAAAGCTGAATCTCTCGGTGCCGCTCTATATCCGGGCGATGGTGCTGCCCAACGACGGCTTTGTGAGCGCATACAAAAGCCTGCTGGAACGGGTAGACGCCCTGCCAAGCGGGAAGAGGTTTTCCATTCGGGCGCTGTTCGGGGTGGATTGGACAATGAGCAAGGGGATCAAGCTGAACCTGGGCAAGACCTATTACAAAGAAGTGGAGAAAGGTTCAATCACCAACGTGACGGTGGAGGGAAAGGACAAGACAAACACCATGTGGTATGTGAAAAAATAAGGAGGCGAAAAATATGCTGTGGTCTTTTGATCGCGACGCGTTAGTGGAGGACTTGCCCCATGAGCAAGAATTTAATTTTTGGCGCGGTAAGCTGTCGGACGCCGACTATGAGCGGGTAGTGGAGGCCATTAACGAGGCCATCGGCGACGATGAGGTGAGTACCGCCGGATGGATCCCCGGCCATGACTGGACAGGCACGCCCTATGAGCCCCTTTATTATGCCTGCGGCAAGAACACAGAGCAGGCGGGGCGATTTTTTGGCCTTATCGTTTTCAAGCTTCTGATGGATCGGCAAGATCGTGCGTGGGGCTTTGGCCGCTATGAGAAGGGCGGCGTGCCCATCACCAGCATGACCTATTTTGTGGTGAACAAGGACAAACTCCCGCTGCGTTGAGCGGAGCGCGGAAAGCCCCGGGTGAGCCCCGGGGCTTTCCTGCTTTAATGCGGTAAAAATTTCTTAAAAAAGGGGGTTGACAAATGCCGCTCCCCCGCATATAATAACGACAACAACCAAACAGCACAAACCAGTGACGGAGAGAAGTAACCGGCATGGCAGACCTTCAGAGAGCCCCCGATGGTGGGAACGGGGCGGCGAGCGGCTGGCGAATGGACTTCGGAGGGCGGACCGAACGGCATAGGGCCAAGTAGGGACCGACGGGTTTCCCACCCGTTATCCATCGGGGCGCGTATGATGGTACGCGTAAGCGAGTGGACGTTTTTAACGTCAATTTGGGTGGTATCGCAGAAGCAACAGCTTTTGTCCCATGTGGGGCAAGAGCTTTTTTGTTTGCCTTTCCTCCCCGGATCCCGGCAAAATTCGGGTCATCTGCCATCCAAAATAAAATATGTGGAGGAAAACACCATGAAAAAGCACAACATCGTCAAGAAGTTCTTTGCCCTTGCCGCCGCCGCGGCCATGACCCTTTCGCTGTGCGCCTGCTCCAGCGGCAAGACCCAGGACAGCCAGCCGCCCCAGGGGGAACAGACCCAGCAGCCCTCCGGCGACACCACCTACAAGGTGGCCATCATCAAGCAGTTCGACCATCCCTCTCTGGACGAGATCGCCAAGGCTGTGGCCGCCGAACTGGACAAGATCGCCGCCGATAACGGCGTGAAGATCGAGTACGACATCACCTGCGGCCAGCAGAACGACCAGACCGTGCTGAAGCAGCTGGCCGACCAGGCCATCGCGGACAAGGTGGACGCCATCATCCCCATTGCCACCACCGCGGCCCAGATCGCCGCCTCCAGCGCCGAGGAGACCAAGACCCCGGTGGTGTACGCCGCCATTTCCGACCCCGAGGCGGCTGAGCTCGCCGGCATCGACTACGTGACCGGCACCAGCGACGCGCTGAACACCGCCCTTATCTTTGACATGATGCTGGCCCAGAACCCGGATGTGTCCAAGGTGGGCCTGCTGTACTCCCTGTCCGAGCCCAACTCCGTCAAGCCCATCGCCGACGCCAAGGCTTATCTGGACAACAAGGGTATCGCCTATGTGGAGCAGACCGCCAATACCAATGACGAGGTGGTGGCCGCCGCCTCCGCCCTCATCGCCGCCGGTGTGGACGCCGTGTTCACCCCCACCGACAACGTCATCGCCGTGGCCGAGCTGGCCATCTACGAGGATCTGGCCAAGGCGGGCATCCCCCACTACACCGGGGCGGATTCCTTCGTGCGCAACGGCGCCTTTGCCACCTGCGGCGTGAATTACACGGATCTTGGCGCCCGCACCGCCGACCTGGCCTATGAGGCCATTACCAAGGGCATGGGCGGTCTGGAGGACTACTACCTGATGGACGGCGGCATCATCACCGTCAACACCGAGACCGCCGCTGAGCTGAAGGCCGACTATTCCGTGTTCAGCAGCATGGGCACCGTGGTGGAGGTGCAGACTACCGAGGATTAAGGAGGCAGACACCCATGGGAGCGATCCTTCTGATTTCACAAACCGCCCTGGATCTGGGCTTCCAGTACGCCCTGGTGGCCATGGCCCTGTTTTTGAGCTATCGCATCCTGGATGTGGCCGACCTGACCACCGATGGCTGCTTCGTGCTGGGGGCGGCGGTGTCGGTGACCATGGCGGCGGCGGGGCACCCCATCCTGGCCATCCCGGCGGCCATGCTGGCCGGGGCTTGCGCCGGCTTCGTCACCGCCTTCTTGCAGACCCGTATGGGGGTGCCCTCCATCCTGGCGGGTATCATCACCAACACGGGGTTGTACACCGTGAACTTCCTGGCC
Organism: Clostridiales bacterium; assembly: GCA_014799475.1. Classification (GTDB taxonomy): domain Bacteria; phylum Bacillota; class Clostridia; order Oscillospirales; family Oscillospiraceae; genus Enterenecus. The sequence continues at coordinate 56,443 of JAAVHX010000037.1, read as the reverse complement.
ATGGGCCGCAGCTCCAGCGCCAGCCTGCTCCGGGTGGACACCGTGTTCACCATGCTGCGGGACGTGGTAGATACCGACATCATCGGGGACTGGTACAAGCTGATCCTGTCCGGCGGGATCACCATCCTGGCCGGAGTGCTGCTGTACCTGTTCCTGGGCACCCGGCTGGGCCTGTCCATCCGGGCCACCGGCGACAACCGGGACATGGTGCGGGCGTCCTCCGTCAACCCGGCCTACACCGTCACGGTGGGGCTGTGCGTCTCCAACGCCCTCACCGCCCTGTCAGGGGCCGTGGTGGGCCAGTATCAGAAAACCGTGGACATCAATTCGGGCACCGGGATCGTGGTCATCGGCCTTGCCTGCCTCATCATCGGCGAGACGGTGTTGGGCCGCCGCTCCATCGGCCGCGGCATCCTGGCCGTCATGGCGGGTTCCATCATTTACCGCTTTATTTACGCCTGGGTGTTTTACACTAAGATCGTACCCATCGAATGCCTGAGGCTGTTCATCGCCATCGTGGTGGCGCTGGCCATCGCGGCCCCCACCATCAAGGAGGGCGTGGGCCTCGAGAAGCGCAGGCTTACCGCGCTCCGGAAGGGGGGACGCTGATATGCTGAACATTGTGGACATCTCCAAGACCTTCAATCCTGGCACCATCAACGAAAAGACAGCGCTGTCCCATGTGTCTTTGCATCTCCGGCCCGGGGATTTCGCCTCCATCATCGGCTCCAACGGGGCGGGCAAATCCACCCTTTTGAACGCCATCGCGGGCAGCTTCTATGTGGACAGCGGTTCCATTGCGCTGGACGGAAAGGACATCACCTTTACCCCTGACCACAAGCGCAGCCGCGTGATCGGGCGGCTGTTCCAGGACCCCCTGCGGGGCACCGCGCCGTCGATGACCATCGAGGAGAACCTCGCCCTGGCCTATCTGCGCTCGGCCCAGGGCAAGGCCCCGTTCAGCCGGATCACGAAAAAGGATAAGGAATTTTTTGCCGAGAAGCTGAAGCTGCTGGGTATGGGGTTGGAGGATCGGATGCGCCAGCCGGTGGGCCTGCTGTCCGGCGGCCAGCGTCAGGCGCTCACCCTGCTCATGGCTACCCTGGTCACCCCCAAGCTGCTGCTGCTGGACGAGCACACCGCCGCCCTGGACCCGGGCACGGCGGAAAAGGTGCTGGAGCTCACCCGGACTATCATCGCGGAGAACCAGATCACCTGCCTGATGGTGACCCACAACATGAGGCAGGCGCTGGAGCTGGGAAACCGCACGCTGATGATGGCGGACGGAAACATCGTGCTGGACGTCTCCGGCCAGGAGCGCGCGGGCATGACGGTGGATGACCTGCTCCGCCGCTTTAAGGCGGGGACAGGGAAGGATCTGGACAACGACCGGATCCTGCTGTCCGATTGAAAACGCATGAGAGCGGCCCTCACGGTAGGTGAGGGCCGCTTTTGATCTCTGAAGGAAAAGAGACCGCCCGCACCTTGCGGCGCGGGCGGTCTCCCGGTTCGAAACATTGGAGGAAAAGCTTTGCAGTTTGCGGTAGCTAACTGATGAGATAAGGATAGCATATGCTAACCGATTTGTCAAGAGCACCCGCAAAAATTTTTCTGGATTTTTTGACCAGGGCATGGGTTCTTTCCAAATCGGGAACTGTGTGGTATAATGCCTCATAAAGAGCACAAAGAAGGTGAGCGGCATGGAGCGGAGCAAAAAGCGGGTGCTGGTGGCCATGAGCGGCGGGGTGGACTCCAGCGTGGCGGCGTACCTCCTTCAAGAGCAGGGGTACGAGTGCATTGGGGTCACCATGAAGCTGTTCGGCAACGAAGCGGTGGGGCTGGACAAGGGCCACCCCTGCTGCACCCTGGACGACGTGGAGGACGCCCGGGAGGTGGCCCGCCGCATGGGCATTCCCCACTATGTATTCAACTTCTCCGATGAGTTTGAGGAGAAGGTGATCCGGCGCTTTGTGGACGCCTACGAGCGGGGGGAGACCCCCAACCCCTGCATCGACTGCAACCGCTTTTTGAAATTCGACAAGCTGCACCGCCGGGCGCTGGAGCTGGGGTGCGACTACATCGCCACCGGCCACTACGCCCAAATCGTGGACGACGGGGCGGGGGGTTTTCGCATGACCAAGGCCGCTGACCTGAGCCGGGATCAGAGCTATGTGCTCTACCCCATCCCCCGGGAACAGCTGGGCCGCACCCTGTTCCCGCTGGGCGGGCTGACCAAGGGGGAGGTGCGGCAGATCGCGGAGCGGGAGGGTTTCGTCAACGCCCGCAAGCACGACAGCCAGGACATCTGCTTCGTCCCGGACGGGGACTACCTGGCCTTTATGGAGCGCTACACCGGGAAAACCTATCCCGTCGGGGACATCATCGACCAGGCAGGGAAGGTGGTGGGCCGCCACCGGGGCGCGGCGGGGCTCACCATCGGCCAGCGCCGGGGGGTGGGGGTGTCGTCGTCGGGACGCATCTACGTGTGCGATAAGTGCATGGCGGACAACACCGTCACCGTGGGCCCGGAGGAGGCGCTGTACTCCAGTGGCTGTGTGGCGGCGGGCTGGAACTGGCTTATTGAACTGCCGGAAGAGCCCTTCCCGGCCCTGGCCAAGACCCGCTACCGCCAGACAGAGCAGCCTGTCACGGTGTGCCCGGAAGGGGAGCGGGTGCGGCTCAGCTTTGCCCAGCCCCAGCGGGCGGTGACGCCCGGGCAGGCGGCGGTGGCATACGACGAAAACGGAGCCGTACTGGGGGGCGGCACCATTGTGGAAGTGGTCAAATAGGAAACCGGGTGCGTGTGGAACGCACCCGGTTTTTTGTCAGCTGCAACGGCTTATGCCGGATTTATCTCCAAGTGGGCCGCTTTCAGCGCCTTGTGGAGCGCTACGCCCAGGATGGGGGCAAAGATCACAGCGAGGGCGCCGTTGACCAGCGTGGCGGGCAGCTTTGCCACGATCAGTGCCCAGCACTGGACCGGTTCGGTGAACCCCTGCACCAGCATCCCGTTGTAAAAATAGACCTTCACGGAATAGATCGCCAAAAAGGCCACCGCCGCACAGAGGGCGGACGCCACCATGGGCAAGTATCCGCTCCGCTCCTGTTTCAGCTGCTTGACAAACACATAGTACAGCACCAGTCCAGCCACCAGGCCATAAGTCCCCTTGGTAAAGAAGGTGATGGGGGCCTCCACCGCATAAACAGGATTCGTCAAATCATACAGGGCGGAGCCAAGTCCGGCGGCAGCAAGGCCCCACCAGGGCCCCAGCATCAGGCCGGACAGCGTGCACATAATATTGGCCAAGGTGAAAGCGGTAACGCCCCCCACCGCGATGGGCAGGACAATACGCAGATAATTGCTCACGAAAACCAGCGCCGTCATCATGGCCGCAAAGGTCAGCTTGCGCAGCTTTTCCTCGCGGACCAGCTTTTCGTGCAGCAGTTTTTCAGTTTCAGGATTCATAGCTTCCAACTCCTTCCGGGGCCTCGTTTGACAACCCCTCGTTCTGGTGCTATTATAATAAAAACTGGCATGGTTTCCAGACTCAGTTTTCGACTTTTTTATAGGGTCAGATAGTGTGTGGGGCGTAGCCCCACACACGGGCCAGTTGTTGGGCCGCAGGCCCAATGACGGCCCCTGGGGCGTCGAAGACGCCCGGAACGGTCGTTGGGGCGCAGCCCCAATGACGTTCCAAGGTGTGCCGCCCCATAACGCCCTGTTACGATTTACCAAAGGAGGCCATCCCCTATGCCCGACTCCTTCCCCCTCCCCGTATTTACCGAAGACGCGCCGCTGTACGACCAGCTCTACCGCCACATCGCCGCCGCCATCCAGTCCGGGGCGCTGTCCCCGGGGAGCAAGCTGCCCTCCAAGCGGCGGCTGTGTGCCTTGGCCGGGGTGAGCATGAGCACCGTGGAAACGGCCTACTCCCTGCTGGCGGCGGAGGGCTACGTGGTAGCCCGCCCCCGCAGCGGCTACGTATGCGCCGATCTGCTGCCCCCGTCCCCCGCCGCGCCGGCGTCGGTCTCAGAGGCGGCCCCGCCCCCTGCGCCCAAGTGGGCCTATGACTGCTCCACCTCGGCGGTGGATACGTCGGTGTTCCCCTTCTCCTCCTGGGCGCGGATCACCAAGGAGGCGGTGTACGAAAACCCGGGGCTGCTTCAGCGGGGCCACCCCCAAGGCGATCTGCCCCTGCGCGCCGCCCTGGCCGAGCTGCTGGCCCAGTACCGGGGGGTTTGCTGTACCCCGGAGCAGGTGGTGGTGGGGGCGGGGGCGGATTATCTGCTGTCCCTCCTGCTCCAGCTCCTGCCCGAACAGAAGGCCATCGCCCTGGAGGACCCGGGCTACCCCGCCGCCTACGCCGCCGCCTCCCTCCACGGGCGGGAAGCCGTTCCCATCCCTGTGAACGGGGAGGGGATGTGCCCGGAGGCGCTGGAGCGTTCCGGCGCGGGGCTGGCCTACGTCACCCCGTCCCACCAGTTCCCGCTGGGGGTGACCATGCCCGCCGGACGGCGCAGCCGGCTCCTCCACTGGGCGGCGTCCGCCCCCGGCCGCTTCCTCATCGAGGACGATTACGACAGCGAGTTCCGCTACTCCTCCCGGCCCATACCGGCCTTGCAAGGGCTTGACCGGGCGGGGCGGGTGGTGTATATGGGCACCTTTTCCCGCTCCATCGCCCCGGCCATCCGCGTGGCGTATATGATCCTGCCGCCCGAGCTGCTGGAGCGCTACCGTGCCACCTTTTCCCATGGGGCGTGTACCGTCTCCCGGTTTGAGCAGGAGAGCTTGCGGCGCTTTCTGGCCCAGGGGCTGTACGGGCGGCACCTGCGGCGGACGGGGAACCTGTACCGCAAAAAATGCGCCCTGTTTACCGAGGCGCTGAGGGAGATTCCCGGCGTGACCATCTCTGGGGCGGATGCGGGGCTGCACTTCCTGGTGACGCTTCCCCGGTTCTCAGAGGGGGAGCTGGTGGCACGGGCGGCGGCCAAGTCGGTGGGCATCCACCCCCTGAGCCGTTACTGTCATGGGGTGGAGCCAAAACCCTCCACCGTGGTGCTGGGCTTTGCGGGGCTGACCGAGGGGGAGCTGGCCGAGGCCGCCGCTTTATTAAAAGAGGCGTGGGCATAGATAAGCCTTGACAAGCGCCAACACCCGCCCTATAATGTACTTATCAAATGAGTACACTATAGGACGGGTGTTTTGCGTGGAGATTATCATCAGCAGCAATACCAGCAAGCCGATCTATGAACAGATCACATCGCAATTCAAAGCGATGATTATGCGCGGCGAACTGCAGACAGGCGACGCCATTCCATCCATGCGGGCCCTGGCAAAATCCCTGCATATCAGCGTGATTACGGTCCAAAGGGCATACGAGGAGCTTCAGCGCGATGGTTTTATTGAAACCACCGTGGGGCGGGGGAGCTTTGTGTCGGCGCAGAACCGGGACTTTGTCCAGGAGGAGCAGCAGCGGCAGGCGGAAAACCATTTGCAGCAGGCGGCCGATATTGGGCGGACGTGCGGAATACCGCTGGGCAAATTGGTGGAGCTGCTGACCATGTTTTATCAGGAGGAGGGGTGATTTATGGATGCAATTCTGCAAATAGACAAGCTGACGAAACGCTATCCCGGATTCTGCCTGGACGGGCTGTCCCTGACCGTACCCAGCGGGGCAATTATGGGCTTGATTGGCGAAAACGGGGCGGGGAAAACCACCACGATCGATCTGATTATCCATGCCATTGAAAAGGACGGCGGCGAAATCCGCGTTTTTGGAAAAGACAATATCATTCATGAAAAAGAGCTCAAGCAAAGCATCGGCATGGTGCAGGATACCTGTAACCTCCCCCGTATGTTTACCATTTCCGATATTGAAACGGTGATGGGCCGCATCTATACCCATTGGGACAGGGAGCAATTTCGTGCGCTCATTCAAAAATTCAATCTTCCGAAAGGGCAGGAGATATGGACCTTTTCAAAGGGGATGAAGGTCAAGCTGAACTTTGCGATTGCCCTGGCGCACCATTCCAAACTGCTGCTGCTGGATGAGGCGACCAGCGGCCTGGACCCTGTGATGCGGGACGAGATCCTTGACCTGCTTCTTGATTTTGTCCAGGACGAGAGAAACAGTGTGCTGTTTTCCTCGCACATCACCAGCGACCTGGAAAAAATTGCGGACTATGTCGCGTTTCTCTATGAGGGGAAGCTGCTGTTCTGCAAGCCAAAGGACGAGCTGGTTTATCATTATGGGATCGTTCACTGCGGGGCGGAGCAATTCGCGAACATGGACAAAGAAGACATCGTCGCGTGGCGCAGGCAGGACTATGAGTACCAGGTTTTGGTGGCGGACCGTGCGGGCATCGCCAGGAAATACCCCGGATGTATCGTTGACCCCGCCGCCCTTGACGACATCATGCTTTTATACATCAGGGGGGAGCGGACATGACAGGACTGGTTTCTAAAGATTTTATCGTATTCAAAAAGCAGTTTGGTCCGCTGTACAGGGCCGCCAGTGCGCTGCTTTTGATTGCTGTGATTCTGCTGCTGCCCAATGACGGTGCGAGATATATCGCGCTCTGTCTTCCAATGATGGGCGTCGCTGTCCTCACCGAGATTGTCAAGGCGGAAGAGCAAAGCGATTGGAAGGACTACCTCCCCGTCCTGCCCATTACAAACCGCGACATCGTGCTGAGCCGGTATATGTTCTGCGCCTTGCTGCTGGCCGCGATTTCCGTCATAAGCTTTGCCGCGTGCGCCGCCTCCGCCGCGATCCACCAGTTTACACTGGCAGACGTCATGCCGAGCTATGTTTTGGGCGCTTGGTTTGGCGTCTTGTTCCTATGCGCCGGCATCCCCAGCGGATACTTTTTCAAAAACGAGATCTGCACCAGCGCTATGATGTGGTGCCTGATCCCGATTGGCCTGATCTCGAACTCAGGGATGGGCACAGCGTTTTTGCGGACGGGCTCGCCCGCCGCAATCATGATGGTCCTCCTGGTTACGGCACTGATGCTGTACGCCTCCTATGCGCTGTCGCTGTGGATTTACACCACGAAGCGGTATCAGAAGATGAAAATGAGGACGGCCAAAAGGGCATGAGGCTTCGGAATGACGCGAGACTGGTTTTTCCTGGTTAAATCAAATAAAGGCCCCGGGCGCTCCACCAAGGCGGCGCATGGCGCCGCCCGAGCAGTCGTTGCCGGCTGTGCCGGCAATGACGCGACAAAAAAACCCTGGGTGCTCCACCACCCAGGGCTTTCACGTTAAACTGATGGCGCCTGCGCCGCCTGGCGCATGATGGGTTTGAGGTAGCCGACTTGGGCCAGCGCCTTGAGCAGCACCGTGCCCAGCACATAGCAGGCCAGCGCCTCGCCGATGATGAAGGTCACCGCGTTGAAGCCGCAGGCCGTCCAGAAGGCGGCGTTGACGGTTCCCACCTCCGCCCAGGCCCACATGGGGGGCAGGATGATGGCGTTGACGATGATGGGAGGCAGGGCCGCCAGATACCACCGGGGCATTTTTGCGGCGAGCCAGGCGGCGATGGCGGTGGCCAGGGTGCCGAAGATCACGTCGATGGGCCCGTAGGGGGACAGCAGGTTGGTGATAAGACAGCCGATGGCCAGTCCTGGCGCTGTGGCCGGGAACAGGAAGGGCAGAACGGTGAGCGCCTCGGCGATCCGGCACTGGATGGGGCCGAAGGTGAGCTGCAAAATGTCGCCGAAGTACCCCAGCAGGGCGTACAGTGCCGCCGCCATGGCGGCCAGGACCAGGTCAAGGACAGAAAATTTGCGCATCACAGAAAACCTCCTTTATGTTTAGAGCGTCAGCGCATTGACGCAGCGGCGGGCGTCCCTTCCGAAGGGGAACGCGCTTTCCCCCTCGCGGCTCTCTGCCCGCCGTTTGGACCGAAGTGGAGGTCGGTCACAGGCATTCTACCACAGCTTTTGGCCCGTGTACAGAAAAAATTTTTGAAAACCCCCTTGACTCTCCCGTTACGTCATGGGTTACAGTGCTTTTCGAGGAGGCGAACGGCGATGAGATTATCCGTCAGTGAGGCGGCGCGCCGAGCGGGCGTTAGTGTGCGGACACTGCGCTGGTACGATGAGATCGGACTGCTGAAACCGTCGGAGACCACCCAGGCCGGGTATCGGTTCTACGATGAGACGGCCATGGCGTCTTTGCAGCAGATCCTGTTCTACCGTGAGCTGGACGTGCCGCTGGAGCAGATCGGGCGCATCCTGGACGCCCCCGACAACGACCGCACCGAGGCCCTGCAAAAGCACCGGACGCTGCTGTTGATGAAGCGGCGGCGGCTGGACGATATGCTGCGGCTGGTGGACGAGACGATTGGAGGTATCGCAATGTACGATGAGAGACCCAAGCCCACCCAGGCGGACTGGGAGGCGGTAAAGGAGCGGTATGCCGCGGAGGCGGCGGAGCGCTGGGGCAACACCGAGGCGTTCCTGGAGAGCCGGGAGAAACACGCCAAATACACCCCCGAGCAGGAGGCCCAGATCAACGCCGAGATGGAGGAGATCTTCACCGCCTTTGGCAAGTGCACCGACCCGGAGGGGGAGGAGGGGCAGGCCCTGGTGAAACGCTGGCAGGCCCACATCACCCAATACCACTACAACTGCACCGACGGCATCCTGGCCTGTCTGGGGGAGAGCTACGTCAATGACCCCCGGTTCAGGGAGAATTTGGACAAGTACGGCCCCGGCACCGCCCAGAAGATGAGCGACGCCATTGCCTCGTACTGCAAGAGGTAACGACTGGAAGGACCGGGCCGCGCCGCGGCCCGGTCCTTCCCGCGTTGCAGCAAAAAAAGATTCGTCAAATTTATCAAATAACCGTTGCCAAACTGCGGGGATTATTGTATAATTGTTTTCAGTGACGCTTTGGCCGCCCCGTGGGGGCCGGGCACTAATCGTTTAAGGAGTGGAACAATTATGAGCTATTCTCCCCACAGCATCCGAAATATCTGTCTGTTAGGCCACGGCGGCAACGGTAAAACCACCCTGGTCGAGAGTTTTCTCCACATGACCGGCGCCATCGCCCGCATGGGCAGGACCACCGACGGCAGCACCGTCTGCGACTACGACGCCGAGGAGACCAAGCGCCAGATCTCCATCTCCGCCGCCATCGCCCCCGTGGAGTATAACGGCTGCAAAATCAACGTGCTGGACGCCCCCGGCAACTTCGATTTCGCCGGCGAGGTGGCCGAGTGCCTGTCTGTGGCCGACGCGGGCGTGCTGGTGTGCGCCGCCAAGGGCGGTATGTCCGTGGGCACCGAGCGCGGCTGGCAGCTGTTGGAGGACCGCAAGCTGCCCCGCATCGTCTATATCTCCAAGATGGACGAGGACAACATCGACTTCAACGCCGCCTTTGATGCCCTGCGGGAGCGTTTTGGCAAGAGCGTAGCGCCCCTGGTAGTCCCCATCTGGGACGCCAGCAAGAAGGTCACCGGCGTGGTGGACGTGCTCCACAAGCGCGCCTTTGAGCCGGCCGGCAGCAAGCGCAAGGAGATCCCCATCCCCGAGGACAAGGTGGACGTTATCAACGAGATCTACGACCAGCTGATGGAGTCCGTGGCCGAGACCAGTGAGGAGTTCATGGAGAAGTTCTTCGGCGGTGAGGAATTCACCTACGCCGAGATCATGCAGGGCCTGCGCGCCGGCGTGAAGGACTGCTCCCTGGTGCCCGTGGTGTGCGGCTCCGCCTTCACCGGCCTGGGCACCCTGATGCTGCTGGACATGATCGTGGACCTGCTGCCCAACCCCCTGGAGGGCGTCCCCGCCTCCGGCACCGACAAGAACGGCGAGCCCGAGGACTTCATCGTCTCCCAGGGCGCCGTCCCCGCCGCGTTCGTGTTTAAGACCGTGGCCGACCAGTATGGCAAGTTCTCCTTCGTCAAGGTGCTCTCCGGCGACATCTCCTCCGACATGACCCTGGTGAATGCCACCACCGGCGCCAACGAGAAGCTGGGCCGCCTGTATACCATGCGCGGCAAGAAGAGCGAGGAGGTCAAGGAGCTGGGCTGCGGCGACATCGGCGCCATCGGCAAGATGGACCGCGTCAAGACCGGCGACACCCTGTGCGACCAGCGCAAGTTCATCAAGCTGGACCCCATCCCCTTCGCCGAACCCAACTTCTCCAAGGCCATCGCCCCCAAGACCCGGGGCCAGGAGGACAAGATCGCCGCCGGCCTGGGCCGCCTGAACGAGGAAGACCCCACCTTCACCGTGGTGAACAACGCCGAGACCCACCAGATGGTGATCACCACCGCCGGCGACATCCAGATGGACGTGCTGGTGAGCAAGCTGAAGAGCCGCTTCAACGTGGACGCGGAGCTGTCCGAGCCCCGCGTGGCCTACCGCGAGAAGATCCGCAAGCCGGTATCCAAGCAGGGCCGCCACAAGAAGCAGACCGGCGGTTCCGGCCAGTTCGGCGATGTGTGGATCCGCTTCGAGCCCTGCGAGAGCGAGTCTATGGAGTTCTGCGAGGAAGTGGTCGGCGGCGCGGTGCCCAAGAACTTCTTCCCCGCCGTGGAAAAGGGCCTGCGGGAAGCCTGCGTCCACGGCGTGCTGGCGGGCTATCCCATGGTCAACCTGAAGGCCACGCTGTACGACGGAAGCTACCACCCGGTGGACTCCTCCGAAATCGCCTTCAAGACCGCCGCCCAACTGGCCTATAAGGCCGCCCTGCCCGAGGCATCCCCCGTGCTGCTGGAGCCGGTGGGCGAGCTGAAGGTCACCATCCCCGACAGCTACATGGGCGATGTCATGGGCGACATCACCAAGCGCCGGGGCCGCGTGATGGGCATGAACTCCGCCGGCAACGGCTACCAGACGCTGGACGCCGAGGTGCCCATGGCCGAGATGACCACCTACGCCATCGACCTGCGGGCCATGACCCAGTCCAGGGGCTCCTTCACGCTGCACTTCGTGCGTTACGAGGACTGCCCCCCCGCCGCCCAGGAGAAGGCCATCGCCGCCGCAAAGGCCATGGCGGAGGAATAAATCGGATACGAAAAACTCCCCACCCGTCCGGGTGGGGAGTTTTTATGCCTCTTTTTCCTGCTGTTCCAGGTACTCTTCCATTACTTTATAAATTAAATTTGCAACGGAACGTCGTTCCTTTTGTGCTTGTGCTTCAAGGCGGGCCTTAAATTCATAAGTTACACGAATACCAATTTGTGTTTCAGTTTTCGCCATCTGTCTCACCTCTTGTATAACATTATAAAACATTGTTTAGCATATGCTTGACAATCTGTGCTAAACTTTGCTAATATTAGATAAACAAAAGGAGGTGATGGGTATGCCAGACTATAAAGAAATGTACCTCCATCTTATGCGGAATACAGAAAAAGCCATCCAGATATTGATCGAAGCCCAGCGGGACTGTGAGGAGATGTACCTCTGCGCCTCTGAGTCAAAGTTGACCGTCCTGGATCAGGAGGAACCATAAAAGCTCAAAACAGCAGTCTTACCGCCCAGGACGCGGCCAGGAACCCGGCGATGTCCGCGCACAGCGCCGCCGGGACGGCGTAGCGGGTCTTGCCCACTTTCGCCGCCCCGAAGTATACCGCTATCGTATAGAACGTGGTCTCGGTAGAGCCCAGCATCACCGCCGCCGTCCGCCCCACCAGGGAGTCGGGGCCGTAGGTCTCGATGAGCTCCGCACCCACGCCGAGAGCGGCCGAGCCGCTCACCGGACGCACCAGCAGCAGCCCGATGGTCTCCGCCGGGATGCCCACCGCCGACAGCAGCGGCCCCACCGCCTGGCCTAAAAGCTCCAGCGCCCCGGAGGCCCGGAGCATATACACCGCCGTCAGCAGGCCAATCAGGGGCGGCATGATGCGCAGGGACACCTTCAGGCCCTTTTCCGCCCCGTCGGTCAGCGCCCCCCACAGATCCACCCGCTTGACCAGGCCCCACAGGGCCACCGCCAGCATCAGGAAGGGTACCAGCATGGTGAAGATCAGATCCATCTCTTCACCTCCACACACGGGCGAACAGCTTCGCCGCCGTCACCCCCACCGCGATGGACACGGTGGACGCCAGCCACACCGCGGGCAGGATGTCAAAGGGGTTGGCGCTCCCCGCCGCCGCCCGGACGCTGGCCACCGTGGTGGGGATGAGCTGGAGGGAGGCGGTGTTGGTCACCACCAGCATGCAAAGCCCGTCCGACGCCACGCCGGGGGTGCGCTCCGCCATGAGGCGGGCGGCCTCCAGCCCCAGGGGGGTGGCGGCGTTGCCCAGGCCCAGCAGGTTGGCGGACAGGTTGGCGCTCACCGCGTCCATCACCTTGCCGTCCCGGGCGAAGTCCGGGTACAGCCGGCGTATGGCGGGCCGCAGCAGTCTGGACAGCCCCCGGGCGATCCCGGAGCGCTCCATCACCTCCATGACCCCCATCCACAGGCATAGCACCCCCATCATGGACAGGCACAGCTCCACCCCGGCGGCGGCGCCGTCCAGTGCGCCCTTGGCCACCGCCGGGCCGTTCCCCGTGGCCAGGCCGCACAGGATGGCCGCCCCCACCATCACCGTCCAGATCAGCGACATCGCCATAGCTTGCTTCCCCCTTTGCCCGTTGCCCCATATATACGGTGCGGCGGACAAAATCATGTCCCAAAATCAGGGGGGCATGGTATGATTCGACAGCAATTCCAATAATTACGCATTTTCTCCAATTTTTTGATTGACAAAGTTATACGTTATGTTATAATGATGTTGTAGTGTGTGATGTAAAAAATTCATTGCATGGTGCAAGGAGGATTTCGAACATGAAAGCGACCGGAATTGTCCGAAAAGTCGACGAATTGGGGCGCATCGTGCTGCCGATCGAGCTGCGCCGCACTCTGGACATCGCGGAGCGTGACCCACTGGAGATCTATGTAGACGGCTCGTCCATCATTCTGAACAAGTACCAACCTGCCTGCATTTTCTGCGGGGATTCCCGGGAAATCACGGCTTTCAAGGGGAAAAATATCTGCACCGGCTGCTTGAAAGACCTGAGCGGCAAATAATTCCCCTGCCCTATGTTGTGAGAAAAGCCGCCGAAAAGGCGGCTTTTTTGTCGGAAAAATTTTTTGGGAAACCCTGCCGTTTCGACATGATTCGCGTGGTATTTGACCTCCAAGAATTCCCAGAAATATTATACAAATTGTTATCATTTCCAACTGTTGGCGATACAGGTAAGAGCTTCCAGGAAAATTTCCAGGATCAGGTTATTTTTGCGGCCGGATGCTTGGAGGGTTCACCGTCCCTCTTTTTCCGTGATTTGGTTGTAAAGCAGGCGCTTGCGCACGCCAAACTCCTCCGCCGCCCGTGCCGCCGCCTCCTTGAGCGGCAGTCCCTCCCGGCGAAGCTGCTCCGCCCGGGCCAGGGCGGCGTCGCCGTCCGGCGCCTCGTCCCGGGGCGGGCACCCTCCCACCACCAGCACAAACTCCCCCCGGGGCTCCCGGGCGGCGAAATGCTCCACCGCTTCCCCGATGGGGAGGCGCAGCACCTCCTCGTGGAGCTTGGTCAGCTCCCGGCAGACCGCCATGGGCCGGTCCGAGCCGAAAACCGCCGCCAGATCGCCTAGGGTGGCGCGCAGCTTGTGGGGGGCCTCGTAGAAGATCATGGTGCGCTCTTCCCCCGCCAGGGCGTCCAGCTGGGCCCGGCGGTTTTTCTTGTTTAGGGGCAGGAAGCCCTCAAAGGTGAACCGCCCCGTTGGCAGGCCGGACACGGACAGCGCCACGGTCAGCGCGCAGGGGCCGGGGATGGATTCCACCGCCACCCCGTGGGCGGCGCACAGGGCGACCAGATCCTCCCCGGGGTCGGAGATGGCGGGGGTGCCCGCGTCGGTGACCAGGGCGCAGGTCTCGCCCGCCTCCAGCCGTTGGAGGATGGCGGGGCCGACGGTCTCGCAGTTGTGCCGGTGATAGATCACCATGGGCTTTTTCAGCTCCAGATGGTTGAGCAGCTTCACCGTCACCCGGGTGTCTTCGGCGGCGATGAAATCCGCCGACCCCAAGGTCTCGGCGGCCCGGCGGGAGATGTCCCCCAGGTTTCCAATGGGGGTGGGCACGAGATAAAGCTTCCCGGCCATATTTTCTTGTTCTGCCATGCCCATGCCCCTTTCCTGTTTGTCTGTTACCTGATTATAAACGTTTGTCCCGCCGGTGTCAACAAAGAAGCCCCTCCGCACGAAGTGCGGAGGGGCTTCATCAAATCACAGCGCCTTCAGCATGGCCGGCCCCCGCTTGACAAGGAGGACGGTACACAGCGCGGTCAACACGGCCAGCAGGGCGATGGGGAAGGCCAGCGCGGCCCACTCCGCCACCTTGCCGCCCAGCCAGTACAGCAGCCCGCACAGGCCCAGCGCCGCCATGGGCACGAACATCCCCAGGAAGGCGGCCAGGGACTGCTTCATCACCACCGTCTCGTTCACCGCGTCCAGCTTGGGGAAGCACAGGCCCATGAGCATTCCGAACACCGCCTGGCCCACGGCAAAGACCAGCATGGAGACCACCAGCACCGCCCCCTGCCACGCGGACAGTTCCACGGCGATGGCGATGCACACGCCGGCGATGACGGTGCAGGGCAGGCTGAGCAGGAGCTGGAAGCCCACCTTGATCCACAGCAGGGCGCTCTCATCCATGGGGGCCTCCCGCAGGATCCAGAGATATTTGCCCTCCAGGCTGATGGCGGGGGCCGTGATGATGCAGGTGCACAGGCAGAAGCCCATCACCGCCGCCGCTATGGGGAGCACGGGCAGGAGCCCCCCGGTCATGGCGATGAATGCCCGCAGGTCGTCCCGCATCACCAGCGCCGCGACACCCGCCGCCAGCAGCATAATGAGGCCGAGGCCGCAGTTCCACAGATACATGGGGGTGCCGAAGAAGCGCTTGGCCTCCTTGGCCAGCAGGGCCTTTGTCTGGCCCGACGCGGACTGGGCGGACAGCTTGTAGTCGTTCCGGGCGGAGCGGGCGGCGAAGGCGGTGACCGCCTGACGGTACACCTTGCCCAGCCCGAACACCACCAGCGCGAGGGGGACGGCGCAGCAGGCAACGAAGGCCAGCAGCAGCTTCCAGTCGCCCAGGATGCCGTCGCCCATCCACAGGATGGGGGCGGCCCAGCTCAGAGAGTCTTTGATTCCGACGGCGTTGGCGGCCAGATCCTCGATCATGCCGCTGAGGTTGAAGGAGAACCAGAATACCGCCACCATGTACAGCGCCATGACGATGTTCTGCCCCAGCGCCCCGCCCTTGGATACCTTTGCGGACAGAAAGGCCACCAGCGCCCCGAACAGCACGGACAGCGCCGTGTCCAGCAGGGGGAGGGCCAGCACGGCAATGAGCAGCCGCACCCAGAACAGCAGATTATGGCCCACCCCACTCTGGGTCAAAAAGGCGCACACCGCCCCGGCGGGGCCCAGCACGAAGAAGGAGAACAGCAGGTTCTCCAGGTAGATGGCCATGATCCGGCTGGCCATCAGCACGGTGGAGGACACAGGCATACTCAGCAGCAGGTCGTTGTCCTTGCCGCCGAACACCACGCCCTTCACCGCGAAGGTGGTGAACAGCAGCCCCATGGCCAGCGCGGCGATGCCCATGAAGATGAACACCAGCACCTCCATGTGGACGGGAGCCAGCACCTCCATCAGCATAAAGCTGTACAGGCCGGACAGGTACAGCCCCAGAAAGGCGATGAGCAGGATGGCTCCGATGCCGGAGGCCGCCTTCTTGCGGCTCCGGCCCGGGGTATTGGTGGAGGACAGCAGCATGGACTTGACGCTGACCTTCAGCAGCGCGAAGAACTTTTTCATTGCTCTCCCTCCAGCTCCAGGAACACGTTCTCCAGGGAGGAGTCGCCCACCAGCGCGTCGGTGGGGCCGGACTTCACCAGCCGCCCGTCCTTGATGATGGCGATCTGGTGGCACAGCTTTTCCGCCACCTCCAGCACATGGGTGGAGAAAAATACCGCCGAGCCGCTCTGGCACAGGTCGGCCAGAAAGCCCTTCATCAGGTGGGAGGCGGAGGGATCCAGGCCCACGAAGGGCTCATCTAAGATAAGCAGGCGGGGCCGGCGGATAAAGGCGGAGATGAGGGCCAGCTTCTGGCGCATCCCGTGGGAATAGCTGCCGATGGGGGAGCCCAGGTTGCCCGTCAGCTCAAAGGCGTCGCCGAATTTGCCGATGTCCTTCGTGCGCTGCTCCGCCGGGATGTCGTAGAGGTCGGCGATGAAGTTCAGGTAGTCGATGCCCTTCATGAACTCGTACAGGTCCGGGTTGTCGGGCAGGAAGGCAGTGACCCGCTTGGCCCCCACCGGATCCTTTTTCACGTCGTGGCCGTCGATGGTGATGGTGCCCTCAGTGAAGTCCATCACGCCCGCGCAGGCCCGCAGGGTGGTGGTCTTGCCCGCCCCGTTGTGGCCGATGAAGCCGTAGATCTCGCCGGGGCGCACATGGAGGGTCAGGTCGTCCACGGCCCTTTTCCCTCCAGGGTAGGTTTTGGAATAGTGTTCGATGCGAAGCATAGTCAATCTCTCCCTTGGAAAATGATGTAAGGTTCGCTTTACGATCGGAGTATAGCACGCTTTACATTATGTGTCAAGCTTATTTTACATTTTTCGGCAGGATCCGTGTTTTCGCAAAGCTTACAGCAGGTCAAAGGCTGCTGCCGTGCTTTACTTATACCTGACCGCGGTACCGTACACGGTGATCTCTGCCGCACCCTGCATGATGGACGCGGAGGCATAGCGGACGTTCACAACCGCGTCCGCGCCCAGCTTTTCCGCCTCGTCCACCATCCGCTTGGTGGCCAGCTGCCGGGCCTCGTTGAGCATATCGGTGTAGCTCTCGATCTCCCCGCCCACGAAGGTTTTCATGCCAGCCATGAAGTCTTTGCCGACGCTCTTGCACTGGACCACCGAGCCCTTCACCAGGGCCAGCGCCTCGATCTCCCGTCCGGGGATGTGGTCAATATTGAGCAGCAGCATCTTCTTCCCCTCCTCTGATCTGCTTGATGCGCTGGTACAGCGCCGCCAGCACGCCGATGATGACGATCACCGGAATGGCCGCCAGCGCGATGATGACCCCGATGGGGGGCGCGTCCGCCGCGTCCACGGTGAACCCCCACACGATCAGGGCGATGAACGCCGCCATCATGGCCAGCACCATCACCGCCGCCCCAACGGGGCTGACATACCGGGTCAATTTGTCCTGTTTTCCCACGTTCATAAACTTTGTGCCCTCCTGTTCCTGCCGCTCCATGGATGCCAGCACCCCGTCCGCGTCCAGCCCGTCCAACTGGCTGCGGCTGTCCCGGATCTGGGCGCACACGGCCTGGGCCGCCGCCAGGTTGGCCTGCCTGCGCTCCAGCTGGATGATGTGCCGCCCCATGGCGTCCTCAAGGGTAAGGGCCCCGGACTTGAGGCGCAGGATCTCCTCAATGGGCACGTCCAGCATCCGCAGCAGCTTGATTTTTTTCAGCCACGCCACGTCGGCGTCGCTGTAGTCCCGGTAGCCGTTGTCATTATTGCGCCCGGGGGTGAGCAGCCCTTCCTTTTCATAGAAGCGGATGTTGCCCTTGGTGATGCCCACCAGCTGCTCCACCTGATTGATCTTCATCGTTTTCCCTCCCTCATTGAGGCCATGGTACACCTTCCACTTGGTGAAAGGTCAAGGGGAATTTTAAAATTTCCCGAAAAAACGGAGCGGCGTGGCCGCTCCGCTTTCCGGTCACAAAGCTTACACCTGCTTCAACGCCTGGCCCAGGTCGGCGATCAGGTCGTCCAGATCCTCGATGCCCACGGACAGGCGCACCAGGTCGGGGGATACCCCGGCGGCCACCAGCTCCGCGTCGTTCATCTGCCGGTGGGTGGCGGAGGCGGGGTGGAGCACGCAGGTCTTGGCGTCCGCCACATGGGTGGCGATGGAGGCCAGCTTCAGTCCCGCCATGAACCGCTCCGCGGCGGCCCGTCCGCCCTTGACGCCGAAGGAGACCACCCCGCAGCAGCCGTGGGGCAGGTACTTCTGCGCCAGGTCATAGTATTTGTCCCCGGGCAGGCCGGCATACCGAACCCAGGCCACCTTTTCGTGGGTTTGCAGCCACTGGGCCACCGCCTGGGCGTTGGCGCAGTGTTTGGCCATCCGCAGGGGGAGGGTCTCCATGCCCATGCCCAGCAGCCAGGCGTTCATGGGGGCGGGGGTGGAGCCGAAGTCCCGCATGAGCTGCACCACCGCCTTGGTGACGTAAGCGCCCCCCTGGCCGAACCGCTCGGTGTAGGTCACGCCGTGGTAGCTGTCGTCGGGGGTGGTCAGGCCGGGGTACTTGTCCGCGTGGGCGGTCCAGTCGAAATTGCCCGAGTCCACGATGGCCCCGCCCACGGCGGCGGCGTGGCCGTCCAGGTACTTGGTGGTGGAGTGGGTGACGATGTCCGCGCCCCACTCAAAGGGGCGGCACAGGGCGGGGGTGGCGAAGGTGTTGTCCACGATGAGGGGTACGCCGTGGGCGTGGGCGGCCCGGGCGAACTTCTCGATGTCCAGCACCGTCAGGGCCGGGTTGGCGATGGTCTCGCCGAACAGGGCCTTCGTGTTGGGCCGGAAGGCGGCGTCCAGCTCGTCTTCGGAGCAGTCCGGGTCGATGAAGGTGAACTCGATGCCCATCCGCTTCATGGTGACGGCGAACAGGTTGTAGGTGCCGCCGTAAATGGTGGAGGAGGACACGATGTGATCCCCCGCCGAGGCGATGTTGAATATGGAGAAGAAGGACGCCGCCTGTCCTGAGGACAGCAGCATGGCCGCCGTGCCCCCCTCCAGGGCGCACAGCCGGGCCGCCACCATGTCGCTGGTGGGGTTTTGCAGGCGGGTGTAGAAGTAGCCGGACGCCTCCAGGTCGAACAGCTTGCCCATATCCGCGCTGGTCTCATAGCGGAAGGTGGTGGACTGGATGATGGGGATGTTCCGGGGTTCTCCGTTGCCGGGGCGGTAGCCCGCGTGGAGGCAGTTGGTGTCGAAATTCATGTTGCTCTCTCCTTTTATTATAGTTTTGGCCAAAGGCCGTTGTATATTTACTCCGAGGGGCCGGCCGCCCGGGCCGTGTCCGGTCCGCCGGATCCCTCCGCGGGCTCCCCCTCGATCAAAAGCTGCACCTGATCCACGGTGTCCAGGCTGCGCAGCGTCTCCACAATGGATTCCACGGCCAGCGCCCGTTCCTCCTCCGGGATCTCCAGCAGGTGGGCGGACAGGTCGGCGATGCAGACGCCCTCGTCCACCCAGGCGGAGCGCACCGTCAGCTGGCTGGGCAGCAGGGGGACCAGCCCCTTGTCCTCCGGGCCGGCGATGAGGGCGGTGAGCACCGCCTTGGCGGGCACATTGTCCTCGGTCAGCCGGAAGGTCCGCAGCTCATAGCCCAGGGAGTCCCCGCCCTCCCGGCGGAAGTAGAGGGCGGCGGTGACCTCCACCGGCACCTCCTCCGCGCCGGAGAACAGCACGTCCCCGGGGTAGAGCGCCTGCCGGTCCCGGTAGGACTGCCCTCCGCCGTTGGCGGTGACGCGCACCCCGTCCACCCCCGGAAGCTGCGTCAGGGTGAGGGTGATGCAGTAGTCCGCCAGGGTCAGGTCGATGCCCACCAGTTCCGCGTAGGCAGCGGACAGCTCCACATCGACCACCCGGTTGTCCAGCGACCAGCTCAGAACCCGCGTCCCGGCGGGGATGGCGGCAACCAGCCCGGAGGACTCCGACGGCGGCCCCGCCAGCAGGGCGGCCAGCAGGCCGGGGATGGACGGGCTCTCGCCCCGGTACGGACAGCTGTCCAGAGCGGCGGACAGCCGCTCCTGGTCCGGGTCGGTGGGGAACCACAGCATCAGGCCCTGTTCCTCCTCCTGGCCGGCGCGGTTGCAGCCGGAGGCCAGCGCCAGCAGCAAGGCGGCCAGCAGCAGCCAGACAGCGGTTTTTTTCATGTGCCATCCCCCTCTCGCAGGGCGGGAAACTCCGCCTCGAACCGGGTGCCCCGGCCGGCCGGGTTGGGCCCCGCGGTGATGTCCCCGCCGTGAACCCGGGCGGTGTCCCGGGCGATGGACAGCCCCAGCCCGGTGCCCCCCGCCGCCCGTGACCGGGCCTTGTCCACCCGGTAGAAGCGGTCAAAGACCTTGGGCAGGTCGTCGGCCGGGATGCCCATGCCGGTGTCGGACACGATGAGCGCCACGCGATCCCCCTGGCGGCGCACCACGATGTCCACCCTCCCGCCGGGGAGGTTGTACTTGATGGCGTTTTCCACCAGATTGAAGGCCACCTGGTACAGGTCGTCCTCCGTGGCCATGAGGGCGCAGGCGGGCTCCAGGCTGCACCGCAGCTCCACGTCCGCCGTTTGGGCCACGGGGGAGAGGAGATGGGCCACCTTCTCCGCCACCCGCCCCAGCTCCACCGGCTCGGGGGTGCGCTCCGCCCCGGCGTCCAGCCGGGTCAGGGCCAGCAGATGCTCGCTGATGCGGGTGAGGCGCTCCGCCTCGTCGCCGATGTCGGCCACGAAATCCCGCACCGTGGCCATATCCACCGATTCGTTTTGCAGAATGGAGTCGGTGAGCAGACGGATGGAGGCCAGGGGGGTTTTCAGCTCGTGGGAGGCGTCGGACACAAACCGCCGCCGGGCCTCCTCGGTGGTCTGGAGGCGGTCGGTGAGCTGGTTGAACTCGTCCGCCAATTGGGCCATCTCGTCCCGGCCCTGGGACTCCACCCGGTGGCTGTACTCGCCCTCCCGCACATGGCGGATGGCGGACAGCAGCCGGACGGTGTTCCGGGTAAGGGTCTTGGACAGCAGCAGCACCAGCACCAGCGCCACCACGCAGATGACGATGGAGATGTACCGCAGGTTGGACAAAATGGACAGCAGCACCTCCGCCTGCTCCGTGTCGTATTCATAGAGGTACACCGCCCCCAGGGTCGTGCCATGGTACACCACCGGAACCGCCGCCCGGGTGCGGATGGCCCTGTCCCGGTACTCTGAGCGGGAGGCATCGTGCCCTCGCAGGGCCGCTGTCACTTCCCCCATCAGGGCATAGTCGCCCAGGCGGTTGTCCAGGGTGGAGCTGTCGTACAGGATGAGGCCGGAGGCGTCGGTGACCAGCACCCGGGTGCCCTGGGCCTCCTCCAGAAGGGCCATGGTCTGCTCCACGCTCTCCCGGGTGAGGTTCTCCGACACCGCCAGGGTGGAGCCGATGACCAGCGCCTGCCGCTTCAGGGTGCTCTCCTTGGAGGTGAACACCATGTTCTCCGCCATGAGCACAGGATAGGTGTTCAGCACGATGAGGATGACCGCCACCACCAGAAGGTAGGTCAGGGCATATTTGGCCTGGATGCTGCGGTAGAAGGGGACTGCCCTCTTGTGCTGTTTTGCCTCGGCCATACGCTCTCACCTCCTCGCCGCAAGCTGCGCTCACTCGCTTCTCCCTTTGGGAAAAGCTCGTCCGCCGTGGGCCGCGCTTTGCGCGGCTTAGGCCTGACGCGGCTTTGCCGCTTAACGGCTCTGCTGCGTCTCGTTTCCCCACGAAACCCGCCTAACGGCTGGGCTTTCGCGGGGGCCCCAGTTGTATTCCTCACGCGTTATTTGCTAAATAGTAGCCCACGCCCCACTTGGTCAGGATGTGCTCCGGGTTGGCGGGGTCGGGCTCCAGTTTTTCCCGCAGGCGGCGGATATGCACGTCCACCGTGCGGAACTCCCCGATATACTCATAGCCCCACACCAGATTCAGCAGGTTTTCCCGGCTGTACACCCGGCCCGGATTCTGCATCAGCAGCACCATCAGGTCAAATTCCTTGGCGGTCAGATCCACAGGCTCCCCGTCCCGCCAGGCGGCCCGCTCCAACAGATCCAGGGTGATGCTCCCCTGGGTCAGGCGGTCGGCTTCCCGCTGCTGCTGGGCGGCGGCCCCCGCCCGACGGAGCAGCGCCCGGATCCGGGCTTTCAGCTCCAGGATGTTGAAGGGCTTGGTGATGTAGTCGTCCGCCCCGCACTCGAAGCCGATGATCTTATCGGTGTCCTCGCCCTTTGCCGTGAGCATGATGATGGGCACATTGGAGAACTCCCGTATTTTCATGCACGCCTGTAGGCCGTCGATCTTGGGCATCATCAGATCCAATATGATGAGGTCATACTGCCCCATGCGGGCCTTGTCCACCGCCTCCTCGCCGTCGGAGCCGGTGTCCACCTGATAGCCCTCGTTTTCCAAATTGAATTTGATGCCTTTTACCATGACGCGCTCGTCGTCAACCACTAAGATTTTGGGCATCGCCTTCACCTCCTGCTGTGGTTTGATCTAAAATTTGGCTCAGTATGCCCTCTCCGATCCCCTTCACCCGGATCAAATTTTCCGGGTAGCGGTAGGGGCCGTTGGCCTCCCGGTCGTCCAGAATGGCCTGGGCGCGGACCTCGCCGATGCCGGGCAGGGTCATCAGCTCGTCCAGTCCGGCGGTGTTCACGTCAACCAGTCCTTCCCGGCTGGCCTGTGCCATGGCGGGCGGATCGTGGGGGAGCGCCGGGAGCGGAGTCATTTTTGTGCTTCGCTGAGCGAAGCACAGGCTCATGACGGCCCCAGCCGTCATGATGAGCGCTGCCATCCGGCGGCCTGGCCGTGTCAGGCGCATATTGCTCCCTCCTTATCCGCAAAAGCCTGTTTTCCCCAGTTGCGCCGGGGAAAAGTTTCTGTTATAATCTAAATCGTATAGACATTTCTTTTTCCCTGTAGGGCGCGCGATGTGCGCCCGCATATCACGGAAACGCCCAATCGACAGACGGGCGCGCAAGGTGCGCCCCTACATTATATCATAGATTGCGGGAGATTCCTATGAAAAAATATCGTTTTCTTTCTCTGCTTTTAGCGGGGCTCATGGCCCTGTCCTTGGTATGCCCCGCCCTGGCGCTGGAGGACCCCCAGCCCCAGGCCCGGGCCGTCATCATCGTGGACGGGGACAGCGGCGAGATACTCTATGAGCTCAACGCCCGCCAGCGGATGTACCCCGCCTCCATCACCAAGATCATGACCTCGCTGGTGGTGCTGGACGCGGTGGCGGCGGGCGAGATCTCCCTGAGCACCCAGGTCACCGCCTCCGCCCAGGCGGTGGATCTGCCCTGGGACAGCTCCACCGCGGGCATCAAGGCAGGGGAGCAGCTGACCATATTGGATCTGCTTTACTGCGACCTGCTGCCCTCCGGCAATGAGGCGTGCAACATCCTGTCCGAGGCGGTGGCGGGCACCTCGGCGGAGTTTGTGGTCCGGATGAACGCCAAGGCCCAGGAGCTGGGCATGGAGGACACCCGCTTCGCCAACCCCCACGGCCTCCACGACCCGGAGCATTACACCACCGCCTATGACATCTACCTTATGGCCTTTGCCGCCATGCAGAACGAGACCTTCCGCTCCATCGTCCGCTCCCCCTCCTATGAGCTCCCGGCCACCAACCTCCAGGAGTCCCGGATTATCTACAGCTCCAACGGCCTGCTGACTGGCTATTACGCCGGCACGGGCTATACATACGCCAAGGCCATCGGCATCAAGACGGGCTACACCGGCGAGGCGGGGCGCTGTCTGGCCTCCGCCGCCGTGGACGAGCTGGGCCGCACCTTTTACTGCGTGGTGCTGGGCACCGAGGACGAGCAGGGCACCGGGCACAAATTTTCCTTCTCTGAGAGCAAGCGTCTGCTGGAGTGGGCCTTTGACAACTTCCACCGGATCACCCTGCTGGATCAGGACACCGAGAACGTCCTGCGGGAGGTGGCGGTCACCCTGTCCGACGAGGCGGACTACGTGATGGCCCAGCCGGTGGGGAAGATCGAGGCCACCATGCCCTCGGACTACGACCCCAAGCGGGCGGAGCTGCTGGTGGAGCTCCCCGAGTCCGTCGAGGCCCCCGTGGCCGCCGGGGATAAGCTGGGCACCATTACGCTTCAGTATGACGGCGTCACCTACGGCACGCTGGACATGGTGGCCATGGACAGCGTGGAGCGCTCCAACTTCCTGTACACCATCCAGCAGATCCAGGAGTACTGGGGGAAATGGTGGGTGAAGGCGCTGGCGGCGACGGGCGTGGTGCTGGCTTTAACATTGGTTTTTTTTCTGACGGTGGTGCTGCCTAAGCGGAAGGCCCGCAGGCGCTACAGCCGGGGAAGCCGCCGGGTGGGCGCGGGCGGCTACCGGGGTCGGCGCTGAGGCCGGCGCCACCCTCCCGACGCGTTCATGAAATCTTCACAAAAGGTTCGCAAATCGTCCAACATTTCTGGGGACAGGTCTGGTATTATAATCACGTCAGGTACAAAACCAGACAATCTCCTCCCTCTCTCTTTTCTCAAAAAATGAAAGCCCTCCGGCGTAAGCCGGGGGGCTTTCATTTTGTTTAGGCTTCAAGAGCGCGGCGTTGTCACGCCGCGGGCCGCGCTTCTTTAGTCCAGCGTAACCAGCTCATACTCCCGGCTGCCAATGCCCAGCGCGGCGGCGGCCTCCACGGTGTGGACGCCGTTGCGGGACTCAATGCGCTTAATGAGGTCGGCCTTGCCCGGGTCGTCGGACTGGTACACCAGGTCCAGGCACGCCTGATCCAGCGCCACCGGATCCAGGCAGGCCAGGATGCCGATGTCGCCGATCTTGGGGTCCTCGGCCACGGCGCAGCAGTCGCAGTCCACAGACATATTCTTCATGATGTTGATATAGGCCACCTTGCCCTGGAAGCGGTTGTGGATGGACCAGGCCGCGTCCGCCATGGACTCCAGGAAGGAGTCGTGGTCGGCATCCCAGAACTTGTCCATATCCCCCGCGCCGTGGATATACTGCTTGCCGCGGGAGGAGGCGATGCCGATGGAGATGTTTTTCAGCGCGCCGCCGAAGCCGCCCATGGGGTGGCCCTTGAAGTGGCTGAGCACCAGCAGGGAGTCGTAGTTGGCCAGGTTGGCTCCCACGAAGTTTTTCTGGATGACTTTGCCATTGGGAATGGGCAGCTCCATGTCGGCCTCCGCGTCCATCAGGTCCACCGGGGCGATGGCGGACCAGCCGTGGCTCTTGATGGTGGCCCAGTGGGCGTGGGTGGTGTTGCGCCCGCCGTCATAGGCAGTGTTGCACTCCACGATGGCGCCGCCCACCTTGTCGATCATGGGCTTCATGAAGTCGGGGCGGATGAAGTTCTGGTTTCCGGGCTCGCCGGAGTGGAGCTTGACGGCCACCTTCCCCTCCAGAGTGACGCCCAGGGCGTCATACAGGCGGAGCATGGCGGCGGGAGTGAGGTCGCGGGTGAAGTAGACGGTGGATTTCATAGCGATTCTCCTCATATTCAAAATAAAAGTCACCTATATCTTATCGCAAGGCGGGCCGTCCGTCAAGGGGCGGGGAATAGGAAATGCGGCGGCAGGGGCCGGATCATAGCGCCTGTTTGGGGCAAACTAATAGGGGCAGGGGAACACAAATAAGGGTTAGGAGGACCAAACTATGAGGAAAAGACAGATTACGGCAAAACAGATCGCGGCATTTGAGCGGATGCTGAGGGAGGAGGACCGGAGCGCGGGGACGATCAAAAAATATCTCCGGGATGTGCGCGCGCTCAGCCAGTGGCTGGGGGACGAACCGATGACCAAGGAGCGGGCGGCGCGGTGGAAGGAGCACCTTCAAAAGGAGGGGTACGCCGCTGTGACGGTCAATTCCATGCTGGCGGCGGCAAACGGCTTGTTCCGCTTTCTTGGCTGGGACGAGTGCAGGGTGAAGTTCCTCCGCGTCCAGCGCCGGATCTTCCGGGAGCCGCGCCGGGAGCTGACCCGGGGGGACTATGAGCGGCTGCTGGCCACGGCGCGGGAGCTGGGGAAGATCCGCCTGGAGCTGCTGATCGAAACCATCTGCGCCACAGGGATACGGGTGTCGGAGCTGCGCTATATCACGGTGGAGACGGCGCGGACGGGCCGGGCGGAGATCAGCCTGAAGGGGAAGATCCGCACGATCATGCTGCCGAGCAAACTGTGCCGCAAGCTCCTCAAATACACCAAAAAGCAAAAGATCGCTTTTGGCGAGATATTTCTCACCAAAAGCGGAAAGGGCCTCTGCCGCCATCAGATCTGGCGGGAGATGAAATGGCTGTGCCGCCACGCGGAGGTGGAGCCCTCCAAGGTATTCCCCCACAACCTGCGCCATCTGTTCGCCACGGAATTTTACCGCGCAAGCCGGGATATTGTCAGGCTGGCCGACGTGCTGGGGCACAGCTCTATCAACACCACAAGGCTCTATCTGATCACCACCGGCAGAGAGCATATCCAGCAGCTGGAACGGTTGAGGCTGGTGTGTTGATGTTTCCGATCTGCACAAAACAAACATTTGGTGGCTGTTGTTTCAAGGCGGGGGCTGGCCCGCGGCGGATTCCGACGCCATTCGCGTTCAAACATAAAGAAATGCGGCCAGCAAATCGGGCTCTGGCCGCTGAAAAAATGGGATTTGCCAACAACTTTTCTGATTTGGACAAACGGACAAAACCCCCATTTCTGCTGGGGAGTGGCGGCGTCAAAAAAGCCGCGCAAAAATTGGAAAATTTCCAGCAGGATATGGGAATTGGTAAACACATATAGCAAAATGCCCCCTTGCATTTCTCTACATATGTGTTATAATTTGAACGTTATACGAGAGACTGTTACAAAATGTTTGTTTTGTTCACAAATCGCTGTTTGGGCAGCACTGCTTTGAGCTTGGACAGGAACCCGGCAAATTCCTCCGAGCGGCGGAACAGCAAAAACAGCAGCGCGTTGGGGATCATCAGGCACAAGAGACCCTTGACGGCCAGCTCAGCCAGAAGCGGCCCCTGATACAGCATCCCGCCCAAATAGGTCAGCGCGACGGTGAGAAACGAAACCGCAAAATACTTGAGATTGGTGCGCCAAAACGCCCCCCAGGAGCGCTTCAGGCCGTGCCGGAACAGCACATAGGGCTCCATCCAGAAGGATGTGGCCAGCATACATACGGTGGTCCCCACATATACACCGATGACGCCATACCAGCAGGCCAGGGCGATGGATACCGTGAGGTTGATGCACACCTCCAGAAGGGGGGCGTACCAATCCTGCCAAAGCAGCCCCATGGACTCTTTGAAGATCAGCGGCACCTTGCGGATGCCGATGATGTAGAAATTCAGGCAGATGATCGCGACGATCAGCGGATCAAACAGGAACCGCGCCCCAAAGACCAGTTCAATAAATGGGTTGAGCAGCACAAACAGACAGGTGGCGCAGAAGGTGTAAAACCAGAAGCCGCAGAAATGGAGGATCCGGAACACCCGGTAGGAGGTTTCAGCGGACTCGGTGGCGTTCAGATTGCCCACGCTGGCCGTGAGCGCGGAAAACATCTGGTTTACAAGTAAGTGAACCATATTGAGGATCATCGCATAAGTGTCGTTGATGGCCACGGCGGCGAGACCGATAAAGCGGCTGATGACCAGGTTATCGGTGGAGTTGAGGATGGTGGCCCCGCTTCGGTGGCCAAACATGGCAAAAACGTTCCGCAGGAGGGATTTTTTCTCATCCCCGGTCAGAGCGGGCCGGCTGCCCGACATCAGAAACGGATAAGTTTTCTCAGCCCGTTTGGATAAAGTGAGATTGCCCGCCAAGGTAAACGGAATTTTTACGGCCAAAAACAGCAGGTAGTTTTTGGTGAGGAACAGGATGGCGATTTGCACGATGCTTCGCAGGGCGTTCATGCCGCAGTTCCACAGTGTTGTAACATAAAGCTTTTGGTCGGCCAGGAACAGCGCGGTTTTATAGGTAAAAAAGTAAGACACGACAGAGTTGGCCAAATAGAGAAGAAAAATCGTATACAGGTGGTCGATATCCGGCGAGTCCTTGATCAGATGGGGAAGGAATGGGGTAAGCAGCACCCCGATCCCGCCCACGAGGCAAGCGATGGCAAGGTAAGCTTTCTTGTAGAACTGGAGCAGGGCGAGGATTTTGCGTTTATCCCCGGCGGCAAGGGGGGCGTAAAGGCTGTAGACGATCACTGTGCCCAAGCCCAGCTCCGTAAGGGAGAGGAGCTCCAGCGTGTTGGAGAACAGCCCCTTGACTCCAACATAGTCCATGGAAAGGTTGGCAATAAAGGCCCAGCGGCATACAAAATCCATGCCATAGGAAAGCAGCTGAACGATCAGGATGATCATTCCGTTTTTCAGCAGAGCCTTGGTTCGCACAATTGAACCCTCCCAATCCGTGGTGAGAGATATGATAATACACCGGTCGATATTTTGCAAGAGGTAGAATTTCCGCCGAAGCGGAGGGGGCGGAGCAAAACGCGATATATCCGCCGTCCGGGTTTGGGAGGACCCGTGATTGGAAAAAGAGAGAGGAGAGCGAGCCGCGATGAATTGCTTATATGAGGATTTGATCGACAGGCGGCGCAGCTTGTGCGTTGTCGGCCTGGGGTATGTGGGGCTTCCCATTGCCGTGAACTTTTCCCGGCACGTAGATGTGGTAGGCTTTGACATCAATGAAGCTAAGATCCAAAGCCTGCGCGCGGGGGTTGACGTGACCGGAGAGGTGGGGGCGGAGATGCTGCGCGGCAGCGCGGTCCGCTTTACGGCGGACGAGACCGATCTGGACGAGGCGGGCTTTTTTATTGTGGCCGTTCCCACGCCCATTGACGAGAGCAAAATACCTGACCTCAAGCCGCTGATCAGCGCCAGCGCGCTGCTGGGCCGGCACATGAAGCCGGGGGCCGTGGTGGTCTATGAGTCCACGGTCTACCCGGGGCTGACGGAGGAGGTCTGCGTCCCCATCCTGGAACGGGAATCGGGACTGGTTTATCAGAAGGATTTCAAAGTGGGCTACTCCCCGGAGCGGATCAACCCCGGCGACCGGGTACATAGGCTGGACAACATCGTGAAGATCGTCAGCGGCTGCGATGAGCAGACCCGGGAGCTGGTGGCCAAGGTGTACGAACTGGTGGTGAAGGCGGGGGTGTACCGGGCGGAGAGCATCATGGTGGCGGAAGCGGCCAAGGTGATCGAAAATTCCCAGCGGGACATCAACATCGCCTTTATGAACGAACTGTCCATCATCTTCCACAAAATGGGGATCGACACCCAGGACGTGCTGCGGGCGGCGGGCACGAAGTGGAACTTTCTGGACTTTCAGCCGGGCATCGTGGGCGGGCACTGCATTGGGATCGACCCGTACTACCTGACCTACCAGGCCCAGCGGCTGGGCTACCACTCCGAGGTCATTTTGGCGGGGCGCCGGATCAACGATAACATGGGTGTGTATATCGCGGGCTGCGCGGTGAAAAAGCTCATTGGTCTGGGCGTGCCCATCAAGGGGGCGCGGATCGGTGTGTTCGGCTTCACCTTCAAGGAGAACTGCCCCGACGTGCGCAACACCAAGGTGATTGACATTGTGCGGGAGCTGGAGGAATACCAGGCCTGCCCTGTCATTGTGGACCCCGCCGCAGACGCGGAGGCGGCGAAGGCGCTCTACGGCGTGGAGCTCACCCCGCTGGAGCGGGTGGAGAAGGGCAGCCTGGACGCGGTGATCGTGGCGGTGGCCCACCGGCAGTTCCGGGACTACACGCCGGAGGACTGGGCCGGCTATTACAGGCCGGAGCTGCCCCAGCGGCTGCTGGTGGACGTCAAGGGGATCTATGACCGGCGGCAGTATGAGGAAGCGGGCTGCTGCTACTGGCGGCTGTAGGGGAAAACGCGGGATGAGGATCGGCTTTTTGATCGGCAATATGAGCAACGCGGGCGGCACCGAGCGGGTGCTCCAGCAGATTGCCAATGGCCTGGCGGAGCGGGGCCATCAGGTGGTGGTGATCAGCGTGTGGGGGAAGGACGAGCTGGCCTTCCCGCTGGACGGCAGGATCACGTTCCGCCGTCTCGGAGACGACTATCCCGGCACGGTGGTCCAGCATCTGCGGACGGTGCGCGGGCTGCGCAGGGCCGTCAGGGAGGAAGCGCTGCCTGTCCTGGTGGACGTGGATCTGATCCTGACGCTGTACAGCCTGCCGGCCACGGCGGGCCTGCCAGGGATAAAGCGGATTGCATGGGAGCACTTCAATTTTTACTATCATTTCCGCAAGAACAACCGGCTTCGCCGGGTGGCCATGCGGCTGGCGGCGCGGTTTTCCCATGTCGTGCTGGTGCTCACCCAAGAGGACCGGGCGTATTACGAGGAGAATCTGAAGATCCGGGGCAGGCTGTGCCAGATATACAACCCCAATCCCTTCGAGGACGCGGTCCGGGAGGACGTTGGGGGGCGGCTGGTGCTGGCCGCGGGGCGGTTGACCCGGGCCAAGGGCTTTGACCTCCTGCTGGAGAGCTGGGCCGAGGTGGAGGCCGAGTTCCCGGACTGGACGCTGCGCATCGTGGGCGAGGGCGAGGAGCGGCAGGCGCTGGAGGCGCGGCGCGAGGCGCTGGGGCTGCGCCGGGTGGAGCTGCCCGGGCAGGCGGCGGATATGGGCGCCCTGTACCGGCAGGCGGGGATCTTCGCGCTGCCCTCCCGGGACGAGGGCTTCGGCATGGTGCTCATCGAGGCCATGGCGTACGGCAGGCCGGTGGTCAGCTTTGCCTGTAAGGCCGGGCCCCGGGATATTGTCACAGACGGGGAGGACGGTTTCCTGTTTCCCGTGGGGGACTGCGCCGGATTTGCCCAGGGGCTGCGCCGGCTGATGGGCTCGGAGCAGCTTCGCCAAGAGCTGGGGGAGCGGGCCAGGCTGTCAGTGGGCCGGTTCTCCCTGCGCGCCGTGCTGGACCAGTGGGAGGCGCTGCTGAACGCGCTGTAGGGGATCGAGGGAGAGACAGATGAATATTCTGGTGACGCTGAACGAGAAATATATCCGGCCCCTGTTTGTGATGCTGGACTCACTGTATGCCCAGGGACCGGAGCCGGTGGACCTGTACCTGCTCTACTCAGACGTATCGGAGGAGAGCAGGGGGCAGCTTCAACGATATATGGCGGAGCACGGCGGACGGTTCTTCCCCATCTTTGTAGATGGGACGGCGTTCCGGGACGCCCCCGTGTTCGGATATTTCCCGAAAGAGATGTACTATCGGTTCCTGTGCGGAGCGCTGCTGCCGGAGACGGAGGAGCGGGTGCTGTATCTGGACCCGGACATCCTGATCCGGGGGGACATCTCGCCGCTGTATGAGATGGATTTCCAGGGGAAAGCCCTGGTGGGGATCGCGGATCACGCCGTCAACCATATGCTGTCGGACAAGAAGGCGGCCATCGGCCTGCCGGAGAGCTATGACTATGTCAATTCCGGCGTGCTGCTGTTCAACCTGGAGAAAATGCGCGCGGACTTTTCCCTGGACCGCTTCATCGGTCTTTTGGAGGAGTACCGGGACAGGACCTCCTACCCGGACCAGGATGTGATGAACCTCTATTTCCAAGAGGACTTCCTGCTTGCCCCGCGGATTTACAATTTCAACACCGGCTATGGAACGGCGTGGAACCTGCTGCTGTTTGTGCTGAAGCTGCGGCACGACAAGGAGGACCCGGTGATCGTCCATTACATGGGCAAGCTGAAGCCGTGGCAGTTGGAATACTACGGGAAGTATTTCAAAGAGTATTACCGCTATTTGAAAAAACGGCTGAGCAAAGAGGAGCGCAGGCGGTTCCGCCTCCGGCTGTATTACGTTGCCAGGCGGATCTGGAGAGACAGAAAACGGCGGCTGCCGCGGCTGCGGCGGAGCGCGGAGGGGCGGCAAGATGAGCGTACATAAGCGGCTGAGCGTGATTATCCCGGCCTATAACGAGGGCGAGGGGATTGCGGCGGCTCTGGAGGAGCTGATCGCGTTTGTGGATCTGGAGGAGACGGAGATCATCGTGGTGGACGACGGCTCCTTGGACGACACGGCGGAAAAGGCCGCCGCTTTCCCGGAGGTCCGGCTGATCCGCCATGGGCGGAACAGGGGCTACGGCGCGGCCATCAAGACCGGGGCCCGGTTGGCGGAGGGGGAGGTCATCGCCTGGTACGACGCCGACGGGCAGCACCGGCCGGAGGATCTGGTCCGGGTGGTGGAGGAGCTTTGGCAGAGGGACCTGGACTACTGCATCGGTGTGCGGGGGAAGGACTCCTATGAGGATCCCGGCAGGGCGCTGGGAAAGGCTATCCTGCGCGTTTTCCTGCGGGTGTTTGCCCGCCAGAACCCCACGGATTTCAACTCGGGTCTGCGGGCGTTCCGGCGGGGCGTGCTGCTGAAATACCTGTCCCTGCTGCCGCAGGGGTTTGGGGCGTCCACCGTGACCACCCTGTTGATGCAGGAGGAGGGCTATCTGGGCGGAGAGGTGCCGATCATCGTGCGCAAGCGGGTGGGCAAAAGCTCCGTCAAGCAGGTCCGGGACGGGCTGCGAACCATCCTGCTGATCCTGAATGTGATCCTGCTGTTCCACCCCATGCGGGTGTTTGGGAGCTGCGGCACGGCGCTGGTCCTGGTGGGGGCCTTGTACGGCACCATAAGCGCCGTGCGCTGGGGGAATGGGCTGCCGGTGCTGGCGGCGGTGCTGATCCTGTTTGGCGCCCAGCTATTCTGCTTTGGGCTGCTGTCCCTTCAGATCAGCCGGATGCGCAGGGCGCGCTTTGAGGAGCTGGATGTGATACTGCTGCATGATGCCGCGGAGGCAGGAAGGAGGGAACTGCTGTGAGCTATCAGGAGGTCGTGTTTCCAAAGGGCACCGTGGTGGTCGTCACCGGCGGCGCCGGTTTTATCGGGTCGAACCTGTGTGAAGCGCTGCTGAACAAAGGGTGCGCTGTGCGCTGCCTGGACGATTTGTCCACGGGCAGGGA
Source organism: Clostridiales bacterium (assembly GCA_014799475.1). Taxonomy (GTDB): domain Bacteria; phylum Bacillota; class Clostridia; order Oscillospirales; family Oscillospiraceae; genus Enterenecus. The sequence goes on along the minus strand of JAAVHX010000037.1, from coordinate 23,665 downwards.
GGAGAATCTGGCGGGGCTGTCCGGGCTGGGCGAGTTCCGCTTCCTCCGGGGGGACATCCGGGACCTGGAGACGTGCCGGGAGGTGTGCGCGGGGGCGGATTATGTGCTCCATCAGGCGGCCTGGGGCAGCGTGCCGAGGAGCATCCAGCTGCCGCTGCTCTACGAGGAGATCAACATCCGGGGAACACTGAATATGCTGGAGGCGGCAAAGGAGACGGGGGTAAAGCGGTTTGTATACGCCTCCTCCTCGTCGGTGTACGGCGATTCCCAGACGCTCCCCAAGCGCGAGGGAGACGAGGGCGCCGTACTGTCCCCCTACGCGCTGACCAAGCGGGCGGACGAGGAATACGCCAAGCTCTACACCAAGCTGTACGGGCTGGAGACGGTGGGGCTGCGCTATTTTAACGTGTTTGGTCGGCGGCAGGACCCGGACTCCGCCTACGCAGCGGTGATCCCGCTGTTTGTCCGGCTGCTGCTGCGGGGGCAGCGCCCCCGGATCCACGGGGACGGGCTGCAATCCAGGGACTTTACCTACATCGAAAACGTCATCGAGGCGAACCTGAAGGCGTGTACCGCGCCGGCGGCGGCGGGCGAGGTGTTCAATGTCGCCTGCGGCGGGCGCGACACCATCCTTGATGTGTATCGGGACATCTGCGCGGCGCTGGGCGTACAGATGGAGCCCGAGTTCGTCCAGCCCAGAGCGGGGGATGTGCGCCACTCCCACGCGGACATCAGCAAGGCGCGGAGACTGCTGGACTACCACCCGGACTTCGACTTTGCGCGGGGACTGGCCCTGACTATCGGCTGGTACAAGGAATATCTGTCATAATAAAGGGCGGAGGGAAATGTTAAAACGATCTGACTATGTGGCCTGCATCCTGTCATTTGCGGCGATGTTGGTGTTTTACTTGATCATGGCGGGAAATCTGTCGGTAAACCTGGGGATTTATGAGTGGCTGACGCCCATCTTGATGCCGCAGGATTACAATGCGGTGGACGCATGGGAGGCGGCGGAGCCGGAGATCGCCGTGGTGTGCGGCCGCCAGGGGGAAAGCGGCGCCCAGGAGATGACGGAGCTGCTGGCGAATCTCAAGAAGACCTATGGGGTATTTTTCACCGTGGAGGAGATCACCGCGGAGCAGGCGGAGCGCCTCGATGTCATTATCGTCACCGCGGAAAGCTGGGACGAGATCGGCGATGGGGACGCGCTGCTGCGATATGCCCAGGAGGGCAAGAAGCTGATCTTTGCGCACATTATGACGGGAACGGACGCGCAGGAGCGGAACAAGACCATCGGTGTGCTGCACGACGAAGGACGCACGGAGATCGATGGGATCCTGCTGTCGGAGAAGCTGCTGATCCAGGGCCAGGTGTATCACAACGGCCTGACGTGTACTGTGTCCAAGGTGACGGTGGACGCCAGATGCGGAAAGCTGATGGTGGAGTGGGCGCAGGACAATAAAGAGCGGAAGGATCTGATCCCGCTTATCTGGGAGAAACGGTACGGCGAGGGCCGGTTTTATGTGATCAACGGCGATTTCCTGACCGGGGAATGCGGTATGGGGATCCTGACGGGGCTGCTGTCCTGCGCAGAGGATGTCTTTGTGTACCCGGTGGTCAACGCCAAGGTGAACCTGCTGGACTCCTTCCCGGTTCTGGACAATCCCTATGAGGAGCAGATCCGGGAGCTGTACAGCCGGGACACCAATATGTTCCTGCGGGATCTTGTGTGGCCGTCCATAGTGAAGCTGTGTGAACGCCACGGGCTGGTGATCAGCGCCCAAATGGACGGCCCGCCATCGGCGGACGTCCAGCGGGAAACCCAGAGCCTGATGAACATGATCCGGCGCAGGGGCTGCGAGGTGTCCGAGGGGACGCGGGAGCTGGAGCTGGCGCTTCCCCGCACCTGCTCGGGACATCTGCGCACGGCGGAGAGTATTTTCAAAATGCAGACCGGCGTCTCCGGGCAGGGGCTGGCGGTGCATTATCTGGATATGACCGAGGTCATGGGGGAGAACGCCGCCGACCCGGGTTATGAGTGGAACGCCTATTCCCTGGAGTTGTCCAAGCTGATGGGCGACATCTATCAGGACACAGACTGGATGGACGCCATGACGCTGTCCATGGCGGAGGAGCGGTATAAGCGGTACGTCCTGATCCAGCCGGAAATCCGGATGGGGGAGGGGTACATCTCCATTGAGACAGAGGGCTTCGACGAAGTGTGTTTCTATATCGTGCGGACAGAAAAGCGGGCGGTGGCCGGGAATAACTGCGAGGTCACCCAGATCGGGGAAACCGCGTATCTGGTCAAGGTAATGGACCGGGAAGCGACAGTTTTGCTCCGGGACAGGGTGCAGTAAGGAGAGGAGGGCGTCGGATGAACGTGGCGATGTTTGTGGAGGGGTGCTACCCCTACGTGGTGGGCGGCGTTTCCAGCTGGGTGCAGATGCTGCTGGAGGCCAGTCCGCACATCGACTTCACCATCTACACCGTTCTGCCGGACAGGGAGCAGAGCGGGCAGTTCCGGTATGAGCTGCCCGCCAATGTGGCGGAGCTCCGGGAGTGCTACCTCAACGACAAAGACGTGGTGAAATGGTTCCGGAAAAAGACGACAGTGAACGAGGAGGAAAAGGCCTGCTTCCGCAAGCTGCTGTTCGGGCAGGACGTGGACTGGCCGGGCCTGTTCCGCTTCTTTGACCGGAAAGACCTGTCGGTCAACGATGTCCTGATGGGGAGCGCCTTTTTTGAGGTGGTGCAGGATCTCTATGTGGAGAAGTATTCCCAGTGTACCTTCACCGATTTTTTGTGGAGTATGCGCTCGCTGTATCTGCCGCTGTTCACGGTGCTGAAAGCCCCGGTGGCCGAGGCGGACTGCTACCACGCCATCTCCACGGGTTACGCCGGGGTCCTGGCGTGCAAGGGGCACTATTTATATAACAAGCCGGTGATCCTCACCGAGCACGGGATTTATACCCGGGAGCGGGAGGAGGAGATCATCAAGGTGGACTGGACCCAGGGCATCTTTAAGGACATCTGGATCCGCTACTTTTACACCCTGTCCGGCTGCATCTATGACTGCGCGGAGCAGGTGATCTCCCTGTTCGACTCCGCGCGGAAGATCCAGTTGGAGCTGGGATGCCCGAAGGAGAAAACCAGGGTCATCGCCAACGGCGTGTATATGGAGCGGCTGGAGGGCATTGCGGAGAAGGAGCCGGACGATCCATACATCAATGTGGGCGCGCTGCTCCGGGTGGTGCCCATCAAGGACGTCAAGACGATGATCAACGCCTTTGCGCTGGCCAAGGCGAAGGTCCCGTCCCTGCGGCTGTATATTATGGGTCCCACGGACGAGAACCCGGAGTATTACGAGGAGTGCCTGGAGGTCATTGAGACCTTCCAGGTGAAGGATGTTATCTTCACCGGACTGGTGGACATACGGGACTATCTGGGAAAGATGGACATGATAATTTTGACCAGCATTTCCGAGGGCCAGCCGTTGAGCATCCTGGAGGCCATGGCCGCCGCCAAGCCCTGCATCGTCACCGATGTGGGCGGCTGCTATGAGCTGCTGTACGGCAACGAGAGGGACCGCCTGGGGAGAAGCGGGATCGTTGTGCCGGTGATGGGCGTGGACAGGATCGCGGATGCCATCGCAGAGCTGGCCGGAGACGAGGCGCTGCGGGCGGAAATGGGAAATGTGGGCAGGATCCGGACCCGGGAATTTTATCGAAATCAACAGGTCACCGCGGCATACCACGAGCTTTACCGGCAGTTTGAAGGGGAGGCGAGTACATAATGGCGGGAATTGGCTTTGAGTTAAAGCGGCTGTTCAAAAAGCGGAGCGTGTTCAGCACCATTTTCGCGGGGGCCTATGCCACCATAGTCACCATTGGGCCAAACCTGATCGTCATTCTGGCGCTGAACCTGATGTATCTGCTGCCGCCCTACGCGGAGATGACCTATCGCGACAGGGAGGTGCTCAGCTCCACCATCCTGTACGTCTTCATATTTGCCCTCATCCTGGTGGCCGGGGTGAATATCCTGCTGTCCAAGCACATGGCGGACAAGGTGTACAGCGAGGACTACGACGGGATCGCCTCCGCGGTGGAGGCGGGAAACCTGCTGGTGGCCGGCCTGACGGCCCTGCTGGGGATCCCCTTTGGCTGCGCCATGTACTGGGTGGGCCATCTGCCGCTCTATTACATCTTTATCGCGTATATCTTTTTTTCCGGGCTGTCCTTCACGTTCTTTTACATGAGCATTGCCACCATTTTAAAAGAGTATCGGAGGATCACCTACAGCTTCCTGGGGAGCTTCGCTGTCAGCCTTCTGCTGGCCTGTGTGTGCGTGTATTGGAAGCTGCTTCCCATGCGGGATATTATCCTGCTGTCGCTGGCGGTGGGCTTCACGCTGATCGCCATGCTGATGTGCACCCACATCCGGCGTACGTTCCCGGTGCATGGTGAAAAGGGCTGGGAGCTGCTGGGCAGCCTGAAAAAGAACCTGCCGTTGCTCCTGGCCAATGAGTTCTACGTGATGGGGCTTTACGCTCACAATTTTGTGTTTTGGTTCTGTTCCCATTTCAGCATCGTTGTGGCCAATGTGTTCTGGTCCGCGCCCACCTATGACATGGCGACCTATCTGGCCATGCTGAGCAATATCTCCATCCAGGTGATCTTTGTGGTAAATGTGGAAACGAAATTCCACACGGCGTACAAAACCTACTGCGAATCGGTAGTGGGCGCGGCGGACAAGGACATTCGGCGCGCCAAGCGGGATATGGTCGAGACCCTGCGCCGGGAGACGCTGTACATCATCCAGATCCAGTCCATTGTAAACATCCTGGTGTATCTGGCCGCCATCACGGTGCTGCCCAGGCTGGGCATCGAGGGCCTGACGATGACCATGTATCCGGTGCTGTCCGTGGCCTATATGATCATCTATTTGGTCCAGTGTCTGATGATCTACCTGTATTATCTCAACGATGTATGGGGGGCGGCCGCGGTGGGCTTTACGCTGCTGGTCGGCGTCACGGCGGGCAGCCTGGTCGCGGCGAAGCTGCCGCCCGCGCAGGCGGGGCTGGGGGCGGCCTTTGGCGGGCTGTGCGCGTTTACGGTCTGCTTTTTCCGCATCCGGCATATTTTGATCCACCTGGATGACCACATTTTCGGGAAGGGCAGGATCGTGCCCCGGGTGAGGTCCCGCGGGGCGCACAGCGTGACTACGATTTATAAATTCCGGAAGGAAGGGCAGGAGGGATCACGATGAAGGTTCTGGTGGTCGGTTCATACGGCTTTATGATGAATTACCTGATTGAGCGTCTGCGCCGGGAACAGTGCGAGATCTATACCATCGCGGGGAAAAATTCCAAGATGAAGGCGATACGGCTGCCCGCCCACAGCATCTATGAGTTCGAGCCTGGCGATGTGGCGGTGAAATACATCATCCGCAGCGTCCTGCCCGATGCCATCGTGTTTTTGGGCGCGCAGGACGATGGATATGACTGGGAAAAGGACAGGACCTCCGCCCAATACGCCGCCGATCTGAGCAATGTGCTGATCTGGGCAAAGGCATATGGGGTGAAGCGTTTCCTCTACCTGTCCAGCATGGCGGTGTTTGGCGGGAATGCCGGGGAAAGGCTGGCGCCGGAGCGGGAGCCGAAGCCCGCGGGGTCGGCGGGGATGACGGCTTACAGCGGCGAGTGCCTGTGCCGGCTCTACCATGACGCGGTCACGGCGGTCACCATCCTGCGCTTTCCAGAGGTGTATGGGCCCTCCCACTTTTTGTATGAGAAGCTCAATCCCATGGAGCAGCTCTGCCTGGATGGAAAAATAAGCGGGACGATTCAGCGGGAAGATCCCGTCCGATCCATGGCGATCTATGTGTCGGACGCGGTGGACGCGGTGTACAAGGCCCTTTGCAATCCGCGCCCCCAGGAGCTTCTCTACCAGGTGGAGGGCGCGTCGGTGGTTTCGGACAAGGAGCTTGCCGAGCGGCTTCAGGATCTGTGCGGGCATCCCGTGCGGGCGCGGGAGTGGGAGGAGGAGGGCTGCCTCTCCTTGGATGGGAGCCGGTTTGCCGCCGAGTTCTCCTACGCGCCCCATGTAGAGCTGTCCACCGGCCTGGCGCGCACCTTCGCGTTTGTAGATAAAAATAGCGAATACCTGGTGGAGCGGGACAAGGCTGCCCAGGCGGAAGAGAAAAACAGGGGCAAAAAGCGCTGGAAGGACGACCTGCGCATGGTTGCCGCCAGTGGGAAGCGGCTGGTGGAAAATCTGGCGCTGTTTCTGGTGTCGCTGCTTTTGGTCAATACGCTGGGATCCATGGAGCTGTTCGAGCGGGTGGATTTCATGCTGCTGTATATTCTGATCGCCGCCATTGGATTGGGCGTGGGGCACAGCGTGCTGGCCGTGGTGCTGGCCACGGGGGCAAATCTGTATTTTGCCATGCGGCATACCGGGCTGGGGTTTTCTACCCTGATTGCCCAGTATCCGTTTATCTTCGGCTTTTTGTTTTACCTCATCCTTGCCATCATCGTCTCCTATACCATCCTGCGCTTTAAGCTCCGCCTCCGGGAGCAGGAGGAGCGGGCGAATGATATTCAGGAAGAGTACGATATGCTCTATGAGGTGGACAATACCAATGTGGAAATCAAGCACGCCTTTGAGCAGCGCCTGTTGAATTACGGGGACAGCATCGGGAAGGTGTACAGCATTGTCTCGGAGCTGGACGTGCTGGATCCGGAGAAGGTGGCGCAGTCCTCCCTGGGCGTAGTGCAGAAGATCATGAAGGTGAAGGATGTCAGTCTCTACCGGGCGGGACAGGAGGGATATTTTCACCTGTCCGGCGCCACCGGGCAGGAGGCATTGGGGATGAAGCGGGCCTTCCGGCTGGACGACTACCCGGAGCTGCGCCGTGTGCTGGGGGAGCCGGGCATTTATGTGGACCGCACCGTAGGCTCCGAGATGCCCAGAATGGCCGCACCCATCTATTCCGGTGGCCGGATGATCTACATCATTATGCTGTGGAATATGAAGTTTGACCAGCTGAACGTCTATCAGAAGGATCTGTTCCTGGTGCTGTCCCGGATCATCACCGCCAGCCTGGAGCGCAGCTACCGCTATGAGGAGGCGGGACGGGACCGGAAATATTATCCTGGCACGGATATCCTGCTCCCGGAGGCGTTCCGGCAGCGGATGGAGGAAAAACTGGGCTCCGCGCAGTATGAGGAGGCGGACTACAGCCTGATCCGCGTGGATGCCCAGGGCGAGGCTCTGGAAGCGCTGAGCAACCGGCTCAAGCTGCTGACCCGTGAGGATGACCGGCTGGGCAAGCTCAAAGATGAGGACGCGTATGTATACATCCTGGTCCACGCGAATTATGCGGATTCGTCCTTTGTGGTGAAAAAACTGAACAATAACGGAATAAAGAGCGAGGCGGTTTTGGCGGATGGGCTTCAACAGTAATATAGTGATCCTTTGGATCGTGCTGCTCAACACCGCAATATCAGTGGTGTATATGGTGGCGATGTGGCTGAAAAAACGCTCTAGCTACGTGTTCCAGCGGGGCGTCACGATGGTGCTGTGCCCGGTGGTGGGGATCCTGTGCTTCCTGTTCAGCTTTCTGGTGGACCTTGTGCTCCGGAAGGGAGAGGTGGACTACGAGAACCTGAGCATCGACAAGACCCGGAAGAAGTTCCTCCAGCCCGTGGATAAGGAGCGGGAGCTGGAGCTGCTGCCCCTGGAGGAGGTACTGGCCGTATCCGGCACCAGGGACAAGCGGCGGGCCATGCTGAATATGCTGCGGCTGGACGCCAGGGAGAACCTTGCGCTGGTGCGCAAGGCGGCGGAGAACGATGACTCCGAGACCGCCCATTACGCCGCCACCGCCCTGACGGACGTGCTGGGCCGGTTTGCCACGGAACTGAACGGCCTGCAAGTGGCTTACGACAAGGATCGCACCGATCTACAGGCCAACCAGGAGCTGCTGGACGCGGTGCTGCGCATCTTGAACAGCGGCGGTCTGCTGAAGGTGGAGGGGGACAAGTACCTGTATATGGTCATCGGGCTGGTTGAGAATCTGGAGAAAAACCACCCGGAGGCGATCACACCGGCGTACTATGCCGCCATGGTGCGCGCCCTGCACGGCGTTGGCAGGTTCAAGGAAGCCGAGGAGTGGGCGGAGCTGTCCCTGGAGCGGCTGCCCGAGGCGGAGGAGTCCCATCTGAACGTGATGTACATCAAGTACGCTCTGGGGAAAAGCGAGGAGTTCGACGAGGCGCTGAAGCGGCTGACCGGGTCCAGCGTCTCCCTGTCGGAAGAGGGGCTGCGGATCGTGCGGTTCTGGCTGGCGAAATAGAAGGGGGTCTTTGTATGGTGAACAGTGTGCTCTATTTCATTCAGTTCGCCTTTTTCTTTCTGCTATACCTGGTTTTCATCCCCGCAAAGCTGATGGGCCGCCCACTGTGGGGGGAAAACGCCGGGGAGAACGCCCTCAAGGCACTGATCGCCTCCTATGTGGTGGTGATCAGCTGTGTATACCTACTGGGCTTGCTGCACATTTACAATACCGTCACGCTGGTGATTGCGCTCCTAACGGTGGCGCTGGTCTATTTGAAGCTTGTGAAGCACGTCTCCTACCGGGACGCGGCCCAGTCGGCGCTGCGGTGGCTGGCGTTGGTGGGAAGCGGCCAGTACAAACTGGGGCTGCTGGCAAAGCAGGCGGTCCGGAGGCGGATGCAAAGCTGTAAGGCAGCGCTTCAGGATAAAAAATGGCGGCCCAGCCCCACGCAGGCGGCCGCGTGCCTTGTGGCGCTGGCGGCGCTGGGCGGGCTGATCTGGTACAAATGGCCGCTGGTGTTCGACAACTATGCCTACCTGACCTCCGATATGTATGTGCACCATGAGTGGGTCAACTGGATGGAGCAGGGGGACATCTTTTATAACGGCGTTTATCCCTTCGGGCTGCACAATATGCTCTCCGCCTTCCACAAGCTCACCGGACTGCATCTGAACGTAATTTTCCGATACTGGGGGGCGGTAAACTGCCTGCTTCTGGCGGTTATGCTCTGGTTCTTTGCGCGGCGGGTGTTCCGTTCCCGGATGGCGGCGGCGCTGGCGGTGGTGATCTACTGCGTCTCTGATTTCACAGGTTATGACTTTGGCTACCGTGCGATTTACACCCTGCCTCAGGAGCTGGGGATGCTGTTCCTGTTTCCCTGCGTCTATTTTCTGGGGAAGTTCCTACAGGACAAAAAACGGGAGGACGGCCTCTACTTTGTGTTCAGCGCGTCCCTTACCCTGTCCATGCACTTTTACACGGTGATTATGGCGGTGCTTTTATGCGTGTGCTGCTGCGTGGCCTTTATCCGCACGGTGTTGAAGCCGGATATGATAAAGCGGCTGGCGCTCTGCGTAGCGCTCATTGCGGCGCTCAGCATTCTGCCGCTGATCCTGGGCCTGGCGTCGGGGAAGCAATGGCAGGGTTCCATGCTCTGGGCCATGAGCGTCATCAACGGCTCCACAAGCCAGAGCGCGGAACCGGCGCCCACCGAGGAGCCGGAGGAGAGTGGGCAGACAGCTCCAGAGGAGGTTGAACCGGAGAAAGCCCAATCCGCCTCCGGTCCGGCGGAAAAGCTCTTGGAGCTGGGCAGACTCCTTATTAACGATATGAATTCCCATTGGGGCTATGTGTTCTGGGCCGGTATGGGGCTGTTTGCGGTGTTCTGGGTGGTGATGGCGCTGCGGAAAGCGCTGGCCTTTGAGGAACGGATGTGCGCTGGGATCTGGCTGTTCCTGCTGGTCCTGACTGTCATGTACGGCAGCTATATTCTGGGGTTTCCGCAGCTGATGCAGCAACGCCGGGTGTCCATGTTCCTCGGCTATACCGCGCCCTTACTGCTGGTGTTCCCGCTGGAGCTGCTATACCGCATTCTGCCGGGGAGAGCTGACGCTGTGGGCAGCTTTTCCGCGCTGGCCGCGTCGGCGGCGCTGTTTTACGCCTCGGTTCAGCTGGGGTATTTTCCCGCACAGACCTATTACTATTTGGAGCACTCATTGGCGGCAAGGGCCTGCGTCCAAGCGGAGCGGGAGTTCCCCCGGGGGACGTGGACGGTGGTGTCCCCGGTGGAGGAGCTGTCCATGGTGCGCAATGCGGGCTACCATTATGAGCTTTGGGAGTTTATTACCGGCATGGAGCGGTATCAGGAGGATATGCATCTGGAGATACCGACGGATCACATCTTTTTTGTGTTGGAAAAGAATCCGCTTGATTATAACCAAATCCGGGAAACCGGATTGGAGTACCCGCTGGAGGCGGTGTCTGATTCAGACGCGGCGTGCATTGTCACGCGGGAGATGCTGGGAATTTCCCAATACGGAGAGATGAAGTACTATAACAATTTGGAAAACAGGCGGGCACTGGAAGCCAAGCTGGCCTGCTGGCTGGAGGAGTACAGCAGGGCGTTCCCTGACCAGATGGAGGTCTATCTGGAGGACGAGGAGTGCGTCGTCTACAAGTTCGAGCAGGATCTTTTCATGCCCAACAATTTCGCCATTGATTACGGCTATAACGTGATCTCCGAGCTGGATTATTATGAGCAGCTCCGGGATCGGATGCTGGAGCGGGAGCAAGACACCACCGAGGTGGACGAGAAGCTGGCGCAGCTGAGGGCGGAAGAAGGATAGCCCGCGGCGCGGGGAGAGAGATGGATGAAGAAAAAGATTCTGTTTGTCATCAATACCATGGGCCGGGCGGGGGCGGAGCGGTGCCTGCTGTCCATGCTGGCGCGTATGGACCGGGAGCGCTATGAAATCTCCCTTTTTTCCGTCATCAACCGGGGCGAGCTGTTCAATGAGGTGCCCAAGGGGGTAACCGTCCTCAACGACCCGCCCTGCGCTCTATCCGTACTGGACCGGGGCGCCAAGCGGGCGCTGATGGCGGAGATCCTCCGCGGCGGTTTTTTGGGCGGCTGGTTCTTCCGGAGGTTCGGCTATCTGTGTCGGCTGGCGGCATATCAGATGAGTCACGGCGGGCTGGATTTCAAAAAGCTGTTCTGGAAGCTGCTGGCCGACCGCGCCCCCCGGTGGGAGGAGCGATATGACCTGGCGGTGGCTTACATCCAGGGGGCGGCCACCTGCTATGTGATGGATCATGTCAACGCGGGGAAAAAGGTCGCGTTTCTGCACACCGAATTTATAGACAGCGGCTACTGCCCGGCTCTGGAGCGGTCTAATTACGAGCGGGCGGATAAAATCTACTGCGTTTCCAGGAGCATTCGGGACCATTTTGCCCAGGCCTATCCCGATTTGGAGGGCAAGATGGAGGTCTTTTATAACCTGCTGGATTGTGAAAAGATCCGGCGGGACGCCCAGCGGGCAGAGGACCGGCCGGCCGCGTTTGTCAAGCGCCCGGGGGAGGTCATCCTGCTCACCGCCGCCCGGCTCACCCCAGTAAAGGCATACGATCTGGCGGTGCCCGCGCTGGCCCAGGTGCGTGCGCGGGGATACCGCGTGAAGTGGTACGTGCTGGGCGAAGGCCCGGAGGAGGAGAACATCCGCCATCTGATCCGAAAGCACGGGCTGGAGGAGTCGTTTGTCCTGCTGGGGGCGGTGGAAAATCCCTATCCCTGTATGGCGGAGTGCGACATTTATGTGCAGGCCACCCACTATGAGGGATGCTGTACCTCCATTTCCGAGGCGATGGTGCTGGGCAGGCCGGTGATTGCCTCGGACTGCTCCGGCAATGTGGAACAGATTCACCGCTATGGGGCGGGGCTGCTGGTGGGGCTGAGCGTGGAGGGGATCGCCGACGGGATCATTCAGGCCATTGAACATCCGGAACGGCTGGGTGTGGAGCGGATCGACCAAAACGAGCTGTCCGGGCAGGGTTCACTGGAACGATTCTGCGGCTTTCTCGGGGAATCCGCTCAGACTGCGGAGGGCTGACCGCCGCGAAACAAAGCAGGAGATGATTGCGTGGAGCTGAGCAGAAGAGATACCTCTATGGCAAAAGGAGTAGCGATCCATGGCATGATCGTGCTGCACCTATTCTTTGGAGTTGGGGCTGATGTGCGCAGTACGCCGCTGATTTGGGTGAAAGAAGGCATTCCGCTGATCAGCTATATCGCTCTTATGGGAGATATTTGTGTCCCATTTTACTGTATGTGTACAGGGTACGCGCTGTTTTTCCAGTATACCGCCATGGAAGGCGGAGAATTTCGGAGGAGGAATAGGACGCGCCTTCTGAATTTCCTGGTCCATTTCTGGCTGGTCTGCCTGATTTTTACGGGGATCAGTCTTTTGGTTGGAAGCTCGGAGGAAATGCCTGGAAGCTTTTTGAGGTTCCTCGGACATATCTTCCTTCTGGAGCATACGTATAATGGCGCATGGTGGTTTGCCTCTACCTATGTTTTGTTTATGCTGCTGGCCCCGCTGTATTTGAAGCTGGTAAAGAAGCTGGACAGCAAGATCCTGTTTGTTGTATTTGGACTCGGCTTCTGCGCGTACTATGTGGGTCACCTGAAATGGAGATGGGCATTCATCAGTACGAACTTCCCCGGCTACTATTGGAAGGGCTTTTTAATTAGGAAGACTACCGATCTCTGGCGTGTGTCATTTTTCTACGTGACGGGGATGCTCCTGGCGAAAGAGCGGGTCATCTCGCGGGTGAAAAGCATGGCGGAGCGGATCAATTTCACAAACCGCCGACTTGCTGTCATCGTTTCAATTACTGTTGTTATTCTCTGCGTGATAAGAATAAGTGCGCTGGTCCATCTTACCGCACCCTTTCTCTTTATCTGCTTCCATCTTTGGAAGAAAAGTGAGCGGGTGGAACGGTTCTTCCTGTTCTGGGGAAAGCACTCCACAAACATATGGCTTGTGCATATGTTCTTTTACCTGACGCTGTTTCCCGATTTGGTTTTCGTGGTAAAATACCCGGTGTTCATTTACTGCCTTATGATGGCTTTATGTGTAATGTCCTCGTGGATAATTGAAGCGGTTTGCGGGCCAGTTGAGAACTGTGTCAATAAATTTCTCAAATCCGCTGGTGAGAAATCCCGGAATTGAGTAAGGAAGCCGGATTGTGAAAGGACAGCAATGGGGTGAAAAAATGGAGCTGCATTTGCTGATGGCGTCGAATGACGGCTATGCGCCTTATATGGGGGTCAGCCTCTTTTCAATGCTGGAAAATAACGCCGAGGACTTTGACCGGATACATATTTATATCATTGATAACGGAATATCGGAGGGGAATCGGGAGAAGCTGCTGGCCCAGGCCGCGGCCTATCCCCATGTGGTGACCACCTTTCATGATCTGGGGGACAGCTTTTCCGCATTTCATCCAAAAGTTGATAACGGCTGGGACAATACCATCTACGGCAGGTTTTTTATTGACCAGATCATAGAGGAAGGGGTAGAAAAGGCCCTCTATGTGGACGGCGATACCATTGTAAACGGTTCTCTGCGGGGGCTGATGTCCACGGATTTGGGTGAGAACTGCATGGCGGGCGTTCGGGATGCCCTGGAGACACAGCGGATCGCATATTTGAATATGGGAGAGACAGCCCGCTATATAAACTCCGGTGTTCTTCTGATCGACCTGAAAAACTATCGGGAATTTGAAGTGCGGAAAAGGATCATCCGATTTGTAAATACCTTTGATAAGCGGCTCGACTATCCGGATCAGGACGCGATCAGTGCGGTTTGCGGAAATAAGATACAAATTCTGCCTCCAAAATATAATTTTGGCTGGTACTTGCCTGAGCGCAGGCTGAAATGGGACTACTATAAGGCGAACTTTCCTTACAGCTATGAGGAACTTTACGAAACTGTGAAAGATAACTATGCTGACGTTGTTATTTTTCACTATTTTGGGGTAGGAAAGCCCTGGCGGCGCGGAGAGTGCGCGCCGGAGTTTAAAAGGGTATGGGTTAGCTACAGTAAGAGAAGCATCTGGAAATTGAAACCGCGTTTCGCGGGGAAAGCGCAGATGCTGAAATATTATCTTATTACGAAACCAAAACGGTGGCTGCTGAAGCAAATCATGCATCTGCTGGGTATGGAGCGATACAATAAAATCTGCGACTTCTATGAACGGCACTGGGGCATGAATCTGGTGAAAAAGAACTCCAAGGGACGTATTGCGCAGTGATGCGGGAAATCCGAAAAATAGCAAAATTTTGAGGCCCTCGGATTTCACCGTCCGAGGGCCTTGGCCGTGGTGGTCCATACGCCGTGAGCCTGTTGAATGAACCGACACAGGGATGGCGGCGAATGGGCCATTCCCGGATACTTTATGGAATGACAGGCGTTTGCGGTTGAATCTTGAGGGGATTCGTGGTATCCTTGAAAAAAGTAAGTATGACCTGTGGAGAGGAGTGGCTTCCGTGAAATTGCGGTATCGGTGGGTGATGGCTGTGGCTGCTTTATGTGCGGTTGGGCTTGCCGTCGCGCTGATGGCCCGGCTGTATTTTCGATACGTGGCCCAGCAGATCTACGAAGAATGCGCCGACCATCTCGTGGAGGTTTACAGCCAGGTCAATCATAACTTTGTCTCCTTTTTGGAGAAAAATTGGGGAAGCCTTGACGACTGGGTGCACCACATTCAGATCGAGGACGAAGAGGGAGTTTCAACATTTCCTCAAGGCAGACTGCAGAACTGTAACACTACCCAGTTTTACTTTCTCTCCTCTGATGGGCGGGGCCTCACGCCGGAGGGTACGGTGGAGCAGTTCGAGTTGGAAAGGGCCGGGGACGCCCTCTTCCAGAGACAGGAACGCGCCATGTTCATGGAAACCCTGTCCGACCGGCAGGCGGTCACCCTGTTCGCCATCCCCGTTGAACGGGGGACCTACCGCGGATTTGACTACGACGCCATCGCGGTCAGCTACTCAAACGCCGATATTGTCGCGTCCCTGGCGGTCACCGCGTTTTCCGACCAGTCTATGTGTCTTGTGGTCGATACCGACGGAAGCGTACTGTTGTCCACCCAGGAGAGCGGCAGCGCGTTTGGGAACTACCTCTCCTATCTGAATGCCGGCTCCGACCTGGGCGGCCAACGGTTGGCTGAGATCCGCCAGGACTGGGAAAACGGCGTTTCCGGCGTGGTCCGCTGTGAGATCGGCGGCGTCAGCCACTTTATCTCCTACCAGCCTGTGGGCTATGAGGAGTGTATCCTGCTGGGGATCGTGCCGGAATCGGCGGCCTCCGCCAGTATGCTGGAGATCCAGAAAGCGACCGTGGATGTTCTGACCAAGGTGTCTGTGCTGCTGGGGGCCCTGATCGTTGTATGGATCGTCCTCAGCTACCGGCAGAAAACGAAAAAAAGCGCCCTGGAGCTGCGTTACCGGGAGCGGATGTTCGATACGCTGTCCAACAATGTGGATGACATTTTCCTCATGCTGGACGGAGGGACGCTGAAGGTGGACTACCTCAGCCCAAATGTGGAGCGTCTGCTGGGCATTCCCCAGGTCAGGATATTGGAAAATATCCATCTGCTGGAAGACAGTTCATCCAGCGAAAGCTACAGCTTCACAATCGGAGATCTGACGGCCATCCCCATCCATGGCAGCCAGTATTGGGAACGGGAGCACATCCATCAGGTCACCGGCGAACGGCGCTGGTTTTATGAGACGATCTATCGGGAAGACATTCAGGGTGTGGAGAAATTCGTGGTGGTCATGTCCGACCGCACCAGGGAGCGGAACATGAGCCGGAGCCTGGAGGAGGCCCTGGCCGCCGCGGAAAGCGCCAACAAAGCCAAGAGCCACTTCCTCTCCAATATGTCCCACGACATCCGCACTCCTATGAACGCCATTGTGGGCTTTGCGGCTCTGCTCGCCAAGGACGCGGACAACGCGGAAAAGGTGCGGGAGTATACCCGAAAGATCTCCGCCTCCAGTCAGCATCTGCTCAGCCTGATTAACGATGTGCTGGATATGAGCAAGATCGAAAGCGGGAAAACAACCTTGAATGTCGCCGTGTTCCATCTTCCCGAGCTGATGGAGGAGCTGTATACCATCCTCCTGCCCCAGGCCAAGGCCAAGGGCCAGTTCTTTGAGTTCCGCACCAAGGGCCGTCCCGCAGAGCGGTTATTGGGTGACAAACTGCGGCTCAACCAGATCTTGATCAATCTGCTGTCCAACGCCATCAAGTATACCCAGGCGGGCGGTGAGATCATATGCACGGTGGAGGAGCTGCCCCGGACATCGCCCCAGTTTTCCAAGCTGCGGTTTGTGGTAGCGGATAATGGGATGGGGATGAGCGAGGAATTTGTCAAAATCGTATTCGATCCCTTCGCCCGGGAGGTCAACTCCACCACCAGCGGCATACAAGGGACCGGCCTGGGCATGGCCATTACCAAAAATCTGGTCGAGCTGATGGGCGGGGTCATTGCCGTGACCAGCCGTCAGGGCGAGGGAAGCGTATTTACGGTGGACCTGTCCTTTGCCCGGCCGGAGCAGGGCCAGGCTGACGAAGAGGACTTCTGGAAAAGCCATGGGGTCTCCCGGCTGCTGACCGTGGACGATGAGGAAGAGATCTGTCTGGACGTCCAGGCGATGATGCAGGGGACCGGAGTGGATGTGTCCTATGAGACCGAACGGAAGGCGGGAGTGGAAGCCGTGACCCGGGCCCTGGAGAAGAACGAGGGCTTCCATGTGATCCTGATGGACTGGATCATGCCGGGGATGGGCGGCGTGGAGACTGTCCGGCAGATCCGGAGCAGGGTAGGGGAGGATGTCCCAGTTATTGTGATGACCTCCTACGACTGGAGCGAGATCGAGGACGAGGCGCGCTCGGCGGGCGTTGACGCCTTTATGCCCAAGCCCTTCTTTGTCTCCACGTTCCAGCAGACGCTGAAAAGCCTGTACGCAACTCGCGAAACAGAGGAAGCGTTCCCGGACATGGAGGACGTTTTGAAAGGGCTGCGGTTCCTGGTGGCGGAGGACAACGAGCTGAACGCCGAGATCCTGTTCGAGATGATGGACATGGAAGGCGCCCAGTGTGAGCTGGCGGTCAACGGGCAGGAGGCGGTGGAGATGTTCCTGGGTTCTGAACCGGGGCATTACGACATGATCCTGATGGATGTGCAGATGCCGGTGATGAACGGGTATGAGGCCACACGGGAGATCCGCTCCTGCGGCCACCCCAGGGCGGAGAGCATCCCCATTGTGGCCATGACCGCCAACGCCTTTGCCGAGGACGTGCGCAATGCCCTGGACGCCGGTATGAACGGACATCTGGCCAAGCCCATTGATATGGACGCGGTGAAGGCCCTGCTGGGGCGCCTGCGCGGCGAACAAGGTTCGCAGGCTGCGGACATCCCGGCCCAGAACGGAAACGAAGGAAGTACGGAATGATGAGAGCAAGATTGACAGCCCTGTTTTTCGCGATATTGCTTCTGCTCACAGCGTGCAGTCCGGCCTCCGGAGGCAGACAGGATGACGGGAAGGTCACGCTCACGATCATGGGCAAAAAAGAGGACATGGAAAAAGCCTATATCCAGCAGATATTCCAGCTCTACGAGCAGAGCGGCGGATGTCACCTTCGCGTCATTGGCCTGGACGACGCGGACGCAAGCTATGACGCCAGCCTGCGGGAAGCTTTTTCCTCCGAGGAAGCCCCGGACATTCTGTTCCACTTCAATGATTCCGGGTTGAACACGCTGGATGGGGAGGGCCAGTTTGTCCGCCTGGACGAGGAAGCGTGGGTGTCGGACCTGACCGACGGCGCCAGGGCATACTGCCAGGACGGTGAGGGACACCTTTTGGGCCTGCCCTTTTGGGAAAACTCTGTCTCCGGCTGCTATTACAATAAGACCATCCTGGACGCTCTGGGCCTGCGCCCAGCCGCCACGCAGGCGGAGTTTGACGCCCTGTGCCAGGCCCTGAAGTCCATCGGGTACACTCCCCTGTGCTGGTCGTTCCAAAGCTGCCACTGGAACTATCAGTTTGCCCTGGACCCCATCTTTGCCGATGACCCGGAGCTTCTGGTCCGCCTGAATCGAAACGAGATCACCTATGCCGATATTCCGGAGGTATGGGATATGGTGGAATGGCTGGCGGACGCGGGGGAAAAGGGCTGGTTCGGAGAGAACTATGCCGGCCGTGACTGGGATGATCTGAGCCATGCCATGGCCTCCGGGGAGTGTGTGATGATCAATATCTGGGACACATGGTTCGACACCGACCTGGGGGAGGGCGGAACTTACTCCAAAGAGGATTTTGCCCTGATGCCCGTATTCATGAATACAGAGCCCTCCGGCACCTATGAGGGCGGGAACCTGAATATGATGATGGTCAATCAACAAGGCGATCATGTGGAGGAGGCGCTGGAGTTTTTGTCCTTCTGCGTCCAGAGTGAAAACTATAACAAGGCGTTTGACGGCATTTCCACGGTGAGCTGCTTCAAGGGCCAGACCACCAATATACAGTCGGATATGGTCACCGAGGCGCAGGGCTCCATCTCCCTCCACGGGCGGGCCAGTACGGCAAACCCGAAAATCATCGGCTATACCCAGCAGGGGATGGGGGCGGCGGTGGAGAAGCTGCTTCAGGGCGAGGTGGACGCGGCCGGCTGTGTGGCCCTGATGGACGAATACCGGATCGCCGCGGCCAGGGAGTTGGGCGCTGAAGGGTTTTGAGTATTTTCAGGGGCAGCCTTCGGCTGCCCTGGTGTCCAAACATAAAAGGACTGCCTATGGCAGTCCTTTTATCGCACCTTAATGTGCGTACTTGTCATTTTGCCGATTCATGTTAATATGATAATACGAGCCGGGAACGAAGTCAAGACGGCTGAAAAATCAACAGGGAGAGTATTTATTATGGGTAAGAAAATCGTAGTCATCACCGGAAGCCCCCGCAAGGGCGGCAACAGCTTTGCCATGACGGTGTACTGGTACTCCATCCCGGCGCAGATCAAGGGCGTCATTGACCGGCTGTTCTCCTTTGTGGTGGGCGGCAAGGACATCGCGGGCAAGGAGTGCGGCCTCATCGCCTGCTGTGAGGAGGACGATCTGTCCGTCATGGACGGCGTGCGCGTTCCTCTGGAGCGCTCCGCCGCGCTGATGA
This sequence comes from Clostridiales bacterium, assembly GCA_014799475.1. Taxonomy (GTDB): domain Bacteria; phylum Bacillota; class Clostridia; order Oscillospirales; family Oscillospiraceae; genus Enterenecus. The sequence continues at coordinate 4,596 of JAAVHX010000037.1, read as the reverse complement.
AGTGGAAAATGGTGGGCGAGGTGCTGGTTCCCGGCGTCCTGAATGTGGGTGACATTGAAAAAACGGATGGCTGCGTTCAGGCGGCGGCGCTGGCGGACAAATTCTGAGAAAGGCAGAGGGCCATAACAACTTCTACGCCTCATTTTTTCCGCATTGCCCGCAAACCCCGGATGAAATGCCCGTTGGCCATCTCCACCAAGCCCTGGGCCACCCCTTCGGTCATGGAGCCGCCCGCGCTGATGACGGTGGCCCGCATGGGGCAGTCGGTGGCGCAGGTCATCATCATCTTGAAGGCGGGGTCGGAGTAATCCTTTTTCCCGCCGAAGCCCTTGGCGACAATGTGCTCGGTGACCTTGTACTGGAGCTTCATCACCAGCGAGCTGCCTTTCATCTCCATGCAGGTGCTGTCCAGGGTGAACTGCCCCTTTTTCAGCTCGGGGACGATGGGCACAGAGTGTCCCATGGCCCGTTCCCATTCCTCCCGAGAGGGCGCGCCCGCCATGGTCTCGTACCAGCTTCCGGCCTGCCAATCCGGGGCGGGGATGGCCTCGCCCGGCACCTCCAAGCTGCCAGTGAGCCGGATGTCCCGGCTGGACGCGCCCACACGAATTTCATAGGTGCCGCCGGGGGTTTTCCAGCTGCCGTCCCACACCGCGAAGCTGCGGCTGTCCAAGGGGAAGCTCACCCGCTTGCCCTCACCGGGGGCCAGCTCCACTCGGGAGAAGCCCTTCAGCTCCTGCTCCGGGCGGTGGAGCCCGCCCTTGGGCGGCGCGATGTAGAGCTGGGCCACCTCCGCGCCGGGGTGTGTGCCGATGTTGGTCACGGTGACGGATACGGTGTTGTCCATCACCTCCAAATCACTGTAGGCGAACTCGGTGTAGCTCAGCCCATGGCCGAAGGGAAAGCGTACCGCTTTTTTTGCCTTGTCGTAATAGCGGTAACCCACGTAGACGCTCTCCCGGTACTCCGTGTTTTTCTGCCCGAAGGTGTCCTTGGAAATCACGCCATCGCAAGAGAGGGGCCAGCTTTCAGTGAGTTTGCCGCTGGGAACCGCTTTGCCCGTGAGCAGGTTGGCGCAGGTTTCGCCCCCCGCCTGTCCGGGCAGGCCCATGTACAGGCTGGCCTTCACCTTGTCGCACCAGGGCAGCTCCATGGGGCTGCCGCCCAGCAGCACCACCACCGTGTTGGGGTTGGCGGCGGCCACCGCCTCGATCATGCGGATGTGGCCCTCCGGCATGGCCATGCCGGGCCGATCAAAGCCCTCGGACTCGTAGGAATCCGGCAGGCCCGCCACCACCACGGCCACCTTGGCCCCCTTCGCCGCCTGGGCGGCGGCGGACAGCTCCGCCTCGGTGGCGCTGCCGTCCCTGTCGCCGCAGGGGGTGTAGGGCACGTCGGGCAGGGCATCCACAAGGCTGGTCAGCCTGGTGGGGTTGATGTGGCTGGAGCCCGCGCCTTGGTAGCGGAACTCCTTGGCCATATAGCCGATGAGGGCCATATCTGACCCCTTGACGGGGAGGATGCCGCCCTCGTTTTTCAGCAGCACCGCACCCTCCTCCGCCACCTTCCGGGCCAGCTCGTGGTGGGCGCCCGCGTTGAAGGAGCCGCCCTTTTTTCGCTCCGCCGCCCGGAATGCCAAGGTGAGGATGCGCGCCACGGACGCATCGATGTCCGCTTCGTCCAGCGTCCCGTTTTTCACCGCCTCCCGCGCGGCCTTCTCCATGAACTTGGAGCCGCCGGGCATATTCAGGTCGCACCCGGCCTTAAAGCCCTCAATGCGGTCCCGCAGCGCCCCCCAGTCGGTGACCACCATGCCGTCAAAGCCCCACTCATCCCGCAAAACGTCGGTGAGCAGCCAGCGGTTGTCGCTGGCGTGGACGCCGTTGATCTTGTTGTAGGAGCACATCACCGTGTCCGGCCGGCCCTCCTTCACGGCGGTCTCGAAGGGGGCCAGGTAGATCTCCCGCAGGGCCCGCTGATCCACCTGACTGTCGCCGTTCTGCCGCTTGTATTCCTGATTATTGGCGGCAAAGTGCTTCAGGCTGGTGGATACGCCTGTCCCCTGGAGCCCTCGGATGAAGGAGGCGGCCAGCTTGCCGGCCAGGTACGGGTCCTCGGAGATGTACTCAAAATTTCGTCCGCACAGGGGGTTGCGCTTGATGTTGCAGCCTGGACCCAGCACCACGTCCACCCCATAGGACAGCGCCTCCTCTCCGATGGCCGCGCCCTCGGCGGCGTACAGCTCCACGTCCCAGGCCGCCCCGGCGGTCACCGCCGTGGGGAAGCAGGTGGCGGGCTGGGAGTCGTTGATGCCGATCATGTCCGCCTCGCCGCTCTGGCAGCGCAGGCCGTGGGGGCCGTCGGACATCATAAAGGCGGGGATACCGTATTGCTCCATGGCCTTGCTGTGCCAGAAGTCCGCCCCGGTGCACAGGCTGATCTTGTCCTCCAGTGTCATTTTAGCAACGATCTCGGGGATATTCATGTCGTTTCCTCCTCAAAGATGTGGATACCCGCCCCCACGGTTTTCCCCGTGTCGGAGTGGAGCTCAATTTCCGCTGTGCAGTTGGCGGGAATGGTGATGGTGTGCACAGTTTTGCCGTCCCTGCGCTCCCACTTACTCTCCACTGTACCATATATGCTGTCGTAGGACAAGCCCGCATGAGTAAAATGTCCGCCGGGGCGCGGCTCGATGGAGAGCACCCGATAGAAGGGGTCAAAAACCGCCCTGTGCCGAAACCGGCACAGGGCGGTTGAACTGCTTGTGGTAATTGAAGCTTTGCTTTCGACCGCCTTGGCGCAATGTGGCAAAATCGCTATTTGGCAACGCACAACCGGCTCTCTGACCGGCGGCGTTATGCGCCGTAGATTTGGGACCGCACAGCGACGGAGAATTGCGCAGGGGCAGCTTCGCCGATCCGAGCATTGAAATACCGAAGGGTGGAGACAGCCAAAGGATGCCGGAACACAAAACAAAGGACTGCCAAGGGGCACTTCACATAAGGAAAAGTGACACTTTGCCAATATTTATAAAGGTCATATATTTCGACGAGCCAACAGCACAAGACTATATTGACATTGTTAATGGAGGCAGGTTGGATTGGAGTAAAGAAGAAAATAAAGAAAGAGCAGCAAAAATTCTTACAGAAATAGAAGCACAAGCGGAAAGTGGATTTAATATTCTAAATTTTATTAAGGCGTCTTTCTCTGGAGGTGTGAGTAGTAATATTTCTGGTGAGATTTCCAAAATGTTGGATACAACTTTAAAAAACACTTTATTGACAGATTATATATCTGAAGCATTTAGTTATGCCAAGGATTTTATAGCGAAATATTTTATTCAAACCTATAGTGAAAATGACAGGGTTGAAATAGAATATGACTATGTCATGATTCAAAAAATGCTATTGGAATATGCTTATAATGATATGCGGTCACATAAAGAAGATTGCTCATTTTTTGATGAAGAAATAAAACAATTTCTTATGAATTCTAATGATACTATCCCTAAAGTAAACATAACTGTTTTGTGTGGAATTGCTGTTAATGTTTCTCCTGTTCCCGATGCTATGTTTGGAAACCTTAAATTACGTTGGGGTAAAAACCCATTTTTTTATTCAAACAGTACGATAAGAAACATAAACTATGAAACGGGACAAATTATTTTGAATGAAGATATAGAAAAAGAAAATTTTCCAGATTTAAAAATTTCCTATGTATTTAGGTTTAATAGTGTGCAATTTTTATTGCTATGTTGGGACAAAGAATCAAGTAAAATTGAACAAAACCGTACTGTTTTGCAATGCCAATATCCATACTATTTGATGAAAGAAAATGATGAAAAAGCAGTATTGCCAATATGTACAGACGAATTAAATTACCATCGATTTGACCATATACATGTTCGGTGGGATGGATTATTTGAGGTTGGTTTAATGAGAAAATATGCAAGCGGGGGTAATTATAAGTATAAAGAAATGTATGAAAGAGCATGGAAAGAAGAAGAAAAAAAGATAAAAGACGAACATCCTCGCTAAAAATCTTATAAATATTTAAGTTGGTGTAAAGGCTGCAATGTCTTACCAAGCACTGAATTTGGTTATCCAAATTCGCTTGTTAGGGACTTTCGCCCCTAAGACCTCTCTGAAAATATTTGCAAGTTAGTTTCACACAGGACTTGACAAATATGTAATCAAAGAATATAATTGAACAGAAGTTCAAAATTAGAGGGATAGAAATGGCTCAGGTATTGAAAGATGATATACGAGAAAATATATTAAAAGCTGCTTTGCAAGAGTTTTTTGATAAGGGATATAAATCGGCTGCTATGCGGAATATTGCTAAACAAGCTAAAATTCCTACGGGGCTTATCTATTCCTACTATGAAAACAAAGAATCTCTTTTTGAGGCTGTTCTCCGACCTGTCCTATATGATTGGGAACGGGTATTAACCGCAGGAGGAGAAGATAAAAGCAGGCATACGGATAGTGAAATTTATGGGCTTAGCAAGGCAGAAGCCGAATGTATATTGAATCTGTTTGACCATCGGCAGGAATTTATCATCTTGATTGATAAGAGCGATGGCACAAAATATGA
>JAAVHX010000036.1 GCA_014799475.1 Clostridiales bacterium | reverse complement strand
CTGCTCCTCCGCCTGCCCCTTACAGGCCGCGAGGGACATGGCCAGAAGGGACGCCAGACATAGACTTAACATCCTCTGTTTTTTCATGCGAAATCCTCCCAAAAGTTTTTTGTCTCAATGGTACGGCCCCCGGGGGTGGTACTCCCATTCCCGGCCCCCGTTGGGCTTTCCCATCGAGGCAAATTGAAAGCGGCGCGGGATAGAATACCCCACACCGCATAACACGCATAGACACAAAGCCCCAAAACGCCCCTTGAATAAGATAAGGAAAACCGTTATAATGGGGTTGGCGTAGCATATTGCTATTGTGTGGGAGGAACGGCTCCCGCATAGGGGCGTGGGGTGTTGGTAGCACCCCGCGCCCTGCCTTTTATTTGCCTCGGTATGTTTACTATAGCACAGAATCAAGGGCGATACAAGCGGTTTTTTTAAAGAGCCCCGCGCCACAGGCGCGGGGCTCAGTCTGTTATGTTGGGGCCTATCAAGGGATGTCCCGGTACAGCTCCAGCGCCTCCAGGCCCTTCTGATTCACACGATAGAGGTATTTCCGCCCGTCCGGGCCAAGCTCCCGGTCGAACCAGCCCAGCACGTTGCGCCCCAGGATGGCGGCGGCGTTGGCGGGGCCGCCCATCTGCTTTACGTCTTCCACCCGCGCGGGGCCGGCTTCGTGGAGGATCCGGGCGGTTCGAAGGGCCTGCTCCTTGTAGGCTGTCAGAATCTTTTTCCGGGTCACGCCGCCTGTGTTGGCGCTGCCCGTGCGGCTCTCATGCTCCCGGATCACAGCCAGGCGGCGCTTTCTGTCCCGCCGTGGGGCGGACGCCTCCTTGGGATGGACCACCACGTCAATTTGAGGCACACCCTTCTGGGTGAAGCCCACAAAGATCAGACCCAGCTCCAGCCGCCGGCACAGGGACTGCATTTCCCGAATGTGGGGGGACATATAGCCCCGCTTGGGCAGCGGCACCGCCACGTATACCCCGTCGGCCACCCGCTGCCGGTCCAGGGCCTGGTAAATCAGCTCCAGGGTGAAGCCCCGTTTTAGCTCCACCACGATGAGTTCGCCGTCCCGCAGGGCGGTGACGTCGCAGTCTTTCACCTCGCCCTTGACCTCGTAGCCCAGCCCTTCCAGGTAGTCCCGCACCGGGCCGTACAGGTCGCGCTCCAACAGCTTGTCCATTTAGAACGCGTGGCCGATGTCGGTACGGAAGTGCATATTGGTAAAGGAAATCGGGTTGGCGGCGGCGTAGGCGTTGGCGATGGCATCGTCCAGGGTGTCCCCCAGGGCGGTGACGCCCAGCACCCGCCCGCCGCTGGTGACGATCTGACCGTCCTTCTCGGCGGTGCCGGCGTGGAACACCACAGCGGATTTCCCAGCCTCGTCCAGCCCGGAGATGGGGTAGCCCTTCTTGTAGTCCAGGGGGTAGCCGCCGGAAGCCAGCACCAGACAGCAGGCGGCGCTGTCTTTCCAGCGCAGATCCGCCTGATCCAGCGTCCCCTCCCGGCAGGCGGTGAAGACATCCATCAAATCGCCCTCCAGCAGGGACAGCACCGCCTGACACTCCGGGTCGCCGAAGCGGGCGTTGTATTCCACCACTTTCGGCCCCTCCGGGGTGAGCATCAGCCCGAAGTAGATCACCCCGTGGAAGGGCCGGCCCTCCGCCTTCAGCGCCTGTATGGTGGGCTGGAAGATCTCCTCCTCGCACCGTTTGGCGATGTCCGGCGTGTACTGGGGCGGGGGGGAGATGGCCCCCATGCCGCCAGTGTTGGGGCCTTGGTTGCCGTCGTAGGCCCGCTTGTGATCCTGGCTGGCGGGCATGGGCCGCACGTGCTCCCCATCGGCAAAGGCCAGCACGGTGACCTCCGGCCCGGTCATGCACTCCTCGATGACCACGGTGGAGCCGGACTCGCCGAACTTCTTGTCCTCCATCATCTCCCGGGCGGCGGTCTTGGCCTCGTCCACGGTGGCGGCCACCACCACGCCCTTGCCCAGGGCCAGCCCGTCCGCCTTGACCACGATGGGCGCGCCCTGCGCCTCGATGTAACGGAGGGCCTTGTCCAGCTCGGTGAACGTCTCGTATTTGGCGGTGGGGATGCGGTACTTCTTCATCAGTTCCTTGGAGAACGCCTTGCTGGCCTCGATGACGGCGGCGTTGGCCCGGGGTCCAAAGGCGGGGATGCCCGCCGCCTCCAGCGCGTCCACCATGCCCAGAGCCAGGGGGTCGTCCGGGGCCACCACCACGAAATCCATGGCGTTATCCTTTGCCCACTGGACCATACCATCCACGTCGGTGGCTTTGACATTCACGCACTTGGCCACTTGGCCGATGCCCGCGTTGCCGGGGGCGCAGAACAGCTCGTCAACCTTGGGCGACTGGGCCAGCTTCCAGCAGATGGCGTGCTCCCGTCCGCCGGAGCCTACCACTAAAACTTTCATTCCAATGCCCCCCTTAATGGTGGAACAGCCGCATCCCGGTGAACGCCATGACCATATCGTGCTTGTCGGCGGTGGCGATGACCTGGTCGTCCCGGATGGAGCCGCCGGGCTGGGCGATGTACTTGGCGCCGGATTTGAAGGCCCGCTCCACGTTGTCGTCGAAGGGGAAGAAGGCGTCGGAGCCCACGGTCACGCCGGACATCTGGGCGATCCAGTCCTTTTTCTCCTCCTCGGTGAGCACGTCGGGCTTCACCTTGAAGGTGTTCTGCCACACGCCCTCGGCCAGCACGTCGTCGTGCTCCTCGGAGATGTACAGGTCAATGGCGTTGTCCCGGTCGGGGCGGCGGATGCCGTCCTCGAACTGGAGGCCCAGCACCTTCGGATGCTGGCGCAGCCACCAGATGTCCGCCTTGTTGCCCGCCAGCCTCGTGCAGTGGATACGGCTCTGCTGGCCCGCGCCCACGCCAAGGGTCTGTCCGCCCTTGACGTAGCACACCGAGTTGGACTGGGTGTATTTCAGCGTGATGAGGGCCAGCAGCATATCGTGCTTGGCCTCCTGGGGCAGATCGCGGTTTTCGGTGACGATGTTTTCCAGCATCTTCTCGTCAATCGCCAGGTCATTGTAGCCCTGCTCGAAGGTGATGCCGAAGATGTTCCGCCGCTCGATGGGGGCGGGGGCGTAATCGGGGTCGATCTTCACCACATTATAGCCGCCCTTGCGCTTGGTCTTGAGGATTTCCAGCGCCTCGTCGGTGTAGCCGGGGGCGATGACGCCGTCGGACACCTCCAGGGCCAGGAACCGGGCGGTGTCGGCGTCGCAGGTGTCGGACAGTGCCGCCCAGTCGCCAAAGGAGCACAGCCGGTCGGCCCCCCGGGCCCGGATGTAGGCGCAGGCGATGGGGGACAATTCGCCCTCGGGGGCGAAATAGATGCGGCGCTCCACGTCGGTCAGGGGCAGGCCCAGGGCCGCCCCGGCGGGGGAGACGTGCTTGAAGGAGGCGGCGGCGGGCAGGCCGGTGGCCTTTTTCAGCGCCTTCACCAGCTGCCAGGAGTTCAGCGCGTCCATGAAGTTGATGTACCCCGGCTTGCCGTTCAGTACTTCCAGGGGCAGCTCGCCGTTTTCCATGAAGATGCGGGCGGGCTTCTGGTTGGGGTTGCAGCCGTATTTCAGTTCCAGCTCGGTCATGTTCAAACCTCCTCCTTACCAGTGCTTATTGATGATGGACGTCTCGTCGTCCCCGGTCTCCAGGTCGATATACCGCACGAACAGGGACACCTTGTTGTCGTCATTCAGCGCCAGCCACAGATCCCCGGCCAGCGTCTCCGCGTCGGGGGCGGTGATGGACACCATCCGCGGCTCCCCCTGGAAGGAGGGCAGGGGGTTCCCGTCGCTCTCATAGGTGTGGATGAAGTGGCCCACCCCGGCCTTGGGGGCCTCGTACTCGTAGAAGTACCGGCAGGCGCAGGAGGGGTCGCCGTCCAGGCTCTTGAGGATGGACAGGTCGTAGGAGCCGTTGGGCTTCACCACGCCGGAGATACGGGGGGTGTAGTTGGGGCCGTCCGGCTCGAAGGTGCGGGTGTTCAGGGCATGGCGATAGCAGTGGCCCTGCAAAATGTTATCCCGGATGGTGTCGGTCTGGTCGCCGTTGGTGACGATGGTGATGCCGTTGTCCATCCGCCGGACGGGGTGGTAGATGATGAGGGAGGGGTCGGTCATCTTGGACTCGTCAAAGGCGCGGGTGCGGATGCCGTCCTCCGTCTCCTCAAAGACACGGTTGCGGCTGTTCTCGCTGCGGCCCATGATGAAGTAGGCGATGACGGCGCACTTGTTGTCGGCGGAGCGGCCGATCATAATGCCCCGGCCGGGGTAGGGGTTATTCTGTAAATACTCGGTCATGTCGATCATTGCAGACACTCCTTTGATAGATTCAGCGGCTTTAAAATGCGGACGGTTCGGCCCTCCACTTTCAAGCGTCCCTGGCAGAACAGGGACACGGCCCGGGGCAGGATGACCCACTCCGCCTGCTCCATGATGCGGCGCTGGAGGGTCTCCGGGGTGTCGTTCTCCTCCACCGCCACCGCCTTTTGCAGCACGATGGGCCCGCCGTCGCACTCCTCGCTGACGAAGTGGACGGTGGCGCCGGACACCTTCACGCCGTACTCCAGCGCCTTTTCATGGACGTGAAGTCCATAATGCCCTTCCCCGCAGAAGGAGGGGATCAGGGCGGGGTGGACGTTCAAAATGGCGTTGGGGTAAGCCCTCACCATCTCCTCGGTGAGGATGACCATGAACCCCGCCAGCACCACCAGGTCGATGTCCAGGCTTTTCAGCTTGTCCACCAGCGCCATGGTCATGGCCCGGCTGTCGGGGAAATCCTTCCGGGCCACCACATAGCCGGGGATGCGGGCCCGTTTGGCCCGCTCCAGGGCGTAGACCCCGGGCTTGGAGGCGATGACGGCGGCGATTTCCCCGTTGATGATGTCCCCCCGGCGCTGGGCGTCGATGAGGGCCTGCAGGTTGGTGCCGCCGCCGGACACCAGCACGGCGATGCGCTTCACCTTGCTCATAACAGCTCCACGCCCCCGTCGCCGGGGACCACCTCGCCGATGACCCGGGCGGGGCAGCCCGCCCTGTCCAGGGCGGCCACAGCCTTGACCACGTCCTCCTTGTCCACCACCAGCACCATGCCGGCGCCCATGTTAAAGGTGTTGAACATATCCCGCTCGGGGATGTTCCCGGTCTTTTGGAGCAGGGAGAAGATGGGGGGGATCTGGAGGGCGGATTTGTCGATCTTGGCGGTCAGCCCCTGGGGCAGGCAGCGGGGGATGTTCTCAAAGAAGCCGCCGCCGGTGATGTGGCTGACGCCGTACACCCGGGCGGCCTCCATGGCGGCCAGCACGGGCTTGACGTAGATCTTGGTGGGTGCCAGCAGCTCCTCGCCCAGGGATTTGCCGTCCAGCTCGTCCAGGGGCTTGTTGAGGTCGGCGTGCTCGATGTCGAACACCTTGCGCACCAGGGAGAAGCCGTTGGAGTGCAGGCCGTTGGAGGCAAGGCCCAGGATGACGTCCCCGGCCTTCATTTTGGTGTTGTCGAGCATCTTTTCCTTGTCCACGATGCCCACGGAGAAGCCCGCCAGGTCGTAGTCCTCGGGGTTCATGACGCCGGGGTGTTCGGCGGTCTCGCCGCCGATGAGGGCGCAGCCCGCCTGGACGCAGCCCTCCGCCACGCCGGCCACCATGGCCGCCACCTTCTCCGGCTCGTTTTTGCCGATGGCGATGTAGTCCAGGAAGAACAGGGGCTTGGCGCCGCAGCACACGATGTCGTTGACGCACATGGCCACGCAGTCGATGCCGATGGTGTCGTGCTTGTCCAGCAGCTGGGCGATCCGGATCTTGGTGCCCACGCCGTCGGTGCCGGACACCAGGATGGGTTCCTTCATGCTGGCCAGGTCGGGGGCGAATAGCCCGCCGAATCCGCCGATGCCGCTGACCACGCCGGGGATCATGGTGCGCTCCACGTGCTTTTTCATGAGCTGTACGCCCTTGTACCCGGCCTCAATGTCCACGCCGGCGGCGGCGTAGGACGCGGAATGGGAGTCTTGCATAGCGAAACCTCCAAACAATGTAATTAGAACATGTGTTTCACGTGAAACATCCAGGGAGTTTATTCCTTCCCCGTCCAGCAATAAGTGCAGATTTTGTCCCGGTCGATGCCGATGGCCTCCAGCAGCCCGTCCAGGGACTGGTAGCCCAGGGAGTCGAAGCCCAGCTTTTCGCAGATGGACTTGAGCAGGCACTGGCCCCGCTCCGTGTTGGAATCGGCGTATTCCTCCAAATGCCGCTGGCCCTCGTCCCCCTCCAGCTCCTGGACGATGGTCCGGGCCAGCAGCTCCATTTCAGAGTTGCTCCGGGAGAAGTTCAGGTATTTGCAGCCGTACATGATGGGGGGGCAGGCGGAACGCATATGTACTTCCTTTGCCCCCGCGCCGTACAGGAAGTCCACCGTCTCCCGCAGCTGGGTGCCCCGGACGATGGAGTCGTCCACAAAGAGCAGCTTTTGGCCCTGAATCAGCTCCGGGACGGGGATCTGCTTCATTTTCGCCACCTGGTTGCGTACCTCCTGGCTGGCGGGCATGAAGGAACGGGGCCAGGTGGGGGTGTACTTGACGAAGGGCCGGGCGAAGGGCTTGCCGCTGCGGTTGGCGTAGCCGATGGCGTGGGGCACGCCGGAGTCGGGCACCCCCGCCACCCAGTCCACGTCGGGCAGGGCGCCTCGGGCCGCCTCGTCCCGGGCCATGATCTCGCCGTTGCGGCAGCGCATGACCTCCACGTTCATCCTCTCGTAATTGGAGTTGGGATAGCCGTAGTAAGTCCACAAAAAGGCGCAGATGCGCATTTTGTCCCCGGCGGGGGCCAGGGTCTCCCAGCCCTCGGCGGTGATGCGGACGATCTCGCCGGGGCCCAGCTCGTAGGCGCTGTCGTAGCCCAGCTTGGTGCAGGCGAAGGACTCAAAGGACACGCAGCAGCCGTCCTCATTCTTCCCGATGAGCACCGGCAGGCGGCCCAATTTATCACGGGCGGCGATGATGCCGTCGGGGGTGAGGATGAGGATGGTGGACGAGCCGTCGATGACCTCCTGGGCGTGGCGGATGCCCTCCACCAGTGAGCCCTTCTGGTTGATGAGGGCGGCGGTCAGCTCGGTGGAGTTCACCTTGCCGGAGCTCATGGCCATAAACTGGGTGTGACCGTCGAAGTATTCGTCCACCAGGGCATCGGCGTTGTTGATGATGCCCACGGTGGAGATGGCGAACAGGCCCAGATGGGAGCGCACCAGCAGGGGCTGGGGATCGGTGTCGCTGATGCAGCCGATGCCGGCGGTGCCGTGGAATTTCTCCAGGTCGTTTTCGAACTTGGTGCGGAAGGGGGTGTTCTCGATGGAGTGGATCTGACGCTGGAAGCCGTCCTGTTTGTCGTAGATGATCATGCCGCCCCGGCGGGTGCCCAGGTGGGAGTGGTAGTCCACGCCGAAAAAGATGTCAAGGGTGACGTCGCGCTTGGAGATCGCGCCAAAAAATCCGCCCATCGCTTATTTCCCCATGAGGCGGCGGCTCATCTCCTGATAAGCCCCCTCCACGTTGCCCAAATCCCGGCGGAAGCGGTCCTTGTCCAGCTTTTCGCCGGTCTTGGAGTCCCAGAAGCGGCAGGTGTCCGGGCTGATCTCGTCCGCCAGCACGATGGTGCCGTCAGAGGTTTTGCCGAACTCCAGCTTGAAGTCCACCAGGGTCACGCCGCAGGCGAGAAGCTCCGCCTTGAGGAAGTCGTTGACCTGGAAGGCGTACTTCTTGATGAGCTCGATCTCCTCCCAGGTGGCCAGCTTCAGGGCCACGGCGTGGTGGTCGTTGATGAGGGGGTCGTGGAGGTCGTCGTTCTTGTAGGAGAATTCCACCGTGGGCGCGTCGAACACGATGCCCTCCTCCACGCCGTAGCGCTTGGCAAAGGAGCCGGCGGAGATGTTGCGGATGATGACCTCCAGGGGGACGATGGTCACCTTCTTCACGGCGGTCTCCCGCTCGCTCAGCTCCTCCACGAAGTGGGTGGGGACGCCCGCCTTCTCCAGCTGCCGCATGAGGAAGTTGGTCATCTGGTTGTTGATGGCCCCCTTGCCGGTGATGGTGCCCTTCTTCAGGCCGTCAAAGGCGGTGGCGTCGTCCTTGTAGGACACGATGACGATGTCCTCCTCCTCGGTGGCGAATACTTTCTTAGCCTTGCCCTCGTAGAGCTGCTCGATCTTCTGCATGATGGTAACTTCCTTTCAAAAGTATGTTGATTAGTCCAATTCAGCCTGTAAATCGGTGTCTTTCCAGGCGATCTGCGCCGCCATTTCATCCCGGGCGGCGTCCAGCTTGAACGCCAGGGCGTCGTCGGACACGGCCAGGATCTGGGCGGCCAGCACAGCGGCGTTCTTGGCCCCGTTGATGGCCACGGTGGCCACGGGGATGCCGCTGGGCATTTGCACGGTGGCCAGCAGGGCGTCCAGCCCGTCCATGGCGCCCCCCTTCATGGGGATGCCGATGACGGGCAGGGTGGAGTTACCCGCAAAGGCCCCGGCCAGGTGGGCGGCCATGCCCGCCGCGCAGATGAGCACGCCGAAGCCGTTGGCCCGGGCGCTTCTGGCAAAGTCCGCGGCGGCGGCGGGGGTGCGGTGGGCGCTCAAGATGTGGGCCTCGTAGGGGATGCCGAACTCCTTGAGCTGGGCGCAGGCCCCCTTGACCACCGGCCAATCGGAGTCGGAGCCCATGATAACGGCGACTTTTTTCATTTCCAGTCCTCCTTCAAAAAACGAAACAGGCCGCCGCGCATACGCGGGCAGCCTGCTTTGCTCAGTTGCAGCATTTGGACGCAATGGCACCGTGGAGACGGAAACCCGGACGGACAGGAGTGAGACGCTTCACGGCAGCCACCTCATTTCCAAAGGATGATACCATTTTATCGGAGAAAAAACCAGAAATCAAGAGCCGTCCGCATTTTCGTAGGCTTATACAATCCTTTGGGGCCAGGGCGGGCCGTCCATGGCGAAAAGTTCAAAACAGCCCGGTGGCCTCCAGGATGTTGGACACCTGGTGGGCCCGGTTGGCCCAGGAGGACTGCCGCGCCATCTCCCGCCGGCGGCGGGGGAGGGAGGGATCCTCGCCGAATGCGGCCTTGCACCGGCGCAGGAACCCGGAACCGTCGTAGGCGGTGGATACCAGCTCCGGGATGGCGTCGGGGACACTGGGGTCCACCACGGTGACGATGGGCTTGCCTGTGGCCAGGTACTCATATACCCGGCTGGGGGCGATGTCGCTGCCCGGCCGGTCCAGGCGGACCAGGTCAAACAGCAGGTCGCAGCGGTACAGGCAGTCGGGCACATCCAGGGGGTTCACCGGCCCGGTGAGCACGATGTTGTCCTGTCCCCGCAGCGGGGCCGCCCCCGGTTTGGTGGCGGGGCCCATCAGCAAGAACGTCCACTCCGGCCGGTGGCGGGCGGCGTAGAGCAGGGGCTCCAGGTCCACCTGGCCGTCGATCCGGCCCATCCGGCCCAGCACCCGCTGCCCGGAAATGCCCTCCAGGGCAGGGGGGACGGTGTGCTCCCGCTGCTGGAACAGCAGGGGGTTGACCCCGTTGGGGAGCAGGGCGATGTTGTCGTTGCAGGGGGACAGCCGCTTGACCAGGCCGAAGGAGGCGGCGAACACCACCTCGGAATGGCGGGTCAGGTCGCTCTCCCAGTCCAGGTACTGGTCGTCCCAGAAGCGGTGGCAGTCGTACACCACCCCCCGGTAGGCCAGCTTGTCCAGAAACTGGGCGTGGACGGGGGCGGTGCACCACAGCACCGGTTCCCGGAAATGGTGCTTGTCCATCATCTGCTGGACGAAATCCGCCGATTTGTCCAGCCTGCGCCGGTGGAGCAGAGTGCCCTCCTGAGGGCCGGGAAGGGGGGCGGGCAGGGTGTACACGGTGATGTGGGCGCGCACCCGGCGGCCCTGCTCGGGCATGGGCTCGCCCTTTCTGGGGGCGGGCTCGAAGAACAGGATCTGGGCGTCCCCCAGCCGGGCCAGCAGCTGCTGGGTGCGGTCGGGCCGTGCCCGCCAGGGGGCGTGGGCCAGACAGAGGATCTGCTTCATGATCTACCTCCGGCTTGCGTAGGATCGGCCAGCAGCTTGGCGGCGGCCTCCTGGTTTGCCCGCTCCAGCCGGATGAGGCGGGCGGTCTTTTCGTCCAGGGCGGTGCGGTCGTGGCGGCGGGCGGCGGCGGCATCCACCAGGGAGCACAGCAGCTCCGGGGTGAGCTGGTCCAGCTGGGTGTACAGATCCTGCCCGGCGTCGTCCAGGAAGGAGCTCACCTTGGGGTCGTATACCACCCCCACCAGGGGCACCCCGCCGGCGGCGGCGAAGATGAGCGCGTGGAGCCGCATGGACAGCGCCACGTCCATCCGGGCGTACAGCGCGATGGCAAGCTCGGTGGTGGGGCAGGCGGGCAGAAGATGGGCGGGGGCCTTTTTCAGCAGGGCGGCCACCTTTTGGGCGGCGGCGTCGTCCGGCCTGCCCTCGATGGGGATGAACACGGGGATGAGGCCGTACGCCTCATAGGCGTGATCCACGGCGGCGGCGAAGGAGGGGATCTTCTCCTCAAAGCCCGGCCAGGGCCGGACGGTGACGCCCAGGTATGTTTCCCCGTCCCGGGGGTGGAGGCCGTGCTGCTCCAGCAGGGCGTCCGCCTCCGCCGGCAGGGCGGCGGGCAGGGTGACGGCGGGGTCGGCGGCCAGGATCACCTGGGGGTGGGTGACGCCCAGGGCGCGCAGCTCCTCCCGGGAGGAGCTGTCCCGCAGGGTGATGACGTCCACCGAGCGGTCGATGATCCGGCCGGCCCGGCGGCGGTTGCCGGCGTGGATGATGGGGCCGATGCCGCAGCCGTACATCATGACTCTGCACCCGCGCCGCCGGGCGGCGGACAGGGTGAACAGGTAAAACCACAAAGAGCGGTGGCTGGTCACGTCCTGGATCAGGGAGCCGCCCCCGTTGAGGTACAGGACGCTTTTTCGGATCCGCTGCAGGAAGGTGAGGGGGTTGAAGGTATAGCTGGCCCCCACATGGTGGCGGAGCCTGGTCAGCTTTGGCTTGCGGGTCAAGACCCATAGGGGCATATCCGGGTCGATGGCGCGCAGCTCGGCCACCACCGCTTTCAGGATGGCCTCGTCCCCGGCATTGCCCCGGCCATAGGCCCCGCACACCACCACGCCGTCCCGTTTGCGGCTTTTCCGGGCCTCACGGCGGAGGATGGAGGCGTAGATGTCCAACTGGGTCTGGACGGTGTTCTCAATGGAGTATTCCGCCCGGCCCTCCTCCAGCAGCTTGTCCCCCAGGCGGCGGCGCAGCGCGGGGTCAGCGGCGAGGGCGGACAGATAGCGGCTCAGGGTTTTGTGATCCCGGGGCTGGAACAGCAGGCCGGTGACGTCGTGCCGGATGAGGGAGGGCACGCCGCCCACCTCGGTGGCCACTGTGGGCAGGGCGAACCGGGCCCCTTCGGGCAGGGAATAGGGGAAGCCCTCGGACAGGGAGGTGAGGGTGTTGATGTCGATGGCGTGATAGAAGCTGGCGGTGTCCGACACCCATCCGGCGAAGCACACCGCGTCCTCCACCCCCAGCTCCTGGGCCAGCTTCTTGAGGGCGGGGCCCTCCTCGCCGTCCCCGGCGATGATGAGGCGCAGGCGGGGCTGTTCTCTGCGGGCGGCGGCAAAGCCCCGCAGCAGGGTGCCGATGTCCTTCACCGGGTTCAAACGGGCGGCGATGCCCGCGATGACCGCGTCGTCCGGCCAGTCCAGCCTCAGGCTGTCCAGGTACTCCCGCCGGGTGAGGGGGGAGGTGGGGTTGGAGAAGTCCAGGCCGTTGCGGATGTCAAAAATCTGCTGGGGATCGTAGCCCCGCTTGATGAGCAGCTCCACCATGGGGCCGGACACGCCGATGTGGTAGGGGATGCGGCGCAGGGCCCATTTATTGAGGGTGCCGAAGGTGAGGGCGGACAGGGGACGGCCCATGTAGTCGATCTTGGGATCCGAGTGGACGGTGGTGACCACGGGCAGGCCGGTGGAGCGCATCAGCAGCGCCCCCATCAGGTTGCCCCGGGCGCCGTGGCAGTGGATGATGTCGTAGCCCTCCTGGGCGATTTGCTCCCGCAGGGGCTTCAGCGCGGCCAGGGGATTGCCCCCGGCGATCACGTCTACCCGGATGCCCAGCGCCCGGGCCTCCTGGACGAAGAGCCCGTCGGTGAAGCACACCATGTCCGCCTGGATGTGCTGGTTCAGACCTTGCAGCAGGGTGTGGACGTGGGTCTTGGCGCCGCCGGTGTCGCCGCCGCTGATGAGATGGATGACTTTCATATTGACCTCCCAAAGGGGCTTGCCAGATGGCAGGGAATGGGGTAAAATCACAGAGCATACCTATCTATTATACATAGCTTTGACCCACGGGTCAAGGCGGGGAGGGACAACAATGCCGGAAGTCATTCAACAATTCGACGAGCGGGCGCTGGTGTGGATCGCCCAGAACATCCGCTGCGCCCTGCTGGACCCGTTCATGAAGCTGTACACCCAGCTGGGCAACACCGGGATGCTGTTTATCGTGTTAGGGGTACTGATGCTGTTTTTCAAGAAGACCCGGAGGGCGGGCTTCTCGGCGCTGTGCGCCATGCTCATCGGGCTGGTGGTGGTGAACTTCACCATCAAGCCGCTGGTGGCGAGGGACAGGCCGTGGCTGGTGATCGAAAACTTTGTCAACCTGGTGCCGGAGCACGACCCCAACAGCTTTCCGTCGGGCCACACCAACGCCGCCTTTGCCTTTGCCATCGCGGTCTGTATGTCCGCGCCGAAGAAGTGGATGAAGATCGCGGCGGTGTGCGCCGCGGTGGTGATGGGCCTGTCCCGGCTGTACGTGGGCGTCCACTTCCCCAGCGACGTGCTGGTGGGGGCGGTCATCGGCTCCCTGTGCGGACTTGCCGGGGCATGGGTGGTCAGGATCGTATGGGAGCGCGTCCAGAGCCGCCCGCGGGCCTCGGAATGATCCCCGGGCCTATCGGAACCGTGCGGAACAGATTCCCCATAAAAAGGGGGCCGGGCAATTGCCCGGCCCCCTTTTTGCGGTTCGTTATTTCCCCAGATGTTTTATTTCCCCAGGTACTTGGCGCCGCCCAGCTCAGCGGTGGGATAGTTGGCAAAAATGCCGTCCCGCCACTCGCCGCGGGCCGTATCCGCCAAGGTGCTGCGGACGGTGCCCATCCAGACGGGCTCGTTCTCGCCCACGTAGTAGATCAGGTGGTAGCCCCAGTAGGGAGTGGTCCGGGTGTCGGTGGGGTCACCCTCGTGCTGGACCATGCCCACGTCGCCGTGCTGGCGGCTGCCGAACACCCAGTCGTTGAACTCGGTGACAAAGGTCCCGTCGTAGTTGCGCTCATACAGCCCGCCGTTTGTGTTGGAGCCTCCATCCTCGGACTTCTCGTTGGCCAGGTTGGCGAAGTCGTCCTCGGTCTTGCCGCTGGCCTCCCAGGCGGCCTGGATCTCGTCCATCTTGGCCTTGGCGGCGGCCCAGGCCTCGTCGGTGGGGGCGACCACGTTGCCGCTCTCATCGGTGGTGGTCTCCGCCCGGGCCAGGATGTGGCGCACGTCCCGGGTGGGCTCTTCCAGCAGATAGCGGTCATGGAAGGAGATGACGTAATAGCCGCCGTCCACTTCCACCAGGCCGCACTCGTCCTTGCCCAGCTTGAGCAGATCCTCCCGGTAGGCGGAGGCGACGCTGTTGACGCCCACCACCTTGGCGTGGTCGCCGTGGCTGCCGGCGGAGGTCAGCTCGTACTTGTCCGCCTGGGCTTCAAAGGAGGCGCCGCCCTCGACGGCCTCCAGGGCCTCCTCGGCCTTCTCCTTGGCCTCGGCCTTGGCGTCGTCCTTCAACTTCTGGATCTCGTCATCGCCCAGCGCGGTGCCATTCTCATCGGTGGTCTCCACATCGGGGGCGGCGAAATAGAGGTAAGAGTACTCGATGGTATCCAGGGAGTCGGCGTTCTCCTTATAGTAGTCCTCCAGGTCGGCCTGGGCGTAGCTGTCGTAGAGCGCGTCATACTTTTCGTCGTTCACCAGATCTGCCATCAGGGCGCGGGTGAGTTCCCGCTCAAACACGCCGGTGCTCATATAAGGGCCGAACATGAGCCGCAGATAGGCGGAGTAGCTGACCCCGTTGCTGGAGGCGGCGGACTTCGCGCTGGCGATGGCGGCGGCGAGGTCGTCCTTGACCTCAGCCTCGGTATGGCCGGCGTTCAGCGCCTCCCGCTCCAGGGCATAGGCGAACCGGGCGTTGATGAGGGCCTGCTCGATAAAATAGTCCCGGTAGGTCTGGCCGTTGGTGGAATCATAGATCTGCTCGCTGTCGCTCTTGGTGCTGTCGAAGCCCATGAGGTAGCCGGTGTAGGAGTTGGCATAGTTGCTGCGGATGTTGTGATAATAGTAGCTAAACTGGGCGGTGCTGAGGGTGTCGTCGCCTACGGTGGCGGCGGCGGATCGGGCCTGGAAAAAGCCGGTGCGCCAGACCAGCAGCGCGATCACCAGGACCGCGGCCACGGCGCCTACGATGGAGTAGACGATGGTCTTCTGCTTGCGGGCCGCCCGCTCCTGCTGGGCTTTGAGGGCCTTCTGGTCGGGGCCGGCGTTCTGACGCTGCTTTTTCTCTCTGGATGCGCTCATGGTATATCAATCCTCTCAGTGTTCGTGTAGTGATGGCGGGGCCGTGCGTCCGCAAAAGACGGACCCCCGCAGGGCGTTACGTGGTATTATAACATGGCGAAACAACGGTTGCAAGGCTAAATTCCTCTGAGAATAAAAATTCACAAATCAGAAAAAGGCGGAAGGGCGCAAAACCCTTCCGCCTGGTTTGGGCGGTTCCCCCGCCGTGGCCGTGCCGCCCCATTAAAAACCTGCACAAAAATGCAGGTGGGTCGCCTCCGCTTGGCTTTACCGCTCCCAACGTCCAGATACCTTCAAAGAGGGCCGGGAGGTCTGCGAACCGCCGCGCGAGTGGGGCGTCCCGTTTTAGAAATGTGGGTTTTAACAGGGCAAGGTCACGTAGTTAGAACCCGGCAGGGGAATTAAATGCGTCCGAGCCGTTGCGAATGACGGGTTATTCGTCCTCCTCGTCCTCGAACAGCTCTTCCATGAATTTTTCATAGACGGCGTTGAGCTCCCGCTCGTCGTCGATGTCGGCCAGCAGCTGCTCCCCATCCTGCTCGATGACCTTGAGAAGGATCAGACCGAAATCCTCGTCATCCTCGTCCATGTCGGCGGGGACGAAAGCCATATACTCCTGGCCGCTGTATTCCAGGGTGCCCAGATGTTCCAGTTCAAATTCATTGCCCTCGTCATCGGTGACCGACACGAAATCAGGGCCGTATTCCTCGCTCATGGCGGAATCCTCCTTACCGGCGGCCAAACGGATCCGCCTGCTGTGACTCTATTGTAACGGCTGACAGAGAAAATTGCAAGAGGGAACATAAAATTTCTACGAAAGCCAGTGACTGGAAGGGCCGAAACCTGTCGTTTTGACTAGGGTGGACAAATGGGTTTGACCGTGGTATAATACCAACGATTGCCGACAAAGCACGTCCGCGGTCAGGGGCCGACGGCCCCGAGAGAGAGGGACCCGGCCGTCCCGCCGGAGCGGGACGGCGAACTACATCGGAGGGATCTCAATGTCAGATACGAACCAAAACCGAGTTCCAGAGCGCCGGGAGCCGCAGTCCCAGTCCGGCGGCCGGCAGGAGCCCCGCTCCAGGCGCAAGCGGCGGCGCCGCCCCATTTGGCTGACCATCATCATCCGCTTCTTCCAGGTGATCGGCACCCTGCTGCTGATCGGCGTCATTACCGGCTGCTTCATGGTCTGCTATGCCGTCGTCTATGTCAAAACGGTGGTCATGCCCCAAACCTACCTGAGGCTGGAAGACTACACCATGAACGAGAACTCGGTCATCTACTATGAGGATAAGAACACCGGGGGGCTGGTGGAACTCCAGACCTTGACAGGCACAGAGAGCCGGGAGCTGGTGGAGTACAATCAGCTTCCGGAGGATCTGATCAACGCGTTCATCGCCATCGAGGACAAGCGTTTCCCCACCCACAACGGGGTGGACTGGCGGCGCACCGCGTCGGGCCTGCTGCGGATGTTCACCGGCGGCAATATCCAGGGCGGCTCCACCATCACCCAGCAGCTCATCAAAAACGTCACCGAGCGCAACGATGTCACCGTCAACCGGAAGATCCTGGAGATCTTCACGGCCCTGGAGCTGGAGAGCAATTATACTAAAAAGGATATTATCACCTTCTATCTCAATTATATCTACCTGGGCAACAGATGCCGGGGCGTCCAGGCCGCGTCCAAGCTCTACTTCGGCAAGGACGTGTGGGATCTGAACCTGGCCGAGTGCGCCAGTCTGGCGGGCATCACCAATAACCCGTCCCTGTACGCGCCCTACGGCGTGGTGGACGTGGTGCGCTACCAGTGCCAGAACCCGGAGTGCAAGCTGTATTCGCTGAGCAAGGACGACGTGTGTGAGTACTGCGGGGCGGAACATTCCTATGACAACGGCTCGGTGTGGACCAACCGGGAGTTCAACAAGGCCCGGCAGGAGACCATCCTGAAGCTGATGGCCGACCCGGAGATCTCCCCCGACGGCGCCTATATCACCGAGGCGGAGCGGGACGCGGCCATCGCCCAGCCCCTGGTGTTCAAGCGAGATCTCCAGGCCGTTCCGGATGACGATAACCCCGCCGATACGGATACGAAGAGTTCGTCCGGCGTCTACTCCTGGTATGTGGAGGAGGTCATCAATGAGGCCATCGAGCTGCTCCGGGAGGAGACCAAGATGAGCCGGGATATGTGCGAGCAGCGGGTGCTCAGCGGCGGCCTGTCCATCATCACGGCCTATGACCCGGAGGCGCAGCAGGCGGTGGACACGGTGTTCAACGACCGCTCCAACCTGGACCAGGTGTCCTCACGCACCGGCCAGCGGCTCATGTCAGCCATCTCGGTGGTGGACAACAGTACCGGCTACGTGGTGGCCCTGGGCAGCACGGCGGAAAAGACGCTGAACCGGGGCTCCATCTGGCCGGTGACCACCACGCGCCAGCCCGGGTCGTCCATCAAGCCCCTGTCCGTCTACGGCCCGGCCATCGATATGGGGCTCATCACCCCCGCGTCGGTGATCGACGACAATCCCTATCTGCTCAACGGCAAGGTCTGGCCCCTCAACGTCTCGGCCGATTACCGGGGGCTGACCACGGTGCAGTACGCGGTGACGGTGTCGCTGAACACCGTGGCCCTGCGGGTGGTGGAGATGGTCACCCCCGAGGCGTCCTACGACTATATGGTGAACAAATTCGGCTTTACCTCCCTGGAGCCCTATTTTGTGAGGGCCAACGGCGATGTCGTGTCGGACATCGACCGCAGCCCGCTGTCCATGGGCGGCCTGACCTGGGGTGTGTCCACCTTTGAAATGGCGGCGGCCTACGCCACCTTCCCCCGGAACGGCGAGTTCACCAAGGCCACCACCGTGCTGGAGATCAAGGACGCCAACGGCAACACCATTGTGGACAACAAGCCCAAGCCCGAGTTTATCATCAAGCCGGAGACGGCCTATTATATCAACTCCATGCTCACCAACGTGGTCACCTCGGGCACCGGCACCGGGGCCCGCATCGCCGGCCAGACCGTGGCGGGCAAGACGGGCACCACCAACGACACGTATGATTACTGGTTCTGCGGCTACACCAAGTACTACACCGCCGCTGTGTGGACGGGCTATCCCAACAGCGAGGTCATCAATTACAATCACTTTAACCCCGGGGTCTCCCTGTGGCAGAAGGTGATGACCATCCTCCACGAGGACAAGGAAAACGCGGCCTTCGATGTGCCCGGCACGCTGAACACCTATTCCATCTGTCTCGACTGTGGTATGCAGGCCACCCCCGAATGCGGGCAGGATGTCCGGGGCAACCGGGCCCAGACCTTCCGCCTGTTCGCCGCCGACGCGCCCGCCGGCTTCTGCGAGTGCCATAAGCCGGTGAAGGTCTGCATAGACAGCCCCATCCTTAAGAGCAACGGCGAGCCGTCCGGGCGCTATTACCTGGCCAGCGAGTTCTGCCCGGAGGAGAGCGTCAGGACGGTCACCATGGTGGACTATGAGCGGGAGCTGGCCAAGTCCGGCCTGACGATCGGGGACGCCGACGCCCTGCTGAACTGGTACGAGCTGCTCCCGGAGGAGCTCCGGTACTGCCATGCGCACACCACTGAGGAACCGCCCGAGACTCCGGAGCCCCCCGAGCCGGGGACATCCGAAGAGCCCACCTGGCCGCCGGTGGAGTCCTACGAGCCCTTTATCCCGCCCATCTGGGAGCCCACCCCCACGCCCACCATAGAGCCGTGGGAGCCCGGTGTGGATCCCTTCCCGCAGCCCGATGAACCCTATGTCCCAGTGGACGATTGGGGGAATTTCCCATAGGGATTGGGAACCGGATCGATCAGCAGGAAACCGTCCGGCGGCAAAGCCGCCGGGCGGTCTTTTGCGTTCCGCGGGGGCTGTATTGCTTCATTCCGCTAAAGAAACGGGCGCGGCGCAAAAAAGGTTTGGTGAAAAAGCAGGGACGATGGCGATTGCCAACGGCCCAAAGATGTGATATATTCTTAAGAAGTTCAAAATGAGTGATTTTTTTCAGTGAGAGGGCCCAAATGGCCGGCCTGCGGACAGGGCCCCAAGGAAGGAATGACTGCGCAATGGTAAATGTGGCAATATTAGGCTTCGGCACCGTGGGCTCCGGCGTGGCTGAGGTGCTCACCGGGCACGAGAGCAGCATCGAGCGCAAGGCGGACGGATTGATCCGGCTGAAATATATCCTGGACGTGCGGGACTTCCCGGACAGCCCCTTCGCGGACCGGTTTGTGAAGGATTTCGCCGTCATCGAGAACGACCCCGAGGTGGACATCGTGGTGGAGACCATCGGCGGGGCCAAGGTGGCCCTGGACTTCACCCGCCGCGCCCTGGAGGCGGGCAAGAGCGTGGTCACCTCCAACAAGGAGCTGGTGGCCACCTGCGGGTACGAGCTGACCCAGCTGGCCCGGGAGAAGGGCGTGTGCTACTTGTTCGAGGCCAGCGTGGGCGGCGGCATCCCCATTATCCGGCCCCTGTCCCAGTGCCTGGCCGCCAACGAGATTTTGGAGATCTACGGCATCCTGAACGGCACCACCAACTATATCCTCACCCGGATGATCCGGGCGGGGCTGACCTTTGACGCGGCTTTGAAGGAGGCCCAGGACAACGGCTACGCCGAGCGGGACCCCTCCGCCGACGTGGAGGGCCACGACGCCTGCCGGAAGATCTGCATCCTGGCGGACATCGCCTTTGGGCGGCACATCAGCCCCGACCAGGTGCCCACCCAGGGCATCACCGGGGTGACCCTGGCCGACGTGGACTACGCCGAGAGCGCTGGTAAGAAGATCAAGCTGCTGGGTAGGGCGATCCACGGGGAGGATGGCAGAGTGTGCGCCTATGTGGCCCCCCATCTGGTGGACCAGTCCGACCCCTTGGCCGGGGTGGAGGACGTGTTCAACGCCATCTCCGTCCGGGGCGACGCCATCGGCGACGTGATGTTCTATGGCCGGGGCGCGGGCAAGCTGCCCACCGCCTCCGCCGTGGTGGCGGACGTCATCGACGTGGCCAGGAACATGGGCCACCGCAAGGCGCTGGGCTGGGAGCCGGGGGGCGAGGACGCCGCCTGCGGCACCGGGGCGCTGAAGAGCCGCTGGTACGTGCGGGCCGCCGCGTCCGCCGATGCGCTGCGCGCGGCCCTGCCGGGGTGCAAGCTGCTGGCCCGCCGGGAGAGCGGCGGGGCCGAGTCCGCCTGCATCACCGAGGGCGAGCTGACCCAGGCTCAGCTGGAGGAGAGACTGGCGGGGCTGGAGGTGCGTTCCGCTTTCCGGGTACTGGACTGACCAGAAGCGCGGAGAAGCGGACAGCGAGGGAGCTTGGAACGGAGCGAAGGCAAAAGCCCAGAGCCCGCAAAGCGGGATCGGGTTTTGCCTGAGTCGCAGCGAAAGCGACCGAGCGCCCTGGCCGTTTCGCAGCGTGACAACTGGGAAGCCTTCCAGCATAAAATGGAGCGTCGAGAGAAATCTCCATGAGAGGATGAAACAACTATGGCATTGATCGTGCAGAAATTCGGCGGGTCCTCTGTGGCGGACGGGGAAAAGATCCGCAACGTGGCCCGCATCATCACCGATACTTATAAACAGGGGAACCGGGTGGTGGCGGTGCTGTCCGCCCAGGGGGACACCACCGACGACCTCATTGAGAAGGCGGCGGAGATCAACCCCAACGCCTCCAAGCGGGAGCTGGATATGCTGCTGTCCACCGGCGAGCAGATCTCCTGCGCCCTGTGCGCCATGGCCATCGAGGGCATGGGCTTCCCGGTGGTCTCCCTCACCGGGTGGCAGGCGGGCTTCCGTACCAACTCCGGCTATGGCAACGCCCGCATCAAGCGGGTGCAGGGGGAGCGCATCCGGGCGGAGCTGGACAAGCGGCGCATCGTCATCGTCACCGGCTTCCAGGGGCTGAACCGGTTTGACGACATCACCACCCTGGGCCGGGGCGGCTCGGATACGTCGGCGGTGGCCATCGCCGCATCGCTGGGCGCCGACCTGTGCCAGATCTTCACCGACGTGGACGGCGTGTATACCGCCGACCCCCGCCTGGTGCCCACCGCCCACAAGCTGGACGAGATCACCTATGATGAGATGCTGGAGCTGGCGACTTTGGGCGCCCAGGTGCTCCACAACCGCTCGGTGGAAATGGCCAAGCGGTACGGCGTGAACCTGGAGGTGCTGTCCAGCTTCTCCGGCAAGCCCGGTACGAAAGTGAAGGAGGTCGTCAAGACTATGGAAAAATCCCACATCAGCGGCGTCGCCAAGGATAAGAACATCGCCCGTCTGGCCCTGGTGGGCCTGGAGAACACCCCGGGCATCGCCTATAAGATCTTCTCTCTGCTGGCCAAAAACAACGTGAATGTGGACATCATCCTCCAGTCCATCGGCCGTAGCGACACCAAGGACATCAGCTTCACCGTGGCCAAGGGCGACATGGAGCTGGCCCAGAAACTGCTGGAGGAGAACCGGGAGCGCATCCACTTCGACCACATCGACGTGTCGGACAATATCGCCAAGGTGTCCATCGTGGGCGCGGGCATGGTGAACAACCCCGGCGTGGCCGCCGCCATGTTTGAGGCGCTGTTCAGCGCGGGCATCAACATTAACATGATCTCCACCAGCGAGATCAAGGTCTCTGTGCTGGTGCACATCAGCGACGCGGACCGGGCGGTGCAGGTCATCCACGACCGGTTCTACGACGAATTCAACGGCGCGCAGTAAGCAGGCATCATAAAAGGACAGACCGAGCGGAGCGGCCCGGTCTGTCCTTTTTGTCGTTGGAATGTGCGCAAATAAGCTGTGGGGGCGGGAGCCTATTTCTCCTGCTGGCACTGGGCCTTTCCATCGGCCCAGATCACCTGGTTCCGGCCGAACCGCTTGGCGTCGTACAGCATGGCGTCCGCGATTTTCAGATATGTATCGTAGGAGGTGCCAGGCTGGGGCACCACGGTGATCCCGCCGATGCTGACGGTGACCCACGGGGAGACAGACGGGTTGTGGGGGATATGGAGATCCTCCACCGCCTGCCGGATGGTTTTCAGGTGCGCGAAAGCGTTTTCCGCCTCGTCACCCAGCAGAAAGGCCACAAATTCCTCCCCGCCGTAGCGGGCGAAAAAGTCGGTGGGGCGCCGCAGGCGGGAGGCCGCCGCCTGCGCCACGCTGACGATGACCTTGTCCCCGGCGGGGTGGCCGAAGGTGTCGTTGTACACCTTGAATTTGTCGATGTCAAGCATACAGACAGAAAACGGAATCTGCAGACGGATGGCCTCCTGCCATTTGACCCGGCTGTAGTGGTCGTGCCGCCGCCGGTTGTACACCCCGGTGAGCTGATCGGTCATGGACTGGAATTCCACCTGCCTGCGGTACTGGTACAGCTTGACGTGGGTATGTACCCGGGCCTTGACGATCAGCGGGTGGAAGGGCTTGGTGATGTAGTCCACCGCGCCCAGCGTGAGCCCCTTCTGCTCACTCTCGATCTCCGCCAGACTGGTGATCAGAATGACCGGGATCTGCTGGGTGATGACCTCCTCCTGCAGCTTTTTCAGAAGCGTGAAGCCGTCCATGTCCGGCATGACCACATCCAGCAGGATCAGGGAAAAGTCCCCGCAGCTGGCAGCGTGAAGGCCCTCCTCCGCCGTGTGGACCGTGGTGACCGCGTATTCGTCGTCTAAAATGCTCCTCAGCTGCGCGGCCTGCACTGGGCTGTCGTCAACGATCAATATATTTTCCATATTCCTCCCTGTTCTGCGCGCAAAAACCGCGCTGAAGGTCGGAAAGGCATTCCCGCCGCTTCCGGCCAACAATGTTAAATTTAGGTATAGTATACGGGATTCAGCCGGGGATTTCAAGTGCTATTTATCAGATAGCGCGGAGCTTTGCTTTTTAGGGTGTCCCCGTGCTTCAAAACGGAGACCTGTGATAATTGTGGCACTTCACGGTTGCAATGCGGCGGGTATAGTGATAAAATAGACTATCTATGAGCTGATACAAACAGGTAGGCAGAGAATGGTTCCGCGACAGCGGGCGCCAAGATAATGAGGTGCGGTCATTGTATTTAAAAGCGCTTGAAATCCAGGGCTTCAAGTCCTTTCCCGATAAGACGGTGCTGGCCTTCGGCTCCGACATCACGGCGGTGGTGGGGCCCAACGGCTCGGGCAAGTCCAATATTTCCGACGCCATCCGCTGGGTGATGGGGGAGCAGTCCACCCGCGCCCTCCGGGGGGCGAAGATGGAGGACGTCATCTTCAACGGCACGGAAAAGCGCAAGGGCTTGGGCTTCGCGGAGGTCACCTTGGTGCTGGACAACACCGAGCGCATCTTCCCCATGGAGGAGACGGAGGTGGCGGTGACCCGGCGGTACTACCGCTCCGGGGAGAGCGAGTACTACATCAACCGCCGGGCCTGCCGCTTGAAGGACATCAACGAGCTGTTTATGGACACCGGCCTGGGCCGGGAGGGCTACTCCATCATCGGCCAGGGGCGCATCGACGAGATTTTGTCCGTCAAGAGCTCCGACCGGCGGGAGGTTTTTGAGGAGGCGGCGGGCATCTCCCGCTTCCGCCACCGCAAGGAGGAGGCGGAGCGCAAACTGGAGCGCACCGACGAGAACCTGGTGCGCATCAACGACAAGATCGGCGAGCTGGAGCTCCAGGTGGAGCCCCTGCGGGTGCAGGCGGAAAAGACGAAAAAGTACCTGGTGCTCCGGGACGAGCTGAAGGGGCTGGAGATCTCCGTCTGGCTGGAGCAGCTGGAGCGCATCCGGGCGGGCGGCGTGAAGCTGCGCTCAGACCTGGACGCTGCCGTCCGCCAGCGGGACGAGGCCCATGCCGAGGTGGAGCGGCTGTACGCCGAGAGCGGGCAGATCGCCGAGCAAATGCGGGACAAGGACATCCAGGCCGAGGAGCTTCGCGGGAAGCAGTCCGGCATGGACGAGCAGGTGCACTCCTGCGAGAACGCCATCGCCCTGCTGAAAAACGACATCAAAAACAACAGCGAGAACGCCCAGCGCATCCGCCAGGAGCTGGAGCAGCAGGAGGGCCGGGCGGGCTCCATCGCCGCCCAGATCGAGGAGCGGAAGGGCCGTCTGGACGAGATCGAGCGGGACATGGCCGCCTGCCAGGAGCGGATCGACGCCCTGGCCCAGAGCACCCAGGAGGTGCTGGGCTCGGCGGGCACCCTCAACGACGAACTGGAGCGCCTCCAGGAGCGGGAGCGGCTGGAGGCCGCCTCCGCCGGGGAGGCCAAGGAGCTGCTGTCCGCCCTGGCCGCCGCCGCCCAGGAGCTGTATGACCGGGAGGAAAAGCTGAGCCAGGAGCTCCAGGAGCAGGAGGACAAGTCGTCCCAGGCCCGGGAGACGCTGGACGGCACCAGGAAAGAGCTGGAAAAGGTCACCGAGGACCGGGACGCGGCCCGCAACGTGATCTCCGGCTACCAAATGCGCTTACAGTCCCGCCAGCGGCGGCTGGACCAGGCCCAGGAGAAGCACCGCCGGCTGCAAATGGACGAGAACAACCTCGCGTCCCGGATCAAGATGCTGTCCGAGATGGAAAAGCTGTATGAGGGCTACTCCAAGGCGGTCAAGCTGGTGATGAACGAGGCGGAGCGGGGCGGCCTGCGGGGCGTCCGGGGCCCGGTGGCGGGTCTGCTCCACGTGCCCGACCAGTACGCGGTGGCCATCGAGATCGCCCTGGGCGGCGCCATGCAGAACCTGGTGGTGGAGCGGGACGAGGACGGCAAAAACGCCATCAACTACCTGAAGCGCCGGGACGGAGGCCGAGCCACCTTCCTGCCCATGAACACCATCCGCCCCGCCGACTTCCGGGACAAGGGCGTGGAGCGGGAGGACGGCTTCGTGGGTATGGGAGACGCGCTGATCTCCTTCGCTCCCGAATACGCCAATATTTTCTCCAACCTGTTGGGCCGGGTGGTCATCGCCCAGGATATGGACAAGGCCATGGCCATGGCCCGCAAGTTCGGCCACCGCTTCCGCATCGTCACCCTGGACGGACAAGTATTGAATACCGGCGGCTCCATGACCGGCGGCTCGGTGTCCCGGTCGGCGGGCATTTTGTCCAGAGCCAACGAGCTGGAGCGCTTGAACAAGCAAAAAGACGGCCTCGCCGCTGATTTGAAAACCGCCGCTGACGAGCTGGCAAAGACCCAGCGGGAGGTCACCGCCGCCCAGTACGAGCTGGACGCCGCCACCGCCCAGCTGCGCGAGGCGGAGGACGCGGTGCTGAAATACACCGAGCGGGCGGACAGCGCCGCCGCCCAGTTGGCGGACATCGAGCTGCGCCGCCAGACCCTGGCCGGGGAGCGGGGGCAGGTCCGCCGCCGCATGGAGGAGAACACCCAGAACACCGCCCAGGCCAAGGCCCGGATCGAGGAGCTGGAGGGCTCCGCCGCCGCCCTGCGGGCGGAGGGCGAGGCCAAGGCCCAGGGCCGCACCGCTTTGCAGGACAAGGTGGCCCAGCTGAACGAGGAGTCCGCCCAGCACAGCGCCCGCATGGCGGGGCTGGAGGGCGAGCAGTCCGCCCTGCGCCAGAGCATCGACGAATTGGAGCGCCTGCGGGACGACCTGTCCGGCGACACCGCCAGCCGCACCGCCATGATCGGCCAGTTTGAGCAGCAAAACGACTACCTGACGCGGCGCATCAAAGAGGAAGAGGAGCGCCTGCAGGGGCTGAAGGCCGCCAGCCAGGAGGGCTCCGCCGCCATCCGCCGCCTCAACGACGAGAAGCTGGCCCTGGAGGGCAGGCGCAACCAGGCAGACCGCCAGGCCCGGGACAAGAACAACGAGCTGCTTGCCATGGAGCGGGAGGTGTCGGTGCTGGAGCAGAAGTCCGCCGCCGCCGCCATGGAGGAGAGCCAGATCCTGGACAAGCTGTGGGAGAGCTACCAGCTGTCCCACGAGGCGGCCAGGGCCCAACGGGTGGAGCTGGAATCCGTCCAGAAGGCCCAGCGGCGCATCGGGGAGCTGAAGCGCTCCATCTCCGCTCTGGGCAGCATCAACCCGGACGCGGTGGAGGAGTTCGCCCGGGTCAACGAGCGGTACACCTACTTCACCGGCCAGCGTGACGATGTGGCCCGCGCGAAAAAGGAATTGGAGGACATCATCGCCCAGATTACCAGCGAGATGACCGGCATCTTTAAAGAGCAGTTCGCCCTCATCGACCAGGAATTCCGCCGCGCGTTCACCGACCTGTTTGGCGGCGGCAAGGCGGAGCTGCTGCTGGATGACCCGGAGGATGTGCTCAACTGCGGCATCGAGATCAAGGCCCAGCCGCCGGGCAAGACCATCCAGCACATGAGCTCCCTGTCCGGCGGCGAGCGGGCGCTCATCGCCATCGCGCTGTACTTCGCCATCCTGAAGGTGCGGCCTACGCCCTTCTGCGTTATGGACGAGATCGAGGCGGCGCTGGACGAGTCCAATGTGGTGCGCTACGCCCGGTATATGCGCCGCATGAGCGACAAGACCCAGTTCATCGTCATCACCCACCGCCGGGGCACCATGGAGGAGGCCGACGTGCTCTACGGCGTCACCATGCAGGAGAAGGGCGTGTCCAGAATGCTTACGATCAATTTGAATGATGTAGAAAAAGAGTTAAACATCAAATAGGGGCCCCCAACGAAACGGTTTTGGTTTTGTTGGGGAGAGGAGGGGCAGCGAAATGAGCGAGCCCTGGCGCTTGCGCCGGGGAGAGGGATATGGAGCTTGCCCCGACGAGGAGAAGGAGTTGAATATCAAGTGAGTGAATCGGTGGACAAACGCTGCGGCAACTGCCGCAGCAAAATGGAATACGTCAAAACGGAAAAAATGCAGCTGGGTCAGACCAGCTTCCTCTGGGGAGACTGGCCCAACCTGCTGGCCGGGGCGCTGAACGTGGAGATATGGAGCTGCCCCAACTGCCGCAAGCTGGACTTTTATTGGAGCGGCCCGTCCGAGGAGGACTTTGAGTACCGGGAAGGCGAGGACCATATGGCGCAGACCACCTGCCCCGCCTGCGGCCATGTCCACGATTTGGACGACCCGAAATGTCCGCTGTGCGGGGCGAAGAACCCAAATATCTGATAAAGGAAGTTTTATTTCTATGGGCTTTTTTGACAAGGTGAAGAAAATCGGCATTTTCAACGGCTTTTCCGAGCTGACCGACGACTTCTATGACGAGCTGGAGGAGTCCCTGGTCATGGCCGACTTGGGGGCGGAGACCACCATGGAGGCGGTGGACGAGCTGCGGGAGCGGTGCCGCGCCCGGGGCGTGAAGGACACCCAGGGCGCCCGGGAGTGTATGCGGGAGATCCTGGCGGAGTACCTGGACCTGGGCGGGGCTTACGTGGACATGAGCGGCAAGCCGGCGGTGATCCTGTTCATCGGCGTCAACGGGGTGGGCAAGACCACCTCCATCGGCAAGCTGGCCGCCCACTGGAAGAGCGTGGGCCGCAAAGTGGTGCTGTGCGCCGGGGACACCTTCCGGGCCGCCGCCGCCGAGCAGCTCACCATCTGGGCGGACCGGGCCGGGGTGGACATCGTCAAGCAGCACGAGGGGGCAGATCCCGCCGCCGTGGTGTACGACGCGCTGTCCGCCGCCCGCGCCCGTAAGGCCGACGTGGTGCTGGTGGACACCGCCGGGCGTCTGCAAAACAAGGCCAACTTGATGAACGAGCTGAACAAGATCAGCCGGGTCATCGACCGGGAGTGCCCCGAGTCCAGCCGGGAGACCCTGCTGGTGCTGGACGCCACCACCGGGCAGAACGGCCTGATCCAGGCCAAGGAGTTCTCCAAGACGGCGGGGGTCACGGGCATCGTGCTCACCAAGCTGGACGGCACCGCCAAGGGCGGCATCGTCATCGCCATCGCCCGCGAGCTGGGCGTGCCCGTCAAATTCGCCGGGGTGGGCGAGGGCGTAGACGACCTCCAGCCCTTCGACGCCACCTCCTTTGTTGAGGCTTTGATTTGACAATATTCACACTCTGGTTACGATTTCCCGGAGCGGTTGGTGTAAAATATTAGGATACCAAAGAAATAGAATGGAGGCGGCGGCATGAAATTGGTGCTGGCCAGCAAAAATCCGAAAAAGCTGAAGGAAATGAACGAGATCCTGTCCGGCATGGGGGTGGAGGTGTGCCTCCAGGCGGACGTGGGCATCGACGTGGACGTGGAGGAGACGGGGGCCACCTTCGAGGAGAACTCCCTGCTGAAGGCCAGAGCCGTCATGGAGGCCAGCGGCCTGCCCGCCATCGCGGACGACTCCGGCCTGTGCGTGGACGCGCTGAACGGGGCCCCCGGCGTGTACTCCGCCCGGTACGGCGGCGAGGGGCTGGACGACGCGGGACGCTACCGCCTGCTGCTGTCCAGTATGCCCATGGGGCAGGCGCGGACGGCCAAGTTCGTGTCCGTCATCACCTGCTGCTTCCCCAACGGCGATGTGCTCACCGCCCGAGGAGAGTGCCCCGGCACCATCGCCTTCGCACCCATGGGGGAGGGCGGCTTCGGCTACGACCCGGTGTTCTTCCTGCCCAAGCTGAAAAAGACCTTCGCCCAGCTCAGCGCCGAGGAGAAGAACGCTATCTCCCACCGGGGCCGCGCCCTGGAGGCGTTCCAGGCCAAGCTGGAGGAGTATTTGAACTAAAAAGGAGTATTTTAAGTGGATTTAACAAGCAAGCAGCGGGCCCAGCTGCGCTCTCTAGCCAACGACCTGGACACCATCGTCCACATCGGCAAGGACGGCATCGGCCCCAACCTGACAAAACAGGCGGACGACGCCCTGGAGGCCCGGGAACTCATCAAGGGCAAGGTGCTGGAGAACAGCCCCCTGTCCCCCCGGGAGGGAGCGGAGGAACTGGCCCAGGCCACCCGGAGCCAGGTGGTGCAGGTCATCGGCACCAAGTTCGTGCTGTACCGGGAGACCCACAGCAAACCAAAAGACAAACGCATTCGATTGGTTAAATAATCACCTGCACCACATCGCCGCAAGTGCGGCGTACAAGTGTTTTGCGAAGCAAAACCTTGAAATCGGTGGAATTCATTTCCACCGATTTGAGTGAAATCCGGGGTCCCCATGGGGCCTGACCCATGGGGCGTGCAGGTGATCGGCACCAAGTTCGTGCTGTACCGGGAGACCCACAGCAAGCCCAAAGACAAGAGAATCAAGCTGGCAGTGAAATAAGCACATCCCTTAAATCTTTTTTGAGAGGGTGGTTCCGTTGAAAATCGGCATCTACGGCGGCAGCTTCAATCCCCCCCACCTGGGGCATCTGGCGGCGGCTAAAGCGGCGGTAGCTGCACTAGGCTTGGACAAGCTGGTGTTCGTCCCGGCGGGGATCCCACCCCACAAGGATCTGGCCCCGGGCAGCCCCACATCCGGGCAGCGGCTGGAGATGACGCGCATTGCCGCCGACCAGCTGTTCCTGCCGGACATCACCGAGGTTTGGGACGCGGAGATCCACCGGGAGGGCAAGAGCTACACCGCCGACACGCTGGCCCTGGCGGCCCGGCGCTGGCCGGGGGCGGAGCTGTGGCTGCTCATGGGGACGGATATGTTCCTCACTCTCCACCAATGGCGCGAGCCGGAGAAGATCCTGGCCCTGGCGGGGGTGTGCGCCTTTGGCCGCACAGAGCGGGACGGCGAGGAGGTATTCACCCCCCAGCGGGACTTCCTCAGCCGCGCCTACAGCGCCAAACTGACCACCATCACAGTCCCCGGCCTGGTGGACATCTCATCCACCCGCCTGCGGGAGCTGCTTCCGCAGGGGGGAGGCCGGGAATTTTTGCCTCAGGCGGTGTATGGTTATATTTTACGGGAAAAACTATATGGAACCAACGCCGATCTCAAGCGCCTGTCCCTGGAGGATCTTCGGTGCGTGTCCTACTCCATGGTGTTCGCCAAGCGGCTGGCCCACATCAGGGGCTGCGAGGAGGAGGCCGCGAGGCTTGCAGACCGCTGGGGCGCGGACGAGGAGCGGATGCGCCGCGCTGCCATCCTCCACGACTGTACCAAGTATCTCACCCTCCAGGAGCATTTGGACATCTGCGACCGATACGGCATTGAGCTGTGCCCCCTGGAGCGGGCCACCGACAAGCTGCTCCACGCCAAGAGCGGCGCGGCCCTGGCCAGGCACATCTTCGGTGTGGATGACGGCATCTATGACGCCATCCTCTACCACACCACCGCCCGGGGCGGCATGAGCCTGGAGGAGAAGCTGCTGTACATCGCCGACTACATGGAGCCCTGCCGGAATTTCCCCGAGGTGGGGGAGCTACGCCGGCTGGCGTATACTGACCTAGACGGAGCGGTGGGCATGGGCGCGTCGCTGTCCATGCAGGAGATGGTCCAGCGGGACAAGGAGCTCCACCACGATACGCTGGCGGCCTATGAATTTTATGGGAAAGGGAATCAAGCATGAGCGACCACCCCAAAAGATACAACGACGCGGCGCCGGATCGGGCACGGCCGGGAAAGCGCCTGGACAGGAAGGCGAAACCGCCGCTGACCCCGGCGCAGGCCCAGAAACAAAAAGAGAAGCGCATCATGATCGTCATGATCGTGCTGGCGGTCATCATGGTCATCGCGGCGGCGCTGGTCCTGCTGTACAAACGCTGGGTGAAGCGGCCCGACCTGCCCGGCCCTGGCCCGCAGAGCTCCGATACCGACCTGCCGCCGGACGCCACCCCCGAGCCCACCCTGGACATCGACGCCATTGAGCCAAAGGTGGGCGGCGAGCGCAAGAGCGACGCCATTTTTACCATCCTTATCTTCGGACAGGACACCACCTCCGGCCTGACGGACACCATGATGGTGGCCACCTACGACGTGGCCAACCAGCGGGCCGCCGTCATGTCCCTGCCCCGGGACACCCTCATCAACTCCAGCGCCCGACCCAACATCAGCGCGAAAAAGCTCAACGCGGTCTATAACGTGTACGGCCAGGGCGACGACGGCATCGAGGCGCTGCGCAATGAGGTGTCCGAGCTGGTGGGCTTTGTCCCCGATTACTACGTGCAGATCGACTGGGAGCTGGTGGGGGAGATGGTGGACGCCATCGGCGGCGTCTGGTTTGACAACCCCTACCATATGGAATACTACGACCCCTTCCAGGATCTGAGCATCTACCAGGAGCAGGGATACCGCAAGCTGAACGGAAACGACGCCATGCAAATCGTCCGCTGGCGGCACAATGGTTATATCAACGGAAAAAACGGGCCGCGCATCCCCACCGGCGGCAATTGGAGCGGCAGCGACCTGAACCGCCTGGAGCTACAGCATTCCTTCCTGAAAGCGGTGCTGGATCAGACCCTCCAGATCGGGAACATCACGAAGATCGGGCAGCTCATCAAGCTGTTCAACAGCCGGGTGAAGAGCGACCTGTCGGTGGAAAATATGCTCTGGTTTGCCCAGGAGGCCGTGCTGGGCGGGCTGAAGGTGAGCGACGTGGAGTTCCTCACCATGCCCAACAAATTGGGCAGCTACTATCAGTTCGGGAACGACTGGAGCTTCGTCTGCCCCATCCAGAATCAGCTGCTGGAAATGACCAATGAATACCTGAACCCCTACAAGGAGCAGGTCACCATCAAGCAGCTTGACCTGATGAGCCAGAACGCTGACGGTTCTCTGCGCTCGTCTACCGGGCGGCTGGCCGCCCCGGAGCTGGGGCAGCCGCCGGTGCGGGAAACCGATGAGCCCATTGAGAGCGACCCAATTGAAAGCGATCCGCTGGAAAGCGACCCGATGGGCGGCGACCCGGCGGAGAACGGCCCGGTAGAAAGCGATCCCATAGAGAGCGATCCTGTGGACAGCCAGCCCCCGGCCAGCGCCCCCACAGAGCCCGATCCCTTTGCCACCGACGCGGGGGGAGACGTATTTGACTGGGGCGACACGACGGATTAAACGGAAAAGGAGAACGATCATATGCTGAACGAGAAGGAAATGGTGTCCATCGCCGTCAAGGCGCTGGACGATAAGCAGGGAAAAGACATCAAGGTGCTGCGCACCGCCGACCAGACCACCCTGGCGGACTACTTCGTCATCTGCAACGGCACCTCCAACACCCAGGTGCGGGCCCTGGCCGACGCGGTGGAGGAGGCTATGTCCAAGGCGGGGGAGGAACCTCACCATATCGAGGGCCACCGGGGGAACCAGTGGACGCTGATGGACTACTCCGCCGTGGTGATCCACGTTTTCACCGAGGAGGGCCGAGAGTTCTACGGCCTGGAGCGGCTGTGGTCGGACGCGGAGGCGGTGGATATTTCTGAATTTCTGACAGCGGAAGCTGAGTAAAGGTTGTGAACATGATGGAAAATGGGAACAAAAAAGTGATGGTCTCCGGCATCCAGCCCAGCGGGGAGCTGCATTTGGGCAACTACCTGGGCCCCCTGCGCCACTGGCCGGAGATGATCGACGAGTTTGACTGCTACTTTTTCCTGGCTGACCTGCACACCATCACCGTGCGCCAGAACCCGGCGGAGCTGAGAAAGCGCACCCTGGCCCTGCTGGCCCAGTACATCGCCTGCGGACTGGACCCGGAGAAGTGTGTGCTGTTCGTCCAGTCCCATGTCCCCGCCCACAGCCAGCTGGGATGGGTGCTGGACTGCTACACCATGTTCGGCGAGCTGTCCC
Organism: Clostridiales bacterium; assembly: GCA_014799475.1. GTDB lineage: Bacteria > Bacillota > Clostridia > Oscillospirales > Oscillospiraceae > Enterenecus. The sequence continues at coordinate 28,287 of JAAVHX010000036.1, read as the reverse complement.
GCATGACCCAGTTCAAGGACAAGTCCGCCAAGAACGCCGACAACATCAACGCGGGTCTGTTCACCTACCCGGTGCTGATGGCGGCGGACATCCTGCTCTACCAGCCGGACGCCGTGCCGGTGGGGGAGGATCAGAAGCAGCACGTGGAGATCTGCCGGGACATCGCAAACCGCTTCAACGGCGTGTACGGCGACGTGTTCAAGGTGCCCGAGCCCTACATCGCCAAGGTTGGCGCCCGGATCATGAGCCTGTCCGCCCCGGACAGCAAGATGAGCAAGTCCCAGCCCGAGGGCTGTGTGTTTCTGATGGAGAAGCCGGAGGACATTATGCGCAAGTTCAAGCGCGCCGTCACCGACAGCGACACCGAGCGCTGCGTCCGCCGCGCCCCGGAGAAGCCCGGCGTGTCCAACCTGATCCAGATCTACGCCGCCGCCACGGGGAAGAGCTATGAGGACGTGGAGGCGGAGTTTGAGGGCCAGGGCTACGGTAAGTTCAAGCCCGCCGTGGGCGAGGCCGTGGTGGAGACCCTGCGCCCCATCCGGGAGGAGACGGAGCGTCTGCTGGCCGACAAGGCGTACCTGGAGGGGGTGTACCGCGCCGGGGCGGAACGGGCCGCCTATGTGGCGGAAAAGACCCTGCGCAAGGTTTACAAAAAGGTGGGCTTCCTGCCCCGATAAGAGAAAACGCGCTGCGCGCGGGGAACGGCGGGCTGATCCGGCGCCGGCCGGCCCAAAAGGAGCGAAATTCAGTTGATCAATTTTAGAACCATCCTGACGTCCCAGGATATTTGGTACGTATTGCTGGCGCTGGTGCTGGCGGGTATGGTGTCCTTCGCGTCCACGCCGCTGGTGAAGGCGCTGTCGGTGAAGATGGGCGCGGTGGACGTACCCAAAGACGGCCGGCGGATGCACGACCACCCCATACCCCGCATGGGCGGCCTGGCCATCTTTTTCGGGTTTGTGGTGTCCATGCTGTTGTTTGTCCCCCTGGATATGGAGAAGAAGGGGATGCTGCTGGGGGCGGTGATCATCGTGGTGCTGGGCATTTTGGACGACATTTACGCCCTGCCCGCCGTGCCCAAGTTTTTGGTGCAGATCATCGCCGCCCTCGTCGCCGTGGTGGCGGGCAACCGCATCGACGTGCTGTCCAACCCCAATATCTTTAGCTCCAACCCGGTGTGGCAGCTGGGCTGGTTGGCCTATCCCGTCACCGTGATCTGGATCGTGGCCATAACCAATTCGGTCAACTTCATTGATGGGCTGGACGGGCTGGCCTGCGGCGTGTCCACCATCAGCGCGGCCTCCATGTTGGTCATCGCCCTGCTGGTCAGCGAGCTGGACGGCGAGCTGGACGTGGCGGTGATGATGGCGGCGCTGGTGGGGGCGTGCATCGGCTTCCTGCCCTACAACTTCAACCCGGCCAAGATCTTCATGGGGGACACCGGCTCCACCTTCCTGGGCTTCATTATGGCGGTCGTGTCGGTGAACGGGATGTTCAAGCAGTACACCATCATCTCCTTTGTGGTGCCCTTCCTCATGCTGGGCCTGCCCATCTTCGACGAGTGCTTTGCCGTGATCCGGCGGCTATCCCGGGGGCAGAGCCCCATGGCCCCTGACCGGGGCCACGTCCACCACCGGCTCATCGACATGGGCTTTTCCCAAAAGCAGGCGGTAGGGGTGCTGTATGTCATCTCCGCCATTCTGGGCCTGTCCGCCGTGGTGCTCACCGCCGGCGGCGCGCAGAAGGCCATGGTGTTTCTGCTGGCCATGGGGGTGGCCGCGGCCATCGCCTGGCGGGTGTTCCTGACAGGCCCCGCCCATGAGAAGCCGGAGCAGACGGAGGAACCGGCGGAGGAAGGGGAGGACGGCCATGAATAAGCTGAAGGTGATGACCATTTTCGGCACCCGGCCCGAGGCCATCAAAATGGCCCCTTTGGTGAAGGAGCTGGAGGGCCGGGAGGAAATCGAGAGCATCTGCTGCGTCACCGCCCAGCATCGGCAGATGCTGGACACCGTGCTGGACATTTTCCGGCTGAAGCCCCAGTTCGACCTGGACATCATGGAGCAGAGCCAGACCCTGTCCACCATCACCTCCAAGTGCCTGCTGGGGCTGGAGGGGGTGTTCCATGAGGTGCGGCCCGACCTGGTGCTGGTGCATGGGGATACCTCCACCACCTTTGCCGGGGCGCTGGCGGCGTTTTACCAGCAGATCGCGGTGGGCCACGTGGAGGCGGGCCTGCGTACCTGGGACAAGTACTCCCCCTTCCCGGAGGAGATGAACCGCTCCATGGTGGGACGGCTGGCGGAGCTGCATTTCTGTCCCACCGCGGCCAACCGCCGCAACCTGGAGGCGGAGGGGATCTCCAAGGGGCTGTTCGTCACCGGCAACACGGTGATCGACGCCCTTCAGACCACAGTGGTGAAGAGCTTTACCTTCGCGGAGGACATATTGAACCGGCTGGACTACGAGGGCAAAAAGGTGATCCTGGTCACCTGTCACCGGCGGGAGAACTACGGCCAGCCCATGGAGGACATCATGTCCGCCCTGGCCCACATCGCCCAAACCCACCCTGAGGCGGAGCTGGTTTACCCGGTACATCTCAGCCCGGTGGTGGGGGAGTGCGCCCACCGGCACCTGGACGGCATGGAAAACGTACATCTCACCGCCCCTCTGGACGTGGAGGAGATGCACAACCTGATGGCCCGCAGCTACCTGGTGATGACCGACTCCGGCGGCTTGCAGGAGGAGGCCCCCGCCCTGGGCAAGCCGGTGCTTGTCCTCAGAAAAGAGACGGAGCGGCCCGAGGCCGTGGAGGCCGGGACGGTGAGGCTGGCCGGCGTGGATCACGATGAGATCATCCGGCTGGCGGACGAGTTGCTGAATGACCCTGCCGCCTACCAGGAGATGGCCCACGCCGTCAACCCCTACGGGGACGGCAAAGCCTGCCGCCGCATCGCCGACGGCATCCTGTACCACTTCGGCCGGACAGAGCAGCCGCCGGAGCCGTTTATCAGCTGAAAATCAGGGCGAAGCCAAGCGGCCTTCTGGCCGCCGCGCCGAGTGGCGCGTAAATTCGGAGCGAAGCGCAGAATTTGCGCAGGGCGAATTCATTTCGCCCGAGCATTCAAATCAAAAAGGGGGTCCCCGGCAAAGCCGGAGGCTTTGTTGGGGGGAACAGGCTTGGAGGACAAAAAACGCACGGTAATGGCGGTGGTCATCATCGCGGTGGTGCTGGTGGCTGTGGGATACAGCTTCTTCTTCAACCTGCTGGCCCCCACCCCCCATCTGCGGCTGCCCGACCCCAACGCCTCCCAGAGCGTGGACCCGGAGGGGGAGGAGAGCGGGCAGATGGAAGGCGTGGTGGTGGAGGTCGCCCCCCAGACGGTGCAGAGCCTGATCGCCGATCTGGAGCGATACAAGAGCTACCGCCGCACGGTGGCGGTGGAGTATTTTTCCGACGACGGGGAATCGGTGGGCGCCGTCACCGCCCAGGTGTGGGAGGAGGACGGCTGGATCCGCACCTCGGCCACCCTCAGCTCCGGCGCGGTGGAACACTCCATCGTGGGGGAGGGGACGCTGTGGCTGTGGTATGACACGGAGCGGTCGGTGTACTCCAGGCCGATGGACGAGAAAACCGCCGACCTCATGCAGCGTCTGCCCACCTATGAGGATGTGCTGGATTTGGACAAACGGGACATTACCGCCGCCGGATACGTGGAGCGGGACGGACAGCCCTGCGTGTATGTGGAGTCCCACGCCCCCCTGGGGGGCGTGGAGCGGTACTGGGTGTCGGTGAACAGCGGGCTTCTGGTGGCGGCGGAGACGGAAAAGGACGGGGTGGTGGTGTACGCCATGACCGCCCGGGACGTGGTCAGCCCCCTGGATCAGACCGACGGCATCTTTGTCCTGCCCGACGGGACCGTCCTGTACCCGCTGGAGGAGTGATCACTCCTCCTTGTCTTTTCCGTCATCGAGCCCCAGCAGGAGCAGCAGCCCCAGCGTGATAACCAGCTCCAGATTGTCCCCGTCCTCCAGGTAGAGGAACAGGATGATGAGCACCAGCAGGATGTCCCCGGTGTCGAACTTCTCCAATTTGAAGTGCTTCATCACCCCGTCCAGCGCCTGCCCCAGCCCCCGGGTCACCTCCCCCACCAGGTCGTTTTTGGAGCGGACCGGCTCCAGGGGGCGGCGGGGGCCGTTTGGATGGGGCTGATTCGGGCGGTTTTGCCGGGGCTGGCCTTGACCTGGGTGGCTGCTGTGCTGGCCCTGGGGCTCCGGCTCCAGCAGGATGAAGCTGTCGTCGTCCAGATATTGGTTATACATGGCCGTCCTCCTTGCGGGCGCGGAACAGATCCAGCCCCCCGCGGATGAGCCGGGACAGCTTGGCGATTTGGATCGCTTTGTCCAGCTTGGCGTACCGCTCCTCCTTCACAAAGGGGCGCAGGGCGGTGAGCAGGGCCACCCGTTGGTCGTCCCCGCCGCCGCTGTTGAACTGGCCCATGAGCTGGGCGGCGGCGGACAGCGTCCCGGCGTCCAGATTGCCCAGCGCGCCCAGCATCCCCCCCAGCCCGCCGCCCAAACCGGCGGGAGCGGGAGACGGAGGCGCGGGCGCGTCCTCGCTTTGGGACGGCGCGGCCGGGCCGGGGGCTTGATCCGCCTGCTGGCCCTGGCCGGGGTCTTGCCCCGATCCGCCCAGGTTGAGCGACTGGGCCAGGGACATGATCTGCGACATGGCCTGGGGATTGCCCAGAATGCCCTCCAATTTTTCTTCCAGTTCGCTCATGGCGCTCCCCTCCCGGCGCGGTGTTTTGTCAGATCATTTTAAGCTGTCCTTCATCTTCTGGATGAGTTTGGCCCCCTCCGGGTCGCGCATCAGCTGGCGGATGGCGTTGGTCAGCTGGGCGGTGTCCCCCTTGGCGGCGCGCTGGGCCGCTGACTCCAGATCCCCGGTGCTCCTGCTGAGCATATCGAAGATTTTCTGGGTTTCGGGCGCGTCCCGCAGCTTTTCCAGCTTGCCGGGGTCCTTCATCAGGCCCGCGGCCTCTTTTCCCTTGAGCAGTTCGTCAAAATTCGGCATAGGAAATCCCTCCGTTCACTGTCAGTATATGAAGGGATGGGGAAATGGTGACCAACATGAAGATTTTAGTATTTTCCGATTCCCATGGACGACTGGGCCCCATGATGGACGCTATGGAGCGGGAGCGCCCCCAGCGTGTGTTCTTCCTGGGGGACAACTACCGGGACGGCGAGACGCTGGCGGATGCCTACCCGGATGTGCCCATGGAGCTGGTGCGGGGCAACTGCGACTGGGACAAGGCCCCGGACGAGCTGATCATAGAGACGGGCGGGGTGCGGTTCCTGCTCACCCACGGCCACCGGTACTACGTGAAGAGCGGCACCGACCACCTGGCCCGGGCGGCGAAGGAGAAGGGTATGGACGTGGCCTGCTTCGGCCACACCCACGAGGGGCTGAATATGCCCGGCCGTGGGGTGTGGCTCTTCAACCCCGGCAGCGCCGGGGGGATACACAGCCGGGTGGGCTACGGCGTCATCCTGGTGGAGGACGGGAAGTTCCGCACTGAGCTCAAATGAAGGCCCAAATATTAAATTTTTTTAGTAATTTTTAATAAGATTATTGATTTCTGTTTTTGGCCTATGCTATAATAAAAGCGCAAAGACACATGTGTCTTTGTTCGTGCTGAAGGGCAGCACGAACAAGAAGTACTACGAACGGAGGGGATGCGTATGATCGACAGCCCGCCGGGGAAACGGCCCGCCGCGCAATGCGCCTAAGGGCGGCGGGTGGCAGGCGAGGCGCGATAGCAAACCATCGGAAACGATGGGGCGCAAAGCCAGAGGCTGTCGGACGGTCACTTTCGCGAAACGCGGGCCCGTCCTATGCTCGTTCGGCTGCACAGTCGTACCTACCCCCCCGATGGGGAATTGGCAAACCATTGGAAACAATGGGACGCAAAGCCAGAGGCTAAGGCGCGGGATTCCGCGCTAAGCCCGTTCGGTTGCATGGCAAACCGCGGGAAACCGTGGGACGCAAAACCAGAGGCTAAGGGTCCGCTGAGACTGCTTGGCGGTTCTAAGCTCGTTCGGTTACCGGATCACTTTGCGTCCGAATATGCAAAGAAAGGAAGAAGAACATGAAAAAATTGAACAAGATTTTGTCTGTGGGCCTGTCCCTGGCCATGTGTGTCAGCATGGTGGCCCCCGCTTTCGCGGCGAGCTTTGAAGACCTGCAAAACGCCGTCAACGGCGAGTACGGTAAGCCGGGTGTCGATATCGGTGACGGCCGCTATGGCTACGGCAACGTGCTCAATGAGGAAGAAAATCGGTACGAGATCGAAGCCTGGGACGAGGGCGGCACCCGCAAGGTCGAACTCAACGCAGACGTGGAGTTTGACAAGGATGTGGACGCGGACCGAGACAACGGCGGCATTTGGTTCTGGAGAACTGATAAAGAGGTCTCGATCGAGCTGAACGGCCACGACATCGACCTGAACCCGGACGCTGAACTGGATGCCGAGACCGGCAAGTTCTACGATGAAGATGGCAATGAGGTTGACGACGCTGACCTCAACAAGGGCACCGTCCTGATCGTGACGGGCGGCAGCCTGACCATCACCGACAGCGAGGGCACCGGCAAGATCACCGGCGGAAACGCGTGGAGTAACTCCAAGCCGGGTGAGAGCTACAAGGATGGCACCGGCACAATGGGCGTCGGCGCGGTATACGTGGAGAACAACGGTTCCTTCACCATGGAAGGCGGCTCTGTCAGCGGAAACCGCTCGCAGGGTCCCGCCATTTGCGCGGAGAACACCGAGAAGGCAAAAGACTCTTCTACCCTGAATGTGGCCCTTAAGGGTGTGACCGTGGAAAACAACTACACAGAGGAAGGCGGCACGATTTATTTCCGGGCCCACGCCGGTAACGTGAACGCCACGATCGAGGACTGCACGATCACGGGGAATGTGGCGGAAGGTGACGCCATTGACTTCGGCATCTACGAGAGGGGTCAAAGCCTTAACGCTACGGTCAAGAACACCACGATCACAGGAAACCGGGTGGACAAAGACGATAACCGCACCTATGACCATGGCGGTGTCGCCCTTTGGCAGGGCAATTGCAAAGCCCTCAACGTTACCTTCGACGGCTGCGTGATCCAAGATAATGAGGGCGGCTGCACGGGTATCTATTATGATAAGCGTGGCGAGGACGGCCTTACTATTACGGATGGCAACAACACGATCTGCGGCAATGGCCAGGTAGGGAACGAAGGGACTTCCGTGACGTATCATGATGGTACTACGGAAGGCGCTCTGCACACCGATAAGTATTGGGAGACCCTTGACGGAACTGTCGAGGAAGCCACCTGTATGGCAAACGGCTCGATCAGCTACACCTGCCCGTTCTGCAAGACCCTCCACACGGTGGAGACTGCCATAGACCCCGACAACCACGACATGGGCGATTGGCACGTGACCAAGCAGCCCGGCCCCGGCGTGGCCGGCGAGGAGCAGCGCGAATGCCAGCGGGGCTGCGGCCTTGTTGAGACCCGGCCCCTTGACCCCCTGCCCCTGCCCGACGACAACACCGTCGAGATCGAGGATGTGGACGTGCCTCTGGCCGGTATCTTCACCCGCGCGGATGCCATCGGCTACCTGTGGGAGCAGAGCGGCAAGCCCGAGGCGGAGCTGTCTACCTTTGCTGACGTGCCCGAGGACCACTACTGGGCGGTCGCCATCGGCTGGGCCCAGGACATGGGCATTGCCCTGCCCGACCAGGACGGCAATTTCCGGCCCGACGACCTGGTTCTGCGCAGCGTGGAAAGCCTTGAGATCAGCCCCGAGGGCGAGCTCCAGGAGTTCCTGAACCGCTATGCGGTGTTCGCCGGCATCAAGCTGGACGAGGGCGAGCTCTTCATCGAGCTGGCTGGCGCGTGGGATGACGTCATCATGGGCGAGGAAGCCCAGGTCATCTTCAACGACTTCTTTGCCAAGCTGGCGGCGGCTCTGGCCCAGGCGGCGTAAAACCCCCTGCAGACAAAATCAAGCAGCGCGAAGGCCCCCGGGCGCAAGCCCGGGGGCCTCTCTATATCCCCAGGCATATCGGCCTGAACCCGCTCATATACTTGCCACAGAATACGAGCAAGGCCCAGTACGGCATACGCCTGACGGCGTAGCCTCCATCGTCCTGCCCAGCCAGCGCCCCCGGGGTTCCGCCCCCCGGGGGCTTTACCGTCCTCGTCAGCGGGCTGTGACCTCCAGGGCCGCCCTACCGAACAGACCGCCCCTGTCAGCCCTCCCAGTATAGCACCTGGCCAAGGCCGAGCGGCTCCGCCGTGGGCCCGGTGGGCCCAGCCTTGACTGGCGGCGCTCTCCTGGTCGTGCCGCCAGGGAGCGGCAGAAAGGAGTGGCGAACATGATAAGCGCCAACATCAGCAGGACGGAGCGGCGGGCCATCTACGAGCGGGACGGGTTCCGCTGTGCCCTTTGCGACAGCACCAAGTACCTCCAGATACACCACCACGTGCCCAGGGGCGAGGGAGGCACCAACAGCCCCCACAACCTCATCACGCTATGCTCAGACTGCCACGCCCTGGCCCACGGAACGAACCTCCGGGACTGGCAGGACATGACCCAGGAGGGCATACAGCAAGCCTGTACCGAGTACCTAGCCGATTACTACGCCCCCCAGTGGAACCCCTGGGCCAGCAATCCATACCCCTGCCCGGACTGCCCGCGCAGACCCTGGTGCCAGGGCAAGGACTGCCCCAGGGATGACCTGGAGCCCCCCTGATAGGGGACGCCACAGCGCAGACGGAGCGCCCGCCAGACAGCGCCCAGGAGCGCCGAGACAGCCCCGCCCGCCTCCAATGCTCCAGGTTTCAGTGGTGCCCGCCCGTTCGTCCTGCCCCCCCGTGCGGGCCGGTCTGTGCCGCCCTTGGCCCTTCGCGCGGCCCCCGCTCGCCGCCGTCCGTGGCGGCTTCGCGGGGCTTCGGCCCGCCGTCCTTGGCGGGCCTCGCCTTTCGGGCGCGCTGGCCCCCCTTCCGCCCTCGTGCCGTGCGGGGAAAAGCCGTGGCCGGGAATGCTCCGCGCCGACCGGGAACAGGGAGCGGAAACCAGACAAACCGTGTCATGTTCGGCTTGCGTCCCAGGGTCGGTTGTGCTATGCTAACCGTGGAGGTGACACCATGGAAAACAGCAAGATGTACAAGGCGCTCATGGCCATGACCGAGCTGGAGGCGGCGGCGCTGGACTTCCTGGCCAGACTGGAATCGGCCCGGGAGGAGATGCGCGCGGCCATGGGAGGAGGCGAAAAATCATAGGACAGTACCAAAAGCAGTACCAAGATTTTCCCAGGGACGAGCGGGCCATTTTGGCACGATTGGTGGAAGAAAGTGACCAAAAGGCTCGCGAACTGGCCGTTTTGGAGTACGCTAATCTGAGGAAAACCAAACGTGTGTACCAACGGCGCAGGGGAGAGGACGACCGCTGGAAGCGCACCATGCTGGCCATTCACGTGCCCTTCAGCTACGCCCAGGCAGTGACGGCCAAGGCCGAGGAAGAAGGGCTCAGCGTGTACCAGTGGCTCAGAAGGGCCATAGACGCGGCGATGACCTAACCAGCCCGGGGCCACCGGGTGGGCCCCCTTGCTTTGGGCCGGGGGGAGGGCCGCTTACGAGGGCGCGGCCCAATTAACCCCCCGGCCCGCCGCGCGGGGCCCCGCCCGCCGTCCCCGGGCGGCGCGCGCGCCGTTCACTTTTTGGCAGGCATATCGGCCTGAACCCGCTCATATACTTGCCACAGAATACGAGCAAGGAGAGGAAGCCTATGGATATGGAACTGCGGCGAGTCACGCTGGAGGGATACCGGCCCGTGGCGCACACCATGTTCTCCCAGGAGGAGACCCTGGAGAGCATCGTACCCGACGCCTTCCCGGACATTGCCCGGGTGGTCTCGGCGTCCGGCAAAGCGTTTCTCAAGGATAAGGAGCTGGGGGAGGGCGCCCTGCGCCTGTCCGGCACGGCAAAGGTCACCGTGCTGTACATCCCGGAGGGCGAGGAGCTGCCCCGTTCGCTGGAGGTGTCCATCCCCTTCCAGTGCCAGAGGGACGACCCCAAATTCCGCGCCGGCTGCCCGGTGCTGGCGGACGTGCAGGCCGCAGCCGCGGACGCCCGGACGGTCAATCCGCGGAAGCTGCTGGCGCGGGTCAACATCACCGTATGGGCGGCGGCCTACGACAGGGAGCGCCGGGAGCTGTCCGCCGACCTGACGGTGGGTGAGGGGGAGGGGCTGCAAAAGCTCATCACCCCCCGGAAGTGCTGCGTGATCCCGGATGTGGTGGAGAAGAGCTTTACCTTTTCCGATGTGCTGCGCCCGCCCGCCTCCCGGCCGGAGCTGGAGGAGCTGCTGTCCTACCGGGCGGACCTGGGGACGGCGGACGCCAAGTTTATCGGCAAAAAGCTGGTGCTCAAGGGGGACGTGCAGCTTTCGGCGGTGTACCGCTCTGGGGAGGGGGTCTGCCAGACCCGGTTCGAGCTGCCATACTCCCAGATCCTGGACATTGGCGAGCTGCCCGACGAGGCGGAGCCGGAGGTGGCGGTGACGCTGAAGAGCGTGGATTGCCGCGCCCGGGAGGGCGAGCTGGAGGTGGCCCTGGAGGCGCTGGCCCAGGCGGCGGTGTGGGAGCGCCGGTCGGTGAGCCTCATCGGGGACGCCTACTGCGTGGGCCAGCCCATCGACGTGGAGCGGGCCCCGGTGCGGCTGTGCACCATGGCGGAGCGCTCTGCCCGGCGGGAGATGGGCCGGAAGCTGTGCGAGTCCGGCATCCCGGCCAAGCAGGTGCTGGACTGTGCCGCGGCGGTGTCGTCCCTGGCGGGCGCGCCCGCGGAGGGCGGCATGGAGTTCATTGCCCAGGTGAACGCATCCATCCTTTACCTCAGCGAGGACGACGCCCTGTGTAGCGTGGAGACGGAGATACCCGTGACCTGTCGGGTGGACGTGCCGGAGGGGTGCCAGTGCGCCTGCCGCTGCCGCCCGGTGGGGGAGTGCACCGCTGTCCCTGTCACCGGCGGGCTGGAGGTGCGCTTTGAGGCGGAGTTTGCCTGGACGGTCACCCGGGAGGAGCAGGTGAGCTGTGTCAGCGACGTGAAGCCCGGCGAGGCGCGGGACACGGGCCCCCGGCCTTCGGTGGTCATCCGCCGGGTGGAGCGGGGGGAGGCGCTGTGGGACATCGCCAAGTCCTGCGGCTCCACCGTGGACGACATCCGCTCGGCCAACACCCTGCCCGGGGACGAGGCGGCGGCGGGCACGCTGCTGCTCATTCCGGCCAGGAGAAGCTGAATAAAAAGGGGCGGCGTGGACAAATTCCATGCCGCCCCTGTCATATTCCCGGACAAAACCCCATACAAATGGAATTGAGTATGCGTGAGGAGGGTTCAGCTTTGGAAAACAAACTGTATGAGGATATTGCCCAGCGCACCCAGGGCGACATCTATATCGGCGTGGTGGGTCCCGTGCGCACGGGGAAGTCCACCTTCATCAAGCGCTTCATGGAGACCCTGGTGCTGCCCAAAATCGAGAACAATTACATCCGGGACCGGGCCCGGGACGAGCTGCCCCAGAGCGGCTCGGGCCGGGTGGTCATGACCGCCGAGCCCAAGTTCGTCCCCGAGGACGCGGTGGAGATGGCCATGGAGGACGGCGGCGTGTTCTCCGTCCGGCTCATCGACTGCGTGGGCTACATGGTGCCCAGCGCCCTGGGCCAGCTGGACGGCGACCAGCCCAGGATGGTCACCACCCCCTGGTTCGACCACGAGATCCCCATGACCCAGGCGGCGGAGTTCGGCACCCAGAAGGTCATCACCGACCACTCCACCATCGGCATCGTGGTGACCACTGACGGCTCGGTCACCGACATCCCCCGGGAGGACTACCTGGAGGCGGAGGAGCGGGTGATCGGCGAGCTGAAGGAGCTGGGAAAGCCCTTCATGGTGCTGCTCAACTCCGCCCAGCCCTACGGCGAACGGGCCCAGACCCTCCAGGCGGACATCGCCGAGCGGTACGACGTGACGTGCCTGGCCGTCAACTGCCTGACCCTGGACGAGGGGGCGGTGAGTGAGATCATCCGGGCGGTGCTCCACGAGTTCCCGCTGAAACAGATGGATCTGTTCCTGCCGCCCTGGGTGGATGTGCTTCCCTTCGACCACCCCATCAAGAGCGGGCTGTACGCCATGATCCGGGAGGAGACGGAGGGCCTCACCCGCCTGCGGGACGCGGAGGGGGCGGTGCTGGCCATGGGCGACCGGGAGGAGGTCAGCTCCGCCGTCCTCAACCGCATGGACATGGGCAGCGGGGTGGTCACCGCCACGCTGGAGCTGCCCCGGGGGCTGTTCTACTCCACGGTGTCCGAGCAGTGCGGACTGGAGATCCAGGACGACGGCGACCTCATCGACCAGCTCACCCAGATGGCCGCCATGAAGCGCAAGTACGAGAAGGTGGAGGGGGCGCTCAGTCAGGTAGAGGCCACGGGCTACGGTATCGTCATGCCCAATCCGGAGGAGATGACTTTGGAGGAGCCGGAGATCGTCAAACAGGGGGGACGGTACGGCGTGCGCCTCAAAGCGTCGGCTCCGTCCATCCACATGATGCGGGCGGACATCAAGACGGAGGTGTCCCCCATCATGGGCACCGAGAAGCAGTCGGAGGAGATGGTGGACTACCTGCTCCAGCAGTTCGAGGGGGACACCGGGAAGATCTGGGACTCCAACATCTTCGGCCGCTCCTTCCACGAGCTGGTGGGGGAGGACCTCAACGGCAAGCTGAAGCGGATGCCGGAGGAGGCCCGGGAGAAGCTGCGGGAGACCCTCCAGCGGATCATCAACGAGGGGTCCGGCGGGCTGATCTGCATCATATTGTGAGAAACGCCCGGTGCTTGCGCACCGGGCGTCCTTTATGCTTGTGTTTGGGGGCCGGTCACGCCTCCAGCGTTACCTGGATCAGCACCGGGTTGTGGTCGGTATACTGAAATTGGCGATCCAGTGTTTCCGCGCTGTCCAGCCTGACGTTGGGGGAGAGGATGAACCCGTCGATGACATAGAACTGGGTGTCCCCGCTGTCCGGGTCATAGGGCTGGTTCAGCAGGCGGCAGGTGGGGACGGACAGGTCATAGGCGAGCTGCCAGCCGTCGGGGAGGATGTCCGCGTCCAGTACGCCGGGCGCCCACAGGGAGGCGTCCTTGATGGGAAATGCGTCCAGCGCCCCGGGGAAGGTCTGGTTGAAGTCGCCCCCGGCGATGACGTAGTTGCCCTTGTCGTATTCGGCGGTAAGGAAGTCCATGAGGGCCTTGGTCTGGGCAGCCTTGCCCTCGCCGTCGTCGTAGGCCTCCAGGTGGAGGTTGACCAGCACCAGCTCTTTATCGGAATCGTCCAGCGGAACCCGGCTGACCAGCAGGCACCGCTTCAGATTGGCGGCGGACACCGGCCAGGAGAAGGGGCAGGGCAGGGCGACGCGCTGGGCGGAAAGGATAGGGGCGGCGCTGAGGGTCTGCACCCCGCTCTGCACCTTGCCGATGGGGGGCAGGGGATAGGGGACAAACGCGCAGGAGTAGTTCAGGGCGTGGGAGCTGGAGCAGCTTCCCAAAGCCTGGAGAAAGCTGTTGTGCCAGTGGGAGCTCTGGTTGATGCCCTGGGTACGGCTGGAATTGACGTCCACCTCCTGAAGAAAGTAGATGTCGGCCTTTTGGTCAAAGAAAAGCTGAGTGGTGAGGCCGGACAGGTTGGCTTGTACCTGGTCCCGGCTGGGGTTGACGCCCCTGCCGCCGTCCATGAAGAAGTCGGAGTCCGCCCCCAGTCCGCCGTACCCGGTGTTTTGCGTAAGTATCGTGAGGCTGTCCCCGATGGAGAGGTATTTGCTGTGGCCGGGGAGAACCGGCGCTTCCTCCACCGGGGCGGGTTTGTACTCCGTCACGGTGAGCCACACGATCAGGCCCACCGCGGCCAGCAGCACCATGCCGAGTATTACACCGGCGGCAATACCCACCCGTTTGAGTACCTTTTTTGCCATGTGGCCACGTCCTTTCCGAAATTGCTACAATCCCCGGCCCCTCACCCGCAGGCGGTTCAGCGCCCGGGCCAGCGTGGACTGGGCCAGCTGGTACTCCTGGATGCTCTTCTTCTGCAGCATGGCCTCCCGAGCCTCGTCCGCCTTCCGGCGGGCCCGAGCCTCGTCGATCTCCTCGGGGCGCTCGGCCGAGTCCACCAGGACGAGAACCTCGTTGGCCTCCACCTTTACCATGCCGGGGGACACCGCCGCCAGCTGAACCTCCTGTCCCGGCGGCTGCCAGCGGATCACCCCCGGCACAATGGCGGCCATCATGGAGCTGTGGTGGGCCAGGATGCCCCGCTCCCCGTCATTGGCGGGGATGGTCAGGCTGACGCAGGGGCCCTCGTACAGCGTTTTGTCCGCGGCCAGAATGTGTACCTGAAAGGTATCCATCACGCGCCCTCCAGCTTCCGGGCCTTCTCCACCACGTCCCGCCAAGCGCCCACGTTATAGAACGCCGCCTCCGGGTACTGGTCCAGCTCGCCGTCCACAATGGCGGCGAAGCTCTCCAGGGTGTCCTTCAACGGCACATATATGCCGGGGATGCCGGTGAATTTCTCCGCCACGTGGGTGGGCTGGGCCAGGAACCGCTGGAGCCGCCGGGCCCGAGCCACGGTCTTGCGATCCTCGTCGCTCAGTTCGTCCATGCCCAGGATGGCGATGATGTCCTGAAGCTCCCGGTATTTTTCCAAAATCTCCTGCACCTTCCGGGCCACCCGGTAGTGCTCCTCTCCCACCACGTCGGCCTCCAGAATGCGGGAGGAGGACTCCAGCGGGTCCACCGCCGGGTAGATGCCCTGCTCGGAAATTTTCCGGCTGAGAACGGTGGTGGCGTCCAGGTGGGCAAAGGTGGTAGCGGTGGCGGGGTCGGTGAGGTCGTCCGCCGGGACGTACACCGCCTGCACCGAGGTGACCGATCCGTTTTTGGTGGAGGTGATGCGCTCCTGGAGCTCGCCCATCTCATTGGCCAAGGTAGGCTGATAGCCTACCGCAGAGGGCATCCGCCCCAGCAGGGTGGACACCTCGCTGCCCGCCTGGACAAAGCGGAAGATGTTGTCGATGAACAGCAGCACGTCCTGGTGCTCCTTGTCCCGGAAATGCTCCGCCATGGTCAGCCCGGACAGGGCCACCCGCATACGCACACCGGGGGACTCGTTCATCTGGCCGAACACCAGCGCTGTCTTGGAGGACACGCCGCTCTCGTTCATCTCCCGCCACAGGTCGTTGCCCTCCCGGGAGCGTTCGCCTACGCCGGTAAAAATGGAATAGCCGCCGTGTTCCATGGCCACGTTGTGGATCAGCTCCTGGATGAGCACCGTCTTGCCCACGCCGGCGCCGCCGAACAGGCCGATCTTGCCCCCCTTGGGGTAGGGCTCCAGCAGGTCGATGACCTTGATGCCCGTCTCCAGGATCTCCACGGAGGAACTCTGCTCGTCAAAGGCGGGGGGCTTGCGGTAGATGGAGCGCACCGGGGTATCCTCGGGCACCGGTCCGCCGCCGTCGATGGGCTCACCCAGCACGTTGAACATACGCCCCAGGGTGTTGACGCCCACCGGCACCTGGATGGTGCGGCCGGGAATGTCCACGGCCAGCCCCCGGGCCAGCCCCTCGCTGGGAGAGAGCATGATGCACCGCACCGTCTTGCTGTCCAGGTGCTGGGCCACCTCCATGACCCGGTGCTCCCCATTTTTTTCTACGGTCAGCGCCTCCCGCAGGCGGGGCAGCTCACCGCTGACGATCTCCACGTCCACCACGGGGCCTGATATTTGAGTGATGATCGCTCGTTCCAAACTCATCAACCTTCCTTCTCGTGCTTTTTGCGCTGGGCCCTGGCCCCGGCGGACACCTCGGTGATCTCCTGGGTGATGGCCGACTGCCGGACCCGGTTAAATTCCAGAGACAGCTCGCCCAGCAGCTTTTCCGCGTTCTGGTTGGCGCTGTCCATGGCGGTCATGCGGGCCTGCTGCTCGCAGCAGAAGCTGGCGATGAGCGCGCTGTAGATGAAGCCGGACACGTAGCTGGGCATCATGCTGTCCAGCACCGAGTTCACATTGGGCAGGAATTCAAATTGGGTGGTCACCGGCGGCTCAGTGAGGGCCGTGTCGGCGAAATAGGTGCGGTGGAAGGGCAGCACCCGGGTACACCTGGCCTCAAAAGACATCCCGTTCGCCATGTCGGTGTATACCACATAGATCCGATCCAGTTCATCCTTCTGAAAGCCGTCCAGCAGCAGCGCGCTGATCTCCCGGGCCCGGGCCATGGTGGGGTTCTGGGCGGTGTAGAGAAAGCTGTGCTCGATGGGGATGTTGTGGGAGGCGAAGAACCGCCGCCCATACTCGCCCACCACGAACAGCTTGGTGTCCGGGTGCAGCTCCAGCAGCTTCAGCGCTTCCTTGATGGCGTTCTGATTGTATGCCCCCGCCAGCCCCTTGTCGGCGGTGATGACCAGGCAGGCGCTGGGTTTGTCCAGGGGCGGTTCCCCCTGGAGCGGATAGAAATAGGGGCTGTCCACCACCCCGTTCTCCACGGTGCGGAAAATGCGTTTGATCTCCCGGCGCAGGGCCTCAAAATAGGGCCGGGTATTGTCCAGCTCCTGCCGGGCCTTCCGCAGCTTGGTGGAGGCGATGAGGTACATGGCGTTGGTGATCTTTTTCGTCTCCTGGACGCTCTCGATGTGGGTCTTGATCTCCTTCGTCCCGGCCATGTCAGTCCTCCCGCGCCCCGCCGCCCTGGAACCGCTTCAGATAGTCCCGGGCCAGGGCCAGAATCTGCGCCCGGTCGTCCTCGGACAGCCGCCCGGTCTGGTCGATGCGGGCGCACAGATCCGGGGCCTCCTCCTCAAAGGCGGCAAGCAGTCCGGCGCGGAACCCGTCCATCCGGCTCAGCGGCACGTCCTGCATCACGTGATCCATGGCGGCGGTGAGCGTGATGACCTGCTGGTGCTGGCTCAGGGGATTGTACTGGGGTTGGCGCAGCAGGCGCATGAGCCCCTGGCCGTAGGCCAGCTGGCGGCGGGTGGCGTCATCCAGGTCGCTGGAGAACTGGGTGAACACCTCCATCTCCCGGTACTGGGCCAGCTCCAGCCGGATGGACCCGGCGGCGGACTTCATGGCCTTTGTCTGGGCGTCGCCGCCCACGCGGGATACGGACAGGCCCACGTTGACGGCAGGCCGCTGGCCGGAGAAGAATAGCTCGCTTTCCAGGAAGATCTGGCCGTCGGTGATGGAGATGATGTTAGTGGGGATATAGGCGGACACGTCCCCCGCCTGGGTCTCCACGATGGGCAGGGCGGTCATGCTGCCGCCCCCCAGCTCGTCGCTGAGGTGGGCGGAGCGCTCCAGCAGGCGGGAATGGAGGTAGAACACGTCGCCGGGGAAGGCCTCGCGGCCCGGAGAACGCTCCAGCAGCAGGCTGAGCGCCCGGTAGGCGATGGCGTGCTTGGAGAGGTCATCGTACACGATGAGCACGTCCCGGCCCTGGTACATGAAATACTCACCCAGAGCGCACCCGGCGTAGGGGGCGATATACTGCAAAGCGGCGGAGGCGCCGGCGGGGGCGGTGACGATGGTGGTGTACTCCATGGCGCCCCGGCGGGCCAGATTTTCCGCCAGCTGCGCCACCGAGCTGGTTTTCTGGCCGATGGCCACGTAGATGCACACCACGTCCTTACCCTTCTGGTTGAGGATGGTGTCCAGGGCGATGGCGGTTTTGCCGGTCTGGCGGTCACCGATGATGAGCTCACGCTGGCCCCGGCCAATGGGGAACATGGAGTCGATGGCAAGCAAACCCGTCTCCATGGGGGTGTTTACCGGCTGGCGGTCCAGGATGCCGGGCGCGGGGGTCTCAATGGGGCGGTAGCCCTCCGGCTCGATGGAGCCTTTGCCGTCCACAGGCAGACCCAGGGCATCCACCACCCGGCCCAGATAGTCCTTGCCCACGGGCATACCGGCGGTTTTTAAGGTGCGGCGGACCATGCCGCCCGCGCTGATTTCCTCGCCGTCGCCGAAGAGGATGCAGCTCAGCCCGTCCGGGCGCAGATCCTGCACCATGCCCTTCACGCCGGAGGAGAACACCAGGATCTCCCCATATTGGGCGTGGGCCAGGCCGTTTACGGTGGCGATGTCGCCGTCCACGGTGAGCACCTCGCCGATCTCCTCCGGGGCGGGGACGGGTTCCCACTCCTCCACCGCCTGACGGATCAGGGGGACAATATCATTGTGCCCGGGCTGGAGCTGGCGCAGGTAGTCCTGGAACTGCCGCGCACGGCCATCCAGAGTCCAGTCGTACACGTCGGAGCCCACCTGGAGGCGGAAGCCGTCCTGAAGGGTCTCGTCCCGCTCCCAGCGGAGGGGGACCTTCCGCTGGTAGGTGCGGGTGAGGAACTGCTCGAAGCGCTGGAGCTGTGCCTCGGTGGGCTGGTTGGCGCTGCGCAGCTGGGCGGTCAGGCGGCCTCTAGCGGCCCTCATGCGCCCCGCCTCCCTCCGTCAGCTCCAGGAACTGGTCAAACGCGTCAGCTCCGGGTCGGGCGGCCAGCTTTTTCGCCGCCTGAGCGGCCAGCTCCCGCATCTCCTTCTGGGACTCCCGCAGGGCACGCTCACGGGTCTGCTCCGCCTCGGCATGGGCCTTGGCGATAATGTGCCGCGCCTGCTCCTGGGCCTGCTCCACCTGTTCCTGGGCGGCCTGGGCGGCGGCCTGCTGGGCCTGGGTACGCTCCTTGCGGATCTCCTCGTCGGCGTGATCCAGCTTGGCTTGGCAGTCGGCGCGGAGCCGCTCCGCCTGGGCCAGCTTGTCCGCGGCCTGCTGATCCAGCTCCTGATAGTGGGCGGCCCGCTTGTCCATAAACTCCTTCACCGGCTTGAACAGAAGGAAGTAGAGCCCTCCCGTCAGGATGGCCAGGTTCATCCAGTGCAGCAAAATCTGCTGCAAATTGATATTCAGAGGCATGATGATGACCTCCCAAGGTTATAGCACAAAGATGATGAGGATGACCACCAACAGGGCGTAGATGATGGCCGTCTCGATGAACACCAGGCCCAGCATCAGGGTGGTGCGCACCTTGCCCTCCGCCTCGGGCTGGCGGGCAATGCTCTCGGTGGACTTGGCGGTGGCAAGACCCATAGCCACCGCGCCGCCGGCGGCGGCCAGACCCACGGCGATGCCCGCGGCGATGGCCTTGGAGCCGATGGAGCCGCCCTCCTGGGTCTGGGCGGTGGGCTCAGAGGCGTCGGGGGCCTCGGCGGCAAAGGCGGGGGCGGTGAGGGCCAGGGCGAGCAGCATGACCCCGGCCAGGGCGATGATCTTTTTCAGCAGCTTATTCATGGATAATGACCTCCATTATATTTTTAATATAGTTCAGGCGTTTTCCGCCTGGAGTTTTTCTTTTTTATGAGAAGGTTCGGACACCTCGCCATAATACAGCGCCACCAGCATGGTAAGCACGTAGGTCTGGATCAGGGCGTGGAGCAGGGTGAACAGCACTCCCACCACCACCGGCAGCACAAAGCTGAGGTTTACGAAGTAATAGACCAGCTCCGTCACCAGCAGGCCGCTGAGCAGTGCGCCAAACAGACGGAAGCTCATGGAGATGGGCAGAGAGAACTCTTTCAGGGCCTTCAGCACGCCCTTGGGGCCATGCTCTACCACAGCGCCGGAGACGATGACCAGGTAGGACAGCACGCCCAGGCCAATGGCGGCGTTTACGTCGGACAGGGGGGCGGGCAGGGTAATGGGGTGTCCGTGGACCGTGATGGCCTGGACGCCCAGCAGCTCAAACAGCGTCCCCACGAAGATATAGGCCCCGGCGGAGAAGATGTAGGCCCCCAGGAAGCGGTTCCGGTGAGGGCTGTTTCCCCTGGCCATGCCGTCGAACAGGCCCACCGCCTCCTCCAGCACCAGCTGGAGCTTTCCCGGCTGGAGCTTGAAGCGGGGAATGGCGAATATTCGGATCAGCGCGGCGGCGATCAGCAGGATGGCCGTCACCAGGAAGGCGGAGATCATCCCCGGATTGACTGTCATCCAGCCGAAAAGGCTGATCTGGCCCGTACTGTGGAGCACCGCGTCCCGCATGGCCTCCTGGACGGTTTCCGATTGGCCGGGTGAGCCCGCCAGCAGCGCGGCGATGAACAGCAGCACCACGACCACAAGCCAGATCGCCAGGCCCTTTTTGTGTTGCTTCATCTAAGCATTCCTTCTTTCGAGCAGTTGGTGTGTTCCGCCGAAATTTGGCGGCACCCATATTATACACCCGCTTTTTTTGGATGTCCACCCTTATCAACAGGATCCGCGGCATCCCGGGCTTTTGGCCTGCTTCACCTTCGGCCGCATACGATACTTTTTCAAAAAAGGTGGAATTTCCCGTTCATTTAGATTATGATATATAGTATGGAAAGCATCACAGCCGGCGGGAGCCGGGGAGAGGAGGCCGTTTTTATGGGCCCAACTGTGTGGGAATGTATTCTTCGCCTTGTTTTGTCCGCCCTGTTCGGCGGCTTGATCGGTCTGGAGCGGGAGCTGCGGATGAAGGGCGCGGGCATCCGCACCCATCTCATTGTCTCATTCGCCTCGTGCATGATGACGCTGGTGTCTAAATACGCCTTTTTCGACATGATGGAGCTTGAGGCCGTCAAACTCGACCCCAGCCGCGTCACCGCCGGGGTGGTCACCGCCATCGGCTTTATCGGCGCGGGCGCCATCTCCGCCCGCAAGCGGAGCATCACCGGCATGACCACCGCCGCCGGGCTCTGGGCTACGGTGGGCATCGGCATGGCCATGGGGGCGGGTATGTACTGGGTCAGTACCTTTGGCGCGGTGTTTATCGTGGTCATCCAAGCCGTCCTCCACCGGGATCACGCCCTGGGCGGCTCCGCCGTCATCTGCATCCAGATCGACGATCGGCCCGAGGCTCTGGACTGCTTCCAGGCGGAGCTGGCCAAGCTGAAGCTGGAGCCCTCCTCCTCCAAATACGAGCGGGCGGACGGGGTGCTGTCCATTGAGCTCCAAATAAACCGTCTGTCCTGCTCCGAGCGGAAGCTGGATCGCCTGCTGTCCCCCTTGATGAAGCAGCCATATGTCAAGTCCGTTCTCTGGTGAAAAAGAAGCGGGGCGCTGAGCAGTGTCAGCGCCCCGTTCCGTTTTATGCCTCGAATGCCAGATCCTCCAGCCGCGTCCGGTCCAGAACGGTGATGGAGCGGTATCCCAGCCCCACCAGCCCCTGGGCCGCCAGCTCCCCCAGCACCCGGCTCACCGTTACCCGGGACAGGCCCACCGCTTGGCCGACTCCCTCGTGGGTGGCGCGGATGGCGCCGCTTTCTTGAACAGTGCTTACGCCGGCATCGCTTGCGACGCCTGGTTGTCCCAGCAGCCACCGCGCTATCCGCTGCTGGGCGGGCAGGGAGGAGGAGCCTACGTGGTCGGACAGCAGGCGCACCGTCCGGGCCAGGTACTGGAGCATGGGTAGGGCCAGCTCCGGGTGGCGCTGGAAGGCGGCGTCCAGCTGGGGCCGGTCGATGGTCAAGATCCGGCAGTCCTCCAGCGCCATGGCGGAGGTGACCCGGGGGCAGCCGTCGAAGAAGGACGCCTCCCCCATCAGGTCGCCGGAGCGGTGGACGGCAAGCACCCGCTCCTCCCCGGAGCTGGAGCTGATAAAGCTGCGCACCGAGCCGGAGATCAGGTAATAAAAGCACTCCGGGCGGGCGCCCTGGAGGTAGACCAGCTGCCCGGCCCGGTATTTCCGGGGGCTGCGGCCCTCCGCCAGAAGATCCCAAACCGCCACGCGGCTCGCCTCCTCTCTCTGGGTTTCCCCGCCCGCTGGACAGGGAAAACGGTCCTCTTCGGCAATATTGTATCATGGTTTGCGTATTCGGGGGAAATAACATCCCCAACATTGTAT
Organism: Clostridiales bacterium; assembly: GCA_014799475.1. Lineage (GTDB taxonomy): Bacteria > Bacillota > Clostridia > Oscillospirales > Oscillospiraceae > Enterenecus. Next base: position 6,285 of record JAAVHX010000036.1, on the reverse strand, counting down.
CACAGTTTGCATTTTTGAGAGATAAGTTCTGGCATAATAAGTGCATCAAATTTGGACATAGGAGGAATGTTTCATGGGCATGACCATGACCCAGAAGATTTTGGCCCGCTCCGCCGGACTTGACCGGGTGGAGGCCGGACAGCTCATCGAGGGCAGGCTGGACCTGGTGCTGGGCAACGACATCACCACCCCGGTGGCCATCACGGAGTTCAAGAAGGCGGGGCTGTCCGCCGTGTTTGACAAGGACAAGATCGCCATTGTGCTGGACCACTCCACCCCCTGCAAGGACATCAAGTCCGCCCAGCTCTGCGCCGCCTGCCGGGAGTTTGCCAAAGCCCACTCCATCACCCACTTTTACGACGTGGGCCAGATGGGCATTGAGCACGCGCTCCTGCCGGAGAAGGGCCTCGCTGCCCCCGGCGAGGTCATCATCGGCGCAGACTCCCACACCTGTACCTACGGGGCGCTGGGGGCCTTCTCCACCGGCGTGGGCTCCACCGACATGGCCGCGGGCATGGCTACGGGGCTGGCCTGGTTCAAGGTGCCCTCCGCCATCCGTGTGAACCTCACCGGCAGGCTGGGCCAATACGTCAGCGGCAAGGACGTGATCCTCCATCTGATCGGTATGATCGGGGTGGACGGGGCGCTGTACCAGTCCCTGGAATTCGTGGGGGAGGGGGTCGCCGCCCTGGAGATGGACGACCGCTTCACCATCTGCAACATGGCCATCGAGGCCGGGGCCAAGAACGGCATCTTCCCGGTGGATGACAAAACCGCCGCTTACTTAAAGGGCCGGGTCAGCCGGGAGTGGCAGGCGTTCGAGGCCGACCCCGACGCGGAATACACTCGGGAGGTCACCATCGACCTGTCCGCCCTGCGGCCCACGGTGTCCTTCCCCCACCTGCCCTCCAACACCAAGACGGTGGACGAGGCGGCAGGCAAGCCCATCCAGCAGGTGGTCATCGGCTCCTGTACCAACGGGCGGCTGAAGGATCTGCGGGAGGCCGCCGCCGTCCTCCGGGGCCGGAAGGTGGCGGACGGTGTGCGCTGCATCGTCATCCCCGCCACCCAGCAGATCTACCTGGACGCCATGGCCGAGGGCCTGGTGGCCGACTTCATCCAGGCGGGCGCGGTGGTGTCCACCCCCACCTGCGGGCCCTGCCTGGGCGGGCACATGGGCGTGCTCAGCGACAACGAGTGGGCCATTTCCACCACCAACCGCAACTTTGTGGGCCGCATGGGCCCCACCAGCTCCATGATTATTCTGGCCAGTCCTGTGGTGGCGGCGGCGTCCGCCGTTACCGGCGTGGTCACTGACCCCGCGACACTTTAAGGGAGGGGAAATAACATGAAAATTTATAAATACGGCGACAATGTGGACACCGACGTCATCATCCCCGCCCGGTATCTCAACGCCCCGGACGAGAAATCCCTGGCCTCCCACTGCATGGAGGACATCGACGCCCAGTTTGCCTCCACCGTGGAGGCGGGGGACATCGTCATCGGCGGCGCAAACTTCGGCTGCGGCTCCTCCCGGGAGCACGCCCCCCTGGCCATCAAGGCCTGCGGCGTGAAGTGCGTCATCGCCAAGAGCTTTGCCCGCATCTTCTACCGCAACGCCATCAACATCGGCTTCCCCATTCTGGAGTGCCCGGCCGCGGTGGACGGCATCGGCGCCGGGGATTCCGTCAGCGTGGACTTTGCCACCGGCGTGATCGTCAACGAGACTTCCGGGGCGGAATTCCAGGCCGCGCCCTTCCCGGAGTTCGTCAACGGCATCATCGAGAACGGCGGGCTGCTGAAATCCCTAAAAGCGAGAGGGGTGGCAAAATGAATTACAAGATCGCACTGATCCGGGGGGACGGCATCGGCCCGGAGATCGTCAACGAGACGGTGAAGGTCATCGACAGGGTGGGCGAGAAATTCGGCCACACCTTCGAGTATGTGGACGTGCTGCTGGGCGGCTGCGCCACCGACGCGGTGGGTAAGAGCTACCCCGACGGCACGGCGGAGCTGTGCAAGTCCTGCGACGCGGTGCTGCTGGGCGCGGTGGGCGGTCCCAAGTGGGGCAGCGACAAGCCTGCCGAGCAGCGCCCGGAAACGGCTCTGCTGGCCATCCGCAAGGATCTGGGGCTGTACGCCAACCTGCGCCCCGCCGCCCTGCGGCCAGCCCTGGCGGATGCCTGCCCGCTGAAAAAGGAGACGGCGGAGAAGGGCATCGACCTGCTCATGGTGCGGGAGCTGACCGGCGGCATCTACTTCGGCAAGCGGGACAAGTACCAGACCGAGGACCGGGGGGTGGAGGCCACCGACCTGATGGCCTACTCCGAGATGGAGATCGAGCGCATCGGCCGCCGGGCCTTTGAGATGGCCCGTTTGCGCCGGGGCAAGGTGTCCAGTGTGGACAAGGCCAACGTGCTGGAGACCTCCCGCCTGTGGCGGTCTGTCATGCACCGTCTGGCAGAGGAGTATTCCGATGTGGAGTACGAGGATGTGCTGGTGGACAACTGTGCCATGCAGCTGGTGCGGGATCCGGGACAGTTCGACGTGGTGGTCACGGAAAATATGTTCGGCGACATCCTGTCCGACGAGGCGTCCATGATCACCGGCTCCATCGGCCTGCTGCCCTCCGCCTCCATGGGGGACGGCGCCCCGGCGCTGTATGAGCCCATCCACGGCTCCGCCCCGGACATCGCGGGCCAGGACAAGGCCAACCCCATCGCCACCATCCTGTCTGCGGCCATGATGTTCCGCTACTCCTTCAAGCTGGCCGCCGAGGCGGACGCCATTGAGGCCGCCGTGGACAAGGCGCTGGCGGACGGCTGGCGCACCGCCGACATTGCCCGGGCAGGGGAGAGCGTCATCGGGACGAAGCGGATGGGCGAGATCATCCGGAATAACATCTGACAGGAAAACGGGGCGGGAAATTTCCCGCCCCGCTTCGATTTCTGGTGACAGCTGGTGGAAATCGGTGTATAATATCCGATGGAAAGGGGAGAGGCACCATGATCCTGGCCATCGACATCGGCAACATCCGCACCACCATCGCCCTGTTCACGGAAGAGGGCGCGCTGTCCTTCCAGTCAGAGCTGGAGACGGACGCCAAGATCACCGACGACCGCTGCGCCATCGACCTGATGGGGGTATTTCACCTTTACCGGGCGAAGCTGGAAGCGGTGGACGGGGCCATTCTGTCCAGCGTGGTGCCCCCCATCACCGGCACTTACGCCCGCACCCTGCGCCGGCTCACCGGCAAGCCCCCCCTGGTGGTGGGGCCGGGGCTGAAAACCGGACTGAACATCAAGGCGGAGATCCACAACCAGCTGGGCAGCGACATCGTGGCCTCCGCCGTGGCGGCCTCCGCCCTCTATCCCACCCCCGCCATCATCATCAACTCCCGCACCGCCGTCACCTTCTCCTATTTGAGTGAAAACGCCTTTGAGGGCTGCGCCATCATGCCCGGGGTGGACATCGCCCTGGAGGCCCTGTCCCGGAACGGGGCCCAGCTGCCGCAAATTTCCATGGCCCAGGTGGACACGCCCCTGGGCCGGAACACGGTGGACTCCATGCGGGCCGGGGTGCTGTACGGCTACAGCGGCGCGTTTGACCGGGTGATCGAGTCCCTGGAGGAGGCGGCGGGGGCTCCCGCCGCCACGGTGGTGGCCACGGGGGGCCGCGCCCCCGCCCTCTACCGCCTGTGCCGCAGGGAGATCAAATATGACCACGACCTTTTGGTGAAGGGGCTGTACCACCTCTACCGAAAAAATACCCGCCGCTGAGCGCTTTCCCCGTCCGCTTCGGCAGACGGGGAAATTTTCCGCAAAATGCAACTCCATTTTGCTGAAACTGCAAAAAGCTTGAAAATACCCCAAAGTATGCTTGCGTTTTTGCAAGATTGAGAATATAATATGCACAAGATAACAATTGGAGGGATCCCCTTGAAAGAACTTGCTCAAATCGCGTCCGCAGTGCGGGTGTCCAGCACCATGGCCATCGACGCCCTGGCCAAACAGATGAAGGCGGACGGCATTGATGTGATCGGCTTCGGCGCAGGGGAGCCGGATTTCAATACCCCTGACCATATCAAGGCGGCGGCAAACCAGGCCATTGCCGAGAATGTCACCCGCTACACCCCCGCCTCCGGCACCGTGGCGCTGAAAGAGGCCGTCTGCAAGCGGATGCGCCAGGACTGCGGCCTGGATTACAAGCCCTCCCAGGTGGTGATCTCCAGCGGCGCCAAGCACTGCGTGTATATCGCCCTGCGGGCGCTGGTGGACCCAGGCGATGAGGTGATCCTGCCCGCCCCCTTCTGGGTGAGCTATTTGGAGATGGTCAGGATGGTGGGCGGCGTGCCCGTGGTGGTCACGGCGGAGGAGTCCAACCGGTTCAAAATGACCGCCGAGCAGCTTGCCGCCGCCGTTACCCCCAGGACAAAGGCGCTCGTTCTCAACAATCCCTGCAACCCCACCGGCATGATGTACTCCAGGGAGGAGCTGGCCTCCATCGCCCGGGTGTGCGTGGAGAAGGACATCTACATCATCTCCGATGAGATCTACTACGGCCTGGTGTACGACGGCAGGGAGTTTACGTCTATTGCCTCCCTCGGGGAGGACGTGAAGGAGCGCGCAATCCTCATCAACGGCGTGTCCAAGTCCTATGCCATGACCGGCTGGCGGATCGGCTACCTGCTGTCCAGCGAAAGGATCGCCAAGGTGATGGCCAATTACCTCAGCAACTCCACCGGCTCCCCCAGCTCCATCTCTCAAGCGGCGTCGGTGGCGGCGCTGAGCGGCCCCCAGGATTGTGTAAAGGAGATGCGCCGGTCCTTTGAGGAGCGCCGGAACTATATCGTGGAGCGGGTGAACGCCATGGACGGCGTCAGCTGCATCAGGCCCGAGGGCGCGTTCTACATCATGATGAACGTGGAGAAGCAGCTGGGCCGCACCATCTGCGGCGAGACCATCAACAGCAGCGACGACTTCGCCGCCGCCCTGCTCAGGCACGGCCTGGTGGCCGCAGTGCCCGGCACCGGCTTCGGCGCGCCCAACTTCGTGCGCTGGTCTTACGCTGTCTCGATGGACAACATCAAAAAGGGCATGGACCGCCTGGAGGAGTTCCTCCAAGAAAAAACACAAAATATTGCGGAAAATGTTTGACATTTCCGGCCAGGTCTAGTATAATACCAGTCGTGCCATTATGCGAGGTGTGCCATGAAACTGGATTTGAAGCCTTTAGCCCAACAGCCCGGCGCGGTACTGCCCTTCGAACTCCGGCTGGATTTGTCCGGCATGGAGTGGAACGGCGCGACGCCCTTTACCCGGCCCGTCCAGGTCAGGGGAGCGGTGCGCAACCGGGCGGGGGCCATGGAGCTGAACGCCAGGCTGGACACAGTCCTGTCGCTGGTCTGCGACCGATGCGCCAAGCCCTTTGAGCGGGAGAAAGCGGTGGAGTACGACACCCTGCTGGCCCTTGAGCTGGCCAACGGGGAGAGCGACGACATCGTCCTGCTGAACAAGGACGGCGAACTGGAGCTGGACGAGCTGATGCGGGAGGTATTCCTCCTTGAAATGGACACGAAAAATCTCTGCTCTGAGGATTGCAAGGGCCTTTGCCCCGGCTGCGGTGTGGACTTGAATGTGGAGCCCTGCCGCTGCAAGAGGGAGATCGACCCCAGGCTGGCCAAGCTGGCCCAGCTGCTGGAGCCGGAGAAAGCAGACCAGTAGTCTCATGTCCGCGGACATTGACCAATAAGGAGGTGTCAAAATGGCCGTCCCGAAGAGTAAAGTATCCAAGCAGCGCAGGAACAAGCGCCGCAGCTCCGTGTGGAAGCTGGAGACTCCCGGTATCAACACCTGCCCCAAGTGCGGTACCGTCACCCTGCCCCACCGTGTCTGCAAGAGCTGCATGACCTACAATGGCCGTGAGGTCGCCCCTGCCGAGAAGTAATAAGCAAAAAAAGCTGCCGTTGATACGGCGGCTTTTTTGTTGCTTTCTTCCCGGAAAATTTCCCATTTTCCCCTATCTTTTTTTTGACAGATTTGGTATACTACCTTATAATGACTGAATTATTGCCTGCCGTTCCACCTGACGGAGTGCGGGCGTTCAAACATGATCGGCTCTGTTTGTGATAGGAGGGATACCCATGGCAAAGCCCCTGGTGGCCATCGTGGGCCGCCCCAACGTGGGCAAGTCCATGCTGTTCAATAAATTGACGGGCAAGCGCCTGTCCATCGTGGAGGACACGCCGGGCGTCACCCGGGACCGCCTGTATGCCCAGGCGGAGTG
>JAAVHX010000035.1 GCA_014799475.1 Clostridiales bacterium | reverse complement strand
TACGTCAATATGGTCGATCAGCTCCGCCACCATGCGCTGGGTGATCTCCGTGGCGTTGGTGTAGCGGCGGACGGTTTCAAGGAACGTGTCAACGTCCATTCTCCGGCCCTCCGACTTTTTCAGTTCCAGCCGGAGCGCCTTGACCTTCTTGGCGTTCTCCCCCTGCTCCGCCTCATACCGCTGGGACATTTTCGCAAACCGTGCATCGTTGATTTTCTGGTTCACGTTGTCCTCATAAAGTTTCTCGAACAGCACATCAAGTTCCTTGTCCCGCGCCAGCAGCCCGTCAAGCTCCCGCTGCTTCCTCGCCCGGTCATTCTCCGTCACCTTCGCGGACTGGCCCATCATGGCCTTGATAAAGTCGTCCTCATACTCGTTGGCAAAGCAGGCCAGACGATTGACCTCATACAGCACCACCTGTTCCAGAAATTTCACCCGGATATAATGGGTCTTGGTGCATTTGCGCAGGCCGGAATTGTGGTTCTGGCAGCTAAAGAACTTAATATCGTGGTTGCCCTGGTTAAAATGAAAATTGAGGTTGCCCCCGCACTCCGGGCATTTCAGAACGCCAGAAAATACGCTGGGTTCCTGGGTGACGGTGGGCTTTTTGCGGCGGGTGCCCTTCTTCATACTCTGTACCTTCTCCCAGGTGGGCCGGTCGATGATGGCCTCATGGACATTGAGGAAGATTGCCCGGTTTTCGTCCGGGTTCTCAATGCGTTTCTTCATCTTATAGGACTTGGAGTAGGATCCTTCTGGAAATGGCATTCCCCATCTGTAAACTGCAATAATGCTCAAATTTCCAAATGCCAGGAGCAAAGCACCAGCAACGGCGGCAAGCACTCCTGCGATAAGCCGTTCCCACAACAGGCGCTTGCGTCCATGGGTGGTACTATTGATCACAGGTTTGGTCCCGCTCTCCTTGTCCACGGAAAACAGATGGATAAGTACCAGCACAATTAAAAAGCCCTCCGTCACTGAGCCGATTTTGTTCCAGAAATCTATCGAAAGGGTCCAGAATATTTCCGGGCGATATAACCGATCCAGCCATGCCATCACAAATCGAACAGCCATCCCTATACCTATGATTACCCAATAGAGCGGATGGCAGAGGTAGCGAAGCAGTTCCCGCTTCATTTTTGTGCCCTCCTCCGCCACAACAGCCAGGATGCGGTAAATTCCAGTCCGGCAAGCAAAATAACGATTACCACTGGCTTCCAAACTTGGCTCCATTCGCCGCAATACCGCCAGTTGAAGCTTTCCAGAGACATGAACCCCGCAAAACTGAAACGAAACAGAAATTCAGTGATTATATGAAGCGGAGTGCCTTGTGTCCACAAATGGCCCACAAAATAGTACCCTAAAAGTGCGACGTATGCTCCGCCACATAAGAAGATGGTCAGGGCGGTATGCTGAGTCAACTGTGCCACAAGTAGGATAAGACCAGCAAAATATACAGCGCCCAGGAATAGAAAAACATATTGCATGATGCAGTAATTCAGGTTGGTCATAGGAACAGGACCAAAGCTTGGCACAGAAGTTTCCGTTGTCGGCACAAATGCGTCTTGAAACCCCATTTGCCCGCCGTGGAGCAACAGACTGACAGTTCCAATCACCAACACCACTATAGTACAGTAGGCCACGGCGAACAGTGCTTTTATTCGCCAAATCAAAAATGATCCACGTTCCGATGTCTTGATGAGGCGATCCGTCCCATATTCACGTTCACAACACATTAGGCGAGACAGACCGATAACGAGAAGAAAAGCGGTCAGAGTATCACCGTAGGTATAAATGTCCTGCTGAATTAAAAACCATCTGTCTCTGCCGCTGGTTTGATAGAGCGCCAGCAGGAAAAAAGCTCCCCCCAGCAAATACCCTATCCAGACCTCTCGAAAAGCTCGATGCTTTTTTAGCTCATCCCATATCGGCCACATAGAAGCCCCTCCTTGTCTTTAGTTTGCATATACTTACCAGATATAGAATCAGCCCAATTCCGGTTGCAATTCCATAGGTAATTGTAGAAAGCTGACATAAAAATTGATTCACTGGAAGGTATGCCAGGAAAAACGCTAATGCCATCCACAGCGCCACGGCAAGAATAGATAGATTCTCCTTCTGATGGACTGTACCCGCCAAAAGCAGGAGCAACACGCATAAATAAACGCTGGGAGCAGCACCGCATAAGGCCAGGCGGAGAAAAGCTTCTCTCCCGATGTGATGCAAAACGATGGACAAACAGGCAAGTACACCCAGCATATAAATAGAAATCACCATTGTTCGCCCGATCAGCATTTCCGCATAAGAGTAGAGAAACGTATCCTCCAATTCCTTCATTGGCTCATTGCCGTGTAGCACATAGCGGTGAAAGAGCAGCAGCATTGGCATTGGTGCAGTGCAGAAAACGGTAAGCATGGGTTGGGCAAGCAAGCCTAAAATAGTCCATACATTTATTGTGTGCTATGGTAAATATCCAGCTTTTGAATCGGCTCCATGGGTAAATGGTTTTGATATTCTGCAATACTGCCAAAAATACCTCTTGAGTGATGTCATAAGCGTCTTGCTCATTTTCCAGTGTTTTTAGCGCATAGCCAAAGATTTTTGAGTACCATCGCCGGACTAAAAACTCCAACGCATCCGCGTCCCCGGCTCTAATTCCTTGTATTAGCTCATAATCGCTATATTCCATTGGCACACCACCTTATCACGTTGCACACTTAGTATAACGGTCCAGCGGCCCAAAAAGGATGAACCATTTTGTTTTTTCTCAAAAAATTTTAAGACTTCGTATCTGTGTTCTGCTTGGCATTATTGGTTTTACAAAAAATTAGAAGGAGCGGAGGCTAAATAGCAGCAGCCTCCGCCCCATCGCTTACGCTACTGCTGGAGCTTCGCCAACATGATTTGCCGCTTTGCTTCTACCTGGGCCGAATCGTCCTCGGTCAGTTCCCTGTCCTCATGGGTAGCCTGATATTCCAGATACCCTTCGTAACCGCTGAGCAAAATATCAGCCATGTCCTGGGGCGTCTTGCACAGTTTTGAATCGGCCCAGTCCCCCAGGCGGCCGTCCCACTCCATCACCGTATAGCCGTGAGAGGTCATTACGATTTCATACATATCATCGTCAGCAAGATAGTCCTTGAAAACATCCAGCACCTTTTCAAATGTCAGCATGAAAACTCCCCCTAAATTTCAGAATTGATGAATTTATTGCGCCCTTACGGCAGTTCCCAACAGTCTGTTCCGGCCTTCTGTTGTTAGCTATTGACCTACAATATATAGTTTATCAGCGGCTACCATGTGCGTCAAATTAAATATAAGCTATTGGGGAATAATTTGTAGTCCTTTAGCTTGTAACGGAGGGCGGCATATGGATAAGAAGCTGCTTGGCAGACAAATCAACCGGGCCAGGAAAGACAGAGGGCTGACCAGCGAAAAACTGTCCGAAGCCTGCAACATCAACGCCACATATTTACGTCAAATAGAGTCCGGCGCAAAGACACCCAGCCTGCCCATGTTCGTTTCGCTCTGCCGGGCATTGAAAGTCTCCCCCTCCTATCTGCTGGTAGATGTATTGCCTGATACCGACATTCACGATATGGATATGCTCTTAGAGCTGTGGCAGACGGCAACCCCCAAACAAATCAAAATTATCACAGCCATGGTCAAAAGCGCCCTGGATAATATCAACGAATAGCAATCTTCCCTATTATGCCCAATAAAAAAGCGTCTCACGGTGAGATTCAATTCACATTATGAATCGCGTCTCACCGTGAGATTTATTTCTTAGTCCATAAAGGCCAGCTTGCCCACCGCTGTGAAACCGGAGGCGGAAAATTCAGTTATTACGATGTTGTTCTGCCCGCTGGCGCAATGGCAGATCAGCAGCTTCCCCGCCTCGTTCCGGCCCACCACTACACCGATATGGGATGAATCCGGGTATAGGGCAAAATCCCCCGGCTTGGCGTTGGCGGTGGATACCGCTGTCAAATTTCTGCCGATGTACCAATGCCCATCGCTGGGCAGGCCCACATTTTTTAGCACCCAGTCCAGGAAACCGGAACAGTCCAGGCCAAAGGGCCGGTATGTGCCGCTGGTGTCATTCCCCGGCGAGGTAACTTTCATTAGCGTTCCCCAGCGGGGGTCCCAGCCGATGGTGCTACTCTTGCCACCCCAAAAGTAATTTACTTTGCCCACCAGCTTACAAGCCGTCTCCACCACAGCCCGACGTTCCGGGGAAAGATCGTCCGGCAACCTCTGGAGCACTTCTATCACTCTCTCGTCCGATATGCCCAGGTTCGCCAACAGGCCACCGAGTACGTCCAGTTCGTCCAGCAGCTCCGTCAAGGTGCTGTTCTGATCGGTAGAAAACAGATAGGCCGTCCGCATATCGTCCGCGCTCTTGGGCGTGATAGTGATATGCAGTTTCTTTTCCGTCCATGCCTCGGTATCGTCTGTGGCCTCATGCTCAATGGTTTCCACGCTGGACGTAAGGGTACACATATCCCAAAAGACGGCCCGCAACCGCTCCACCCGATCCGGGGTCAGGGCGGCCACGTCTACGCTGCCTGCTCCCATAGCGGTCTTACAGGCGAATACTGCCGCTACCTCCCGCCAGTCCGGGGCCGCGCCTTGGATGTCGATGGCGCTGTAGTCCCCCGTCTGCAAAACTTCCAGTTTGTCGGAGAGCTCCATGTTGATCTGATTTACGGCGGCGTTCAGCGGCACCGCCCCAGGGGACGGCTCGTTGGCAAACAAAATGCCAAAGGGCGACGCAATCACAGCGGCCACCAGGAAGATCACACACATAGCGGCGGCCAGAGTACCCCCACCCACCAGGGCGGCCAGGGCGCTGATTAGCTCCTTCACCGCCTTCACTGTAGCCTGGGCCGCTTTCCTGGACAGGTCGGCGGTGGCCTGGGCCGCCTGCTTGGACTTCTGGAGCATACCACGCTGGGCCTCCCGCTGGGATATTTTTCTGGCCCGGTCAGCGATCCCCTTGGCGGAGGCTTTCTTCCCAATAGGGCCGGGGGTACTGGCAGGGGCCGCCTGTGCCCGGACTGTCTGCTTCACCGTCTGGCGGGTCTTGGGCTGAATCGCCCCGGCCTGGGGCTTCTCCTTCAGCACAACGGAGCGCCGAGGGCGCTCTTTGATTGATTGATGGATAGATTGGTCCCCGGCGGGGAGATTTTTTGTGGAAGGGCCAGGGGTGGACGCGGGCCCACCATAGTGGGGTGAGGCCGGAGCCTCCCCCCGGATGGTCGTGTCTGTCCGGGGGCGGGTTAGCTGCTCCTTTCTCTGGTCTACCGCCCGCTGGCGCATACGATCCCCCGGAGCGGGGCCCGGCGGCGCGGCAGGTGTGTCCATCGTCCGGCCCAGGCGGGCCGGGGTATCTGCCCTGGGAGAGACAGGCAGAGCTTCCTCCCGGATCGTTGTGTCCGTCCGAGGGTGGGCAAGCTGCTCCCTCCGCTGGCCTGCTGACCTCTGCCGCATACGTTCCTCCGGCGAGGGGGCCTGAACCCGAGGTGCGTCCGGCGTGTCCGCCGCCTGCCTGGGCCTGGGTTGGGTCGGTTTGTCTGCCGGGGTGTCCACCTCTGGAGTGTTAGGGGCCGGGGCCGATGTGTCCGGGGGCTGGCCCTGGGTGTCTGGCTGTCGCTGCCGTTCCTTGATTTCCTGGCGGTTCTGCTTGGCCTTGGACACTACCATGGAAATGCCCCGCTTTGCATAATGGCCTGTTTCAACAAAGGCGGCCTGAGTGGTCTGCTCCACCTGCTCCACAGCCCCGGTGTTACTGTCGGCGCTGGCGGAGCCAATGGTGCTGGTGGTGGTATTGGTGGTGTCAATGATATTGTCGTGGGCGATTTCAGCGGCGGAACTGCCCCCGCCCTGTTTCCGCTGAACAAGTTCCTTTTTCAGCTTAGCCGTCATGACGTGCTGGGCTTGCCGCTGAACCGCCCCGCCGCCCTTCTTTTTGCCTTTGCTCTTAACCTTATCGGTTTGATCCCGTTCCTTAACTTTGGGCATGATATTCGCCTCCTAAAAAAGTAGTGGGGCGCGCCCGCCATGGACGCGCCCCGGATTTATGGGTCAAGTGCTTCTTTGATCCCCGCCATGATGTAATCGGCGCAGGGTAAAGCAATGGCGTTCCCTAACGCCCGGTAACGCTGGCCTGGGCTGATTTTCTCCCCCTCTGCTCCGTACTGAGTCCATCCGTCAGGCAGGCCCATGAGCCGCTCACTTTCCAGCTCCGTAGGGAACCGCACACAGCCGTTCCCCGGATCGTCGGCAAAGTAGAACGCGAAGGGATAGCGTGTCCCCGCTAAAAGGGTTGGGAAAGGGTCTGTCAGAAAACCGAAACTGTCCTGAAATTGCACATGGTATTGGTCATTGGCCGCCCCTCTCATACGGAATAGCTGGAAAGGCCGGATGATGGGTACACGCCCCCCTGCTTCAATAACAGGGCCTCGATGAATCTGGGCGGCGGGCACCCCGCCTTCTCTGCCAGCCGGAGATACTTGGAGCATTGGGCGGGGCTTAAACAATATTTCGTGAGCACGCCGCCCTCCAAAATCGGCCACGAGGAAGATCCGCTGGCGTCGTGCCAGCCGGGGCCTTGCCCAATATTGGGCGTCCAGGAGCCGCCAGCACAGGTCAACCCTTTGGCCTCGCACCATTCCGGCGTTAGCCCACTTTCCAGATCGAGGAATTGGAATATCGGCGTCTGTGAAAGCCCGGAGCACTTCTGCATAGTCCAGCCGGTTATTTGATGAAAGGCTTCCCATGACATTTTCCCAAACAGCGATAACTGGGTATTGTCCGTCAGTTGCATCCCTC
>JAAVHX010000034.1 GCA_014799475.1 Clostridiales bacterium | reverse complement strand
TAACTCGACACCGCTTTTTATGTTTCCGGCGGACGGCCTGGGCGGGGCGCGCGACCCGCCCGGGGCAGTCTGTTGGAAAACATAATAGAAGGAGAGAACTCACATGAAAAAACGGTTTTTGGCAATGTTCCTGGCGCTGGCCCTGTGCGTGGGGCTGGCCATCCCGGCCTTCGCGGCGGATGCCGGCGAAGCAACACCCGTAACAGTTAACGACATCACCCTCAGCGACGTGGTCATCACGGACAAATACCAAGCGTTCTCCGATGAAACCGATTTGCCTTGCTACGATCTGGGCCTAATTCGCTTTGTTGATGAGGCTGGCGAAACCGACTACGAATCACATGGCGTCTATATTATCCCCGATGACGCCGTCATTACCTCCCATTTGTCTAAAGGTCACACCGCCTCTAACGTGTATGTCTTAAGTCTCAAGGAGGACAAACCGATAAACGGTGTCAAGGCATATACGGCAACCCAAACCGGATTCATTAGAAGCCAGCCCTTTGCGGAGTCCGTGGACTTGGACAAGGACACTTTGGATTCGATAGTGAGCGACTGGGAAGATCCGACATACCACCTGCTGGGGTGCCAGGTGAGCAATAGCGAATTCGTCTGGGTCATGTTTGAAAGCAAGACCGATGTCCTCGGTGAGCCGATTCAGCCCGCCCCCGGCTTCACCGACGTGCCCAGCTGGTTTGAGAAAGAGGTGGCCTGGGCCGTGGAGAAGAAGATCACCAACGGCTACGGCGGCAGCTCCACCTTTGCCCCCAATGTGGAGTGCCCCCACACCCAGATCCTGACCTTCCTGTGGCGGGCGGCGGACAAGCCCCCCGCCTCCGTTAAGGCCCCCATTACCGTGGCCTCCTACTACCAGGACGCCATCAACTGGGCCTATGAGAAGGGCCTGATCGACACCTCTTTCAACCCGGACGCCCTGTGCACCCGCGCCCAGGCCGTGCAGTATATCTGGCAGGCCCTGGGCAAGCAGGAAGCCAAGACGGCCGCCAGCTTCTCCGATGTGTCCGCTGACGCCCCTTATGCCGGGGCGGTATCCTGGGCCGTGGAAAAGGGCGTGACCAAGGGCTACGGCGGCAGCGACACCTTTGCCCCAGACAGGGTGTGCAATCGCGGCGAGATCGCGGCGTTCCTCTACCGAGCCTACAACAACTGAACCGCGCGCAAACAGGCCCCCGCCGTAGCGGGGGCCTTGACTTTCCCCTTTTTCGGTTGTAGAATAGTGGAAATTCAAAGTAAAGGAAATGATTTCCCAATGGCAAAAATCGACATCGTATCCGGCTTTTTGGGGGCGGGCAAGACCACCCTCATCAAGAAACTGCTGGCCGAGGCGTACCAGGGCGAAAAGCTGGTGCTCATTGAGAACGAGTTCGGCGAGATCAGCGTAGACGGCGGCTTTCTGAAGGACGCCGGGGTGGAGATCTCCGAGATGTCCTCCGGCTGCATCTGCTGCTCACTGGTGGGCGACTTCGGCAAGGCCCTCCAGGAGGTGGAGGAGCGCTTCCACCCCGACCGCATCCTCATCGAGCCCTCCGGCGTGGGCAAGCTGTCCGACGTGGTGGCGGCGGTGGAGAACACCGCCAAGGAAAACCGGTTGCTGAAGCTGAACAGCTTCGTCACCGTGGCGGACGCCGCCAAGGTGAAGATGTATATGAAGAACTTCGGCGAGTTCTACAACAACCAAGTGGAGAATGCGGGCACCATCATCCTGTCCCGCACCCAGAACCTGACCCAGGAGAAGCTGGAGGCGGCGGTGGCTCTGCTGAAGGAAAAGAACCCCGGCGCGGTCATCCTCACCACCCCCTGGGACCAGCTGGACGGCAAGACCGTTTTGTCCGCCATTGAAAAGACCTCCCTGGAGGAGGAGCTGCTCCAGCGCGTCCGCGCCGCCCACGAGGCCGAGGAGACCGCCCACGCCCACCACCATCATGACCATGGAGAGCATGACCACGGGCACCATCACGAGCACGAAGAGCACGACCACCACCATCATGAACACGGTGAACACGATCACGAGTGCTGCCACGGCGAACACCACCACGATCATGACGGTGAGCACTGCTGCCACCATGACCATGAGGAGCACGAGCACCACCATCACCACGAGCACGAGGAGCACGATCACGAGCATCATCACCACCACGACCACGGTGAGGAGTGCTCCTGCGGCTGCCATGACCATGACCACGGCCACCACCACGCCGACGAGGTATTCACCAGCTGGGGCAAGGAGACCGTCAAGCCCTTTACCAAGGAGGCCTTGGAGCGCATCCTGGCCGAGTTGGATCTGGGCGAGTGCGGCGCCATCCTCCGGGCCAAGGGCATCGTCCCGGCGGGGGACGGCACGTGGCTCCACTTCGACTACGTGCCCGAGGAGCACGAGGTGCGCACCGGCCCCGCCGACTACACCGGGCGGCTGTGCGTCATCGGCGCGGAGCTGAAAGAGGATAAGCTGACCGCCCTGTTCGGCCTGTAAAAAGGGGCGGATACCGATATGGATATTCCTGTTTACCTGTTTGCCGGCTTTCTGGACAGCGGCAAAACCACCTTCATCAACGGCATCCTCCAGGACGGCTTCGCCCGGGACGGGCGCACCCTGCTGATCTGCTGCGAGGAGGGCGCGGAGGAATACGACCCCAAGGCGCTGCGCAACGTCACGGTGGTGACGGTGGAGGATGAGGACGACATGACCCCCGCCTTCCTCAAACAGCTGGAGAAGAAGCACCGCCCCAAGCAGATCCTCATCGAGTTCAACGGGATGTGGTCGCTGCAAAAGCTCCATACGGAGACCCTGCCCGATAACTGGGTGCTGTACCAGATCATGACCATGGTGGAGGCGTCCACCTTCGACGTGTACGCCAAGAACCTGGGCCAGCTGATGATGGAGAAGATCACCAACGCGGATATGATCGTATTCAACCGCTGCGACGAGGCTCTGCGGGCCTCCCTGCGCCAGCGCAACCTGAAAATGGTCAACCGCCGGGCCAACATCTTTCTGGAAAACCTGGACGGCACCAGCGAGGACTACGCCGACGACACCGTGTGCCCCTTCGACCTGGACCAGGACGTCATCGACATCCCCGACGACGACTTCGGCGTGTGGTATGTGGACGTGATGGAGCACCCGGAGCGGTACGTTGGCAAGGCCGTCCGGGCCAAGACGGTGGTGTGCCACCTGCCCCAGTACCCCAATGTGATCCTGGGCCGATTCGCCATGACCTGCTGCGTGGAGGACATCACGTTCCTGGGCTTGGTGTCCGCGGGGGACAGCTTTTCCGCGTTTGAAAACCGTGCCTGGGCGGACGTGACCGGCATCATCCGGCTGGAACCCCATAAGGCATACGAGGGGGAGGACGGCCCGGTGCTCCACGTCACCGCGGTCAGCCCGGCGGACAAGCCGAAACAGGAAGTGCTGACGTTCTGAAATTTATACGGATAGATCAAGCAGCCAAGGTATAGCCTTTCCCCGGATCAAGCGAGCAGTTTACTTTGACTGAATCACCAGTATGAGCCAACCTGTCATCTGGAAAATATCTTATGAGATATTGCAAATTAACGGTTCTCATGGTGTTTTATTTTTAAGTGTTCCGTTAGAGATACTTGTGATCCATCTTTATCTATACTTTACAACGCAGTAAAAAGGAGTGTTGATCTCATGGATTTCTTGATCACAACGAATGGGCGTAAATCTTTCAAGCAAATATTGCTCATGCTAACACCTGTATTGTTGATATTGACATTAACCGGATGCCAAACGATTAAAGAAACATTTGGCAAAGAATATCGTCGGATTGATGACGCGTTTGAGCAATTAGAGGCAGACTTGACCCTCACTGTTGAAGAATACACCGCTGAAAAAAATCTTACTAATGCCGAGCAAGCCGAGGTAAATATGTATTTTGACCAGATCATCGCGCAATTGCACGTCGCAAAAGAAGATATGAAAAATGGAGTGCGGTTGTGGGATGATTTTCAGAAGGAACTGGGAACCAATATGTCTGTGGATGCTTATGTTGAACAATGTATAGCAGATGCTAGGGTTGAAATCAATAACGCGATAAAAGAGGCGACAAATGGTACTGTAACGTTAAAGAGCGCAAAGGTAGATAGAGGGCCCATTGGCACAATTTGGCATTTTATTAGAAACCACTGGTTGATATCGCTCATTATTCTCGGGATTATAGGTGCCATATGGGAATTTGTCGAGGACAAGTTCAGCGAATGGAGAGAAAGAAAGTCAACTGCACAATGATATTGCAGTCTGTACTTACATGGCAGTATTGAGGTCAAACAACCAGCCGCTCATGGCATATCCGCTGTCGGGAATTGCAAGGGCGATTTAAAAAGCACAGGCCCCGCGCCACCAGCGCGGGGCCTGTTTACATTCAAAACATGAAAAAGCCCCCCACCGCATAAAGTGGTACAAATCCAGCTTTGGAGGGGTCTATATGAACAGAACCAAGATCATTTACCTGCGCCGGAAGGTGATCGCCGGGGTGGCCTGCGCCCTGGCGGCGGCGCTGATGTTCTGGGTGGTGAACCACCCGGCGGTGGTGGGGGCGTCGGCGTCCACCCGGCAGCTGCCCATCTACTGCGTGCAGAAGGATTACAAGGTGCTGTCCATCAGCTTTGACGCCGCCTGGGGCAACGAGGACACCCAGCAGCTCATCGACATTCTGGGCAAATACAATATCAAGGCCACCTTTTTTGTGGTGGGGGAGTGGGTGGACAAATACCCGGAGTCGGTGAAGGCGCTGTCCGACGCGGGCCATGAGGTGATGAGCCACTCCAACACCCACGCCCATTTCAACAGCCTGTCCTCCGAGGAGATCATCGCCGACCTGAACGCTTGTAACGATAAGATCGAGGGGGTCACCGGGGTGCGGCCCACCCTGTTCCGCTGTCCCTACGGCGAGTACGACGACCACGTCATCAACGCCGTACGCTCCATGGGCATCGAGCCCATCCAGTGGGACGTGGACAGCCTGGACTGGAAGGATCTGCCCGCCGCCGAAATCACCAAGCGTGTCACCTCCAAGGTGCAGCCCGGCTCCATCGTGCTGTTCCACAACGCGGCGCTCCATACCCCGGAGGCCCTGCCCGGTGTCATCGAGTCGCTTTTGCAGCAGGGGTACACCTTTGTGCCCATCTCCGAGCTCATCGTGCCCGGAACCTGCGGCCAGGACTACTCCATCGACCACACCGGGCGGCAGTGCCCCGGCGGAGCCTGAAATTAAGGCCGCCCCTTCCGGGGCGGCCTTTTCAGGGGGGTATATAGAGCCGGCTCAGGCGGGATAACTGCCAGCTGCCGCCGCCACGGGGGCTGACGGCCCCGCCTCAGCACGCCTCATGCTTGATAAAGCCCTTGGCTTTCCACTTGCCCGACTGCCAGCGCAGGAACATACATACCGCGCGCACGCACTCGTCGCCGGCAAGCCCGATGTAAGCGCCCACCGCCATAAGGCCCAGGTGGATCCCAAAGAACCATGTGCCGCCCACCATGCACACGTACATGAACACCACCGCGATGATGGTGGTAAACAGGGCGTCCCCGCTGGTCTTGAGGGCCTGGCCGAACACCAGATTCGTCGCGCGCCCCACCTCCAGGATAATATCAATGGCCAGCAGCTTTGCCACCAGGGCGATCATCTCCGGGTCGTCCGTGAACAGCCGGATCAGATAGTCCGCGCTCAGCGCGAATATGGCTTCCAGCCCCGCCGCCACGCAGATACCGATGCAGGCGGCTTTTTTGGTGCCCCTGTCGCAGGCCTCGTAGTCCCCCTCGCCGATCCGCCACCCCGTCATAATGGCGTTGGCCTGCGCCAGGGCCGCGCCGGCGCAGAAGGAGAAATTGGCGATCTGGGACGCGTATGCCCTGGCTGTCACGTTCAGCCCCGCCTCATCCATTTGATTCAAAAAGCGGATGGTCAGCGTCATCGCCACATTGTACAGGGCGGTCTCCAGGGCAGAGGGCAGGCCCACCTTGATGATCTGGATAAAAACCTCGCTGTTTTTCAGCCGCTCAGGATCCTCGCCGGCCTTGATCAGCAGCTTTGAGGCCACCGCAATGATGACCAGGTTCAGCACCCTCGAGATGACCGTGGCAATGGCCACTCCCGCCACGCCCCAGTGGAGCCCGAATAAAAAGAGCGCGTTGAGGCCCAAATTCACAGCGTTGGACAGCAGCGAGGCGATCAGCGGCTCCCGGGTGTGGCCAAAGGCCCTCAAATAGCTGGAAAAGATGGGGATCAGGGCGTTTAAGAAGCAGAATCCGCCCACGATCCTGAGATAGGTCTTGGCATAATCCATCAGAAGCGGCGCCACGCCCACGGCCTCCAGGATCCACTCCGAGAAGACGGACAAAAAGACGGCCAGCACAATGCCGACGCCCAGATTGAACACAGCCCCCAGCTGTTTCGCCTGATAGGCCACTCCAACTCTGTTTGCCCCGATGTACTGCGTCATCACGGCGATCATGCCGGACGACACAACGCTAAACATGATAATGAACACGCTGATATAGGTATTCGCGGTCCCCACCGCGCCCACCGCGTTGTCCCCCACGGAGGACAGCATGATGGTATCCACCATCCCCGCCAGCATATAGCACAGGGTCTCCAGCGCGATGGGGATATATAATTTAAGAAATGGTTTCGCTGAATCCTTCATCTCATCCTCCGCCGCATCTATACGGCCCGTCGCTTATTCCTCGAGCACCGCCGCTTCGTAGTCCCCCAGGCGCCCAGAAAAGCGCTGGCCGCCCACAAGGTTTTTCCTTCCCTTCAGCTCCGGCAGCTTGATCGTTCCCGCCTTTGTGTGGAACAGGACAGTCAGGCGCCGGTCCCCCAGCCGCCGTTCCATGGTAATGAGCCCGGTTTCGTCGTCCGCGCGCTGGGCTGTGAGTTCGCCCTGCGTCAAAACCGCGTACTCGTGCCGGACCCGGATCAGGGCCCGGTAATAGTCCAGCATATCCCGGTCCTGCCTTCCCTCGTCCCAGAGCATCCCCCGCCGGCAGTCCGGGTCGTGCCCTCCCTCCATGGCCACCTCGTCGCCGTAGTAGATCATGGGCATACCGGGGAGCAGGAGCTGAAGCGCCGCCGCAAGCTTCTGCTTGTTGCGGTTATTTTCAACGCTGTGCGAAAATCTGGCCGTGTCATGGCTGTCGATAAAATTCCACAGATACCCGTCCAGCGCCTGATTCAAATTTCCCTTCATAAAGCTGAGACAGTCCACAAAGGAACCGGCATCAGTCTTCTCCGACACGATCAGATCCCGCACCGCGTAATAAAACTGGTAATTCATGATGCTGTCCCACTCGTCGCCCTCCAAAAAGTCGCCGGCGAAGTGCCAGATCTCGCCGACGATCAGGGCATCCCGCTTCACCGCCTTGATCTCCCGCCGGAACCGTTTCCAGAACCCGTGGCTGATCTCGTCCGCCACGTCCAGCCGCCAGCCGTCGATGCCGCATTCACGGATCCAGTAGCAGGCCACGTCGATGAAATAATCCGCCGTCTCTTTGTTTCGCAGGTTCAGCTTCGGCATGGGGGCGGCATAGCTGAAGGTCTTATAATTGGGCCGCTTACCCCACTCCATCACCAGCGGGAAATCTTGGATATAGTACCAGTCCAGATACTTCGATTCCGCCCCCTTTTCCCTGATGTCCCGGAAGGCGAAAAAGTCCCAGGAGGTGTGATTGAACACGCCGTCCAGGATCACATACATCCCCAGAGCGTGGGCCCTGTCCACCAGCTCCTTCAGGTCCTCCTTGGTCCCAAAGGACGGGTCGATGGCGTAATAATCGTCGATGTTATATTTATGGCTGGAACTGGAGCGGAAGATCGGCGTCATGTAGAGGATGTCCACGCCCAGCGCTTTGATGTAGTCCAGGTGGTTGATGATCCCCCGGAGGGAGCCCTTCAAATCGGCCTTATGCCCGATGGGCGCCTGATACCAGACCTCCTCCGGCACGTCCTTGTCCGTGGCGAACCGGGACGGGAAAATCTGGTACACCACCTTGTTCTTCGCCCAGGCGGGCAGCTCAAAGATCTCCTCCTCCCGGAGGGTCTGGGGACAGTCAAACATCCTGTCTACGTCTGTCACACATTCGTCGTAGAAATGGTGGTTGCCGTAATAGGTCACGTTTCCCGCTGTATCCTGAATTTCAAAGAAATATCGGAGGCAGACCACATCGATGTCGATCACCGCCTCATAATAGTCCCTGTAATCGTCCGAGCAGGCGATCTCCATCCCCCACGCGCGCCTGGTATCCATAAATTTGATCGGCAGGTACTTCTCCTGCCCATGGAGGGTCACCTTGGCTGCGTCCCCTTTTTTCGTCTCAAGCCGGATCAGAAAGCGCCCCTTCTCCGTCGCGTAGCAGTATCGTTTGTCCGCAAAATGCCTGATCGCGGCGTATTCCATCCCAGTTCCCTCCCTGGTCAATCAGATTGGTGTTCTTTCACATATTGCAGGAATTCCGGCGTCTTTGACCAATAGTTCACGCCCCAGTTTTCGAAATTCCACTCCTCCATGTACTCGTTGCACTCAAAATCAATGTAATAGATCTCTCCGCCCCGCACCACAAAATTCGTGGGGAAATAGTCTATATTCAAACGCGCAGGATAGAGCAGCGCGCACATACCGCGCAGCTGGTCAACATAGTCGGATTTCATCTGATCCCGCAAAACCAAGTCGTAAATGGTATCCCCGTCAATGAATTCCTTCAGAATGCGCTCATGCTCCGTGTCGACGTCGATCATGGCGGGCATTCTGATCCCCACGTTCCTGAGCCGGTGGTAATCGCTGAGCTCCGCCTCCAGCTTGTTCCCGAACTGGTAATAGGAACAG
This sequence comes from Clostridiales bacterium, assembly GCA_014799475.1. Classification (GTDB taxonomy): domain Bacteria; phylum Bacillota; class Clostridia; order Oscillospirales; family Oscillospiraceae; genus Enterenecus. The sequence goes on along the minus strand of JAAVHX010000034.1, from coordinate 60,019 downwards.
GGCTCATGGTGGATCTGCTTCAACACATATTGTCTTGTCCCGTCATCCACCAAATAGGAGTATCCGCCTTTTCCCTTCCCCAGCAGTTTCAGGATGTCATATTCCCTTCCGTTTACGGCCATCCTTTTGTCCATGCCCGCACCCCCGGTTCCAATTCGCGGCGCCCGCTTAACTTGCATTATACGCTTATCTATTGTATAATTCTTGCAATATCCCCTTTCCTTTTTGACACAATCCTACTTTTAACCGCCATTCGACCGCTTGGAGGCATTTTATGGAACACACGCCGCTGCATGAAACCAAGATACACGGAATGATTACCTTCCCCTACAGCGTCTACCGGGTGAAGATTCCCGGGTGGTTTTCCTCCTTCCCCCTGCACTGGCACGACGATTTTGAACTGATCTATTGCGCCGAAGGCCGGGTCCAGGTCACCTTGTGGGGCCGGGCGCACACGCTCCGCGCCGGGGATCTGATCGTGATCCTGCCCCACGCGGTCCACTCCATCGAGCAGGCCGGCCCGGAGGGCGGGGAATACTTCAACATCATGTTTCACCCGTCCCTTTTTCAGGGCTCTGAGGACGACCTCTGCTACGGCAAATACGTTCTCCCCTTTTTGAACGGGGAGCGGAGCATGGATTGTTTTTGCCCCGCCGCCTCCCCATTCAACCAGGCCGTGACCCCCTGCGTCCTGTCCCTGCTGGCCCACCGGGAGGAGGCGTACTCCACCCGCGAGCTGCTCATCAAATCCAACCTGTTCCTGCTCCTCCACCATATGAACCAATACAGCGTGGCCGGCGATGGCGGCGACGCGCGGCTGTCCTACGGCAGGCTGAAAAACGCCCTTTATTATATTCAAAAATTCTATGACCGGGACGTCTCCATTGAACAGGCGGCGGAGCAGTGCGGCTTTTCCAAGAGCCACTTCATGAAACTGTTCAAGGAGTTCACCGGGATGAGCTTCAACGCCTATCTGGTAAACTACCGCCTGGATCTGGCGGCCAAGCAGCTGTCTGAGACAAATTTCAGGGTGATCGACATCGCGGAAAACTGCGGCTTTCACAATCAGTCCTACTTTACCAGGGCCTTTCAGAAAAAATACCGGAAAACGCCGCTGGCGTACCGGGCGGCCGCCCGGTCAGGGCTGTGAGCGCGGCCGATAATTGTGCAAATATCGTCGAGTGTTTCCATAGGTTCCTGTGGTATCTTGTGCGTGAGGTGAGGACAGATGAACGAGCGGATCGAAGCGGTGCGCCGGATGCAGCGGTATATCAGCGGCCATCTGGACGAGGTGATCACCCCCGCTGATCTGGCGGCCGCTTCGCTGTTCAGCCCGTGGTACGCCAGGCGGCTCTTTGAGCAGTATACCGGCATGAGCCCCGCCAAGTATATCCGCAGGCTGAAGCTCAGCAGGTCGGCGCTGCACCTCCGGGATGAGACCCGCAAGGTGCTGGATGTGGCGATGGATCTCGGCTTTGGCAGCGTGGACGGCTATCAGCGGGCGTTCCGCGCGGAATTCGGCCTCAATCCAAAGGAATACGCCAACCATCCCGTCCCGATCTCGCTGTTCGTCCCTTACCTCATCAAATCAAAACAGGACGAAAGGAGCAATCACATGGAAACGACGAGAACTGTCTTTATTCAGGTGGTGAACAAGCCCGCCAGGAAGGTCATCATCAAGCGGGGCGTCAAAGCCGACAACTACTGGGACTACAGCGCGGAGGTGGGGTGCGACGTGTGGGGGCTGCTGACAAGCATCCCGACGATCTCCGGGGAGCCGGTGTGCCTGTGGCTGCCCGAGCATCTCCGCAGTCCCAAGGAGAACGTCTATGTCCAGGGCGCGGAGGTCTCCACGGACTACGACGGGGTTGTGCCCGACGGATTTGAGATCATCGAGCTTCCCGCCGCCCAGTATCTGATGTTCCAGGGGGAGCCCTTTGCCGAGGAGGACTACGGGAAAGCCATCCAGGAAATCTGGGACGCCGAGGGGAAATACGATCCCTCCGTCATCGGTTACGCCTGGGACAGCAGCAATCCCAAAATCCAGTTGGAGCCGGTTGGCGCCAGAGGCTACATCGAGCTGGTCGCGGTCAAGAAAACAGCCGGGTAAGCCAACTCCCGGCCGCCTACCCTTGAACCGGCCCCTCCGCTGCGCTATAATGGAAAAAGCAAGCTCAAGGAGGGGATCTCATGACCGTCATCTACGGCGCGATGGGGGAAGACGGCAGGCGGCTTGCCTGGCCGCTGCTGAAGGCGGCGGTCAGGCTGCGCTGGGGCTGGGACGCCCTGCCCCCGGTGGAGCGCTCCCCCCGGGGCAAGCCCTTCTTCCCGGGGCTGGATGACCGCTGGTTCTCCCTGTCCCACAGCGGGGGGATGGCCCTGTGCGCCCTGTCCGGCCACCCCGTGGGGGTGGACGTGGAACTGATCCGCCCCCGTCGGGCGGGCCTGCCCGCCTACGTGCTCAGCCCGGAGGAGCTGGCCCGGTTCGACGGCGGCTGGGCGGATTTCTACCGCCTGTGGACGCTGAAGGAGAGCTGGTGCAAGCGGGAGGACACCCCCCTGTTCCCGCCCCGGAAGGTACCCGTCCCTCCCCCCTGCCCCCACAGGAGCTACGCCGGAGCGAACTGGCGGGCGGCGGTGTGCTGCCACGACGCCCCGCCTGGGGAGATCGTCTTTTTGGGCATCGATCCATAAGCAAACCCCATCCCCTCCGGGGATGGGGTTTTGTTTTAGTGATACGCCCGGTAGAGGAACGCCGCGATCTCCCCCCGGGTGCACACTCGGTCCGGGGCAAAGGCATCGCCGCCGTAGCCGCGGGTCACACCCTTCTCCACCGCCCAGGACACCGCCCCGGCATAGGGCGCGTCGGCATCCACATCGGGGAAGCTGGCCGTCTCCTCAGCCTCGGGCTTATCCAGCGCCTGCCAGATGTAGGACACGGCGTCGGCCCGAGTGCACAGGGCGTCGGCATTGAAGTCATCGCCGATCATCTTCTGCCCATAGGCCCAGTCAATGGCGTCCTGATACCAGGTTTCAACGGTAACGGGGGCCTTGGCGGCGGAGGCGGGCTCATCCGCCGCCCGCCACAGGAAGGTCAGGATCTGGGTGTGGGTGCAGTCCACGCCGGGGGCAAACGTGCTGCCACCGCCGTAGCCCTTGGTGATGCCCTTCTCGGCAGCCCACTGGGCCTCCTTCGCGCACCAGGCGGGTGTGTCGGTGAAGCTGGGGACGGGCTTGGGCCGGGGGGCACTGGGGTCATAGACGTAGGCGCTGCCGCTGAGGGCAAGCCAGCCATCGGTGTGCAGATCCTTCTGTTCGTCCCGATAGGTGTAGGTCATAGAGCCTGGGTTCAGGGATATGATGTAGGTCTGCCCGCCGTCCTCCCGGGCGCCGCCCGCCAGGAACCGCCTGTCCAGCGCCCCGATGTCCCCGCTGTCGCAGTTGGTCACATCCACCAGGTAGTTCTTTCCGTCCTCCATCTGGACCACGTTCCACATATGGTCGCTGCCGTTCATGGAGCCGGTGACGGTGCGGCACACAATGTCCCCGTCGAATTCGGACAGGTCGCATAGGTACTGGAACGCCTTGGAATACCCCTCGCACACCACGTTGGTGTCAGGGTCACCGTCGAACACGTTCACCAGCTGCCACGGGTCGCCGTAGGGGGCGCCGTCCGCGGTGGCGGCAAAGTCAAAGGACACCAGACGGCAGATCTCCTGGCAGTACGCCGCCAGCTTTTCATAGTCGGAGCTGTCCTGATACTTGTCCACGATGGCCTTGGCGTTTTCCGCCGCCTTCTTCGCCGCGGCCACCTTGTCCTTGCTGACGGTGGTGTCGCCGCCGTCCTGGTATGCCTCCGCCACCTGGAGGGTGATGGTCAGGTCCTGGACGAACGCCCGGTTCCCCTGGATGGAGTAGGAGAATCCGTAGGTGTACTCCGTGCCCCTCCAGAACAGCTCGTAGGCACAGTCCGATGCCAACGCGGTATAGACCCGCTCGATATGGAGGGTGTCCGCCACCTTACTCTTCAGCTTGTCCACGGCGGCGCTCTCGCCGTCCCCCGCCGCCCCAAGCTCCGACAGCGTCCAGGACAGGGCGTCCTGGTCGGAGAGGGTGACAACGGTGCTCGTCCTGGTCCCATCCGCGATTCGGGCCACTTCGTCCCTCAGCGCCCGGTACACCGCCAGATCCGCGCCAGTGAGCCTGCTGCCCGCCGGGCCCGCAGCCTCCGCCGCCCACGCCGCGCCCGGCAGCAGGGTGACCGCCAAAGCCAACGCCAGCAGGGCGGCCGTCCATCGTTTGTTCATACTGTGTCCCTCACAAGTCATGTAAAATGATATGATATTTTATCAGATTCAGGGGAAAAAGACAAGAGGCGCGAAAAAAGGTCCCTTTAAAGATCATGGCTGCTGGATATAAACTTCGGATATTTCACCAGCTCATATTGAATTTGCCGAGCGATTTTGCTAATATACTTAAGAACATCGCTTGTACTTGATCGCCAATTCAAAGAAACGCAGGAGGCAGTCATGTTAAAAGAGTTTCATATTCGCTTTAATGAAAAGCAATTAAATGACCTTCGCTCCCGGATCGATTCTGCAAGGCTGCCGAGCGCATTAAAAACTGAAACATGGGATTTAGGAACGGACGGCGGCTATTTGACGGCGCTTCTCAACTACTGGCGCAATGATTACGACTGGTATCGCAAGGAACGGGAACTCAATCAATATCCGCAGTTCACCTGTGAGCTGGATGGTTTGACCATCCACTTCTTTCACATCCGTGGTTCCCGCGAGGGCGCGAAGCCGCTGCTGCTGACGCATGGATGGCCCGACAGCTTCCTGCGTTACGCGAAGGTATTTCCGTTACTTGCTGATTACGATCTTGTAGTTCCGTCATTGCCTGGCTTTGCGTTCTCAACGCTGCCGCCGAAAGGATTCATGAACAACGCGGAGGTCGCGGAACTATGGCACCGGCTGATGACAGAGGTGCTGGGCTACAAAGAATACGCGGCATCAGGCGGCGATATGGGCCGCGGCGTGACCTGCTACCTTGCCGCGCGCTATCCCAATGAGATCAAGGGGATTCATCTGACCGATGCGGGAATGGCAGGCGATCTGGTCGCCGCGCCGGATGAAAGCCTGACGGCGGATGAGCTTGCCTACAAGCACAAGGCAATTGAATGGCAGCGCATGGAGGGTGCCTATATCAATATCCAAAGCACAAAACCGCAGTCATTGGCATACGCTCTGAGTGATTCGCCTGCGGGAATGGCCGCTTGGATCGTGGAGAAGTATCACGCCTGGAGCGATTGGCCTCTGCTGACAATGGATGACCTCTGCGACTGCCTGACACTTTATTGGGTGACAAACACGGCCTGTACATCGATCCGGGCATATCACGGCAACAGCTTTACGCTGCCGCCATTGGGCAAAATCATCGCGCCGACCGCTATTGCCGCTTTTCCTCACGATGTTCTCCCCGTGCCGAAAAAGTGGGTTGAACAAAATTATCCTGTTATCATGTACACTGAAATGCCGCGCGGCGGCCACTTTACCGCTTTGGAGCAGCCAAAAGAATTTTCGGAGAACATTGTACAGTTCATGAATGAAATATTCTGATGATTATCGTTCTACCCACCGAGTGGCTCATATTTCGGTTTATCGGGCACTTTGACAAAGAATTTAGAACATAGAGCATCGGCGGCCCTAATCTGAAAAGGGACGAAAAAAGCCCTCCCGGCCCACGGGCCGGGAGGGCTCTTTTTACCGCTTCAAACGCTCTATGACCGCCTGCTCCACGCGGTCGCCGTATTTCATGGCCAGCAGGAATACCGCCAGTCCCGCGATGCCCAGCAGGACGAACCCCCACAGGGGGATGGCCACCGTGGCGCTGCCCACCATGCAGGCCACCAGCAGTCCCCAGGGCCGGGCGATGACCACCAGCAGGATGAACCGCTGGAAGGAGATGTCGGTCAAGCCCGCCAGGATGCACAGAATGTCGTCCGGGAAAAAGGGGAACAGGAAGGCCAGCAGCAGGAACACGTCCCGCTTGCGGCGGATCACGTCCAGGTATTTCTCGGACAGCTTTTCGCTGACAAACTGGCCGACGAATTTCTGCCCCAGCACCCGGGCCAGGGCGAACACGATGGCGGAGCCCGCCGCCACCGCCCCCCAGGTCAGCAGGAAGGAGGGCCACAGCCCGAACAGATACGCCCCCGCCGCGGCGGTGATGTTGCTGGGGATGGGCGCGATGACCACCGAGGCCAGCTGGATGCCGAAATAGGCCAGGTGGGACCAGGGGGCGCTGCGGGCGATGTACTCCCCCATCCGCTCCGGGGAGCCCGCCGCCTGGAAAAAGCCGGTGGCGTACAGCGCCCACACGCTGCCGCCCAAAATGGCGATGGTCAGCGCCCAGAGGAATATCCGGCCCGTCTTGCTCTGCATAAAGTCCCCTACTTTCCGACACGGTCTTGGTCTGTGCTATATTATACCGGGTTTGGGAAAAAACGCAACAAAGGTTCCCTTCAAAAATCATGAAGATTTCTTTAGGATGGGTAAAAAATCCCCCGAAGCGACGCTTCGGGGGATTTCCTTTGACAAATTAGTCGGTGACGTAGGGCAGCAGAGCCACGTGACGGGCGCGCTTGATGGCGTCGGTCAGCTGGCGCTGGTGCATGGCGCAGGTGCCGGTGGTGCGGCGGGGCAGGATCTTGGAGCGCTCGGACAGATACCGCTTCAGCTTCTGGGCGTCCTTGTAATCGATCTGTTCCACCTTGTCCACGCAGAACGCGCACACCTTGCGGCGCTTGCGGTTGCCGCGGGGCTTCGCATTATCCATAGCCATATTGGCAGACCTCCTTATGTTTGAGATGGCCCTTCCCTCAGAAGGGCAGTTCGCCGTCGTCGTCGGCCAGGTCGGAGAACTGGTCGCCACCCGACGGGATGCCGTAGTCGGCAGGGGCCGCGGGAGCCGCGGGGCGGTTGTTGCCATAACCGCCGCCATAGCTGGGGGCGCCGTAGCCGCCGCCGTAGCTTCCGCCCCGGTCGCCGCCGTCCCCGTCCCGGCGGGAATCGCCGAAATAGACGCTGTCGGCCACCACCTCGGCGGAGCGGCGCTTGTTGCCCTCCTTGTCAGTCCAGTCCCGGATCTGGAGCCGGCCCTCCACCACGGCCATGCGGCCCTTGGAGAAGTAGCGGCTGACAAACTCGCCGGTCCCCCGCCAGGCCACCACATCGATCCAGTCGGTCTGACGCTCGCCGGTGTTCTTGTCCTTGAAATCCCGGTCCACCGCCAGGGTAAAGCTGGCGACGGGGGTGCCGGTCTGGGTGTGGCGCAGCTCCGGGTCACGGGCCAGGCGACCCATGATGACGATATGATTGAGCATGATCTTCTTCCTCTCAGGCGTCCTTGCCCACGATGATGGAACGCATGACGTTGACGTTGATCCGCATCAGACGATCCAGCTCAGCGGGGAACGCGGGGTCGGCGGAGAAGGTCATCAGGACGTAATAGCCCTCCTCCAGGTCGTTGATGGGGTAGGCCAGACGGCGCTTGCCCCACTCGTCCACCTCGGTCACGGTGCCGTGCCCCTCGGCCAGCTCCTTGAAGCGGGCCACCAGAGCGGCGGTATCCTCCTCGCCCAGGGCGGGGTTGATGATATAGAGCACCTCGTAGTTGCCACTTACTTTAGCCATTGTGTTTGCACCTCCTTATGGTCTTATGGCCTCCGATCTCGCCGGAGGCAAGGATGTTGTTGTCATACGCCTATCACATATAATCTGGGCGCAGACTTATTTAGTATACACGAAAACCAGCTTTTGTCAAGGGGTCAGGCCCCGTTTTCCGGGGATTTCCCCGCATTTTTCCCGGAAACGGGCCTTCCCCAGCGGTAGCGGACGGCCAGCCGCTTCCATCGGTCGGGCGACGCGCACAGCCGCGCCCGCTCCCCGTCTATCAGCGCGCGCATCTCGTCCAGCTCCTCCCGGGTCAGGGTGTGCTGGCTGAAGCGGGCCTTCTGGGCCAGCTCCACCGCCCGGTCGTCCACCAGGCCGCCCCAGCGCTCCATGCCCAGCAGGTAGCCGTAGCCGGCCAGCGCGGCCCGGTTGCGGTCAGAGCCGGCCAGCTTTTTCTCCCGGCGGCGCTTGGGCAGATACTGCCCCAGCCACAATAGGCCAAACACCCCGGCCATGGCCGCCAACCCCTTGCCGATCTTAATGAGCGGCGTGAAGTCGATCCCGCCGCCTTGGGAGCCGGCCCCCTCGCCCCCCGGCAGGGCGGCGCTGGGCGCCTCCGAGGCGTCCGGGCCTTGGGACGGCGTGGGCGCGGGCGTCGGCGTGGGCGCCTCGCTCTCCGGCACGTCGGCGGAGGGCGTGGGGCTGGGCTCCGCTTCTTCCTCCTCATACCACGTAAAGGCGCTGGCGGGGGTAACCTCCACTGGGGACCAACCGTAACCGTCCACATAGACCTCCACCCAGGCGTGGGCGGCATAGTCGGGCACATCTACCTGCAGCCCCGACCGGAGCATCACGGTGTAGCCGCTGACATATCGGGCGGGGACGCCGCCGGCACGCAGAAGCAGTGTGAGGGCGGAGGCAAAGTGCATACAGTAGCCCCGGTGACTTTCCATGAGGAAGTATTCCACCGGGTCCACCCCCTCGGGGGCGGCGGGCGTTTCCGGATCATATATACACACACGCCCCACCAGTTCGGCCACTTTATGGGCATAGCTCACGGGGCTGGCCTGCGCATCCCAATGGACAAGGTCGATGTCGATCAGGATCTGGAGCAGCAAGCCCTCCAGCTCCTCCGGCACGTCCAGGTAGTGCCGATACACATAATCGCGGTAGTACCGCTCCGGCAAAGAATTTGTGCGGATGGAAGCGCCCTGCACAGTCGGCGTGAAGGCCACGGTATAGCGGGGCAGCCCTGCCCGCTGGGCCAGGTAGCTGTCCCGGACGGGCATTATCCCGACCTCTGCCCAATCCTGCTCCAGCAGCTGGTAGGGGGTGTACACCCCGGAGGCCCGCACACCCTCCACCGTGGCGGTGTAGACGGGCGTGGACAGGGCCATGTCCGCGGCGGAGCCGTAGTACACTGCATCCTGGACGCTCATCCCCGGGAACAGCAGCGGGGAGGGCGCGTCGCTCAATTCAGCCCACGCCAGGGCGTCCAGATACTCCTGGTAGACGTCCTCACCCAGCTCCGTCCAGCGGCCGTTTTCGTACCGCCCCAGGGCCGAGCCCCGCAGGTAGAGCCGACCGCTGTAGTCGGAGGTGACCCGCAGCATGGTGCGCCCGGTGTAATGCAGGGGCCCGGCGTCGCCCAGGTCGGCGGCCTGGGCGGAACCCACATAGCGGATGGAAGATTGGAACGGCCCCTCCCACCGGGAGAAGAAATCAGACAGGCGGTCCCCGGCGGCATACATCTGCTCCTCCGCCCGCAGCGCCCATTCCGGGCGGGTATAGCCCTCCCGCGGAAAAGCCAGGGTGATCCCCGCCAGCACCAGCCCCACCGCCGGCAGCGCCGCCAGGGTGAGCAGTCCCCGGCGGTCGGGGGCCGCCCACTTGCACAGGTCGGTGAGCAGCATGGCGCACCAGCAGGCGCACAGCGCCATAAACGCGGGCCAGCTGGGGTACAGGTCGGCCACCAGGCCGGGCAGCAGGGGCGGCAGGGTGAGCAGCGCCGCCAGCCACCACCGCCGCGCCCGGACAACGGCCCAGCCCAGGACGATGGCCAGCCCCGCCAGCGCCAGCAGGAGGAACAGCCGGACAGACGCCCCCTCCTTCACCAGATCCAGCCCCGGGTCATATTCGAATATCTGGCCCCAGCTCACCTGCTGGGAAAACCGCAGGGTGACGGCATGGACGGTAAGCCCCGCCCCCTGGATCACGCTGTTCCAGTTCGTCAGCACCGCGCAGGCCCACGCGGCGGCCAGCGCGCCCGCCGCCGCTCCTCGGAACCGGGGCAGCGACCAAACCGCCAGCGACAGCAGGGCGCACAGCACCGCCGCCAGCACAAATTCATCCGCCTGGGCGGCCGCAAGATCCAGGGCCGTGGGCATCATCGAGGATACCGCGATCAGCCTCCCGTCGCCATACAGGGAGAGGAAGCTGACGGCCAGCCCCGCCAGGGCGCACACCAGCAGCAAGCCGTCCCCCGCCGCCGTGAGGGGGTACAGCCGTTTTTCCCGCTCAGCCACCGCCCTCACCTCCCTCCAGCTCCACGTGGATGCGGAACACCGGCCCGTCCGACCCGTGGAGCAGCTCTGGGCGGTCATCCAGATTGGGGCCCGCCAACGGCGCGGGGGTGTCCAGCAGGGCCAGCACGCACTGGGCGTACTCCCGCTCGTCGGATATGGCGTGCAGCTGGGGTTCCCCGGCCTCGTCCAGCCACAGCAGGGCATGGGGCCGCTGGACGTCCAGAAGCGCCCGGCTCAGCCCCAGCAGCTTGTCCAAAAGCGCGTCCAGGCGCTCCGGCCCGCCGAAGCGGTCCAGCGTGAGCAGCGGGAGGGGGACCACGGTCTGCGCCCGCTCCCGGACGATGAGCTCATCCCACTTGGAGGACAGCTTCCAGTGCACCGACCGCATGGGGTCGCCGGGGCGGTACTCCCGCAGGTCGTAGTCCTCCCCCGGGCCCCGTCGGGCGGCGCTGCCGGAGGTGGGGCGCATCCCCTGGCCCTCCGGGATCGCGGGCGGCTCGGCGGCGGCCGGGATGGGGCGGCACAGCAGCCGGGCGGGGGTGGGCCGATCCAGCCGCCGGGAGAACAGCCCCAGGTAGTCGTACACCCGGGCCTTGTCCGTCCGCAGCTCCAAAAGGCCGCAGTGCCCGGTGGGGGCGGACAGCTCCACGGGCTTCCGCCGGGCCACGCCCGACATGGCCAGCCGTCTTTTCTTTGTCTCGCCGGTCAGCAGGTTCTGCTCTGTGAGCCGCAGGGTGATCCGGGCCAGCGGCAGGCCCACGGGCGCCCGCACAGACAGTTGCCAGCGGCCCTCCTCTCCCCGGCTCAGGGCGGCGGGGACGGCGGATACCGTCAGGCGGCAGCCCAGCATCCCCGGCAGGGACAGCACCAGGGACAGCAGCGGCATGGCGATGCACAGCGCCAGCAGGAAATGGGCCAGATAGTTCTCATTGGTGATCTGGAACAGGAACACCCCCACCAGCACCGCGCCGTATATGATACGCCGGTAAAGCATGGCCTTTACCGGAGGCGGGGAGGCTGCACCGAGGCAAACACCTCCATGGCGACCTGCGACGCGCGCTGGGCGCCTCCCGCCGCCCCGGCCGGGAGCACCAGCCGGTGGGCAATGGCGTCCGCCCAGAGGTATTTCACGTCCTCGGGCACCACGTAATCCCGCCCGTGGAGGAAGGCGGACGCCCGGCACAGCGCCGCCAGCGAGATGGCCGCTCTGGGACTTGCGCCCTGGGCCAGCCCTGGATGGTTCCGGGTGGCGCGCACCAGCCGGAGGATGTAATCCAGCACCGCGTCGCCCAGGAACACCCCGTCCACCATGCCGCGCAGGCGGGCAAGCTGCTCCCGGTCCGCCGCCTGGACCACTTCCGCCATGGGGTCGCCCCGGAGCTTGCGGTGGAGCAGCTCCAACTCGTCGGCGGGCTCGGGATAGCCCATGGACAGCCGCAGGGCAAACCGGTCCAGCTGGGAGTCGGGCAGCAGCTGGGTGCCGGAGGCCCCCGCCGGGTTCTGGGTGGCGATGACCAGGAAGGGATCGGGCACGGGACGGGACACGCCGTCCACCGTCACCCGGCCCTCTTCCATGGCCTCCAGCAGGGCGGACTGGGTGCGGCTGGTGGCCCGGTTCAGCTCGTCGGCCAGGAACAAATTGCACAGCAGCGCCCCGGGCTGGTACTCCATCTGCCCTGTGGCCTTGTTGTAGAGGGAAAAACCCGTCAGGTCGGAGGGCATCACGTCCGGGGTGAACTGCACCCGGTTGTATTTCAGACCAAGGGCCCTGGAAAAGGCGATGGCCATGGTGGTCTTGCCCACGCCGGGGATGTCCTCCAGCAGGACGTGGCCCCGGGCCAGGATGGCCAGCAGCGTCTTGATGACGATCTCGTCCTTGCCCACCACGGCCTTCTTCACTTCGCCCACCACCTGGGCGGCCAATTGTGTCTCGCTCATCTTTCGTCACTTCCTTGGGGTCAGATTCCAGGGTATTATATCAAAAAAAGAAGGGCTTGAACAGCCCCCTGTTTTTAGACGGAAAAGCGCCCGGTCATAATGACCGGGCGTTTTTTCTGCTATTTAAGCCAGCTTCCCCTTGGCCAGCTCGGTGAGCTGGGTGAAGGCGGCCTTGTCGTTGACGGCCATCTCGGCCAGCATCTTGCGGTTGATCTCCACATTGGCCAGCTTCAGGCCGTGCATGAAGGTGGAGTAGTTCATGCCGTTCATCTTGCAGCCGGCGCTGATGCGGGCGATCCACAGCTGACGGAAGTCGCGCTTCTTCAGCCGGCGGCCCACGTAGGCGTACTGCAGGGACTTCATGACCTGCTCGTTGGCCATCTTATAGTGCTTGCTCTTGGCGCCCCAGTAGCCCTTGGCCAGCTTGAGGATCTTATTCCTTCTCTTGCGCGTCATCATCGCGCCCTTGACTCTTGCCATTGTCGTTCAGCCTCCTGTATTGAGTAAAATATGATGTCGTCCCTTATTTGTAGGGAACCATGCGCTTGATGGTGGCCGCGTTGGTCACGTCGGCGTAGCCGCCCTTGCGGAGGCTTCTCTTGAGCTTGCGGGTCTTGCCGTGGCCGTTGAGCAGGTGGCTCTTGTTGGCGTGGGCGCGCTTGACCTTTCCGTTCTTGGTCAGATTGAAACGCTTCTTGGCGCCGCTGTGGGTTTTCACTTTAGGCATGGCGGTTGTCTCCTTTTCGTAGTTAATGGGATTGCTGGTTACTTATTGGTTTTCGCACTCTTCGCGGACAGGAAAATGCTCATGTGCCGGCCCTCCAGCTTGGGCTCCTTGTCCATCACGGCCTGCTCGGCACACTGATCGGCGAAGTCCAGCAGCAGCTTCTTGCCGATGTCGGTGTGGGCCATCTCCCGGCCCCGGAAACGGACGGTGACCTTCACCCGGTTGCCCTCGCCCAAAAACTTCTGGGCGTTGCGCAGCTTGGTGTTGAAGTCGCCGATGTCGATGCCGGGGGACATCCGCACCTCCTTGACCTCCACCACGTGCTGGTTCTTTTTGGCCTCCTTCTCCCGTTTGGACTGCTCGAAGCGGTACTTGCCGTAGTCCATGAGCTTGCACACGGGGGGGGTGGCGGTGGGAGAGATCTTGACCAGGTCAAGGCCGGCCTCGTCGGCGCGGGCCTGAGCCTGGGCCGCGGACATGACGCCCAGCTGGGCGCCGTCGGCGCCAATGAGACGCACCTCGCGGTCGCGGATTTCCTCGTTGATCTGATGAGCCGTATTAGCTATGGTCACGCACCTCCAAAATAAAAACGTGAATGCAAGGCAGCACCCACGTCCACAACAAGCACCGCCCCCTTCCGAGTGCGGTACTTACCATGTTAACCCCTTCGCCCGCGGCGGGAGGTGAGGACGGCGGCGCCATTCCTGCTTCCTTTTGCCCAAGTATCATACCAGATGCGGAAGGGTTTGTCAACACAATTTTTTAAGATGCCCTATACCCAAATTTGGCCGCCTTATTTTTTATCCGCCTCCTGCCGATAATCATAAAAAGCGGCGGAAGGGAGTTTGTGCCAACATTATGAAAATCGACAATCGACCCAGCGGCTGGAACACACCGCGAAACGTCACAAGAACCGATGCGGCCCAGACAGGGAAATTTCAACAAACCCTTGCAACGTGTACGTCCCTCCGGGAGCCGGAGGACACGATCACGATCTCTTATCGCGCTCCCGCTGTAGAGGAGGCGCCTGTGAGTGTGGCCGCTTCGGGCGCAGTCAGCGTGTCCAATGCCGCCGCGGAGGCCGTGCGCAATACCGCCTCACGGACAGGCGGTGCGGAAATCCTTCCGGGGGATTCTACCGAGGTCAAACTGGCCAAGCTGCGCCAAATGGCGGAGGAGGCCGATTATACCGGGATGAGCTACGACGACATCCGTACCTCCATATGGAACCGGTATAATGATGCTTTCGACGGCAATATGGCGGCAATCACCACATTTCCAATCACACATGAGTGGATTGATGTCAACAACCAGTATAGCGCCGAATATTGTCTCAATGTTCTTTACCCATTGCAGGAGGAGTTCAGGCTGAGCACGGGCATCAACGTCTCAACCTGGTCAAAAGACAACTATGCTCAGCATGAGCGCGATATGGATGCCTTTCACGAATATGTCCGATCCAAGTATGGAGACACCGCCGGTCGGGAGCTTGGCTACGTGGATATGAGCGTAAAAGAGCGGGAACAGGCCATCTGCCAAAAATACGCGGGTAAAAATACCCTCCGGGACTTTTTGAATATGCAGGGGGAACTGTATCAGTCAGGGGTGCTGAGCAACAAACTTGGCAGGGATGGCGCATGGGCCTATATCAAAGCCATAAACTACCAGCTGCCCGCGACCTTTTTCCCCGACATTTATTACGATTTCTCCAACGATCTTCCAATGAATATTCCACAATCCCGGTGGGACGCCGTGTTAGACGGCAAATTTGACGCCCGTGCCTTTGCGGCCGATATGCGGGAAACCTTAAAGACTATGAATTTCAGCGGCTGGGATTTCGACATTGAAGGCGCAATTTCCAAAGGGATTGACTACCTGTTGGAGGCAGTGGCCAAGGCACAGCAGGCGGAACAGCAACGGCACGCGGAGTGGGAAAAGCGCGCGGAGCGGGCAGAACTGGCGGAGCGCGCGGAATAGACGGCTTTGAATGGGCGGTGATCCGAAAGACGGGTCACTGCCCATTGCCTTGCCCCGCCCAACCTGCTATACTACAAAAAACGAAACCCAACGAAAGGAGGCCCCGCCATGCTGAATCTGCTGTACGCCCGGGCCGGGCAGGACATCCGGGGGGAGCTTTTGGAGCGGATGGGCCGCTCCCCCGCCCGCCGCCGTCTGCTCATCGTGCCCGAGCAGTATTCCCACGAAAGCGAACGGGCGATGTGCGCCATTTTGCAGGGCCGTGCGTCCATGGAGTGTGAGGTACTCTCCTTCACCCGGCTGGCCGGGCGGCTCACCGACGCCGCCGGGGGCGGGGCCGCCCCCATGCTGGACGCCGGGGGGCGGATGCTGCTGATGTACGCCGCCCTGCGGAAGGTGTCCGACGCACTGACCACCTACCGCGCCCCCTCCCGGAAGCCCGCGTTCCTCACGGGGCTGCTGGCCACGGTGGACGAGTGCCGCTCCTACCGGGTGGAGCCGGAGGCGCTGATCGCCGCCGGGGAGGAGCTGGGGGGCCGCCAGGGGGACAAACTGCGGGATCTGGGGCTCATCTACGCCGCCTACCAAACCATGGAGCAGGCTGGCGCCGCCGACCCCCGGGGCCGTCTTGACCGGCTGGCCCAGCAGCTCCAGGACACCCGCTGGGGGGCGGGGATGGCGTTCTATGTCTACGGCTTCACCGACTTCACCCCCCAGGAGGAGCGGGTGCTGTCCGCCCTCATGGCCCAGGGGGAGCTGACGGTGGCCTTTGTGTGCGGCACCGGGGACGATCCAACCGGCATCTTCCAGCCCGCCCTCCGGGCTGCCCGGCGGTTAAGCCGTCTGGCAAAGAACAACGGTGTGCTCTTCCTGGAGGAAACCCTTGACCATCCCCTGCCCCGCCACCCATCCCTGGCCTTTTTGGAACAGCGTCTGTTTGGCCCCATGCCCGAGGCCCCTTGGCAGGGGGAGTGCGCCGTCACCCGGATCGCCGCCGCCACCCCACGGCAGGAGGCGGAGTGGTGCGCCGCCGAAATCCTGCGCCTGCTGTGGGAGGAGGGTTACCGCTGCCGGGACATCGCCGTGTGCGCCCGGAAGCTGGACGGGCAGGTTGAACTCATCGACAGCGTGTTTGCCCGGTACGGCGTACCCGTGTTCCTGTCCGCCATGGAGGACGTGCTGGAAAAGCCGGTGCTGGCCCTGGTCACCTCCGCCCTGGCCGCGGCGGCGGAGGACTACCCCTACGAGGAGCTGTTCCGCTACCTGAAAACCGGGCTCACCGGGATTTCGGACGAGGAGCGGGATTTGCTGGAAAACTACGCCCTCACCTGGGACCTGAAGGGCTCCGCCTGGACGCGGAAAAAGCCCTGGGACATGCACCCGGAGGGCTACGGACAGGAGTTCACCGACGAGGACACCGCTTTCGTGGCGTGGCTGGACGAGCTGCGCCGGAAGGTCATCGCGCCGCTGGAAGCCCTGCGCAAAAACAAGGACAAAACGGGTAAGGGCCGCGCCCTGGCCCTCTACCAGCTTTTGGACGACATCGACCTGCCCACCCGGCTCAGTCAGCGGGCGGACAGCCTGGAGGAGCGGGGCGACCGGAGCACCGCCGCCCAGTACCGCCAGCTCTGGGACATTTTAGTGGGCGGCCTGGAGCAGTGCGCCCTTTTATTAGAGGATACCGAGCTGGAACTGGACGAGTTCTCCCGGCTGTTTTCCCTGGTGCTGTCCCAGTATGACGTGGGGGCCATTCCCGTGTCGCTGGACGCGGTGACGGTGGGGGACGCCCCCCGCATGGCCCACAAGGAGGTCAAGGCGCTGTTCCTGCTGGGGGCGGACAGCAATTCCATCCCGGACTGCGCCCCCTCGCCGGGGCTGTTCTCCGACCAGGATCGGGACGTGCTGGCCGCCATGGAGGTGGAGCTGGCTCCAAAACAGGAGGACAAGCTCCGCCGGGAGATGACCATCGCCTACGAGACCTGCGCACGGCCCTCTGAGCGGCTGTATGTGAGCTATGCCACCGGGTCGGGGGACAACCAGAAAACCCCCTGCTTCCTCTGGGAGCGGCTGGCGTCGCTGTTCCCCGACGCCCCTGTGGCGGACGGCTCCGACCCCCTGGCCCGGCTGTCCGCCCCGGACGCGGCGCTGGAGCTGGCAGGCCGTGACCCGGCTGTGGCCGACGCCCTGCGGCGGGTGCAGGGACTGGCTCCCCGGGTGGAACGCATTCAGGGTGCCGCGCAGTGGTGCCGCGGCCGGCTGTCCCGGCTGGCGGTGGACGAGCTGTTCGGCCCGGTGGTGCCCATGTCGGCTACCCGGCTCGACCTCTATAACTCCTGCCACTTCAGCCATTTCCTCCGCTTCGGCCTGGATGCCAAACCCCGGCAGAAGGCCGCGTTCCGGCCCTCCGATTACGGCACCTTCGTCCACGCCGTGCTGGAGGGCACCCTGCGCTCAGCCAAAAGCGCGGGCATCCCGCTGGATAACGCGGAAGAAGTCCGCCGCCTGTCCCAAGCCGCCGCCGACCGCTACGAGCGGGAGGTCCTCACCGGCCTGGACGGCGAGACCGCCCGATTCCGCTATCTGTTTGAGCGCATGAAGCAGGCCGCGCTGGACGTGACCCAAAGCGTGTGCGCCGAGCTTTCCGTCTCCGACTTCACCCCCGCCGCCTTTGAGCTGGGCTTCGGCCGGGGCAAGGAGCTGCCCCCGGTGGAGGTAGAACAGGGGGTACGTCTGCGCCTCACCGGCTTTGTGGACCGGGTGGACGAATGGCTCCACGACGGCAAGCGCTACCTGCGGGTGGTGGACTACAAAACCGGCAAAAAGAGCTTCGACTTCGCCGACGTGGAGGACGGGCGGGGTTTGCAGATGCTGCTGTATCTGTTCGCCCTCAGCCGGGAGGGAGAGCGGGTGTTCGGCTCCGATGAGATCGTCCCGGCAGGTGTGCTGTATGTCCCCGCCCGCACTCCCCTGGTGGACGGCGAGCGGGGCATGACCGACGAGGACATCCAGCGATCCCGGGACGGGCTGCTGCGCCGCCAGGGGCTGGTGCTGGACGACCCGGCGGTGCTGTCCGCCATGGAACACGCTGCCGGTGCGTTCCGCTTCCTGCCCGTCAGCACGGGCCGGGGCGGCGGCGACTACCTGGTCACCCCCGAACAGATGGAGCTGCTGGACGGATATATCACAGACGCTTTGAAGCACGCCGCCGGGGAGCTGGCGGCGGGCAACATCGACGCCGACCCCTACTGGCGGGGTGCGGACAAGAACCCCTGCCGCTGGTGCGACTACAAGGCCGCCTGCCACTTCGAGGAGGGCTGTGGGGACGCAAGGCGCTACCGGCGGGGCGTCAAGGCGGCGGAATTCTGGAACTGGCTGGCCCAAAAGGAGGAGGATGGACATGGCGATTGAGCTGACAAAACAGCAGCTTGCCGCCGTAGAGAACCGGGGGGGCGACCTGCTGGTGTCCGCCGCCGCCGGATCGGGCAAGACCCGCGTGCTGGTGGAGCGGCTGATGGGCTATGTGGAGCAAGGGGAGGACATCGACCGCTTCCTGATCATCACCTTCACCAACGCCGCCGCCGCCGAACTGCGGGGCCGCATCGCCGCCGCCATCCACGCGGCCCTGGCCCAGCGGCCGGGGGACCGGCACCTGCGGCGCAGCGCCACCCTGGTATACAAGGCCCCCATCTGCACCATCGACGCGTTCTGCCTGGACCTCCTGCGCCAGTGGGGGCACCTGGCCGACCTGGACCCTGACTTCCGCCTGTGTGACGAGGCGGAAGGGGACGAGCTGCGCCGCCGCGCTCTGGAAGAGGTGCTGGAGGCCCGTTACGCCAACATCGCTGACGACGCCCCCTTTGCCGCCCTGGTGGACGCCCTGGCCGGGGAGCGGGACGACCAGACCCTGGAGGACGTGGTGCTGTACGTCCACCAGCAGGTGCAGGCCCAGGCCGACCCAGGGAGCTGGCTCAGGTCGCGCCGGCGGGACTTCATATTCCCGGAGGGCGCGGGCCCGGAGGACACCCCCTGGGGAAAAGCCCTGCTGGCGGACGGCTGGGAGCTGGCGGACTACTGGCTGGGGGCGCTGAAAAACCTGCGGGACGAGATCTACTTTGACGAACTGCTGACCAAAAACTACGCCCCCACCCTGGGGGACACCATCGACGCGCTGGAGCGGCTGCGCTCCGCCCTGGGCCGGGGCTGGGACGAGGCCGCCGCCTGCTTCCCCATCCCCTTCCCCCGTCCGGGAGCCAAGCGGGGCGATTACGACGAGGGGCTGAAGGCCCGCATGACCGCCCAGCGGGATCAGTGCAAGGCCCAGATGAAAAAGCTGGGGGAGCGGTTCGACGTGACGGCGGCCCAGGCCATGGATGACCTGCGGGCCGTCGGCCCCGCCATGACGGCCCTGCTGGACGTGGCGGCGGAGTTTGACCGGGCCTTCACCCGGCTCAAGCAGCGCCGCCATCTCATCGACTTCGCCGACGGGGAGCACCTGGCGGCGCGGCTGCTGACAACCCCGGACGGCTCGCCCTCTGAGCTGGCCCAGGACGTGGGAAAGCAGTTCGTGGAGATCATGGTGGATGAGTACCAGGACACCAACGCCGTGCAGAACGCCATCTTCGGGGCGCTGTCCAGTGGGGACAACCTGTTCATGGTGGGGGACGTGAAGCAGTCCATCTACCGCTTCCGGCTGGCGGAGCCGGGCATCTTCCTGGACAAATATGAGCGGTTCCCCCCGGCGGAGGTGGCCGCTCCCGGCCAGGGGCGGAAAATCCTGCTGTCGGACAACTTCCGCTCCCGGCCCGAGGTGCTGGACGGGGTCAACTTCATTTTCCGCAACGTGATGACCCGGGCCGCCGGGGAGCTGGACTACACCGACGCAGAGGCCCTGCGCCCCGGCCGGACAGACTTCGCCCCGGATGAGCGTTACCGGGTGGAGCTGAACTGTGTGGACCTGTCCACCCTCGCGGACAACGGGGAGGAGGAGAAAACGGATAAAGACCTGGTGGCCGCCCGGGCCGCGGCCCGGCGCGTCCGGGAGCTGCTGGACAATGGCCCCCCCATCGGGGATCGCCCCCTGCGGGCGGAGGACATCGTCATCCTCCTGCGCTCGCCGGGCCCGGTGCTGCGGTATTACGCCGCCGCCCTGGACGAGCTGTCCATCCCCTGGAGCGCCGACGGGGGCCGGGAGTTCTTCGGCACAACCGAGATTTCTGTGGTCATCGCCCTGCTCCAGGTGCTGGACAATCCCCGGCAGGACGTGGCCCTGCTGGCGGCCCTGCGCTCCCCCCTGTTTGACTTCACCCCCGACCGGCTGGCCCGCCTCCGGGCGGGGAGCGGCGGCACGGTATACGACTGTCTCACCGCCGGCGCGGAGCGAGGAGAGGAGGACTGCCTGTCCTTCCTGGCCCTGCTGGGCGAGCTGCGGGAGCTGGCGGCGGAGGAGGGCAGCCACCGGCTGCTGTGGTACATCTACGGAAAACTCGACGCGCCCGCCGTGTTTGCCGCCATGCCGGACGGCCAGCGGCGGCGGGCAAACCTGATGGCCCTGTACGACGAAGCCGTCCGCTTTGAAAGCGGCGGGCACCGGGGGCTGATGGCCTTCCTGCTCCACCTCAGCCGGATGGCGGACAACGGCGTAACCGTCCCCGTTCCGGGGAGCGAAACAGGGGGTGTGCGCATCCTGTCCATCCACAAGTCCAAGGGTTTGGAGTTCCCGGTGGTGCTGGTGTGCGGTCTGGACCGGCGGTTCAACGAGGCGGACGCCAAGGCCACCATTCTCTTTCACCCCGACCTGGGCCTGGGCCCCAAGCGCACCGACCGGGCCCGGGGCCTGCGGTACACCACCATCGCCCGGGACGCGGTGGCCCTGCGGCTGCGGCGGCAGCTCCGGGCGGAGGAGATGCGGCTTTTGTATGTAGCCATGACTCGGGCAGAACACAAGCTGATTTTGTTCTCCTCCGTCAACGGCCTGGGGGGCCAGCTCTCCACCCTGGCGGGCCAGGCCCAGTGCCCCCCGCCCCCCCGGCAGATGGCATCGGCCCGCTCCATGGCGGACTGGGTGCTCACCCCCGTGCTGTGCCGGCGGGACAGCGCCCCCCTCTGGGAGTCGCTGGACGTCCCCCGGCCCCAGTTCCCGGCGGACGAGGGCTGTCCCTGGGACATCCGAATGCTGTCCGGGGCGGACTACGAGCATCCCCAGGGCCTGGGCGGGGCGGAGCCGCGGGCCGAGGCCGGCACCCAGGCCCCCGATGACCTGGCGGAGCGGCTGAGCTGGCGCTACCCCTACCAAAGCTGCGCCTCCATTCCCTCCAAGCTCACCGCCACCCAGCTCAAGGGCAGGGAAAAGGACGCGGAGGCGGTGGAGGACGCGGTGGAGCTGCGGCCCTCCGCTCCGCAGACCACCCTGCGCCGCCCAGTGTTCGAGGGCCAGCGGCCCCTTACCCCCGCCCAGCGGGGCACCGCCCTGCACATGGTGATGCAGTACCTCAACTACGACCGCGCGAACAGCCTCGATGAGATCGCGGACGAGGTCGCCCGCCTTGTCGCCGGCCAATACATCACCCCCCAGCAGGGGGAGGCGGTGGACCCGGCGGACATCCTGGCCTTCTTCCAATCCGGGCTGGGTCAGCGCCTGCGCAAGTCCCAGCGTGTGGAGCGGGAATTCAAGTTCTCCCTGCTTACACCCGCGGCGGACTACTACGAGGAGGCCGAGCCGGGGGAGGAAGTCCTCCTCCAGGGCGTGGTGGACTGCTGGTTCGCGGAGGAGGACGGCGCGGTCACCGTGGTGGATTTCAAGACCGACCGGGTGAGTGAAAACACCGTTGCCCGCCGCGCCGAGGACTACCGTCCCCAGCTGGACGCCTACACCCGGGCCCTGTCCCAGGCGGCGGGGGTGACAGTAGGTCACCGGTATTTGTGGTTCTTTGGCGTGGGGCATGAAGTGGAATTGTAGCATCCGGGAAAAGATTTGGATTTTTTAAAAAAGTCCTTGCATTTTTCCCCGAGACATGATAAGATACGGTTTGCGTTTACAAGGGGTCGTTGTGCGCGGCACTGGTACCCCTGGACTTTTGATCGACAGAAAGAGGTGAATCCCCGTGAAGGAAGGCATCCATCCCAACTACAACCACACCACCATTACGTGCGCGTGCGGCAACGTGATCGAGACTGGCTCGACCAAGAAGGACATCAAGGTGGAAGTCTGCTCCAAGTGTCACCCCTTCTACACCGGTAAGCAGAAGATGGTGGATACCGGCGGACGCGTCAGCCGCTTCAACAAGAAGTTCGGCCTGGGCTAAAACCTGTCACTTCAAAGACCCGTTGCAAGCAATTGCGGCGGGTCTTTCTCTTTTTTCGTGCATATACTATTCTATCAAAACCAGGAGGTATCCCGCCATGTTTCAAAAAGTTGACCCCAAGTCCTTGAATCTCAACCCCTTTGCCGCCATCGGCGACCAGTGGATGCTCATCACCGCCGGGACGAAGGAGCGCTGCAACACCATGACCGCCTCCTGGGGCGGGCTGGGCGTGCTGTGGGGCGCGCCCATGGCCACCGCCTATATCCGCCCCCAGCGGTACACCAAGCAGTTCGTGGACGAGAACGAGTATTTCACCCTGTCCTTCTTCTCGGAGGAGTACCGCCCCCAGCTCTCCCTGTGCGGCACCAAGAGCGGCCGGGACATGGACAAGGTAAAGGAATGCGGCTTCACCGTGGCCGAGGGGGCGGGCGGCGCGCCCTACTTTGAGCAGGCCGAGCTGGTACTGGTGTGCCGCAAGCGCATGGCCATGCCCATGGACGCCGACGCCATGCCGGCGGACGTGAAGGACAAGTGGTACAAGGGCGACTACCACACCATGTACTGGGGCGAGATTGTGGAGGCTTTGCAGAAGGTCTGACGCGAAAAAGGAGTCCCTTTTCGCTCTCGTGTTGATGGATATGCGCACCGGCAATTTCACGAATCCCTGCTTCAAGCTGAAAACCGGCCATGATATACTCGGAACGGCAAATCGGAAATGATGGAGAGATATATAATGAAAAAGTTTTTGAGACGTTTCTTCATGATACTGAAATGGCTGCTTATTGTCCTTGCTGCCATCATTGTGCTTTTTCTAATTGTTCGATTTATCGGGCAGAGGATTTATGACCGAACACCTGAAGGCGGTATCAATGAGACATTATATGTAGATATAAACGGCACAAAGCAGTGGATCAGTATTTACGGGCAGGATAAAGACAACCCCGTTTTGTTATATCTGCATGGCGGGCCGGGCTCGTCTACAAGCCTTTATGACTATGCCTTCACTAGAAAATGGTCTGATGTGTATACGGTCGTTACGTGGGATCAGAGAAATTGCGGAAAGAGCTATTCTCCTGACCAGAATGACACCACATTGACCTATGACCTCATGATGAGTGACGGCGTAGAGATGACCAAATATTTGTTAGACTATCTCGGCAAGGATAAAATAACATTGCTTGGCCATTCGTGGGGAACATATTTCGGGTGCAACCTTATTCTTGAATATCCTGAATATTACGAATGTTATATTGGAACAGGGCAGCTTGTTGACTTTTATCAGAATGAAATCGCCTTTAAAGAAGAAGCCGCCAAATGGGTAGGAAACGATGAAGAAGGCCGCCGCCTCCTTGAGAAATTGAATATAGATGATTTCTCAACGGAATATTATATGGCCAGAAATGCACTAATGGAAAAATACGGCTATCATATGCTTGCTGATGGAACAGATTATAACTTGATTGCTGCACAAATATTTAATCCATATTACTCAATAGGGGATTTTATCAAGTATATCAGTTCGGATTTCAGCGTATATGAAGAATTTTTACAGTCGGATGAGTTTGGCAAGTTCTCATTGCTTGGCAAAACCGATTATCAAGTGCCATTTTATAATATCAATGGCGATAGAGATTATCAGACCAATTATCTGATTGCGCAAGATTATTTCGAGTCGGTAAACGCTCCTCGCAAAAAAATGTATATGATGGAGGATACTACACATGGCCTGTTAGAATCAAAATCAGAGGAGTTTTCCGCTATCATACACGAAATCGCGCAAGCAGAATATCAAGGCAGATAAAAGGACAAAGAAAACGAGGTATTTCACATTATATGTTTGACAAAACCGAAGTAAAGGAGATCAACCGCGCGGTACTGGTGGGCCTCAACGCCCCCAACCTCAGCCGGGAGGAGAACGCCGACGACCAGTCCCTGGAGGAGCTGGCTGCCCTGCTGGACACGGCGGGGGGCCAGTGCCTAGGCACGGTGCTGCAAAACAAATCCTCCCCCGACCCCCGCACCTTCATCGGCGAGGGCAAGGTGGAGGAGGTCAAGGAGCTTGTCCAGCGCCTGGAGGCGGACATTGTCATCTTTGACAACCCCCTGTCCCCCTCCCAGCAGCGGGTGCTCACCGAGGAGCTGGGCGTCACCGTCATGGACCGCTCCGCCCTGATTTTGGACATCTTCGCCAAGCGGGCCCGCACGGCTGAGGGGCGGCTCCAGGTGGCGCTGGCCCAGTACAAATATCTGCTGCCCCGGCTGACCGGCATGTGGAAGCACCTGGAGCGGCAGGAGGGCGCCATCGGCACCCGGGGCCCCGGCGAGACCCAGATCGAGTCTGACCGGCGGCTCATCCGCCGGAAGATCGACAAGCTGGAGGACGAACTCAAGGACGTGCGCCGCGTCCGGGCCACCCAGCGGGAGCGGCGGGAGAAAAATGAGGTGCCCGTGGTGGCCATCGTGGGCTACACCAACGCGGGCAAGTCCACCCTGCTCAACGCCCTCACCGGCTCGGCCATCCCGGCCAACGACCGGCTGTTCGACACCCTGGACACCACCACCCGGACGCTGGAGATCTCCGACACCTGCACGGTGCTGATCTCGGACACCGTGGGCTTTATCTCCAAGCTGCCCCACCAGCTGGTGGACGCCTTCAAGGCCACCCTGGAGGAGCTGACCTTTGCCGACCTGCTGGTTCACGTCATCGACGCGTCCGACCCCAACTGGCGGGAGCAGGCGGATGTGGTGGATCGGCTGATTCAGGAGCTGGGGGCGGCGGAGACGCCCCGGCTGGAGGTGTTCAACAAGTGCGACAAGTTTGTGGGGGACATCCTGCCCCACGGGGACGGCATCGTGTCCATCTCCGCCAAGACAGGGGCCGGACTGCCCGATCTGCTCGCGGCCATCGGCAAGCGGCTGGACGCCGGGGTGCGCCGGGTGGAGCTGCGGCTGCCCTACGACAAGGGCGGTATTCTGGACGCGCTCTACCGGGAGGCCAAGGTGGAACAAGTGGAGTACGGCGAGGCCATCCAGGTCACCGCCGTGTGCACCCCCAAGACCCTGGGGCGGCTGGATGACTACATCGTCCAGCCCTGAGCGAAAAATAATACCGCGTGGAGCCATCAACTCCGCGCGGTATTATACTTTATTCCTTGACAATATCCACCACGGTCAGCACCCCGCCCGCCACGCGGAAGCGCACCTCCAGCCCGGCGAAGCCAAAGCCGTACACCCGCTGGGGGTCGTCCTGATAGTGGGGCCGGGGGTCCTGGGCCAGCACGCCCTCCAGCGCCGCCCGGCGGTCCTCCGGGATCCGCTCCATCAGATCAGGCGGGATGTCCACCGTCAGCGCCCCCTCGGGGGCCGCTCCGGCGAAGCCGCCCACCGCCTCGGGATGGCAGTCGGCGTAGGGGATATAGGGTTTGATGTCGAAAATGGGGGTGCCGTCCACCAGATCGGCCCCGGAGACCACCAGCACCGGGCCGTCCGGGCCGGACAGTTCCACCCCCTCCAGCTTCACGCAGGACAGCCCGATGGGGTTGGGCCGGAAGGGGGAGCGGGTGGCGAACACGCCCATGCGCTGGTTGCCCCCCAGCCGGGGCGGGCGCACCGTGGGCGACCAGTTCTGCCGCTTGTTTTTGGAGAACTCCCAGATGAGCCACAGGTGGGAAAACCCCTCGATGCCGCGCAGGGCCTCGGGGGCCCGGTAGGGCGGCTCAAAGACGATGGCGGCGCGCAGTTCCTCCACCAGCCCCGCCTGCCGGGGCACGCCGAACTTGGAGGAAAAGTCGGAGCGGATATGGGCGATGGGTATCATATGGGCAACCGGCAGGCTGCCGAACCGATCGTTCATGAACGACCAGCCTCGCTCGCCCTCATTGCCAGGATGGTCTTGCCAATCAGGTCGTCCAGCTCCCAGCCCAGCATGGCCGCCCCCCGCTCGATGACCTCACGGGAGCACCCGGCGGCGAACCTCTTGTCCTTATACTTCTTTTTCACCGACTTGACCTCCAGATCGCTGACGCTCTTGGAAGGCCGCATGAGGGCCGCCGCGCCGATGAGGCCGGTCAGCTCGTCCACGGCGAACAGCACCTTTTCCATCTGGTGCTCCGGCTGGATGTCCACCGTCAGGCCGTAGCCGTGGCTGGCGGTGGCGTGGACGAT
The DNA here is from genome assembly GCA_014799475.1 of Clostridiales bacterium. Lineage (GTDB taxonomy): Bacteria > Bacillota > Clostridia > Oscillospirales > Oscillospiraceae > Enterenecus. The sequence continues at coordinate 33,711 of JAAVHX010000034.1, read as the reverse complement.
GGACTCGTCGATGTCCCGCTCCCGCATCAGCTCCTGGCTCTTGACGCAGTGCTGGTCGGGCCACCGCTCGAAGTCCAGGTCGTGGAGGATGCCCACCACCTCCCAGAAGTCGGCCTCCTCGCCGTAGCCCAGCTCCTGGGCGAACCAGCGCAGCACATCGCCCACGGTGCGGGCGTGCTTGCGGTGGAAGTCGCCCTCGTTGAATTCACACAAAAGGTCCCATGCCTGTTCGGGGGTGGGGATCATGGCAAACAGCTCCTTTGTTTGTAGTTGAGGGAATCATATACCCGTTCCCGCCGGCTGTCAACTCCCGCTTGCCCTCTCACGCGTTAAGGTTCAGCCTTCCGCGCATCCCGGCGGCGGTGAGCTCCAGCTCCTGGAGGGTGTAAAGCCCATTCTGCTTGTTCACCTCCGGCTTGATGGACGCGCCCAGACGCTGCAAATTGACGGCGGCCTCGAATACCCCGGCCTTTGCCCATCCGTTGGGGCTGCTCAGCGCAACGGAATGGTATTTTGCCTCAAAGGACAGGAATGCGGCCTGGACGCTGTCATAGACCTTCTTCACCTGGCCCACCTGGCCCCGGGCCTCCAGGGATACCCCCACCAGCTGAGCAAAGGAGTTTGCCGTCTCGTCCTTCGCCTCCTGGTAGGAGGCATCCAGCTTTGCGCTCTGCTCCTGGAGCTCATACCCGGAAAAGCTGCTCTGCAAGGCCATTTTATGCGCCTCATAGGCGGCGGCCATCAGGTCCACCGTGCCGCTCAGGTCCCCCATTTTGTAGGTATCGGCATCGAAGGACGCACTGACGCTGAACTCCGCTTTTCCCTTGTAGTGGAAGCCGTTGATGCCGATGATGTTCGCACTGCCGGACATGGTTTTGGTGACGGTCCCGTCCTCCGCCGTAGTCTCGGTCGTCTCCACGCCCCAGACTTTCTGCCAGCCGTCCTCATAGGACAGCCGCTCCACCTGCGCGTCGATCCGAACGGCGTTGGAAAAGTCCAGCTTCCGCTTTTCCGGCTCATATTTGGTCATGGCGCTGGCATACGCCCCTGTGAAACGGACAGAAGAGGAATTGACAGACATATCGGACATGGGAATGCCTCCTTCAACTTTGCGGCGCAAAACAACGCCAATTTCTGCATCTATTGTTTATATCGTCCATCAACACGGAAACTTAAGGAAATGAAGCCGCTGGGACCGTCATTCGCCCTGCGGGCGAACGACCGTCCCGGCGACCTTCCGGCCGCCCTGTTGACTTTCCCCCCGGAAACCGTTACAATACAAGGACTGCCACGCCAACAGGAGGAGAACCGCCATGGACAAACTCATCTATTTCGACTACGCCGCCACCACCCCCGTGAAGCGGGAGGCCGTGGAGGCTATGGTGGATGCCCTCCGGCAGTTCGGCAACCCCTCCTCCCGCTATGAGTACGCCCGTCAGGCCGCCCAGCGGGTCAAGGAGGATCGGGAGACCGTCGCCAAGGCGTTTGGCTGCTCCTCCGCCGAGCTGTATTTTACCTCCTGCGGCACCGAGAGCGACAACTGGGCCATCCGCCAGGGGGTGGAGCTGAGCCGCCGGCGCGGCAGGCACATCGTCACCACCGCCATGGAACACGCCGCCGTGCTGGAGACCTGCAAGGATCTGGAACGCCAAGGGTACGAGGTCACCTACCTGAAACCGGACAAGGCGGGCCGCGTCACCGCGGAACAGCTCGCCGCCGCCCTGCGGCCCGACACCGCGCTGGTGTCCATGATGCTGGTGAACAACGAGACGGGGGTCACTCTGCCCGTGGCGGACTGCGTGAAGGCCGTCAAAGCCTTCGACCCCGCCATCCTGTTCCACTGCGACGCGGTGCAGGGCTTTTTGAAAACCCCCGAACCCCTGGCCCGCCTTGGGGCGGATCTGGTGGCTGTCAGCGGCCATAAGATCGGTGGGCCCAAGGGCATCGGGGCGCTGTACGTCAAAAAGGGCGTGCGCCTGCGCCCGTGGCTTACCGGGGGCGGCCAGGAGGACGGCCTGCGCTCCGGCACCGAGGCCACGACCCAGATCGCCGGTTTTGCCGCCGCCGTCCGGGCCAACGCGGCCGACCCGGGCCGTCTGGAGCGGGCCGCCGCCATCAAGGGATACACGCTGGCAAAGCTGAAAGAAACCCTGCCCAAGCTGGAGGTCATCTCCACCGGGGATGCTCCCCACATCTGCGCCGTCACCCTCCCCGGCTACAAGAGCGAGGTGGTCGTCCGGGTGCTGGGGGACAGGGGCGTGTGCATCTCCTCCGGCTCCGCCTGCCACAAGGGCAAGCCCAGCCATGTGTTCGCCGCCATGAACCTGCCCAAGCCCTGGCTGGACGGGGCGCTGCGGCTGTCCTTCTCCCCCGACTCCACCCGCGAGGAGGCGGACGCGCTGGTGTCCGCCCTCAAGGACGCGGCGGGCAGCCTGTTCACCACCCTATCTTAAATCACCACCGGCACCGATCGGCCGGTGAAGCAAAGGAGCTTCCGACCAATATGTTCAAATTGTTCCAGCGGGAAAAGGGCTTTTACCGCACGCTGCTGGCGCTGGCCCTGCCCATCCTGCTTCAAAATCTCATCACCAACTCGCTGGGCCTGGTGGACACCTTCATGGTGGGCACCATGGGCCAGCTTCCCCTGGCCGGGGTCACTCTTGCCAATATCCCGGTGTTTGTGGTCCAGCTCATGATGTTCGGCATCCAGAGCGGCTCCTCCGTCCTCATCAGCCAGTACCGGGGCAAGGGAGATCTGGGGGCCATCAACCGGGTCATGGGCATCGGGATGTACACCGCCGGGTTCATCGGGCTGGTATTCGCCCTCATCATGGGCTTCCTCCCCCACCAGTTCATGTCCCTGTTCGGCAAGGATCCCCAGGTCATCGTCACCGCCGCCCGGTACGCCCGGATCGTGGGCTGGTCCTACTTCTTCGACAGCTTTGTGCAGGTGTACAACGGCGTCCACCGGGCCATGGGCGACCCCCGCCGGGGCCTGTACATCCTGGGCGTGTCCATGGCGTGCAACACCTTCCTCAACTGGGTGTTCATCTTCGGCAATCTGGGCGCCCCCCGGCTGGGGGTGGAGGGCGCCGCCCTGGCCACCCTGCTGGCCCGGGTGCTGTCCTGCTCCATCGCCGTCCTGTGGGCCGTCCTGGACAAGGGCTTCCGCATCGACCTTGCCCTGCTCCTCCGTCCGGGCCGGGAGATGGTGCGGCGTTTTATCCGCTTCGCCACCCCGGTGATGTGCAACGAGACCTTCTGGGGCCTGGGCTCCTCCCTGTTCCCCACCATCATGGGCCACATGGACGGCTCGGAGGAAATTCTCGCCGCCTACGCCATCGCGGGCAACATCACCAATCTGTGTACCGTGGGCGTGTTCGCCATCGCGGGCACCGCCGCCATCCTCATTGGACAGGAGATCGGCTCCGGCCACGCGGACAAGGTGTACTCCCTGGGGGCGCTGCTCAACACGCTGGCCTTTCTGTTCGGGCTGGTGGCGGGGCTTCTGTTCCTGGGGCTGCTCCATGTTTTCATCGTCCCGGTACTCTACCCCCTGTTTAAGCTCACCCCCTCGGCGGGGGACATCTGCACCCTGATGCTCACCATGATGTTCCTGATGATGTCCCTGCGTTCCATGGAGTGTACCAACATCGTGGGGGTGCTTCGGGGCGGCGGGGATGTGCGGGTGGCCACCCTCATCGACCTGACGCCCCTGTGGGCGGTGGCCCTGCCCATCGCCGCCCTGTCCGGCCTGGTGTTCCAGTTGGGCATTTTCTGGGTGTACCTGGGCATGATGAGCGAGAACATTGTCAAGGCCGTGCTGGGCCTGTGGCGGTTCAAAAGCGGCAAGTGGATCCGGGATGTCACCGTGCCCAACATCTGAACGCAAAAGAGGCCCCTCCTCCGGGAAGGGCCTCCTTTTTATTGTCACGCTGCGCAGACGGCTGGCCGCTCAGTCGCTTTCCCTGCGACTCGGCCTGGTCTGCGAACCGCTGTGCGGTTCTCCGCTCGGCCTCGCTCCGGTCCAAGCTCTTTCGCAGCCGTCTGCTCCGCGCTTCTTCATTGTCACGCTGCGCAGACGGCTGGCCGCTTAGTCGCTTTCCCTGCGACTCGGCCTGGTCTGCGAACCGCTGCGCGGTTCTCCGCTCGGCCTCGCTCCGGTCCAAGCTCCTTCGCAGCCGTCTGCTCCGCGCTTCTTTATTCCCCTTTGTATTTTTTCCTGGTGGCGATGCCGCCCCGTATATGGCGCTCCGCCTTATTTTCGTCCAGGACTTCCTTTACCTGCTCATACAGCCCCCGGTTGATGGCGGGCAGGCGCTCGCTCAGATCCTTATGTACGGTGGATTTGCTGATCCCAAAGCGGCTGGCGGCGGCCCGGACGGTGGCTTTGTTTTCGATGATGTACAGCGCCAGCTCCTGGGCGCGCTCTTCCATGTTCCCCTTCACTGACAACACTCCCCACTGTGGTTCTCGTCACGGTGATTTATATGCGGGAAGGGGCGGGGATATGAGGAAGGGGCGCTCCATGCTTCCTAAATAAAAAATTAAGCTTCCATCTCCTTTACAGCGCCGATGAAAAAGTATATAATGGTTCTTGTTATCGCACTCCGGGAGAGGGGGATCACCATGGCGGACGGCTACGGCGCCGGCGGACAGGATCCGCAGAACAACTCACAGCAGAATAGCTCACAACAGAGCAACACCTATCACTATAACTACAGCTATGGCTCCGGCAAAGGGACCACTCCGTCCGGCGGCCCCACCCCCCCGAAAAACTCCGGCGATTGGGGCGAGTGGGTGGGCATCGGCCTTTTGCTGTTTATCCTGCCCTTTCCCTTCCTCAAAATCATCGGCGTGATCTGGCTGCTGAGCAAGCTGGGCAGAATGTCCTCCAGCGACAAGCGGCGCTTCAAGCAGGAGGCCAGGAACGCGGCCAACCGGGCCAGGAACACGGCGGAGGCCTTTTTCCAGCAGAACGCCGACGCGGCCCAGCGGGGGGCGGAAGCCGCCCGCCAGGCGGCTGACGCGGCGGCACGCCAGACCGCCGACAGCACCCGTCAGCAGGCCCAGGGTTCGTCCGGCGGCACCTATCACTATCAGTATCGGCAGGCCGCCCAGTCCCAGCAGAAGCGGCCGCCCAAGGCGGAGCCCTGGGAGACCCCCGACCCGGCGGAGGAGCGCAAGCGCAGCCGGAAGCTGGCCAAGCTGGCGCGGGGCGGCGGCAAAGGCCTCATCATCGCGGGCAGTATCCTCACCGCTATCTTCGGCTTGGGTGCGCTGACCATATCGATCCCGTTCTTTGAGGGCGGTTGGGGCTGGGCCGGCTGGGAGTGGGCGCTGCTGGTCCCCATCACGGCCTGCCTGATGTTCATGGGCGGCGGCATCAGTATGCTGGCCTCCGGCATCAGCAAGGGGCGGCGAAATGAGCGCTACCTCAACTATCTGGCCTATATCGGCGCCAACCGGGAGGTGGCCCTGGCCCCCATGGCCGCCAGCTTCGGCATACCTGTCGGCAAGCTGTGCAAGGACCTGCGGCGGATGCTGGCCAAGGGCATCCTGCCCACAGGCTACCTGGATCTGGCCGAGGGCAAGCTGTTCCTCACCGAGATGGGCTACCACACCCCCGAGCCCAAGCGAGAGGCCCCGCCCAAGGAGGAGACAGCCCAGGAGGCCGCCGCCCGGGAGGACGACATCCTCCGGGAGATCCGTCAGGTCAACGACGACATCCCCGACGCGGCGATGAGCGCCAAGATCGACCGTATCGAGGAGATCACGGGAAAAATCTTGAAGTATCAGAAGGAGCACCCCAATAAAGAGGGCCAGCTGCGCACCTTCCTGAACTACTACCTGCCCACTACCCTGAAGATCCTGCGGGCCTACGCCCAGCTGGACGCCCAGGGCATCGAGGGGGAGAACATCTCCGCCGCCAAGAAGCGCATCGAGGACATGATGGACCAGGTGGTGTCCGGGTTCGAGAAGCAGCTCGACAAGCTGTTCCAGGACGACGCCATGGACATCACCTCGGATGTGGAAGTGCTGGAGAATATGCTCAAGAAGGACGGCCTGTCCGACGAGGGCGGCATCACCATGACCCTGTAATAAAAGAATCCCCTGACCGATGGCCAGGGGATTCTTTTACGCTTTCCCGCCCTTGAGGGCCTTCATCCGCTTCTCGTGGTTCAAAATGCGCTTGCGCAGGCGCAGGTTCTCCGGCGTGACCTCCAGCAGCTCGTCGTCGGCCAGGAACTCCAGGCACTGCTCCAGGCTGAGCTGCTTGGGGGGCACCAGCCGCAGGGCCTCGTCGGAGCCGGAGGCCCGCATATTGGTGAGCTGCTTCTTCTTGCACACGTTGACGGTGATGTCCTCCATCTTGGGGCACACGCCGACGACCATGCCCTCGTACACGGGCACGCCCGCGCCGATGAACAGCGCGCCCCGCTCCTGGGCGGCGAACAGACCGTAGGTCACGGACTCGCCCGTCTCGTGGGCCACCAGGGAGCCGGTGTTCCGGCGCTGGATCTCCCCCTTGAAGGGGGCGTATTTCTCAAAGACGGAGGCCATGATGCCCTCGCCCTTGGTGTCGGTGAGGAACTCGTTGCGGTAGCCGAACAGGCCCCGGGACGGCACCAGGAACTCCAGCTTGGTGCGGCTGCCGATGGGGTCCATGGACAGGAACTCGCCCTTCCGGGCCCCCAGCTTTTCCATCACCGCGCCCACACAATCGGCGGGCACGTCGATGACCACCCGCTCCACAGGCTCGCACTTTTTGCCCTCCACCTCCTGGTAAACTACGCGGGGGGGCGACACCTGGAACTCATACCCCTCACGGCGCATGGTCTCGATGAGGATGGACAGGGACATTTCGCCGCGGCCCGCCACGTTGAAGGAGTCGGTGGACGCCTCCACCTCGGTGACCCGCAGGGACACGTCCTTCAGCGTCTCCCGGAGCAGCCGGTCCCGGAGCTGGCGGCTGGTGACGTACTTGCCCTCCCGCCCGGCGAAGGGGGCGTCGTTGACGGAGAAGGTCATCTCCAGGGTGGGGGCGGAGATCTTCACAAACTCGATGGGCTCGGGGGCGGCGGGGGCGCAGATGGTGTCGCCGATGGTGATGTCGCCGATGCCGCTCATGGCGATGATCTCGCCGGCGCTGGCCTCGGTGACGGGGGTGCGGGCCAGGCCGTCGAAGGTGTACAGGCTGGTGGCCTTGGCCTTTTTGGGGGCCTCGTCCCCCTTGTGGTAGTTGCACACCACGATCTCCTGGTTCTGCTTCACGGTGCCCCGCTCGATGCGGCCCACGGCGATGCGGCCCACAAACTCATTGTAGTCGATGGAGGACACCAGCATCTGGAAGGGGGCGTCCGGGTCGCAGTCCGGGGCGGGGATATAGTCCAAAATGGTCTCGAACAGGGGCACCAGGTCGGTGCCCGCCACGTCGGGGGAGTAGCTGGCGGTGCCCTGCCGCCCGGAGCAGAACAGGGTGGGGGACTCGAACTGCTCGTCGGTGGCGTTCAGATCCAGCAGCAGCTCCAGCACCTCGTCCATGACCTCGTGGATGCGCTGGTCGGGGCGGTCGATCTTGTTCACCACCACGATGACCTTGTGGCCCAGCTCCAGGGCCTTGGACAGCACGAACCGGGTCTGGGGCATGGGGCCCTCGGCGGCGTCCACCAGCAGGATGACGCCGTTCACCATTTTCAGGATGCGCTCCACCTCGCCGCCGAAGTCGGCGTGGCCCGGAGTGTCCACGATGTTGATCTTGGTGTCCTTATAGTGGACGGCGGTGTTCTTGGCCAGGATGGTGATCCCCCGCTCCCGCTCCAGGTCGTTGGAGTCCATGACCCGCTCCACGGTGGCCTGGTTCTCCCGGTAGATGCCGCCCTGCTTGAGCATCTCGTCCACCAGGGTGGTCTTGCCGTGGTCCACGTGGGCGATGATGGCGATGTTGCGTAATTTTTCGTTCTGCATATCCGTACCTTCTATCTGAATTTTAGAATCATTTCTCTAAGCACAGGATAGTATTATATCCTCAGTTTCCTGCGATTGCAACAGTCGGAAAAGCGGAATTCCCGGACTTTTCGGAAAATTTATTGTGCCGCATTGACAGAAGGCAGAAAATTCGTTACAATAGAGGTCGCTTAACAGCGACACACGCCCGCGTAGCTCAGGGGATAGAGCATTCGCCTCCTAAGCGAAGGGTCGGACGTTCGATTCGTCTCGCGGGTGCCAGAGAAGCCGGCAGATTTTGATCAGAAATCTGCCGGCTTCTTTTTTGCAAACGTTTCGTTTGGCGCATCTTTTCCATCAATGGAGCCCAGCGTTAAGCGCCTCAGCCAGCGGAGGGGAAGGCCACAGACGTGGACATTTAGACACTTGAAACCCTTGCGGAACGGGGAAACGCACATTCTAAAGAACATGAGGGAAAAAGGAAACTTCGTAATCCGGGCCAAGTTCTGCACAAAGTTGCTCATAAGCAGATTTGGCTTCTTTCTCAAATATTGCTTGCTTTGTCTTATTCCAAAGCAACTCACTTCCCGGATTATCCCAATTCAATGCTGCATCATGTTGGGCAATCAGTTTGTTAAGCAAATTTACAAGTTCTTGGGAGATTGGTAAATCCGTAGTTTCAATCGGATAATGATTAAACTTCGCCTTGGCAGCAGCATTCGCACTCCAAACACATACCCCGCTACCCCAATCATACATAAACTTTAATTCATATTTTCCCATGTAATACTCCTCTAACAACCGATTTGTTGATGGGCTGTCCTTTTTTATTGCTAGATTATCACAACAGTCGCCATTTTTCCACCGCTATTCACTAAAAATTTCAAAGTACAAACCTGTGCCTGCTATGCAAACAGCTCCATTCTGTGTTATACTGTTGTCCAGGAACAGAAAAGGACAGGCTTGTTGCAGATTGGAGGCATAACGCCATGAAAGGAAAATATGCCCTTGCCGCCGCCCTGGTCGGGGCGCTGGTGTTGCCGCTATTCGGCTGTCAAAAAAGCACAGGAGAAAATTTAAGCGTCGAAGAAATACAGCAACAGGCCCTTGAATATCTTGCCAGCCGGTACAGTGGGGAGTTTACAATTATTGATGTTGAACGCATAACAAACGAAACAGGGCCTATCCCTGTACTTATACCCTCATATCACTGGAAACTAACAGCTAAATCCGAGCATTTTCCGAGTAAATCCTTTTTTGTTTTTTACAGAAAGAACGAGAACAAAGAATGGTATTGGTCTGATAATTACTATTCCGTCCTGTTTCGGGATGAGGCGGAGAAAACTTGCAAAGAGCTTATTGATGATATGTTTGCTGCCGAGTGCATCATTGAATCTGTTTGGGGAATATCCCCGTGGCCTGACGGAACAGATGATAACAGCACGATACAAGAGTGGATGAACGCAGGCGGCAAAATCAACAGATTAACAATATGGTTCTGCGACTTTCTCCCGAACGATGATGCGTGTATAGCGTTTTCTAATGCTCTTACAAATGAACTTCCCAATATCTGCTCTGTCCTTTTCATGGGATTGGAGCCAGATGGATACCAAGCAGCGGTTGAGCAACAAGAGGACATAGTTTCAATTTGGGACGCACACCCGGATTGGCGGATTGGGCAAATAAGATATGACTGTGAGGATCGCAAAATCATACAGTCTGCAAGATATTCCACCGATTGACAATCAAGCAAAATCCATCAGTCGCTCGAACTCAAAGCGTCATTTTGACGCTCTGAGTTTCGGGCGGCTTTCTATTTCTCAAACATGGCAAGGCCCAACCAATGCTTCAGGTGCGGCAGCGCGTCACGATCGTGCCCGCCGCGGCCCAAACAGCCCCCCACGGAAACTACGCAGAATTTATAGCCTGTTCATTGCTTTTTTCTCAAAAAAGGTGTAAACTATATTGATTCAACAAAATTTTCCCATAGGAGGCTGTGACCATGGCTTACACGTTTGCACAATATCAGGAGAGCGCTGATTACATCAAGGAAAAAATCGGAGGTTTTATCCCCAAGGTAGCCATGGTGCTGGGCTCCGGCCTGGGCTTCCTGGGCGACGTGGTGGAAAACCCCACCGCCATCCCCTACGGGGACATCCCCCACTTCAAGGCGTCCACCGCCCCCGGCCACAAGGGCCAGCTGGTGTTCGGCACGCTGGCGGGCAAGAACGTGGCCGTCATGCAGGGCCGGATGCACCACTATGAGGGCTATGGCTATGACGACGTGTCCTACGCCGTCCGCGTCCTGCGTCTGCTGGGCTGCGACACGCTGATCGTCACCAACGCCGCCGGCTGCGTGCGCACCGACTGGCAGGCGGGCGACCTGATGCTCATCACCGATCAGATCAAGATGTTCTCCGAGTCCCCCCTGCGCGGCGCCAACATTCCCGAGTTCGGCGTGCGCTTCCCCGACGCCTCCCACCTGTACACCGTCCGGCTCCAGGACGTGGCCCGTCAGGCGGCGGCGGAGCTGTCCATCCCCCTGCGGGAGGGCGTGTACTTCTATTGCTACGGCCCCCAGTACGAAACTCCTGCGGAAATCCGCGCAGCTCGGATTTTAGGCGGCGACGCGGTGGGTATGTCCACCGCCCCTGAGGCCATCGTGGCGGGCCACTGCGGCATGGAGATTTTGGGCTTCACGCTGCTGTCCAACATGGCGGCGGGCATTCTGGATCAGCCCCTCAGCGAGCAGGAGGTGCTGGACGCCGCCGCCGCGGCCAAGGACAAGTTCTCCCGGCTGGTGCTGGCCTGCCTGGAAAAGCTGTAAAGGGGAGGCACCTTTATGACCACACTGTTTACCAACGTCACCGCCCTGCTGATGGACGAGGGCTTCACCACCCTGCGCGGCGGTTATGTGGCGGTGGATGGGGCAAACATCTCCTATGTCGGCCCCGACCGCCCCGCCGGAAACTTTGACGAGACCATCGACTGCACCGGCAAGGTGATGATGCCCGGCTTCGTCAACTGCCACACCCACATCCCCATGACCCTCATGCGCGGCTACGGCGGAGGGTATGACCTGCACACCTGGCTCAACGACTTCATCTTCCCCGCCGAGGCCAAGTGGGACGACCGGGCCCTGGCCGCCGCCACCGGGCTGGGGCTGGCGGAGATGATCTCCTCCGGCGTCACCTGCATCGCGGATATGTATATGCGCACCGGGGTCATCGCCCGCCAGGTGCTGGACGCGGGCATTTCCGCCAACCTGTCCGTGGGGGGCGTGTACTTTGGCGCGCCCGAGGATTTCAGCCCGGATAAGTGCGGCGACTGCGCCAACCAGAAAGCCCTCACCGAGGAGTGGCACATGGCCGGGGACGGCCAGATCCTGGCCGACGCCTCCATCCACGGGGAGTACACCTCCTCCGCCCCCCTGTGGCAGTGGATGGCGGACTACGCCCAGGCCCACAAGCTGGGAATGCACGTCCACATCTCCGAGACAAAGAAGGAACACGAGGAGTGCAAGGCCCGCCGGGGCGGCCTCACCCCCATTCAGATCCTGAACCAATACGGCGTGTGGGACACCCGGGCCATCGCCGCCCACTGCGTGTGGACCACCCCCGAGGACTGGGCCATCATGGCGGACAAGGGCGTGTCCTGCGTCCACAATCCCTACTCCAATTTGAAGCTGGGCTCCGGCGTGGCCCCCATCCCCGATATGCTCAAGGCCGGGGTGAATGTGGCCTTGGGCACCGACGGCGTCAGCTCCCACAACAGCGTGGACCTGTTCGCCGACATGAAGCTGGCCGCCATCCTCCACAACGGCGTGGCCTGCGACCCCATGGCCCTCACCGCCCGGCAGGCGCTGGAAATGGCCACCGCCAGCGGGGCCCGCGCCCTGGGCCGGAACACCGGGCGCATCGAGGCGGGGGCTGTGGCCGACCTGATCCTGGTGGACTTCGACGCCCCTAACCTGATCCCCTGCCACGACGAGGCGGAAAACCTGGTGTTCTCCGCCCACGGCTCCAACGTGTGGATGAATATGGCGCGGGGCAAAATCATATACAAAAACGGGGCTTTCCTGACCCTGGATCTGGAGAAAATCAAGGCCGAGGTCAAGCAATACGCCCTGCCCCTTATCTTCCGTTGACGGGAAAGGTCTGAGGATATGTCTGCATCCACCCCAAAAAAGAATACCTTTTTCGGCGGCGCCGCCATCCTGGCGGCCAGCGTCGTGCTGGTCAAGGTCATTGGCGCGCTGTACAAGATCCCTCTGGGCGGCATCCTCACCGACGCGGCCTTCGCCGACTTCAACACCGCCTATTATATCTACTCCCTGCTCATCATCATCTCCACCGGCGGCCTGCCGGTGGCCCTGTCCAAGATGGTGTCCGAGGCCCACGCCCAGAACCGGGGCAATCAAGTGCAGAAGGTCTTTCGGCTGGCCATGGTGGCGTTCTGCGTCCTGGGCGCGCTGAGCTGCGCCGTCATGCTCCTCTTCCCAAGGCAGCTGGCGGATCTGATGAACAATTCCCACAGCTATTGGAGCATCCTGGCCCTGGCCCCCGCCCTGTTTTTCATCTGCCCCATGTCCGCCCTGCGGGGCTATTTCCAGGGCCACTCTCTCATGACCCCCACCGCCGTGTCCCAGGTCATCGAGGCGCTGTGCAAGCTGGTCATCGGCCTGGCCCTGGCCAAAATGATGGTGGGCGCGGGGCTGGACGAGTCCCAGACCGCCGGCGGCGCCATTCTGGGCGTGTCGGTGGGCTGCGCCCTGGGCATGGTGTATATGTTTTTCTGCTACGGGCGCTTCCGCCTGTCCCTGCCCAAGTTCCGGGACAAACCGGATGAGTCCGACAAGATCCTGTCCACCCTGACCAAGCTGGCCATTCCCATCACCCTGGGCTCGTCGGTGATGGCGGTGGTCAATCTGCTGGATTCCAGCATCATCATGGGCCGGCTCCAGGACGCCGCCGGCTTCACTGAGGAGGCCGCCCGCACCTTAAAGGGCATCTACGACAAGGCCATGACCCTCTATAACCTGCCCGCCTCCTTCATGGTCCCCCTGACGGCCAGCGTGGTCCCCGCGGTATCCGCCGCCCGGGCCACGAAGAACTACCGGCAGGCCGCCCAGGTCAGCGAGACCGCCCTGCGCACCACCGCCCTGCTGGCCCTGCCCGCCGGGGCGGGCCTGTTTGTGCTGGGCGAGCCCATCATCAAGCTGCTCTACCCCAGCACCGACGTGGCCCTGGCGGGCTGGATGCTGTCCATGCTGGGCCTCGCCTCCATCTGCGTGTGCGTCATGCTGGTGTGCAATTCCATCATGCAGGCCCACCGGCTGGTGTCCATCCCGGTGCTCACCACCGCCATCGGCTGCGTCCTCAAGATCATCATCAACTTCATCCTGGTGGGCAAGCCCGACATCAACATCCAGGGCGGCCCCATCGGCACCCTGGTGTGCTTCGGCGTCATCGCCATCCTGGATCTCGTCATCATCAAGCTGGCCCTGCCCCGCTCCCTGAGCTATGCCCGGGTGTTCGCCAAGCCCGCGGCGGCCACCGCCGCCATGGGCGCATCCGTCTGGGCGGTCTACGGCCTGGCATCCAAACTGCTGGTCAAGCTGGCCGCCTTCCAGGCGGTGGACGAAAACGGCTCGGCCCTGCTGGACGAGGCGGGCGCCGCCATCCTGTCCTGGAAGGGGAACGCCCTGTCGGTGATCGCCGCCATCGGGGTGGGCGTCATCGTCTATTTTGCCCTGGTTCTGGTCACCCACGCCATCTCCCGGGAAGATCTGGCCCTCATGCCCAAGGGGGATAAGATCGCCCGGCTGCTCCGCATCCCGTAATCTTTCCGCTTCAAGCCCTGTTTTTACGCCAAAAAGGCAAATTCCCGCGCAAAATCTATTGCAATTCAGGTGACACTATGGTAAACTGGTCAGCGAAATCGTCCTATACCTGTAAGGATTTGGAAGAAATTGTCCGCATCCTGCGCCACCCCGGCGGCTGCCCCTGGGATCAGGAACAGACCCACCAGTCCATCCGCCGCAATTTTTTGGAGGAGGCCTACGAGGTGGCCGAGGCCATCGACCGGGGCGACGTGGACGGCCTGAAGGAGGAGCTGGGCGACGTGCTCCTCCAGGTGTACTTCCACACCTCCATCGAGGAGGACGCGGGCCGGTTCACCCTGGACGACGTGGCGGACGGCGTGTGCAAAAAGCTGATTTACCGCCACCCCCATGTGTTTGGGGATGTAACGGTGGATTCCACCGACCAGGTCCTCTCCAACTGGGAGGAGCTGAAGCAGAAGGAAAAGCACCAGGACACCCAGGCCGACGCGGTGGACGCCGTGGCCCGCACCCTGCCCGCCCTGTGGCGGGCGGAGAAGATGAAGAAGAAGGCGGCCAAGGCCGGCTTTGACTGGCGGAACGTATCCGGCGCGCTGGACAAGCTGTCCGAGGAGCTGGACGAGCTGAAGGCCGCCGCCCTGGAGGGGAACGGCGACCCGGTGGAGGAGCTGGGCGACCTGCTGTTTGCCGCCGTCTGTGTGGCCCGGTTTCTGGATGCCGACCCGGAGGACGCCCTCCACGCCGCCTGCGATAAGTTTTCCACCCGCTTCCGCAAGACGGAGGAGCTGGCGGCACAGCGCGGCCTTGCGCTGGACAAGCTGTCCGACCGGGAGCAGATCGCCCTGTGGCGTGAGTCACATTGACAACTTACAGCGTCATTCGCGCTTTAAGTTATATATTCTGCGGCCGGTGCCGCAATCATGAAAGGCAGCGGCGCGTCATCGCGCGGCTCTGCCGGAACACAAATTTTAGGAGGAAGAGAAAACATGAACAAAACCGAACTGATCGCCGCCGTGGCGGAGAAGACCGGCCTGTCCAAGAAGGACAGCGACGCCGCCGTGGCCGCCGTGGTGGATGCCATCACCGAGTCCCTGGTCAATGGCGAGAAGGTGCAGCTGGTGGGCTTTGGCTCCTTCGAGGTGAAGAGCCGCGCCGCCCGCATGGGCCGCAACCCCCACACCAAGGAGCAGATCGAGATTCCCGCGTCCCGCGTTCCCGTATTCAAGGCCGGCAAGGCCCTCAAGGACACCGTGGCGAAATAATATAATAGATTCCCACCCCCTCGGGGTGGGAATCTATGGTTATGGAGGTTACCATGAGATTGGATAAATGGCTAAAGGTGTCCCGGCTCATCAAGCGGCGCACCGTGGCCAACGAGGCCTGCGACGCCGGGCGTGTGTCCGCCAACGGCAGGCCGGTGAAAGCGTCCTATGACGTGAAGCCCGGGGACGTGCTGGAGCTGAAATTCGGCGAAAAGCTCATCCGGGTGGAGGTGCTGTCCACCGCCGACATCGTGGGCAAGGCGGACGCGGAGGCCATGTACCGCCAGATCGTATAACGCATAGATAAACACTATAGAGAGGAAACGTTTCAAATGGAGAAGCAGAACAAGAAAAAGCTCGCCCCGGTATTGGCTGCGGCGATTTTCGTGGTGCTGGCCGTGGTGCTGGCGCTGGTGTGGCACTTCACCCGTCCCGCGCCCGCAGAGGGAGCCAAGCACATCACGGTGGAGGTGATCCACAAGGACGAGAGCACCAAGACCTTCACCTATGACACCGACGAGGAGTATCTGGCCGAGGTGCTGGTGGACGCGGGGCTCATTTCGGGCGATGAGAGCGAGTTCGGCCTGTACGTCAAGGTGGTGGACGGCGAGACCGCCGACTATGACGTGGATCAGAGCTGGTGGGGCCTGTCCATCAACGGGGAGTTTGCCCAGACCGGCGTCAGCGCCACCCCGGTGTACGATGGGGACACCTACACCTGGACTTACACCGTCGGCTGACATGGCCCGCGCCCTTGCCCGGAGGATCACCCTTTTCGGCCTGCTGGGCGGACTGCTCTTCGCCGCCAAGATGGCCATGGCCCCCCTGCCCAACATCGAGCCGGTGTCCCTGCTGGTGATGCTGTACGCCGTGTGCTTCGGCTGGCGGGGGCTGTACGCCGTCTACGTCTACGTGCTGCTGGAATACGCCGTTTGGGGCATCCAGCTTTGGTCGGTGTTCTACTTATACGTGTGGCTCGTCCTGTTCTGTCTGGCCCGCCTGCTGCGGAAGATGGAGTCCCCCCTGGGCTGGGCGGCGCTGTCCGGCCTGTTCGGGCTGGGTTTCGGGGCGCTGTGCGCCCTCACCTACTGGGCGGCGGGGGGCTGGGGGTTGGCGCTGTCCTGGTGGCTGTCGGGCATCCCCTGGGATCTCGTCCACGGCGGGGCCAACTTCGCCATCGCCCTGGTGCTGTTCAACCCCCTGCGCGGGCTGCTCACCAGGCTGTGCGGCCAATACGGCTTCAACCGATAAACGAACCGGGCCCCGGCATACGCCGGGGCCCGGATTTTTTATCTCAGCTCCGCCATGATCCGCGTAATCAATTCCACCCGCCGGAAGGGGGTCATGAGATACCACCCGTCGGTATAGGGCTCCATGTCCCGGGCGGTTTTCACCGACAGCTCCAGGGCCAGCTCCTCCGCCTCCTCCCGGCCCAGGCCCTCGTAGCGCCTCACGATCTCCTCCGGTACGGACACCCCCGCCACCTCGTTGTTGAGGAACAGGGCGTTGCGGTGGCTGACGATGGGGAACACACCGCCCAGGATTTTGCCCTTCAGCGTCTGACGGGCCAGCGCCAGGTTTTCCAGCGCCCGGGGGGAGTGCACCGGCTGGGTGAGGAAGCCCGCCGCCCCGGCCTCCTCCTTCTCCAGGGCCAGCTCCAGCTGCTTCTGGAAGTTGACGGCGTTCACGTTCAGCGCCCCGAATATCTGGAAGGGGGCGGACAGGCCGTGGTCGGTGAGCCCGCTGACATAGCGGATCAGCTTCCGGGAGTTGAAGTTGAACACGCTCTTCACCTCGTCCCGGTCCTCGGTGGGGACGGGGTCGCCGGTGACCAGCAGCACGTTGCGCACCCCCTCCATGCTCAGCCCCAGCAGCAGCGCCTTGGTGGCGTTCAGGTTGCGGTCCCGGCAGGTCATGTGGGGCAGAGGCTCCATCCCCGTCTCCCGGCGGATCTTACAGGCCAGCAGGGAGCTGTCCGCGCGGGGACGGCCCACCGGGCAGTCGGACACGGTGATGGCGTCCGCCCCCGCCTCCCGCAGGGCGCGGACCCCGTCCATGAAGGCGTCCACCCGGTCGTCCGCCGGCGGATCCAGCTCCACGGCAATAACACGTTTCCCCGCCTCCAGTTTGTTCCTAAGGTGGTTTTCTACAGAACGTGTCACTAATGCCGCCCTAGGCTGGGCAGGAGGGGCAGACAGCTTGGCGGAGAGGTCTTTCAGCGCCCCGGCGGTGGCCGCGATGTGACGGGGCGTGGTGCCGCAGCAGCCGCCCACAATGGCCGCCCCCGCCCGGGCGATGTCCGCCAGCTGGGCGGCGAAATAGTCCGCCTGTCCCTGGTATACCACCCTTCGCCCCAGCACCGTGGGATAGCCCGCGTTGGGCATCATGGACAGGACCTTGCCGTTCAAAACGCCCAGATCCAGCCCCCGGACAAATTCCAGCAGATGGTGGGGGCCGGACACGCAGTTGAAGCCCACCGCGTCCACCCCCTCCAGGGCGGCGGCCCGCTCAAAGAGGGCGCGCCCCGGCAGGCCCTCCCGGGTCATCCCGTCCGCTCCCACGGCGAAGGACACCAGCAGGAACGCCTCGGGGCAGCGTTCTTTGATGTACCGGGCCAGCTCGGGGACACCCTCGTCGGAGGACAGGGTCTCCGCCGCGAAACAGGTCAGCCCCTGATCCAGAAATATCTCCGCCTGTTGGCAGTAACACTCTCCGGGGGACAGCGCCCCCTCCAGAGGAGCGGGGCCCAGGTCGGCAAACACAACGGCCCCGAAGGGCTGGGCCGCCTCCAGGGCGAGGCGGCACCCCGCCCGGATGATCCGTCCGGCCCCCTCCCCGTCCGTCCCCACGTCGAAGGTGTTGGTGCGGATGGCACGGGCGCCCGCCTCCAGATAGGAGCGGTGGATGGCGGCGATCTCCTCTGGGTGATTCAAATTGGCCGGCTCGCACCGGGTCTCGGTCCTGCCGGGGCGGGAGGCAAAGTAGGTCCCCATGGCCCCGTCAAACAGCAGGGGCTTGCCCTGCGCCAAATACGCTCGAATGTTCATGCTCCAAACACCTTCCGGGCGATCTCCACCGACGCTCTAGCGTCCTTCGCGTAGTAGTCCGCCCCCATCTCCCTGGCGTACTCGGGGGTCACCACCGCGCCGCCCACCCAGACAATCGGCGGGTCGGGCAGGGCCTTGAGCTGCCGGATGGTCTCCTCCATGGCGGGCAGGGTGGTGGTCATCAGGGCGGACAGCCCCACCAGTTTGATATTCTGCTCCTTCACCGTGTCCACAATGACCTCGGGCGGCACGTCCCGGCCCAGGTCAACGGCTTCATAGCCGTAGTTCTCCATCACCGTGCGCACGATGTTCTTGCCGATGTCGTGGATGTCCCCCTTGACGGTGGCGATGGCGAACTTGCCCTTCTTCACCGGGGCGCCGCCCTTTTGGGCCACGGACGCCTTGATGACCTCGAACACCGCCTGGGCGGCCTGGGCGGCGGAGAGCAGCTGGGGCAGGAAGGCCCGCCCCGCCTCGTAGTCCTCGCCCACCCTGTCCAGGGCGGGGATAAGCCGCCCTTCCACCAGGGACAGCTCGTCCTGGCTTTGCAGCGCCTCCTTCGCCAACCGTCCGGCGTCCCCCTCCAAGCCACGGATGATCGCGTCCTCCAGGGTAAGACCTTTCCCCGGCGCGGCGGAGGCGGTTTTCGCCGCCGGGGCGGCGTCGGCAAACCGGGCGATGTAGCCCCGGCTGCCCACGTCCTCGCCGGACAGCACCTTGAACGCCGCCACCGCGTCCATCATCTCCCGCTGGTTGGGGTTGATGATGGGCAGGGTGAGCCCCGCCGCCATGGCCTGGATGAGGAAATTCTGGGTGACCAGGGAGCGGCTGGGCAGGCCGAAGGAGATGTTGGACACCCCCAGCACCACCTGGAGCCCCAGCTCCTCCCGCACCATGCGCACGGCCTTGAGGGTCTCTTGTGCCTGCTCCTGCTGGGCGGACACGGTGAGGGTCAGGCAGTCGATCCACACATCCTCCGCCGGAATGCCGTAGCTGAGGGCCGCGTCCAGGATGCGGCGGGCAATGGCCACCCGGCCCTCGGCGGTCTGGGGGATGCCCTTTTCGTCCAGGCACAGGCCCACTACGCTGGCCCCGTATTTCTTCACGATGGGCAGAACGCGGTCCAGCACCGCCCGCTCGCCGTTCACCGAATTCACCGCCGCCTTGCCGTTATACACCCGCAGCCCCGCCTCCAGGGCGTCCGGGTTGGAGGAATCCAATTGTAGGGGCAGGGAGACGGCGCTCTGGATCTTCTTCACCACACGGGGGAGCATGGCCACCTCGTCCACCCCGGGGAAGCCCACGTTCACGTCCAGGATGTCCGCCCCCGCGTCCTCCTGCTGGACGGCCACGTCCAGGATATAGTCCAGGTCGTTTTCCAGCAGGGCCTGCTGGAAGCGCTTTTTGCCCGTGGGGTTGACCCGCTCGCCGATGACCCGCACCCCCTCCAGGAAACAGGGGGTCATGGCGGAGCAGATGAAACCCGCAGATCGGTACACACGGGGGGCGGGCATCTTATCTTTCAGGGCTAGTGCCAGCGCCCGGATATATTCCGGCGAGGTGCCGCAGCAGCCGCCGAAAATGGTGACACCTACGTCCAGGCAGGGGGCCAGGGCCCGGACGAACTCCTCCGGGCCCATGTCGTAGGCCCCGGTGGCTGGGTCGGGCAGGCCCGCGTTGGGCTTGGCGATGACGGGCAGGCGGGTGTTCTCGCACAGTTCCTTGAGCATGGGAGCCAGCAGGTCGGGGCCAAGGGAGCAGTTCAGCCCGATGGCGTCCGCCCCCAGCCCCTCCAGCGTCCGGGCCATGGAGGCGATGGTGCAGCCGGTGAAGGTGCGGCCGTTTTGCTCAAAGGACATGGTGACCAGCGCGGGCAGGCGGGTGTTTTCCTTCACCGCCAGCAGGGCGGCTTTGGCCTCGTACAGGTCGGTCATGGTCTCGATGACCGCCAAATCGGCCCCCGCCTTTTCGCCCGCCACAGCCACCTCTTTAAAATACTCATAGGCCCGCTCGAAGGACAGCGTGCCCAGCGGCTCCAGCAGCTCCCCCAGGGGGCCCATGTCCAGGGCTACGGCAGTCGGCAGACTGCCGGCATCGGTCCCAGCGGCGGCCTCCTTCGCGATGGCGATAGCGGCGGACACCACCTCGTCCACCGTTTTGCCCGTCCCGGCCAGCTTGGGGGCGCTGGCCCCGAAAGTGTTGGCGTAGATGATATTGCTCCCGGCGTCGATGTACTCCCGGTAAACGCTTCGGAGTAAGTCGGGCTGGGTAAAGTTCAGCAGCTCCGGCTTGCCCCCGGGGGGCAGGCCCTTCTGCTGTAAAACGGTGCCCATGGCGCCGTCCAGAATGACGATCCCATCGTATAAGAAATCAAGATCCACAGGTTTTCCCCTCCTTGCGGTATTGGCAGCTTTCGCGCAGATTGCAGAACTTGCAGCCCTTCACCCGGGCGGGCTGGGGGTTGTCTGACAGCCCAATAATGGCGGTGACGGACTTGGTGGGGTTCATCAGCAGGCTGTCCGTCACCTGCACCCCCAGCCGCCGCTGGGCGTCCAACAGGGCGCAGATGTCCTTTTGCAGCTCCAGCGGCAGGTCGCCGTAGCCGGGGCTGAAGCGGTCGGTGCGGTATATCCCCGGGAACCGGGCGGAAATCTCCCGCTCCGCCTGGTCACACCCACACTCCACCCAGGCGGAGCCGCAGGCGTCCAGCATGGCGGCACGGGCTATGCTCCGGGCCTGCTCGGCCCGCAGTAACGTCTCAAACCCCGCCCCCAGGGTGCAGGCCAACAGGACGGCCTGGGAGCAGTCCGCCAGCATTTTGCGGGCCATCTCCCCGGTGAGGACGAGGCCCGTCCCCTCCAGCCCCTCTCCATCAAACGTATGTTTCACGTGAAACACCCGCCACACCCACCGGGGCGTCACAGCTCGGGTGAGCCTGCCCGCTACAGCGGACATCTCAGTGTACAGCGCGGGGTCAGGCTCACCCCGCACCCCCAGGTAGCGCAGGGGCTCTGATAGATCCAGCTTCATCCCATCACCCTCTTGTGAAAAGGCCCCGCGCCGTCAACGCGGGGCCGGTTTTGCTAAATTGCGCCTATCGGTTCAGCGCTTCCTCCTCCGCCTCAATGGCCCGGAACCGGGGCATGATGCCGATCTTGTCCGGCGTGTGGACGGGGAGCTGATAGATGTCATGGCCGGGGAACTGGTTGCCCTCCACCAGGCAGGGCCCGTCCGGGGTAAAGCACACGTCCCAGCCCACGTAGCCCACCTCGGGGATGATCTGGGCGGCCTCCGTCACCAGGGCTTTGGCCCTGTCCCAGTCGGGGAAGGTGAAGCCCTTGATCTGCGTCCCCGTGGCGGGGTGGTCTGCGTACAGGCTCTTCTGCTTGTCCAGCGCCCGGTCGATGACGGCGCCCGTCTCCGGGTCCATGGGGGCCACCATGCCGCCGCTGTTGAAGTTGTCCACGAACTTGCCGTTGCCGATGCGGAACATAGCGGTGACCAGATACACCTTGCCGCTCTTCCCCCGGATGGTCACCATGCGCACCGTGTTGATGGAGCCGGGATAGATGGCCGCCACCGCGGGGTGCTGGACGATGACCTCCTCCAGCTCCAACAGTGGGGCACGCTCCGCCAGGTGGTCGTAGAGGGCGTCCAGGGAGGGGTAGTCCTCCGCCTTCAGCTTCTCGATGCCCCAGCCGCAGCTCCCCGTTGAGGGCTTTGCCATGAACACCGGGTGGCGGGCCAGAAAGGCCAGCACCTCCTCCCGGTTGTCCCCGGTCACCGGGATCCAATCCCGGTGGAGGAACCGCTCAAACCGGGCGTTAAACTTGACTTTGTCCCCCAGATCGTCCATGTGGGCCTTGTCGTTGTACTTCACCACGATCTCGTTGTTCCGCCCCCGGGTCAGGTAGGTGTCCCGCTGCTCCGGGGTGAGGTCGTACATCTCAAACAGGTCGTAGTCCATATAGCCCGCGCCGTACTTCACCGCGCAGTCCCGCATATCCCGGAAGATGGATAGGCGGGAGCGGCCCGTCTTTTTGTGGATGGAGCTGATTTTGCCCAGCATGGCCTTGTAGTTCATATTCAGCGCCCGCTGAACCAGATATGTTATCTTCATGGAGACCTCCCAAGTAACCGAAGAAGAACTTTCATCCGCTGATAAACCGGGCAGAAATCGGCCCGTTACCACCCGGCAGCGCAATTTTGTTCATCTTATCACATCCAGATCAAAAAGGCAATGCCGGGAAAAACGGTCTTGACAAGGCGCCGCCCCTATTGTATACTCTAACTCGCAAATCAGTTTACAATTGGAGTGATCCTATATGACAACGAGATCCTTAGTGGACACCCGGCGGCTCACCCTGTGCGCCGTGATGGCGGCGGTGACGTGCGTGATCGCCCCCATCTCCATCCCCATCGGCCCCATCTCCATCACCGGGGGCACCCTGGCCATCTACCTGACCGCCTATATGCTGGGAGGCGTCTGGGGGACGGTGAGCACCCTGGTGTACCTACTGGTGGGCTTTGTGGGCCTGCCGGTGTTCAGCAACTACATGGGGGGCGCGGCCCGTCTGCTGGGCCCCACGGGGGGCTATCTGGTGGGCTATCTGCCCATGGTCCTGCTGGCGGGGGCGGTGGTCCAATGGTCAGCCCACCGCTTTGATGAAAAAGGCAAGTCCGGCATGGTCATCGCCCTGGCGGCCCAGTTCATGGGGATGGTGGCGGCCACCGCGGTGCTGTACGCCTTCGGCACCGCCTGGTACTGCGTCCAGGCCGGGGTAGACCTGCAAAAAGCCCTGGCGGCCTGCGTGTTCCCGTTTATCCCCTGGGATCTGGCCAAGATGGCGGTGGCGCTCATTGTGGGTACGCCCGTCCGCCGCCGGCTGGAGCGGGCCAACCTGCTGTGAACCCAGCGCCCTGTCCCGGTACGCGCGCCGTACCGGGGCAGTTTTTTTGGCGCGCCGCCCGGGCTTAAAAAGAGTTGGCAAAAAAGGGCTTTCTTTTCCCGCCGGTTCGTAGTAAGATATTGGGGTATGAGTATCGGCCCGGTTTACTGACGCGAGCGCACCCGGTGCGCATGGAGGTTCCCATGATCAACTTACTGGCTTTGACCGCCTCGGCCGCGCCGGAGGAGAGCGCCCCGCTCACCTTCGGGCAGGCCTGGGACGCGGTGGTATACGGCGTGTCCTGGTTTTTTGGCAATCTGTCCCCCGCCTTTGTGTGGGCCATCCTGGGGATGGGGGTGTGCGTCTCCTTTTTCGTCTACTACTGGTGGTGCCTGCGCCCCCGGCCCCGCAGCCTGGAGTGGATCGCCATGTCGGAGGAGCGCTCCAAGCCCCGGCGCATGACCCTCACCCTGCCCTGCCACCCCATGGAGCGGCGGGACGTCCTGCCCGTACTGCTGCTGACGGCGGTGTACGCCTTCACGGCGTTTTTCCGGCTGGGTAGCCTGTCCGCGCCCCAGTCCGTCCAGCCCTTTATGGAGCGGGAGACGATCACCTGGGAACTGGATCAGGAGGTCGCCCTGGCCGGTATCGGCTGGTACACCCGCATCGGCACCGGGGCATACTCGCTGGAGGTTTCCGCCGACGGGGAGGAGTGGACTGCCCTTCAGGTCGTGGACGAGGTCTTTGTGGACGGCGCGTGGACAGCCAAGCGGCCCGGGCAGGACACCACCGACCTCCAGACCAGGACCGCCTACTATTGGACCCAGGTGTCCCCGGGAGCTCCCGCCGGGTCGGTGCAGTCCATCCGGCAGGCATATAACACCCTGCTCAAGTGGCATCACATCACCATACAGGACGGCGCTGTCGTCCAGGCGAAATACTTTCGGCTGACCGCCATCCCCGACGCCCACCATCTCCCCATGGAGCTGGGGGAGATGGTCCTCTACAACGATTCAGATAACAGGCTCGATGTCTCTCCCACCGGGGCGGACGCCCTCTTTGACGAGCAGGACATCATTCCGGCCCACCCCACATATTTCAACTCCTCCTACTTCGATGAAATTTACCACCCCCGCACCGCCCTGGAGCATCTCAACAACGTCTATCCCTATGAGGTGTCCCACCCGCCCCTGGGCAAGCTGATCATCTCCGTCGGGATCATGATGTTCGGCATGGTCCCCTTCGGCTGGCGGTTCATGGGCACGCTGTTCGGCGTGCTGATGGTGCCGGTGCTGTATCTCTTCCTCAAAAACCTGTTCGGCAAAACCCCCGTGGCCCTGTGCGGCACGGCCCTGTTCACCTTCGACTTTATGCACCTGGTGCAGACCCGCATCGCCACCATCGACACCTACGGCGTGTTCTTTATCCTGGTGTCCTACTACTTCATGTACCGCTGGCTGGCGGTGCCCGCCGGGAAGAAGCTGCGGCATTACATCCTGCCCCTGGGGCTCAGCGGCCTGTTCTGGGGCATCGGCTGCGCCTCCAAGTGGACGGTGGTATACGCCGGGGCGGGGCTGGCCCTGCTGTGGCTGCTGGGGATGGTTTTCAAGGCCGGGGATTGGCACGAGGCGGAGAACGAGGCCCGGCGGACGGCGGCCCCCCCGGAGCTCCGTCAGGAGGTGACGGAGGCCATGTTCCAGGAGGCCCCGCCCCCCTGGGAGCGGCCCCAGGTGCCCTCTTTCGCCATTCACGTGGCGGGAACCATCTTACTGTCCGTATTATTCTTTGTTATCATTCCCCTTTGTATTTACACGGTGTCCTATTTCCCCTACGCCGTGGCAAAGGGCAATGCCGCCGGCTTCTGGGGGATGGCCCGGGAGTCCCTGACCTGGCCCTTTGTCCAGCTCCCCCAGCACCTGGACAGGCTGCCGGGGCAGCTCGCGCAGGTCACTGAAAAGCTGGCGGAAACGGGCAAGGCCCCCGGCATGGGGGATCGGATCGGGGCGTTCTTCCAGGCCATCCCGGATAAGAGCGTCAACCCGGTGGACATCATGCTGAAAAACCAGCACTTCATGCTCACCTACCACCAGAGCGTTAAAACCCACCACCCCTACGAATCCTATTGGTACCAGTGGATCTTCGACGGACGGCCCATCCTGTACTACCGCGACCTGGACGTGCCGGGGATGAAGAGCCTGTTCGCCTCCTTCAACAACCCCCTGGTGTCCTGGGCGGGGCTGGCGGCCTTCTTCGGCGTGGCCATCCAGACGGTGCGGCGGAAATGCGGCAAGGGGCTGTTCATCCTCGTCGCCATCCTGTCCCAATTTGTGCCCTGGCTGCCCATCGGGCGCATCCTGTTCGCCTACCACTACTTCCCCACAGTGCTGTTTTTGTGCTTCGCCATTGCCTACCTCATGGACGACATGATGACCCGGAAGCGGACGGGGTACCGGCTGGCGGTCTACGGCTTCACCGGCTGCGCGGCGGGGCTGTACGCCATTTTCTATCCCGAACTCATCGGTATCTACGTGCCAACCTGGTACAGCACCTATTTTCTGCGCTGGTTCCCCAGCTGGCCTCTCTGAGCGCTAACCCACCGCAAATCGTATGCGTGGATACAGGAAGGCGTTGATAGGAGCGCGCTCACGTTTGATTCACCGCCAGATCAGGCCCTGTGAGGGCCGGAAAACGAAGTGAGTTCCATGCGTCAGACGCAATAGCCGTATCAATGCTCTTGGCCCAGGCGCGGCACGGGGATACCCAAGGGGCAAAGCCCCTTGGGCGCGCTCTTTGGTTACTTTCTCTCGCGTGAGAGAAAGTAACCCGCCGGAGGCCGTCCCCCGCGAGGGGAAGCGCGTCTCAATTATATTTGATTCAGGTGATTTAAAATGTATCTCTGCGACATCCACAGCCACACGAAAATCTCCCACGACAGCCGGGCGGTGCTGTCCGACACCGCCCAGGCCGCCATTGCCGCCGGCCTGCGGGAGTTCTGCGTTACCGACCACCATGACCTTTTGAACTTCGACGGGTCAGCCGCAGGCTCCTTCGACTGGCCAGCCGCCAAGGAGCAGTACCGCGCGGTGAAGCGGGAGGTAGGGGACAAGCTCATCCTCCGCCTCGGCATCGAGCTGGGCTCCGCGCCCTATGACCCGGACACGGCACGGGCCGTGCTGGCCCAGGGCGGCGAGGAGCTGGACTTTGTGCTGGGCTCCCTCCACAACTGGATCGGCATGGAGGGGGACCAGGATCTGTACTTCTCCGACTTCCACAACAACATGGAGCTGGCCCGCCGCGCGGTGGAGAGCACCCTGGCCCACACCTGGACGCTGGTGACCCAATGCCCCGACTGCTACGACAGTCTGGCCCACATCGTCTATCCCCTGCGGTACATCCACCGGGACGGGGTAGATCTGTCTATCGCCGATTACGAGGAGCGGGTGCGGGCCATCTTCACCGAGGTGGCAAAAACCGACCACGCCATGGAGGTCAACGTGTGCCGGGGGGAGGACCTGGACTCCTGGCCCCCCCTGCTGGCCTGGTTCAAGGAATGCGGCGGCAGGCTCGTCACCGTGGGGGCGGACGCCCACCGGGCCGAGGACGTGGCAAAGGGCATCCCCCAGGCGTTGGAGATGATCCAGGCCGCGGGATTTGACTGCGTGACCACCTACGAAGGACGCCGCCCGGTGCTCCACAAACTTTGAGCAGAGAGGATTTGAGGATATGAAAATTTCCATTGCCTGCGACCACGGCGCTTACGAGCTGAAGGAGCGGCTGAAAGCCCACCTAATCCAGCAGGGCCACCAGGTGACCGACTGCGGCACCAACAGCCTGGACAGCTGCGACTACCCCGATTTCGCCCGTCCCGCCGCCCAACTGGTGGCGGATGGAGCCTGTGAGCGGGGCGTCGTCCTCTGTACCACCGGCATCGGCGTGTCCATGGTGGCCAACAAAGTGAAGGGCGTGCGGTGCGCCCTGTGCCACGAAACCCTGTCCGCCGAGATGACCCGCCGCCACAACGACGCCAACGTGCTGGCCATGGGGGCGGGGGTCACCGGGGGCAATCTGGCGGAGCGCATCCTGGACGTGTTCCTGTCCACGGAATTCGAGGGCGGCCGCCACCAGCGCCGGGTGGACAAGGTCATGGAGACGGAACAATAAACACTTTTTGTCATATTGCGAAGCAATATAACAAAACGGAGTGCCTTCCATGTTGGAAGGCACTCCGTTTTCATTCATTCAGCAGTTCGTCCAGCTCTTCCGGGGTATACAGCGCGTTCAGCGCCGAGAGTAGCGCCTTGGCGCTCATGTGCTCGGGCAGCTCCAGCCTGCGCAGAAGGGCGGCCCGCCGCTGGGCTGCGTCGGGCGTGCCGGACAGCCCCAGGGCAAACAGGTCCGCCGGGGTGAGATCCCCCGAGGGGCGGGACGGCGCTTCCCCGTCCAGCACCGTGGCCCCGGCCCGGAGGATGGCGTTTCGCAGCACCTCGGGCGGCATCCCCTCCACGCCCAGCTTACCCTCCTTGCCGGGGGCGCGCTTGCGGCGCTCCTTACCGTATACATCGGGCACATAGGCGTGCTTGAGCTGTTCCTTTGGGATGGCCCCTTTGAGATAATTGCGGATGACGAACCCCGCCCCGTCCGGATCGGTGAGGACGATGAGCCCCCGCTTTGCCGCCAGCTTTCGCAGCAGGGCCAGCCGCTCCCCGTCCTTGAACACCCCGAACCCGGCGGTGTCCAGGATCAGGGTGTCCACCACCCCGGCCAGGGCGGACTTGTCGTATCGGCCCTCCACTACAATGGCCTCTTGAATTCTCATATCAGCCCTCCATAAACAAAGCTGTTTCGTCACCGGTTTCAAGCAGCTATATATTGCTTGCTAAAAAATCCAAAATAACTTTGAATATCTGTTCTCTGTTGTAAGATGTATCATAGTACGGTAGGTTATAAACTCTGCATTGCTCTTTCAGCTGTTTGCTTATCGTTACAATGTCAGCACAATCCCCTTTGTTTTCTTCTTCCGTTTTATAATAAGTATAGTCCTTGGGGGTATCGTACTTTTTTAAAAGTTCATATCTTTCTTCAGGAGTTACTTCCGATGTGCCGAGATAATAAATATCGCAAAGAGAAGGATCTATATATTGAATATAGTGTTTTGGTAATAACTGAAATATATCAATTACCATTCCATAGTCACATTCATTATACTCACCGCTATCCATCATCGCCCGTATGAATAACGCGATCTTAGAACTGATATATTGGATATTTTCTTGTAAATCCGTATCTGCATCAGAATTTATGCCTGTTTCAGGAAAAACTTTCTCGATCCCTGCAATGATCGAGTCCATACTGATGTGTTGGTATCCAAAATTTTTTGATATTATTTGAGAAATGGTGCTTTTTCCTGATCTCGGCACACCTGCAATGATAATATGTTTCTTCAAAATTTACCTCCTCTCATACCGCCACCCGCCGACCGGAGGCCAGCTCCATCAGCAGGGCGGTGAGCACCTCGTTCTCCTGTCCGTAGGAGGATTTCAATGTGATGTCCGTCTCGGCGCACCGGCGCACGGCATACCGGCACCAGGGCAGGGAGAACCGCCGGGCGGCATCCAGCAGCTTGTCCGCCGGATAGGCCGACTTCATCCCCCACAGCTCCATGAACTCCCCCCGGCCCTTCCCCGCGTCCAGATACAGCCGGGCGGTGTACAGCTGGCGGAAGTACTTGCCCATGGCGGCCAGGATCATGATGGGGGCCTGCTGGCTGTGGAGCAGGTCGGCCAGCACCGACGCGGCCTTGTCGAAGTCCTTGCGGGCCATGGCGTCCGTCATCTGGAACACCACCGCGTCCAGTTTTGGGATGACCACCGCGTCCATGTCGGCCCGGGTGACCCTGGGGTGGGCGGCGTAGGCGGTCAGCTTGCCAATCTCGGAGGCCAGATCGTGCATCAGGTCGCCCACCAGGAACATGAGATACCGGGCGTCCTCGGTGTCCACGCTCTTGCCCACCTTTTTGAACTGGCGGCAGATCCAGTCAGTGAGATCCCCCTGCTCCTGGCGCTGGAAGTTCACCGCCGCCCCCTCTTTTTTCAGCAGCGCCGCCAGCTTGTCCTTCGCCGGGGCCTTATAGGGCAGCAGGTCGTACACGAACACCAGGCAGCAGTAGTCCGGCAGGGCGGAGAGGATGTCCAGCAGCCGTTCCTTTGCCTTGTCCCCCTGGGCGAACAGGTCGAAGTCGGTGACCACCACCAGGGTGCGCCCGCTCATCATGGGCAGGCAGTCCACCGCCTGCTCGATCCAGTCCACCGAGCAGTCCTTCCCCCGGGCGGCGTGGAGGTTGAAGTCCTCCAGCCCGTCGGGCAGGATGGCCCGCTTCAGCTGGCCCAGATAATAGTCCCGGAGGAACGCCTCCTCTCCGTGAAAAACATACAGGCTTTTGGGCGCGCCCTCCTTCAGGGCCCGCTTCAGCTCCCGCATGGCGGTGTTGTCCACCTTATCCCGTTTTGGCGGCATGGACGCCGCCCCCTTTCTCAGCAAGTATGGAACCGGTTCTTTCTAATATACCCCCACCCGGCCCCCTTGAACCCGCACGGTGACAGTCCCCTCCTCGTCGGTGCGGCGGATCTCCGCGCCCAGCGCCTCCAAACGCTCCAGCGTTTCGGACGCCGGGTGTCCATAGGAGTTGTTGGCCCCGGCGGAGATGACCGCCAGCTCCGGGGTTGTGGCCTGGAGGAATTCCTCACAGCTGGAGTTTTTGGAGCCGTGGTGGCCCACCACCAGCAGCTCGACGTCCGGGATGGGGCAGTACTTCACCAGCATCTTCTCCACAAAGGCGTCCGCGTCCCCGGTGATGAGGGTGTCAAACTCATGACAACTGCACAGGGCAAACAGCCCGGACTCGTTGGAGGTACCCCCGCCCAGGGGCGGGAACAGGGTGAGGGCCGATTTGCCCAGGGCCAGCTCCACCGTGTCGTCCACCAGGACGACCTCCGCCCCCTCTGCTTCCGCAAGCTCGATCACCCTCGCGGCGTCCTCGGGGTCCGTATCGCTCCCGGGAATGGCCACCCTGTCCACCCTCATGCGGTAAAACAGCTGCTCCACTCCGTTGAAGTGGTCGCTGTCAAAATGGGTGAGCACCAGCAAGTCCAGCCGGGCGCGGCCCATGGAAGCAAAGTAGTCGGCGGCAACGTCCCCGGCGCTGCGGGAGCCGTCCCCGCCGCAGTCCACCAGCGCCGCCTGCCCGCCGGACAGCAAAGCGGTGGACGAGCCCTGGCCCACGTCCAGAGCGGCCACGGTGAGGTCGGCGGTTTCCACTTCCAGCCTGCCAAACCCGATGGCGGCGCACAGCAGCACGATCAGCCCGCAAGCGCAGAGCAGGGGCCGACGGGGCTTCTCCCGGCTGACAAACGCCGTCAGCAGCGCCAGGTACACCGCCCCCAGCCAGACGACGCAGTACCGGCTGTCGGTACTCAGGGAGGCAAAGGGGAATCTGCCCAGCCACAAGACCACCCACCGGGCATAATGGCCCAGCAGTCCGGCAATCATGCCCAAAAAGGCGGCGGGGCCGGGGAAAAAGACCGCCAGCGTCCCCAGCACCAGGGCGCACATCATCAACAGGCTCAGCGCCCACAGCGCCAGCACTGAGGACACCGGGGACAGCAGCAAGATCTGCCCAAAGTACAGCGCGATCAGCGGCACAGTGAACAGCATGGCCCCCAGCGAGGTGGACACGCCGGTAAGTACCGTCCGGGCCCCATTCCACAGCATGAGCTTGAGCTTTTGCTCCTTTGGGGGCCGCAAGGGCTTCAAGGGCCGGTACAGCCACTGGCGCAGCGGCTCGGAGATCAGCAGGATACCCGCCACCGAGGCGAAAGACAGCTGCAAGCCCACGCTGGCGGCGGCAAACGGGTTCTGGATGAGCAGCACCAGCAGGGCAAGGCCCAGGGCGGAGGGCCCGTCCTCCTCTCTCTGGGCGACGGGCGCGAACAGCAGGGCGCACTGCATGATGACCGCCCGGAGGGCCGATGGCGTACCGCCCGCCATGAGGGCGTAGAACACCAGCAGCGGGATCATGGCCAGCGCCACGCGTCGGTGTTTGCCGCACAGGACCAGCACAATTTCCACCAAAAACGAGATGTGAAAGCCGGACACCACGGCCGCGTGCATCAGCCCCGCCCGGTTGAAGGCGGAGTAGAGCGTATCGTCCAAGCCCGTCTTGTCCCCCAGGGTGACGGCGGCGGCAATGGGGGCCGCCAGGTCGTCAAAGGCGGCGTAAATGCCCTCTTTGAGCCTGCGGGCGCACAGGGCGGGCCAGTGGCGGAAGGGGACGCGCTCCGCCACGGTGATCTCCGGCTCGTCATTGCAGTAGGCCAGCAGGTACACGCCCTTGGCGGTGTAGTAGGTAGTCTCGTCGCCGTAGGCGTGGGTGGACAGCTTGACCCGCGCCGTACAGTCTACATGATCCCCTGGCTTCAGCCCGCCCCAGTCCGCCGAGCCGTACACCAGCGCGTCCGGGGCAAAGAAGCCGCCGCCCAAATGGACGGTGACGGAATAGCCGCCGATGGAGGTGGGGCTGGGGTAGGAGGACACCTCGCCGGAAATGGAAACTTCATCCCCCACCCAATTTTCCGCCGGGGCGCGGAACAGCATAAAATAAGCGCTTGCCCACCCAAAGGCCAGCACGCCGCCCAGACACAGGGCCAAGCCCCGCCGGGAAAACTGGTACAGCGTCCACCGGGACAGCGGGCGCTTGTCCCTGGGGCGGCGCAGGAAAAGGGGGTGCTCATCAGGCCGGGGGCGGGTGGACAGCCACACGCACAGCGACAGGAGCAGCGGCCCCAGCAACTGCACAGGCCCCATGTCATAGCTCGCCCAAAGGCAGGCGGCTCCGAAGCCAGCCGAAAACCAAGCCAGTTTCCGCATACCGCCGCCCCCCTTCAAAACTCCTCTCTATTTTATCCGCAAAGGCGGGACAAGTCAACGCCGGGGAGAAAAATGGCGAAAAGGCTTGCCAGAGCGGGGCGGGTCTGGTATGCTGACAGGGACGAGGAGATGATACTGTGTACATATTCGACCTGGACGGCACCATCACCGACACCAACGGCCTATGGCTGGAGGTGGATCGGGAATTCCTGACCCGCCGGGGGCTGACCCACACACCGGAGTACCAGCGGGTGGTGGAGCGCTCGATTTACCCCATCGCGGCCCAATTTACCAAAGAGTACTATGACCTGCCCGACTCCCCGGAGGGCATCATGGCGGAATGGGACAGCCTGGCGGAACGCCATTACCGGGAGCTGGCCCCCTTAAAGCCGGGGGCGGAGGAATTTCTCCGCCAGTGCAGGGCCGAGGGCCGCCCCATGGCCATGTTCACCGCCTGCCGCCCCGCCCTGTGCGAGACGGTACTGGAGCGCTTCCATCTGCGGGAGCTGTTCGACCAGGTGGTCTTCGCCGAGGAGATCGGCCTGGAAAAGCGGGATCCCCGGTGCTTTACCCGGCTCAGCGAACTGCTGGGCGCGCCGCCCGAGGACTGCACCCTCTTTGACGACAGCCCGGACAACTGCGCCACCGCCATGAAAGCGGGCATGACTGCCGTGGGGGTGTACGACGACTATTACGCCGCCCGCCAGGACGAGCTGAAGTCGGTGTGCCGCCGGTATGTCCGCTCCCTGGAGGAGCTGGTGAAACCATAGGCCCATTGGCAAACCCCTCCCCCGCCACATAGAATGTGGGGCAAAGGAGGTGTTTTACCACATGGAAGAAATGATCCCATGCTCGGTGAAGGATCAGGACGTGTTCCAGCGGGTGTGGCAGCGGGTGATGGGAGACCGCGACCAGGAAAGCAGTCCCATCCGCTCCGGCCCCCTCAATATGGAGGGCGACCTGTCCTGCGACTGCCTGGAGGCCCTGGCCCGGCAGCAGGGAACCGGCTTCCCCCCGGAGTGTGAGCGCCAGGAGCCAGCGGCTCAAGAGTCACTGACTCAAGAGCAGCTGGCCCAGCCCATGGAGCCGGAGATGCCCATGGAGCCGGAACCGCCTGTTCAGACACCGAACTGCTGGCAGCCCGTGGAGGAGATGCCGGGGGAGCAGACCCCCGCCCAGGAGACCCCAGCTCAAGAGTCTCAGACTCAAGAGCCACCGACTCAAGATCAGCCCGTCCCGGAGGAGACCTGCGAGGACTGCGCCGAAACAAAGGGCCTGCCCGAGGCGGACGGCCCCGACCGTGGAAACGACCTGCCCCAGCTGTGGGAGGAGCCCCAGCCCGCCGACGACCGCACCGCCCGACTGCGCCGCCACGTGATGGACGCGCTGGAGGGCTGGCAGTTCTACCGCCACCTGGCCAGGAAGGCCCGGGGGACGGACGCGCGGACGCTGAACGGCATGGCGGCGGAGCAGCACAAGGAGGCCCGGAAGCTGTCGGCGGCCTATTTCCTGCTCACCGGGCTGCGGTACTGGCCCTCCGAGCTGCTGGGCGCCCCGGCCATCCCGTCCTACTGGGGGGCGCTGCGCACCCGCCACCAGGCGGAACAGCGGCAGGAGAACGCCTACCGCCTGGCCGCCGACGACTGGGACGATCCCGATCTGCTGGCGCTGTACGAGGAGCTCATCGAGGGCTGCCGGCGCCGGTGCCAGCAGCTGCGGAGCCTGCTGGAGCAGGGCATTACTTAAAAAGCCGGCGTCTGGATGGGAGGAGCGCCGGGGCCTATGGCCCCGGCGCTCCTGAT
>JAAVHX010000033.1 GCA_014799475.1 Clostridiales bacterium | reverse complement strand
TATTGGAAGGACACCGCCATCCGGGTGGAGTTCTTCGGGGACGAGATCGACCGGCTCAGCGAGATCAACGTGGTCACCGGCACCCCCATCCGGCGGCTGAACAACATCCCCATCTGGCCCGCCACCCACTACGTCACCCCCAAGGAGAAGATGGACGCCGCCATCCAGGAGATTTACAAGGAGATGGAGGAGCGGGTGGCCTTCTTCGAGAGCGAGGGCAAGCTCATCGAGGCCCAGCGCGTCAAGCAGCGCACCATGTACGACATCGAGATGATGCAGGAGCTGGGCTACTGCTCCGGCATCGAGAACTATTCCCGGGTCATCGAGGGCCGACCGGTAGGCTCGCCCCCCCACACCCTGCTGGACTACTTCCCGAAGGACTTCGTGCTGTTCATCGACGAGAGCCACGCCACCCTGCCCCAAGTGCGGGCCATGTTCAACGGCGACCGGGCGAGAAAGACCACCCTGGTGGAATATGGCTTCCGCCTGCCCTGCGCCTTTGACAACCGGCCGCTGAAATTCGACGAGTTTGAGAAGCGGCTCAACCAGGTGGTGTACGTCTCCGCCACCCCCGGCGAGTACGAGCGGGAGCGCTCCGGCCAGGTGGTGGAGCAGGTCATCCGGCCCACCGGCCTGCTGGACCCCAGGGTGGAGGTTCGCCCGGTGGACGGGCAGATCGACGACCTGATCGGCGAGATCACTGAACGCACCGCCCGGGACGAGCGGGTGCTGGTCACCACCCTCACCAAAAAAATGGCGGAGAGCCTCACCAGCTATCTGAAAAACGCGGGCATCAAGGTGCGGTATATGCACCACGACATCGACACCATCGAGCGCATGGAGATCATCCGGGATCTGCGCCTGGGCGAGTTCGATGTGCTGGTGGGCATCAACCTCTTGCGGGAGGGCCTGGATCTGCCGGAGGTGTCCCTGGTGGCCATCCTGGACGCGGACAAGGAGGGCTTCCTCCGCTCGGAGACCTCGCTGATCCAGACCATCGGACGGGCGGCCCGCAACGCCGACGGCATCGTGATCCTGTACGCCGACACCGTCACCCCCTCCATGCGGAGGGCCATGGACGAGACGGAGCGCCGCCGGGAAAAGCAGGACGCCTATAACCGCGCCCACGGCATTGTACCCAAGACGGTGAAGAAGGCGGTGCGGGAGCTGATGGCGCTGTCCGGCGAGGAGAAACCGGATTACAACGACAAGAACCTGTCCCAGATGACCAAGCTCCAGCGGATGGAGGCCATTGCCAGCCTGGAGAAGCAGATGAAGGAGGCGGCCAAGATGCTGGAGTTCGAGGTGGCCGCCTCCTTGAGAGATCAGATCATTAAATTAAGAGGAGACGGAAAATAGCCGCCTCCTGGGGCCCCGCCGAAGGTGGGGCGGCGCTTGCGCCGTAAATTCGGAGCGAAGCGGAGAATTTTGCAGGGCGGATTCACTCCGCCCGTAAGCAAATCAAATCGGGGCCCCCGCGCGGCTTGCCGCGTGGGTCGCGGCCAAGATGCTTGAGTTCGAGGTGGCCGCCGCCTTGAGAGATCAGATCATCAAATTGCGTGGGGAAGGAAAGTAAATGTCCAAGCAAAAAGAGGAAAAAACCAACGTCATGCGGGTGCTGGATCAAAAAAAGGTGCCCTACACCGCCCACACCTATCCCGTCGGCGAAACCGCCCCCGACGGCGTGACGGTGGCCCAAATGCTGGGGCAAAACCCCGCCGCTGTGTTCAAAACCCTGGTGGCAAAGGGGGCGTCCGGCGGGTACTACGTGTTCGACATCCCGGTGGCGGACACCCTGGACTTGAAAAAAGCGGCGAAAGCCGTAGGCGAGAAATCCATCGCCATGCTGCCGGCCCGCGAGCTGCTGCCCCTGACGGGCTACGTCCACGGCGGCTGTTCCCCGGTGGGGATGAAAAAGCGGTTCCCCACCGTGTTCCATGAGAGCTGCCTGGAACACGAGACCATCTGCGTGTCCGCCGGGAAGGTAGGCTTCCAGGTGGAGGTGAAGCCCGCCGACCTCATCGCCCTGGTGGGCGCATCGACGGCGGATCTGATTGTGGAGGGATAAAGAGATGACAGCGCAGTCCAACAAAATCATGGCAGAGATGCAGGTGCGCAAGTCCCGCAAACAGAAAGAAAATTTCCGCGCCTGGCTGTGCGGGGAGCTGGAGGCGGCGGGGTACGCCCCCACGGTGGAGAAGGGCTTTGCCGCCCGGAACGTAGTGGTAGGCGACCCGGACAAGGCCCAGGTGCTGCTCACCGCCCATTACGACACCCAGCCCGTCCTGCCCATACCCAACTTCATCACCCCCCGGAACCTGTTTTTCTTTGTGCTCTATCAGATCGCCATTGTGCTGCCGCTGTTCATCGTGATAGCCATAGTGGAGGGTGTGCTGATTTCCTTCGCGCCGGAGGCGGTGCTGTGGTGGCTGATGCCCCTGGCCTCCATGGGCATCTGTGTCTTTTTCATCTGGTGGATCATGGACGGCAAGGCCAACAAACACACCGCCAACGACAACACCAGCGGCGTGCTTACTCTGCTGGAAACCGCCCTGGCCCTGCCCCCCGAGCACCGTGAGAGGGTGTGCTTCGTGTTCTTCGACAACGAGGAGAAAGGGATGTTTGGCTCCGCCGCCTTCGCGAAGAAGCACAAACAGGTGAAAAAACACACTACTGTGCTCAACTTCGACTGCGTGTCCGGCGGAGATTCCATCCAGTTCTTCCCCCAGAAAAAGCTGAAAAAGGACGAGGACGCCCTCCAGCGCATCGAAGCCGCCTTTCTCCCCACTGGGGGTAAGGACGTGCAGGTGGTACGCAGTTTCAGTATGTATCCCTCCGACAACGCCAACTTTAAGCGGGGCGCGGGGGTGTGCGCGCTGAAGCATAAGAAAGTGATTGGCTACTACATGGACCGCATCCACACCAACAAGGACACCGTACTGGACAAGGCCAACATCGCCCTGCTGCGGGACGGCTGCCTGCGGTACATCGCCGGATTGGACGGATAAGGAGGTCAAACCCATGAAATATGAGTGGCTGGACAAATATCTGCTGGACAAGCCCGGCGCGGAAAAGGACTACAAGCTGGAATGGGGCTGGCACCGCTACATGGTGCGGGGAAAGATGTTCGCCGCCGTCTGCTCCCCCCGGGGGATGAAGGACGAGCGCTACAACGACCACGACCTGGTGAATTTGAAGTGCGACCCCCGGCTGGCCGAGGCCTTCCGGGAGCAGTACCCCGAAATTCTCCCCGGCTTCTACTGCGACAAACGGCTGTGGGTGGCCGCCCTGCTGGACGGGGAGCTACCAGACATCGTATTGCGCGACCTGTGCGATATGTCCTATGACCTGGTGGTGTCCAAGCTGCCCAAGTACGTCCAGAGGGAGCTGAAGGGCGAGTAAGCCATCCTGGGGAAAGGGGTATTTGCGGTGGGATTTCTGTTTTTCACTTTGCTCCTGCTTCCGGCGATGCTGCTCTATGCTTTGGTCGCCATGCTGATAGAGCCTTTCAGGCCCGTACTCCAGCCCATTCTGGATTGGCTCAATACGCCGGGAGCGCTTTATCTGATCTTCCAAATCATGATCGTGATCAATCTGCTGCTTTTCGTTGTCTTGCTGGCGGTACGCTTCAAATGGAAGCGGGCTGGGAAACTGGAATGGGGCTACATCCACAGCGTCCAGGGCTGGCCTCGCCTGTGGCGGAAACTGGTCAGGCTCGTTTTGACCTGGGGGCCCCTCTGGGAGCTGACGTGGGTCGCGATTCCTTATGTCCTGATACGGGCGGGGTTTGTTCCCCCTGCCCCATAGGCGGACAACAAAAAAGTGTTGACATTAAAAATTTGTTTCATTATTCTATCTTTGGGCCCAAATTCAACAGATACTAAGGAGAAATATCCATGCAGGATAAAATCGTCATCAAAGGCGCGCGAGAAAACAACCTGAAAAACATCGACGTTACCATCCCCCGGGACAAGCTGGTGGTCTTGACCGGCCTGTCCGGGTCGGGCAAGTCCTCCCTGGCCTTTGAGACGCTGTACGCCGAGGGCCAGCGGCGGTATGTGGAGTCCCTGTCCTCCTATGCCCGGATGTTTTTGGGCCAGATGGAGAAGCCGGACGTGGACTACATCGAGGGCTTGTCCCCCGCCATCTCCATCGACCAGAAAACCACCTCCAAAAACCCCCGCTCCACCGTGGGCACGGTGACGGAAATTTACGACTATCTGCGCCTGCTGTGGGCGCGCGTCGGCACCCCCCACTGCCCCAACTGCGGCAAGGAGATCAAGCAGCAGACCGTCGACCAGATCATCGACCAGGTCATGACCCTGCCCGAGGCCACCCGCATCCAGGTGCTGGCCCCCGTCATCCGGGGAAAGAAGGGCGAGCACAATAAGGTGTTTGAGGACGCGCGCAAGTCGGGCTACGTCCGCGTCCGCGCCGACGGCTCCCTGTACGACCTCACCGAGGAGATCAAGCTGGACAAAAACAAAAAGCACTCTATCGAGATCGTGGTGGATCGCCTGGTCATCCGGGAGGACATCACCCGGCGGCTCACCGACAGCGTGGAGGTGGCCTCCAACCTGTCCGGCGGCATCATCATCATCAATGTGCTGGGGGACGAGGAGCGGGACATCCTGTTCTCCCAGAACTACGCCTGCGAGGACTGCGGCGTGTCCATCGACGAGCTGACCCCCCGGATGTTCTCCTTCAACAACCCCTTCGGCGCCTGCCCCACCTGTACCGGCCTGGGCAGCCAGCTGAAAATCGACCCCAGCCTCATCATCCCTAACCGCTCCCTGTCCATCCTGGAGGGGGCCATCACCGCCTCCGGCTGGAACCACATCAAGTCCGACGGCATCTCCCGGATGTACTTCGACGCGCTGGCGAAGAAGTACCGCTTCAAGCTCACCGACCCGGTGGAAAAGCTGTCCGACGAGGTGATGGACATCATCCTGTACGGCACCAAAGGGGAAAAGCTGACCCTGAACTACGACCAGCCCCGGGGCAAGGGCACGCTGTACCAGCCCTTCGAGGGCATCGTGAACAACCTGGAGCGCCGCTACCGGGAAACCCAGTCCGACGCCATGAAGCGGGAGATCGAGGAGTGCATGAGCGAATGCCCCTGCCCCACCTGCCAGGGCAAGCGGCTCAAGCGGGAGGCCCTGGCGGTCACCGTGGGGGGCAGCTCCATCCATGAGTTCTGTGAGAAGCCGGTGGACGAGGCCCTGGCGTTTTTAGACACCGTCACCCTCACCGACACTCAGTCCATGATCGCCGACCAGATTTTGAAGGAGATCCGCTCCCGGCTGGGCTTCTTGCGCTCGGTGGGGCTGCAATACCTGACCCTCACCCGGCAGGCGGGCACCCTGTCCGGCGGCGAGAGCCAGCGCATCCGGCTGGCGACACAGATCGGCTCCTCCCTGATGGGGGTGCTGTACATCCTGGACGAGCCGTCCATCGGCCTTCACCAGCGGGACAACGACCTGCTCCTGGGTACGCTGAAGCACTTGCGGGATCTGGGCAACACCCTCATCGTGGTGGAGCACGACGAGGACACCATGCGGGCGGCGGACTACATCGTGGACATCGGCCCCGGAGCGGGTGTCCACGGCGGCCAGGTGGTGGCCTGCGGCACCGCCCAGCAGGTGATGGACACCCCCGGCTCCGTCACCGGCGACTATCTGGCGGGGCGGAGGAAGGTGCCCGTGCCCACGCAGCGGCGGGCAGGAAACGGCCACACCCTCACCGTCCGGGGGGCGGCGGAGAACAACCTGCGGCACATCGACGTGAGCTTCCCGCTGGGAACGTTTATCGCCGTCACCGGCGTGTCCGGCTCGGGCAAGTCCTCCCTGGTAAACGAGATTCTGTACAAGCGGCTGGGCGCGGAGCTGAACCGTACCAAGGCCCGCCCCGGCAGGCACGACGGCATGGAGGGCATCGAGCACCTGGACAAGGTCATCGCTATCGACCAGTCCCCCATCGGCCGCACTCCCCGGTCCAACCCCGCCACCTATACGGGGCTGTTCAACGACATCCGGGAGCTGTTCGCCTCCACCCAGGACGCCAAGACCCGGGGCTACGGCCCGGGCCGGTTCTCCTTCAACGTCCGGGGCGGACGGTGCGAGGCCTGCTCCGGGGACGGCCTGCTGAAAATCGAGATGCATTTCCTGCCCGACATCTACGTGCCCTGCGAGGTGTGCAAGGGCAAACGGTACAACCGGGAAACTTTGGAGGTGCGCTATAAGGGCAAGAACATCCACGAGGTGCTGGAGATGACGGTGGAGGAGGCCCTGCCCTTCTTTGAGAACCTGCCCAAGCTGTACAACCGGGTCAAGACCCTGAAAGAGGTGGGCCTGGGCTACGTGAAGCTGGGCCAGCCCTCCACTACCCTGTCCGGCGGCGAGGCCCAGCGGGTGAAGCTGGCCACCGAGCTGTCCAAGCAGTCCACCGGCTCCACCATCTATATCCTGGACGAGCCCACCACCGGCCTGCACACCGCCGATGTCCACCAGCTGGTGGACGTGCTCCAGCGGTTCGTGGACAAGGGGAACACGGTGGTGGTCATCGAGCACAACCTTGACGTCATTAAGACGGCGGATTATATTATAGATCTGGGCCCGGAGGGCGGCTCCGGCGGCGGCAGCGTGGTCTGTACGGGCACGCCGGAGGAAGTGGCGAAACACTCCGGGAGCTACACGGGCAAATACCTGAAAACGGTGCTGGAGTAAAAGGAGCAAACCATGGAACCGAATCTGCAATGGCTGACGGAGACCATGATGGGGGAGTTCACCCTCACCATGCTGGTATCCATGATCCCGGTGGTGGAGCTGCGGGGAGGCATCCCCTTCGGAGTGGCCGCCGGACTGCCGGTGTGGGCGGCGTTTCTGGCCGCTATGATCGGCAACCTGATCCCCGTCCCCTTCATCATCGTCTATATCCGGCGGATCCTCCAGTGGACGCGGAAGAAGCTGCCCCGGCTAAACAGTCTGGTGGACGCGCTGGAGCGCAAGGCCCATCTGAAGGGGCGGCGGGTGACCAAGTACAAATATCTGGGACTGGCCATCTTTGTGGCCATCCCCCTGCCCGGCACCGGGGCATGGACGGGCTCGCTGGCGGCGGCCTTCCTGGATATGCCGCTGCGCCGCGCCATCCCTTCGGTGATCGCCGGGGTGGTGGTGGCGGGCCTTGCCATCAGCATTTTGACCTACGGAGTCGCCAGCTTAATCTAATTTCTTTCCCCGCCGCAGGCGGGGAAAGAATTAAGCATAAACTGGGAGGAGAAAATCATGTATCTCTATCTGGTGCGCCACGGCCAGTCCACCGGCAATGAGCGGCAGTTGTTTTTCGGCGTACGGGACTATCCCCTCACCGAGCTGGGCCGGGAGCAGGCAAAACAGGCGGCGGACAAGCTGAAAGAGGTGGAGTTCACCCGCTGCGTGGCCAGCCCCCTGTCCCGGGCGCGGGACACCGCCATGATCTGCACCGAGGGCCGGTTCGTGGTCCCGGAAGCCTGCCCCGCCCTGCAAGAGCAGGACATGGGCGAGCTGGAGGGCTTGAGCTGGGGCGCGGCGGAGGCCCGCTTTGGCGACCAGATCGGCGTGCTCCTGTCCGACTGGTTCCACACCACGCCACCCGGC
The DNA here is from genome assembly GCA_014799475.1 of Clostridiales bacterium. Taxonomy (GTDB): domain Bacteria; phylum Bacillota; class Clostridia; order Oscillospirales; family Oscillospiraceae; genus Enterenecus. The sequence continues at coordinate 90,133 of JAAVHX010000033.1, read as the reverse complement.
GGCGAACCGCCCCAGCAGATGATGGAGCGGGTGGGCGGCTGCGTAGATGAGCTGATCCGTCGGGGGGAGGACACCCTGGTGGTGGCCCACAACGGCTCGCTGTCCCTCATCCTGCACCACCTGGGACTGGTGGGGGAACAGGATCTGCTCCGCCCGGACTGGTCCTTCCGCCACGGAACCTATTCCGCCATCCGGGTAGACGGGGCCGGAGCGGAGTTGGTACATTTCAATCGGTGACAAAAAAGCGTCTGCCGCCATAGAATGCCTCAGTTTTAAAAGGAGGCGGCGGAAATGACGGAAGTCCTTCAATTTTTGGCGGTGCTGCTGGCGGCCTTCGGGCTGGTGAGCCTGGGGTGGCTGGCGGTGGGCGCGCTGCTGCTGCCGGGGGTGTGCCCCGCCCGGATGGTGGTAGACGCAAAAGGGGACGGCGGCGGGCTGGAGCAGACCGTGAAGGCCCTGCTGTGGCTGCGGCGCGCCGGGCTGTGGTGGGGCGAGGTGGTCATTGAGGACTGGGGCCTGGACGAGGACGGCGCGGCCCTGGCCCGGGCGCTGGCCAAGCGGAACGGCGTCCATTTCTCCGGGGACGACTCGGATCACATTTGACGCAAAAACATTTAACAATACATAGGAAATGAGGTATTCAACATGGAATTGAACGAGGCCCTGGCCAAGCTGGCCGAACTGCAAAGGAAGCTGTACGCCTACCAGGCGGCGTCCTCCTCCCTGTACCTGGACGGCACCACCGTGGCCCCCAAGGACACCGCCGAGGGCCGGGGCGTGGCCCTTGGCATCCTGGCCGGGGAGCGCCACAAGCTGTTCTCCGCCCCCGAGGTGGGGGAGCTGCTGGACTTCCTGTGGGCGCGGAAGGACGAGCTGGAGCACCCCGTCCGCCGCCAGGTGGAGGAGCTGCGCCGCTCCTATGCCCAGCTCACCCGCATCCCGGCGGATGAGTACATGGAGTATGCCATGCTCACCAACGAGGCCAGCGACGTGTGGCACCGGGCCAAGGAGAAGAGCGATTTCGAGCTGTTCCGCCCGGTGCTGGAGAAGCTGGTGGCCTTCAACATCAAATTCGCCGGCTACTATGACAGCACCAAGGCCCCCTATGACGCCCTGCTCAACGAGTACGAGCGCGGGGTGGATATGAAGTACCTGGACGGGTTCTTCGCCACCCTCCGGGAGCGCATCGTCCCCCTCATCCACGCCATCGGGGAGAAGGAGCAGATCGATGACAGCTTCCTGTGGCGCCCCTATCCCGTGGAGGCCCAGCGGAAATTCTCCGATTACCTCATGGAGGTGCTGGGGCTGGACCGTGCCCACTGCACCATCGGTGAGACGGAGCATCCCTACACCCTGGAATTCAACAACAAGGACGTGCGCATCACCACCAACTATGACGAGGGCAATGTGAGCTTCTCCATGTTCTCCGTCATCCACGAGGGCGGCCACGCCAAGTACGAGCTGGGCATCTCCGACGATTTGCAGTACACCTGTCTGGCCGGCGGCGTGTCCATGGGCGTCCACGAGAGCCAGTCGAGATTCTATGAGAATCTGATCGGCCGCTCCCTGCCCTTCATCCAGGCCATCTTCCCCAAGATGCGGGAGTTTTTCCCGGAGCAGCTCGGCGGCGTGACGGCGGAGCAGTTCTACCGGGCCGTCAACAAGGCCCAGCCCTCCCTCATCCGCACCGAGGCGGACGAGCTGACCTACTGCCTCCACGTCATGGTGCGCTATGAGATCGAAAAGCAGCTCATTGGCGGCACGCTGGCGGTCAAGGACGTGCCCGCCACCTGGAACCGGCTGTACAAGGAATACCTGGGCGTGGACGTGCCTGACGACAAGCGGGGCTGCCTCCAGGACAGCCACTGGTCCGGCGGCTCCTTCGGCTACTTCCCCTCCTACGCCCTGGGCAGCGCCTACGGCGCCCAGATGCTGCGTAACATGGAACAGGACATCGACGTGTGGGGCCCGGTCTCCAAGGGCGACCTGTCCCAGGTGTCCAATTGGCTGAGGGAAAAGGTCCACCAGTACGGCGGCCTGATGGAGCCCGCCGATGTGGTGAAGAACGCCTGCGGCGACTTCGATCCCACCGTGTTCGCCGATTACCTGGAGAAGAAATACAGCGAACTGTACGGCCTGTAATCGGGCACAAAATCAATCGGAACCACAAAATGGCACCCCGGAAGCGGAGCTTCCGGGGTGCTGTTCTGCTCTATGGCTGCTGCCCCGCCCGGAACTTGGACGGCGAGATGCCGAAGTGCCGCTTGAACACATAACTGAAATAGTTTGGGTCGGCGTAGCCGGTGCGCTCAGCGATGAGGTAGGTCTTTTCATCGGTGTCCTGGAGCATCCGGGCGGCCTGCTCCATGCGCAGGTCGGTGACATAGGCAGTGAAGCTTTTCTGGGTTTCCCTCTTGAACAGGGTGGAGAAGTAGGCGGGGGACAGATGGAGATAGGCGCACAGGGTCTCCACGCTCAGCTCCTTGTCGGCGTAGTGCTGCGCGATGAAGCTCTTGGCCCGCTCCACCGTTTTCCATGTGGAATCACTGCGCTGGCGGTTGAGCCGCTCCCACAGCCGCAGGGCGCGCTCCAGCAGCCACTCCTCCAGCTCGTTCAGGGAGCGGAAGTCGGTGATGGACGCCATGCCGGTGAAGCCGGGGCCGAAAACCTCCTCCATGTCCGCCTCGCCGGCCCGGGCCATCCGGGTGAGGGCGGTGAACATCTCCAGAAAAAACATATGGCCCTGGGCCAGGGACAGCCGGGCCATCCGCACCCGGTCCACCTGCTGGTGGATGAACTGGGCCACCTGCTCCCGGCCACCCAGCTTGACGGCGGCAGACAGGGCCTGGTGATCCGCCTCCTCCAGGGTGAGGCCGGCGGACCGTCCCGCCTCCAAGCCCCCGATGTAAAGCACCTGCTCCGCCCCCATGAGCACCCGGTAGTCCGCCGCCGCGGCGGCCCCCTCCATAGATTTGTGGAGCAGCTCCGGGCCCAGACAGGGCCGGCCCACCCCCACAAACAGGGTCATACCCAGCAGAGGTGCCGCCAGCGCGCACAGCCGCCCCAATTCCTCGGTCAGCGGGTCGATCTGCCCCTCGTCCCGCATATGCACCAGCAAAGCCACCATACCGTTGTAGCCCACGGCGCGCAGGGCGCACCCCGCCAGGGAGAAGCGCCGCTGGAAAAAGGACTGGATGGACACCGTCCGCAATTCGTCCCCACCCGCCTCGCCGGTTCCCTCCTGTGCGTCCGCCAGCACCAGCGCCGCCGTCCAGCAGCCCTGGGCCAGCTCGATCCCATACCGGGCGGCCTGATCCGCCACCTGCCCGGGGGGAATGCGGCCGTCCAGCAGCCGGGTGTAAAACAGCTCCCGCAGGATGGGCAGGTCCTCCTCATACCGGCGGCGCAGGAACTCGATCTCCCGGCGCTCCTGCCGCTCCCGATCCAGCCGCTCCCGCAGCCGCTCCAGCGCGCCGCCCAACTCCAGGGCGCTGACGGGCTTCAGGAGGTATTCGAATACGCCCAGTCCCACCGCCTGCCGGGCGCACTCAAACTCGTCAAACCCGGAGAGCACCACCGTCTTGGTTTCGGGCAGCAGCGGCTTCAGCCTGCGGCACAGCTCCAACCCGTCCATGCGGGGCATTTTGATGTCGGTGAGCACCACGTCCGGGCGCAGCCGCCCGGCAAGCTCCAGGGCCTCGATCCCGTCGGCCGCGGAACCGGCCAGCTCAAAGCCCAGCGCGGCCCAGTCGAGCTTGCGGCGGATGCCCTCCCGGATCTCCTCCTCGTCATCCACCAGCAGGATCCGGTATTGTTCCATCTGGGGCCCACCTCCTTCCCGCGCGCAGCTCCGCTTGGCGTTTTGCGGAGCAAAACGCCATCGCCCATGGGCGATGATGACTCATTATATCACAGATGCGCGGCTCTGGAAATAGAAAATGTCCGCCCGCTTGAAGCGGACGGACATTTGAAGCTGTGATCATGGCTCTCTGCGCTTACTTCTTGGCCAGGTACTTGCGCAGGTCGAGGGCTACGGCCACGATGATGACCGCACCTTGGGCAATGAAGGTGTACGCGGGGTCCAGGCGGAGGAACTGGAGGCAGATCTTCAGCACCTCGAACACCAACACGCCCACCAGCACGCCGGAGACCTTACCTACGCCGCCGTTGGCGGACACACCGCCGATGGTACAGGCGGCGATGGCTTCCAGCTCGTAGCCATAGGCGGTGGCGGTGGAGGCGCCGCCGGCCTTGGCGCCCACCAGGAAGCCGGCCAGGCCGTACAGCATGGAGGCCAGGACGTAAATGCGGATGATGGTGGCGGGCACGTTGACGCCGGCCACCTGGGCGGCGCTCTCATTGCCGCCGATGGCGTACATATACTTGCCGTGACGGGTCTTATTGTAGAGGAACCAGATGAAAAGTCCTACGATAAAAGCGAAAATAGCCAGGTAGGGGATATAGTCCAGGAATTCAATGCCGGTAGCGGCCTTCAGGCTGCCGCTGGCCACCTGCCGGTAGCTCTCCTTGTAGCCGCCCATGGGCTGGTTCCCGGTGGTCACCGAGCAGATGCCGTACACCACCAGCTGCATACCCAGCGTGGCGATAAAGGGGGGGACCTTCAAAAACGCGATGATGACACCGTTGATGGCGCCGAATACGGCCATAACGGCCATAACGATGAGCATAGCGACGGGCCAGGGGATGTCGGGCAGGTTGGGGAACATCTTGGCCGCGTAGTCCATCTCCTGGAGCAGCATGGCGGACACACAGGCGGCCAGGCCCACCTGGCGGCCCGCCGACAGGTCGGTGCCCTTGATGATCAGGCAGCCAGACACGCCGCAGGCGATGATGAACCGGGGGGACACGTTGATGATCAGGTTTTTCAGGTTGCTCTGGCTGATGAAGTTCTTGGAGTTGAACGCGGTGAACACCGCCAGCAGCAGGATCAGCAGAATGATCGCGTTATCGGATACAAACTTTTTGGGGTTGAACGATTTGATTCTCTCCATGTTTTTCTCTCCTCCTTACTCAAACTGGGTGGCCAGCGCCATAATATTCTCCTGGTTGGCGTCCTTGCCGTCGATGAAGCCGGTGACCCGCCCGTCACACATGACCATGACGCGGTCGGACATACCGATCAGCTCACCCATTTCGGAGGAGATCATGATCACGCTCTTCCCCTTCTTGGCCAGGTCGGCAATGATGCAATAGATCTCATATTTGGCGCCCACGTCGATGCCGCGAGTGGGCTCATCCAGGATAAAGACATCCGGATCACGGGCCAGCCAGCGGCTGATCAGCACCTTCTGCTGGTTGCCGCCGGACAGGGATTGGATCTGGGTCTTGGAGGAGGGGGTCTTGATGGACAGCTTGGCCACGTTGTCCTGCACCAGCTCCTCGATCTTCTTGTCGTCCAGCATGACGCCCCCGATGAGATACTGGTTCAGGGAGGCAATGGACACATTGTCCGCAATGGACAGCACCCCCAGGATACCGGTGGCCCGGCGGTCCTCGGTGAGCATGGCGATGCCGGCGTCAATGGCATCCTTGGGCTGGTTGATCTTCAGCTCCTTGCCCCGGTATGTGATCTTCCCCGCGCTGTGGAGCCGCAGGCCGAACAGGCCCTCCATCAGCTCGGTGCGCTGCGCGCCCACCAGACCGGCCACACCCAGGATCTCCCCTTTGCGGACGCTGAAACTGGCGTGGCGGAAGCTCTTGGGGTTGATGGAGGTGAAGTCCTCCACCTCGAACACCACCTCGCCGGGGGTGTTCGACCGCGCGGGATAGAGGTTGGACAGCTCCCGGCCCACCATCTTGGTGATGATGAAGTCGGTGGTCAGCCCCTTGGCCTCCCAGGTGCCGATGTACTGGCCGTCCCGCATGATGGTGACCTCGTCGCTGATGCGCAGGATCTCGTCCATCTTGTGGGAGATGTACACAATGGATACGCCCTTGCTGCGCAGCTCGTTCACGATGGTGAACAGCGCCTCCACCTCGGCGGCAGTGAGGGAGGAGGTAGGCTCATCCAGGATGAGCACCTTGCAGTCGGCGGACACCGCCTTGGCGATTTCCACCAGCTGCATCTGGGACACGCTGAGGGTGCCCAGCTTGGCCTTGGGATCAAAGTTCAGATGAACCTCCTTGAGCACCTTGGCCGCGTCCTCATACATCTTTTCATGGTCCACGAGGAACCCCATTTTCATGGGATAGCGTCCCACATAGATGTTCTCGGCGATGCTCCGCTCGGGGATGGGCTGGAGCTCCTGGTGCACCATGGCGATGCCCCGGTGCAGGGCGTCCAGCGGCCCCCGGATGTGGACCGGTTCACCCTCGTAGATCACTTCGCCCTCGTCCATGTGGTAGATGCCGAACATACACTTCATCAGGGTTGATTTACCCGCGCCGTTCTCCCCCATCAGGGCGTGGACGCTGCCGGGGCGGAGCTTGAGCTGGGCATGATCCAGCGCCTTGACGCCGGGAAATGTCTTGACCACGCCGCGCATTTCCAAACGATATTCTGACAATTCACGATCCCCCGTTTCTTTCTCCGCCTTTACCTCCGGCCCCGCCGGACGGGCGGCGTTATATAAGGCGGGGTGCGTGCGCACAAGCGCCACGCACCCCGCGGAAGCAGCAGCTTCTAAAATTAGCTCATGAAGTCGCCAACGTTATCGGGAGTAACCTTCACGTAGGGGACGTACACGCTCTGGTTGCCCTCAGAGTAGGTGGTGCCGCTCAGCAGCTTCTCCATCTGGTTGACAGCCTCGGTGGCCTGGCCCACGGCGTCGTTCAGCACGGTGCCGGTCATGTTGCCGTTCTTCACCTCGTTCAGGGCGGCGTCCAGCGCGTCCACGCCCACCAGGTAGATGTCCTCGTTGACCTTGCGGCCCGCGGCCTGGATGGCCTGGAGGGCGCCGATGGCCATGTCGTCGTTGTTGCAGAAGATGACCTCGATCTGGTCACCGAACTGAGCCAGGTCGTTGGCGGCGATCTCCTGGCCGCGGTTACGGTCCCAGTCTCCGCGGGTGAGGTTGAGCTGCTCCACCTCAACGCCGGCGTCCTTCAGAGCCTTCACGGAGTACTCGGTACGCAGCTGGGCATCGATATTCTCGGGGTCGCCCTGGATCATGATGTAGGAGACCTTGCCGTCGCCGTTGATGTCGCCCTTGTTGGCGGTGTCCAGGATCAGCTCGCCCTGGAAGGTGCCGGACTGAGCGGCGTCGCAGCCGACGTAGACCAGCTTGTCGTAAGCGGCCATCTGCTCGGCGGTGGGCTCACGGTTGATGAGCACGGTGGGGATGCCGGCGTCCTTCACGGTGCTGATGATCTGGTCGGCCGCAGAGGTCATGACCGGGTTGATGATCAGCGCCTGGACACCCTGGCTGATAAAGGTGTTGATCTGCTCGTTCTGCTTGGCCTGGTCGTTGTTGCCGTCCACGACGGAGACCTTGTAGCCCTTGCCCTTCAGGATCTCCTCAAGCGAGTTGCGGTAGGTGGTCATGAAGGCGTCGTCGAACTTGTAGATGCACACGCCGATGGTGCCCTTCTCGCCGTCACCGTCGGAAGCCTTGCCGCCGTCGTCCTTCTTGCCGCAGCCGGCGAACAGGGACATGACCATCAGGGCAGAGAGCAAGAGCGCAATGATCTTTTTCATTCTTATGTTCCTCCTATTAAAACGTTAGAATTTTCGGGAAAACCGAGCTTCCCATATGGTCATTTTAACGGTTTTCTCCGGAGAAAACGATAGAAAATTCTTTGCTCATCTATGAAAAAACTTCGTTTCATGAAAAAATACCGCCCCGCCCTCCCCAACGGGGAAGGGCGGGGCGGTAAATCTTTTCACAGCAAGCCAAACAGCCAGCTGATCAGCAGGCACAGTCCAATCAGGACCAGCGCGCAGGGCAGGACGATCACGACGTAGGCCGTCAGCACCATGACAAGCCGCTCCCGAAAGGTGACGTGCAGGTCCTCCGTCTCCTCCGGGCCATGTTTCTCCTCCTGTTCACTGGCGTATCGCTTCAGCCGTTTCCATATCATCGCGGCGCCTTTCTGCGGAGATCACTCCGCCGTTTCATCCGCCCCGCGGCTGGATTTGCGTTCCATCTTGGGCAGCTCGAAGAGGTAGTTCCCCTCCTCGTCCAGCTTGCGCTGGGGGAAGTGGCAGGCCAGGAAGTGGCCGGGCTCGATCTCCTGGAGCGGGGGCGGCACGCGCTTGCACTTGTCGCAGGCCATGTAGCACCGGGTGTGGAATTTGCAGCCGGCGGGGGGCCTGATGGGGCTTGGGATGTTGCCCTCCAGCAGGATGCGCTCCTTGCTCAGGCTCTCCGGGTCGGTGGTGGGGATGGAGGACAGCAGCGCCACCGTATAGGGGTGCCGCGGATCCTTGAAGATCGTCTCGGCGGGGGCCAGCTCCACGACATTGCCCAGGTACATCACGCAGATGCGGTCGGAGATATAGCGCACCACCGACAGGTCGTGGGAGATGAACATATAGGTCAGGTTCTGTTTCTCCTTCAGCTCCTGGAGCAGATTGATGATCTGGGACTGGATGGACACGTCCAGGGCGGACACGCACTCATCGCACACGATGAACTTGGGCTTCACCGCCAGGGCGCGGGCAATGGCCACGCGCTGGCGCTGGCCGCCGGAGAACTGGTGGGGGTAACGGTGGACCATGTAGTCCTGAAGGCCGCACACGTCCATGGTTTCCAGCACATACTCCTTCATCTGCTTGGAACCGGGGCGGTAATATTTATGGGTGACCAGGCCCTCCTCAATGATCTGGCCGATGGTCATGCGGGGATTCAGGCTGGAATAGGGGTCTTGGAAGATGATCTGCAGGTCCTTGCGCAGCAGGCGCATTTCGCTGTATTCCAGCCGGGCCAGGTCGATGCCGGTATCCCGCATGGCCTCATACTTGGCAAACTCCGGGTCGTTGGCGTTCCGGGCCCGAAGCCCGTCCAGCTCCTTCTGGCAGGCGGCGGTGGTCTTGTCGTAGGCGGCGATCCGGGCGTCCAGCTCGTCCAGCTTGCCCTTCAGGCCGGCGGCCTTCTGCGCGTCGCCGCTTTCGGTGCACAGCTCGTATTCCGCGCTCAGGTCAACCCGTTTTTCCAGCAGCTTATTGCGCTGTACATTCTCGTTGTAGACCTTCTCCATCAGCTCCCGGCCCTTACCGCCCTCATCCTTGGCAAAGAACCCGCCCAGGATGGTAACGATGTGGTTCAGGCAGGTCTGCTCCTCGCACTTGGCCAGGTTGCGCTCCTGCAGCAGATAGAAGTCCGCGTTCTCCTCGCCGATCTCCTCCACCTTTTTGTTCAGCTCTGCGGCCTTCTCGCTGGCTTTATTCAGCTTGGCCTTATAGCTGTCCAGGTGGCGCAGGGTATCGATCACATATTTTGGTGTGGTGGAGTCCAGGGTGGCGCCGTAGTACATGGTGGTGCCGGCGGTCTGAGGGTAGAGCTGGAGCAGAACACGCCCCAGTGTGGATTTGCCGCAGCCGCTCTCGCCCACCACGCCCACGGTCTCGCCCTCGTAGATGTCGATGGAGATGTCCTCGTTGGCCCGGACGTACAGCTGCTCCTTCTGGAACAGTTTGGTCTTAGCCACCGGGAAATACTTTTTCAAGTTAGTGATTGACAGTAATTTTTTGGTGCTCTGCACTGCGCCTCACCTCCTTTTCGGGATAGAAGCAGCGGATGAGTTGGCCGTCGCCGGCGTCCACCAGGCCGGGCTCCTCCTCCAGACACTTCTGCGTACAGTACTTGCAGCGCGGGGCAAATTTGCAGCCCTTGGGCAGGTCCAGCGGGTGGGGCACCGCGCCGGGGATGGGCTCGATCTTGGTGTGGATGGCGTCCAGCCGGGGAATGGAGAACATCAAACCCTCGGTATAGGGATGGCTCATCTTGCTGTCGGCGAAGATAATGCGGGCGCTGGCCTTTTCCACCACCTGGCCGCAGTACATGACGGCCACATCATCGGCCATCTCGTTGATGACGCCCAGGTCATGGGTGATAAAGATGATGGAGGTGCCGTTCTCCTCCTGGAGCTCGTTCATCAGGCGCAGGATCTGGGCCTGGATGGTCACGTCCAGGGCGGTGGTGGGTTCGTCGGCAATGAGGATCTTGGGTCGGCACGCCAAGGCCATGGCGATCATGACCCGCTGGCGCATTCCGCCGGACAGCTGGTGGGGGTACTGCTTGAGCACCGCCTCGGGATTGGGGATCTGGACGGCCTCCAGCATCTCCAGGCTCCTTTTCGCCGCCTCCTTCTTGCTCATGCCCTGGTGGATCATGAAGGGCTCGGACAGCTGGCGCTTCACAGTGAACACCGGGTTCAGGCTGGTCATGGGCTCCTGGAAGATGACCGAGATGGCGTTGCCGCGGATGTGGTACATCTCGTCCTTGGACAGCTCGGTCAGGTTCCTGCCCTCGAAGAGGATCTCGCCGGAGTCAATGTAGCCGTTGGCGTCCAGCAGGCGCAGGATGCTCATGGCCGAGACGCTCTTGCCGGAGCCGGACTCGCCCACGATGCCGATGGTCTTGCCGGGTTCCAAGCTGTAGGACACGTCGTTCACTGCCTTGACGGTGCCGTTCCTGGTCTTAAAATAGGTGTGGAGGTTCTTGACCTCAAGCAGCATATCAGCCATTATTTCTCCACCTCCGATTTCGGGTCGAGCACGTCACGCAGGGTGTCGCCGATGGTGTTGATGCAGATGACGACGATGGACAGGAACAGGGCCGGGAACAGCCAGCGCCACCAGTAGGACTGGATGACCAGGGCGTTTCTGGAGCCGTTGAGCATATTGCCCCAGGTGGGCCGGGGCAGCTGCACGCCGAAGCCCAGGTAGGACAGGCTGGACTCGGTGAGCATACAGGTGGCGAAGTCCAGGGTGACCGTCACCAGGATGACGGAGACGATGTTGGGAAGGATGTGCCGGAAGGCGATCCGCCCCTCCTTCACGCCCATGGAGCGGGCGGCGGTGACGAATTCTTTCTCGCGCTCGGCCAGGATCTGACCGCGCACCAGGCGGGCCAGACCAGTCCACGTCAGCACACCCAGGATGATCATGATGATGACGATACGGGTATCCTCATGGATGTCGGTGGACTGGAAGATGGCCGACAGGCATAGGGCGAAGGGGAGGAAGGGGATGGCGCCCACGATCTCACACAGACGCATGAGCAGCATATCCACCACGCCGCCAAAGTAGCCGGAGATACAGCCCACAATGATGCCGATGACGGTGGAGATGATAACGGCCACAGCGCCCACCGTCATGGTCATCTTGCCGCCGTTCATGATGCGGTTGAATACATCGCGGCCCATCTCATCGGTGCCCATGATGTAGCCCTTGAGGCCCCAGCAGCCCACATACTTCCCGTCCTTGAAGGCGTAGTTCTGGAAGCCGCTGGAGAATACGGTGTCCGCCGCGCCCTCCTGGGCCAGGGAGCCCGGCACATTGCACTGGCTGCGATAGTTCTGGCCCCAGGCGTACACACGGCCCTTGTCGGTGAGCAGGGAGAAATGCCGGGTGCCGCCGCTGACGGCCACAGCATCCTCGTCGGGCTGCAGCTGGGGCAGCGGATCCTTCATGCCGGACACCACGATCTCGCCGTCGTCGGTGACCAGGGCCAGCGCGCTGCCGGTGGCCGCGATGTCCACCAGCTTGCGGTCGCCCAGATACTCAAAAAGATCCATGGTGACGTTTTTGCCGTTCTCGTCCTGAACCGTAATGATATTGTACTTGGTGCTCTTGCCGCAGACAAAATCGCCGTGCTCGTCGATGCCGTAGATACCGTCGTTGGTGAATACGATCTTCTCCAGCTTGCCCTCGTTCTTGCCATGCTTGATGACGGAGGACAGGTTGGTGGCGGACAGGCCGTCGTTGCCCCAGGCATACAGGGTGCCGTCCTCCATGAGGATGGCGGTCACCTGATTGCCGCAGATCAGCTGGCGCACGGCGGACGCGTCGATGGTGTTGTCCCCCATCAGCTCGTCCGGCTGCTTGCGGACAGCCGCGATCAGCGAACCGTCATGGCCGTACTGGCCGTTTTCAAGCTCGCCCCAGCAGTACACATGGCCGTCCTCCGAGATGGCCACGCAGTGGTCGGAACCCGCTGCCACGTGGACGATCTTGCTGTTCTGCACCACCTCGGGGATCTTCATCACGTCCCGCTCCGGCTTGCCGGAAGCGTTGAAGTAGAACCCCCACATATACACCTTGCCGTCGGTGTCCAGGCCGATGGTGAAGGCGCCCCGGGAGGAGATGTCCACCACGCCGTCCTTCATGCCCTCGGGCAGCTTCATCAGGCTCATGGTGGGGGCCACGTTGGTGTGCAGCATTTCGCTGCCCGTCTCGGTCAGGTTCACCGGCGCGATGGCCGAGCCGATGAACACGAACAGGAACATCCCCACCAGCACGATCACGGAGATGGTGGCCAGCGGCCTGCGGAAAAACCGCTTCACCGCCTGCTTGGAGGGGCTGTCGTACCGGTCGTCCTTGATCTCGCCGTAGGAGCCCTTGAACATCCGGCTCACCCAGCGGAAGGGGGCGAAGCCCTTTTGGGCGGAGGTTTTCTTATCGCTCATCTTATCCCGCCCCCCTTACTTATTCACGCGGACCCGCGGGTCGGCCAGGCCGTAGGCCAGGTCAACCACCAGGTTGCCCGCAAGGCCCAGGATCACATAGAACATCTGCAAAAGCAGCACGACCTCGAAATCCTTTGCATTCAGGCTGTTGATATAGATGCGGCCCACACCGTTCAGGCCGAACATATTCTCGATTACGATAGAGCCGGAGAAGATCCCGACGAACCAGCCGATCACCAGCGTGATGATGGGGATCAGCGCGTTGCGGAAAGCGTGGCTGTACACCACCACCCGCTCACGCAGGCCCTTGGCCCGGGCGGTGCGGATGCAGTCCAGGCTCAGCGCCTCGCTCATGGCGGCCCGGGTATAACGGGTCATGCCGCCCAGGGAGGAGAAGGTCATGACGATCAGCGGCAGCGCCATGTAATACAGCCGGTCCTTCAGCTCCGCCAGCCCGGTATAGTTGGATCCTGGCGTCTTCATGCCCGACACCGGGAACCATCCCAGCGTGACGGCGAACAGCCAGATAAAGACAATGGCGATAATGAACACCGGGATGCTGTAACCCACAATAGTTGCGATCTGTACGCCGGTGTCCAGCTTGCTGCCCCGCTTGGTGGCGCACACAATGCCTAAGGGTATGGTGATCCCCAGGCCCAAAATGGTCGCGAAAATGTTGATAAAGACAGTGTTCTGCAGGGGCAAGGCCAGCACCTGGGTGACCGGCCGGTCATACTCGTAGCTGTAGCCGAAATTGCCCTGGAGGATGCCGTTGTACTTGCCGTTGATGGGCCCCAGGCCCATCCAGCCCAGGTAGCGGACAAACACGTTCTGGTCGGTGCCCAGCTCCCGGCGCAGCTGCTCGATCCTCTCCTGGTAGAGCTGCGGGCCATTGGGGTTGTTCTTCAGACTCTGCTTATACTGCTCCGCCTCCGTCACCGCCCGGTCATAGGGAATGATGGAATACACGAAGAACATGATAAAGGAGAGGATCGCCAGCACCACCAGCATATAGCCCAGTCGTTTTATGATATATTTTCCCATGTCGTACTTCCCTTCCTTGACAGTGGCCTTTGGAAATAGCGGACGGGGCAGCCGGCCCTACCGGCTGGCTGCCCCGTCCTGATCTCACTTAATGCTAAGCGATGATGCGCGGCTTAATAACCCTTCACGTTCGCGTAGATAATGGCGCGGTTCGGGCCGAAGAACGGGGTGGTCTTGAAGTTCTCCAGCTTGGCGTGGAACACGTCATAGTAGTAGTTGGAGTACAGGGGGATGTCGGGCATGAGCTCATTCCAGCGCTCAATATAGCCCTGATACCACTGGTTGTACTCGTCCTCGGTCTCGGCGTTGTACACCATGGCCATGGACAGGTAGTCCATACCCAGCTTGTCGCCGGAAGCCTCCACGGCCTCCTCGTAGCTCAGCCTCTCAGGATTCTCCAGGTCATAGGGGAAGGCCTTGTCGTACTCGTCGTACAGCTTGTTGGAGGAGTAGTCGAAGTAGATGGGATCCAGGCGCCACTCGTAGGAGCGGTCATAGATGGCGCTGTTGAAGCCGGTGGCCAGGTTGTACATACCGTAGATGGGGGTGCCCTCGTAGCCCAGGGCGCTCATGCGGTAGATGTTGCCCAGCAGCACGTTGAAGTCGCCGGTGGTGGAGCGGATGACCATGCCGGCGGCGGCCAGGTCGGAGCTGTTGGACAGCATGGTGCCCAGCAGATCGGTCACATCGTTGTCGGCGGTGCCGAACCAGTTGATGGCCAGGGGCATATAGTACTCGCCGTTGATCTCCACGGTCTGGTAGGTCACGCCGTCGGTGTTGGCCACGGAGGAGTAGGCCTTGTTCACGTCCCTGGCGCCGTCGCCGGTGACAGCATTGGCCTCCTCGGCGGTCAGCTTCTTGTAGCGGACAGCGTCCACGCCGGAAGCGCCGGCCTCATAGGGCTCGCCCTTGGAGTTGTAGATCCAGCCGCCTTCCTCCAGCACCTTGATGGCGGTGTCGGGGGAGAAGGAGTAGTCGGTCAGCTCGATGTCGTCCTGCACGGCCTTGTAGGCGGCGAAGTCGGGGCTGTAGGGGCCGTCCACGACCACGCCGTAGCCGCCGGTAAATGCCTGGCAGAACTCAACGCGGTTGAGCAGATAAGCCACGGCCTGACGGACCTCCTGGAACATGGTGGGGCCGAAGTCGCAGTCAAACTGAATCTTGCCGTAGCCGGCGCGCTGATAGTGAACCTCGTTGTAGTTCACACCGTCCACCTCGGCCAGGGCCGCCTTGGTGGTCTCGCCGCCGGTGACGGCGGTCAGCAGATCCACGCCGCCGCTGGTCAGCTCGCCAACACAGGTCTCATTCACGACCTTCACGTACACGATGGTCTCGATGGAGGGCTTCTGGCCCTCGAAGTTACCCTTATACTCGGGGTTGATGGTCAGGGTGGCCTGCTTGGTGCCCTCGTCCCACTCGGTGATGGTATAGGGGCCGCTGAAGGGGTACTTGGTCACGTCGAAGCGGTTGCCCAGGATCTCCAGACCCTTGACATACTGGCCGTCGGCGTTCTTCTCATAGAAGTTGTCGGTGAGATAGCAGCCGTTGCCGTCATCCGCGACATCCACGTCCTCACCCAGGAACAGGCCCATGGGATAGGGCTGCAGGGCGGCGTTGGGCTCGGCAAAGTAGGTCACCTGATCGGCGGCAACAGTCAGCTCATAGGTGTACTCGTCCAGCAGACGCACGCCGGAGAACTCCTTGGTGGCGCCCAGCTTGGGGTTGGCGGTCTCCTCTTCGGTGGTCTCGCCGGTCTCCTCGCCGTTCTCATCCACCACGGGGACGGTGGTCATGACGGTCTCGGAGGTGTAATCGCCGTCGGGGCCGGCGTAGCGGTTGAAGCTGTCAAAGCCCACCAGGATCTGGCCGCTCATGCCGGAGCGGTTGGCGTCGGCGCACACGTCGCCGGAGGAGAAGGACAGAAGGGAGGCCACGTAGTTCTTGGCGGTGATGGGAGTGCCGTCGCTGAAGGTCAGGTCATGGGCGATCTCCACGGTGTAAGTGATGGAGCCGTCCTCATTCTCCACCTCGGAGTGGTTGAGCACGGCGGTCTGGTTCCACTGGTAGACGCCGTCCTGGTCGCTCTCCATGACGGCGTAGCCGGCGGTCAGGAACCACACGGCCTGGTCGGCCGCGCCGGCGGAGCTGCCGCCCCAGCCGGGGCTGCGGAAGTCGCCGCCCAGCTCGGTGGTGTCACCCAGAACGATCTTGTTCTCATAGGTCTCGGGCGCGGCGGAATTGCCGGGGGCAGTGCTGTTGTCGGGCGAGGCGCTGTTGTCAGCGGCTTGCTTGCCGCAGCTGGCCAGCAGGCCAACGCACATCACCAGCGCCAGCAGCAGCGCCAGCAGCTTTTTTGCGTTTTTCATTTGCTTATCCTCCTATTCTGATTTGAACAACAGGTTTCCCTGCGTTCGCCGAGATATGTATCATGTTTTCATTTCAGAGAAAACATGATATAGCATTATACACTACCTTTGGCGCTTTGGTCAAGTACTGCATTAAAACTTTGGAACGGGATTGCGTTGGGAAATTGTGTAGAATTTTTTGCGGATCCCTGTAGTTTTTTTGGTGAAAAGGCCAGCCGGACTGAAATCACAAAAAAATTGCCGGTTCCCTCTTGACAAGAGGGATCGAACCTGCTAAAATCCTTTTTGTTCGTTGCGAGTGTAGCTCATCTGGTAGAGCGCCACCTTGCCAAGGTGGAGGTAGCGAGTTCGAGCCTCGTCACTCGCTCCAAGGTGGTTGGCAGACCACCAGGACCCGTCGTTCGCCCACAGGGCGAATGACGGTCCTTTTTTTGTTCCGCTCCCGCTGGTCGCTCCACCCTAATGTTCCCGGTCAGTATAAACTGCCCGGGGTATTCTTTTACCGAACTCGCTGCCTCCACCTGTGAATGCGGCGTGCCGCATTCACGTGCAATCAGAGGTGCGGGGCCCCCGCAAACGCAGTTTGTGGGGTGCGATAGCGAGTTCGAGCCTCGTCACTCGCTCCAAAAAAGAGAGACCGCCTTTGGCGGTCTCTCTTTTTTGGAATCCGTGGGTGATTTCAATGCTCGGGCTGGCAAAGCCAGCCCTGCGCAATTCTCCGCCGCTTCCCGGCTCCGAATTTACGCCGCACTCGCGGCGCGGCCCAGAAGGGCCGTATTCAGGCAGCCGGAACAGTCGTTCGGCAGAGCCGAATGACGTCCCCAGCCGAATGACGGTCCCTTTTTTGGGGTTTCGCTCCCGCCCGAGCTTTTCAGCAAATTCACCATTGCGTCCCGCCCGCGGCGCTGATATAATATCAGTACTTTACATCGTCAAAGGAGCGATCCTTATGCTGGACATTAAAATCACCCGCGCCGAGACTCTCAAGCCCCAGCCCGACCCCGATACCCTGGTGTTTGGCAGAACCTTCACCGACCATATGTTCCTGATGAACTACGACGCCGGCCAGGGCTGGCACGACCCCCGGGTCGTCCCCTATGGCCCCCTGCCCTTCGAGCTGTCCTGCATGGTGTTCCACTATGCCCAGGAGATCTTCGAGGGCATGAAGGCCTATCGCACCCCTGACGGCAAGGTGCAGCTCTTCCGCCCCTATGAGAACGCAAAGCGGATGAACTCCTCCTGCCGCCGGATGTGCATCCCCGAGATCCCCGAGGACGACTTTGTGCAGGCCGTCAAGGCCGTGGTGGGCGTGGATCAGGCTTGGGTGCCCGGCAAGGTGGGCACCTCCCTGTATATCCGCCCCTTCATCATCGCCACCGACAACGGCCTGGGTGTCCACGCCTCCCACAGCTATCTCTTTGCCGTCATCTGCTGCCCGGTGGGGGCCTACTACCCCGAGGGCATCAACCCCGTGAAGATCTACGTGGAGGACGAGGACGTGCGCGCCGTCAAGGGCGGCACCGGCTTCACCAAGTGCGGCGGCAACTACGCCGCCTCCATCCGCGCCGGGGAGCGGGCGGAGGAGCAGGGCTTCTCCCAGGTGCTGTGGCTGGACGGCGTCCACCGCAAGTACATTGAGGAAGTGGGCTCCATGAACGTGATGTTCAAGATCAACGGCACCGTCATCACCCCGGAGCTCACCGGCTCCGTCCTCCCCGGCATCACCCGCAAGAGCTGCCTGGAGCTGATCCGCGGCTGGGGCATCCCGGTGGAGGAGCGGCTTATCTCCGCCCAGGAGCTGTTCGACGCCGCCCAGGCGGGCACTCTGGAGGAAGCCTGGGGCACCGGCACTGCGGCGGTGGTGTCTCCCATCGGCCTGCTGGCCTGGGAGGACCGCAAGGAGACCGTCAGCGGCGGGAACATCGGCCCGCTGACCCAGAAGCTGTACGACACCCTCACCGGCATCCAGTGGGGCACTGTGGAGGACACCCACAACTGGATCGTGCCTGTGGAATAAAATAAGCGGAAACCCCGGACGGCGTGCCGTCCGGGGTTTTTATTACTTCTGTTTCTTGGCCGCCCCGATAAACTCCCGAAACAGCGGATGCGCCCGGTTGGGCCGGGACTTCAGCTCCGGGTGGAACTGTCCCGCCACGAACCAGGGGTGCTCCGGCAGCTCCACCATCTCCACCAACCGCCCGTCGGGGGACAGGCCGGACAGGGACAGCCCCGCCTTCGTCAGCGCCTCCCGATACTCGTTGTTGAATTCGTAGCGGTGGCGGTGGCGCTCGTCGATCTCATTTGTCCCGTAAATCGCCGCCGCCAGCGAGCCCTCCGCCAATTTGCAGGGGTAGCTGCCCAGCCGCATGGTGCCGCCCTTGGCGGTCACCCCCACCTGGTCGGGCATCAGGTCGATGACGGGATAGGGGGTCTGGGGGGCCAGCTCGGCGGAGTGGGCCCCCTTCATGCCGCACACGTTCCGGGCGAACTCCACTACCGCCATCTGCATCCCCAGACAGATACCCAGGAAGGGGACTTTATTCTCTCTGGCATATCGGATGGCCTCGATCTTGCCCTCGATGCCCCGGTCGCCGAAGCCGCCGGGCACCAGGATGCCCTGGGCGCCTGCCAGCAGGCCGTCCACGGTGTCGGCGGTGACCTCCTCCGAGTTCACCCAGCGCACCTCCACCGACACGTCGTTCTCAATGCCGCCGTGGGTGAGGGCCTCCACCACCGACAGGTAGGCGTCGTGGAGGGCCACATACTTGCCCACCAGCGCGATGGTCACCGTCCCTTTGGGGTGCTTGGCACGGTGGACCATAGTGGCCCACTCGGTCAGGTCGGGCATATGGCAGATCAGCCCCAGCCTCCGCACCACCACGTCGGCCAGCCCTTCCCGCTCCAGCATCAGCGGCACTTCGTACAAAATGTCGGCGGTGAGGTTGGGGATGGCGTGATCCTCCGGGATGTTGCAGAACAGCGAAATCTTGTCCAGAATGTCCTTTGGGATGGGGTAATCGCTGCGGCACATGATAACGTCTGGTTGGATCCCAAGGGATAATAACTCTTTGGCGGAGTGCTGGGTGGGCTTGGACTTCAGCTCCCCCGAGCCGGGGATGGACACGATGAGGGACACGTGGATAAACATCACGTTCTGCCGACCCCGCTGGGCGGCCACCTGCCGGATGGCCTCCAGGAAGGGCTGGGACTCGATGTCGCCCACGGTGCCGCCGATCTCCACGATAGCCACGTCTACATCGGGGGCCTCCAGGGAGTAGATGTGCCGCTTGATCTCGTCGGTGATGTGGGGGATGATCTGCACCGTCCCCCCCAGGTAATCTCCCGCCCGCTCCCGGTTGAGTACGTTCCAGTACACCTTGCCGGAGGACACGGAGGAGTTATAGGTCAAATTCTCGTCGATAAACCGCTCGTAGTGGCCCAGATCCAGGTCGGTCTCCGCCCCGTCGTCGGTGACGAACACCTCCCCGTGCTGATACGGGCTCATGGTGCCGGGGTCTACGTTCAGATAGGGGTCCAGCTTCTGCACCCGCACCCGCAGGCCCCGCTGCTTCAGCAGCCGCCCCAGGGACGCTGCCGTGATGCCCTTGCCCAGCCCGGACACCACGCCGCCGGTGACAAAGATAAATTTCGTACCCGTTGCCATAACAATTCCTCCCGCGCGGCAGGCGCGGCCCCATTGCGCCGGACGCCCTTGTCCGGCCCTGCCGGTTTTTCACTCATTGACCGTTTTATTTTACGCTTTGGGCCGGGACAAGTCAAGAGCAAGGCCAAACCCTCTTCAAGGGGGACATCCGCGGCCTGCGCCCATAAGCAAACACCCCAAAGCGATAAAGGGAGCGCACGCATGGCGTGCGCTCCCTTGCTGTGCGCCTTCAGCCGCGTATCAGCTCATCGGTTGAAACCCCCAAAACCTCAGCCAGCTTTTGCAGCTCAATGTCCGTCACGAATCGCTGTCCGCTTTCAATTCTTTGCACCGCGTTTTTCTCCAAATCCAGTCCAACCAGCTGCAGCTGATTAGCCAAACCTTTCTGGGACATTTTCGGTTCTGCCGCCATCCGCAGGCGGGCAACATTCTTTCCGCAAAGGTTCAGCTTTCCGTCCGCATTTTTATTTTTGAACACAACTCCGCCCCCTTGACATTTAGTGATTGTCATTGAGGACAGTTTATGCTATACTGAACCAACATTGACACTCATTGAATGTCAACTTAAGTTGGAGGCAATTATGCGGATACTAAATGATACGAATCAGCTTCTATATGACACAAGCCGCGAACGTGAGCTGATGGACATTTTGGGGATACAGAGCATGGATGAAGTCACAATCATTCCATGGCGCTCGCCTGATACTCCCCCACAGGATGCCCGCTACGTCTTTCTCAAATTCTATGATCCCGTAATGGATGAAGTGGCGTTCGACCTCTTTTCTTATGAAAATGGAGTTTATTCTCATCAGGTAGGCGACGGCTCGTGGCTCGATCTGCCTCGCGGTCAGGTGTTGGGCTGGGCCTATCCAATCAGTACCCCTAGAGCGTGACCTCCCGCAGCCCGTTTTCGGTCAGCTCCAGCACACGGGTACATACCTGCTCCAAATACAGCCTGTCATGGGACACACTGATGATAACTCCGGGGAAATCCGCCAGCACCCGCCGGATCACCGGGGCGGACAGAGGCGAGAAGTTCCGGGTGGGCTCGTCCAGCACCAGCACGTTGGCCCCGCCCAGCACCATGGACAGAAACAGCAGCTTGGCCCGCTGGCCCCCGGACAGCCCCGCCGCCGGGTGCTCCATCTCCTCCGCCTTGTACTTCATGTTGCCCAGCAGGGTGCGGGCCCTTGTCACATCGTCCCTGTGCCCCGATGGGGCCAGCAGCTCCACCGGCGTCCTGTCCCCCAGCAGCAGATCGCCGTAGTCCTGGGGCATATAGGCCGAGCGCAGGTCGGCCCGGGGCAGCAGCTCCTCCGCCACCAGCTTCAGCAGGGTGGACTTGCCCACGCCGTTGGCCCCCACGATGCCCACCCGCTCCGGTCCGGTGACCCACAGGCGCACATCCTGGGCCAGCACCCGCTCCCCGGCGGTCAGCTGGGGCAGATCCATTCTCAGCACCGTCTTGCCCGCCGGGAAGGCGGAACGCCCCCCGTCAAAGGCGGTGAGGATGGCCTCCTCCCACTCGGGCATGGCGGTCATGTTCTCCTTCTCCCGCTCAAACCGGCGGCCCATGGACAGCACCGTGTGCATCTTCTTTTTCAGCAGCCGCCCCTTACCGGGGTTCTGGCGGCTGACGGTGTTCAGCTGATAATCCACGGAATCCCGGATTTGGCGGTATTTCTCCATTTTGGCATCAAAATCCGCCCGCTCCTTCCGGGCCACCTGCTCCTGATGGGCAAAGCCCGCCTGCCGCTGTTCCACATACTGTTCATACCCCATCCGGGACACGGTACACCGGGAGACGGTGCGCCGCCGCAACCGCTCCAGGTGGATGACCACGTTGGCGGTGTTGGCCAGCAGCGTCTCGTCGTGGGAGATGTAGAGCACCGGCACCCGGCAACCCAGCAGGAACCCCTCCAGCCACTCCAGGGTGGCCAGATCCAAATCGTTGGACGGCTCGTCCAGCAGCAGCACGTCGGGACTGTCCAGCAGCAGCAGGGCCAGCCGCAGCTTCACCCGCTCGCCCCCGGACAGGGTGGACATGGGCCGGTCGTCCCAGAACAGGTCGGCGCTCAGCCCCACCTGCCGGGCGGCGCGGTCCAGGGCCTTAGGGTCGGCGTCCCCAAAAGCGGGGACGGACTGGCAGAATGCCCACACGGGCAGGGTCAGCTCGTCCGGGGCCAGCTCCTGGGCCAGGTAGCCTTTCCGCACCCCCTTGTCCACGATCTCCCCTGTCCACTCCACATAGGGCTCCACTAGGGCCGGGTCGTACAGCAGCTTGAGGACGGTGGACTTGCCGTTGCCCTCCTCGCCGATGAGGGCCGCCCGGTCGCCGGGCGAGAGCACAAAGGACAGCCCTTCCACCAGGGTGGTCAGGTCCTTTTTATGGGTGACGGTGAGGTTTTTCACCTGTAACATACGCATCCGCTCCTTTGCATACAAAAAATCCGTCTTTCATGGCAGAAAGACGGATCACATGACGAAAAGGCAGGGGCGTGACAATACGCCCCCGGTCAAGCAAGCCGCCCTTCGCGCCATGAAAGCATAGGCCCATCAAAAAATGGGTCTTAACTCATTGTTCACAGCTTGAAGTTCGACTTACTTGCGCATCTTTTCACCCTTTTCGGTTTTTTCTGAATGTCTTTGTTTTCCCACCCGAAGGGCGGGGAAAACAAATTACATCTGCAAATCAGTATAGCAGAATGTGCGCGGCCTGTCAACTCCCGCCTCACACCTCCCTTTTTAGATTAAGGTTGCTCATGCACTATTTGCTAAATTCTTCATCAAAGTGCCAGGACGGGGAGCTACCCATAGCGGATAACTCCCCGGTAAATCGGAATTTTATACCTTACTTGCAATAAATATTGTATTCTTTTCAAACACGCCAAAGGCAAAACCTAATTTATAAAAGAAAGGCATATCTTCAAATGCTTCAAAACTCGTTCTGTTCAGAAAATCTTCCAGCGATATTTTTTCCAAATACCCATAAGGATTTGCAACAGTTACCGTATCGTTTGGTATATCCATGCCTATTACGATGGAGTAATGCAGCGTCCATTCATTTTCATAGAGAGCAGCCCATTCAAAAGGCACAGGGATACCTTGTGAGAGGCTTTCATAGACTTTAGCAATCAATTCGGAATTTTTTAAATACTTGAACATTTGAGTTTCGTATTCAGGAAATTGCTTGTTAAACTCGCTGCAAAACGATTTTCCAGTTGAAGTAACAACCTTGCCGTATTCATTATAAAGATTTTCTTCGGTTATATTACCACCATTCCACATCGAAAACATTTCTATAGCCGCATATCCGCAAGATATACTTTGCGTAATCGGTTCAATTCCTCCGATATATACTTCTTTCGCATAGCTTTCATCACGATAAACAAAAGAATAATCATCTTGAAGCGCATTTGTCCTGATTGCAAGAATTAAAAATGCAGTCCCAAAAATGAAAGTGATAGCGAATATGATAGATAGTAAAATGATACGTATTTTCTTTGTTGGCTTTTTCATTTCTTCCTCCACTAACTCCCAATTTGTTGCTTTGTACATTATCATAAGCATCCAGCAAAGTCAATTTGAATTGGTGAAATTACCGAAGGTTTATCTTAGCAACCAATACCTTAAAAGGGACTCTCACACCTCCCGGTTGTAGATGGCGGCCACCGCCTTCCTCCCCCGGAACATGAACAGCCACACCGCGAAGAAGGTCATGCCGCTGAGCAGCAGGCACACCCGCCGCTCGGGCATGATCTCGGCTAAGCTGCCCGCCAGCAAAGTGCCGGTGACGCCCCCCAAGGAGGTGAGCATCTGGAAGGTGCCGTTGAACCGGGCCCGCTTGGTGTCCGGGATGTAGGACTGGGTGGCGGCAATACGGATGTTGTAGGAGGTCATGCCCAGCAGACCGTAAAAGAAGAAGGCGGCGGCCATGGCGGGTATGGGCATATACAGCACGGTCCCCTCCAGCACCTCCACCACCAGATACACGATGATGGCGATGGTGAACTTTTTCTCCGTGGGGAATCTGACCTTATAGTGGATCAGCCCGCCCAAAAACCGCCCCGCCACCGCGAAGTTGGACACGATGGTGTACAGCGTCACCGCCGCCAAGGGCCAGGCGGCAAAGAGGGCGGCGTTGCCGCGGAAAAAGGGCAGATGGAGGCTGTTCCCCCCATTTCCCGAGATGCCGGACACCATGAAGTACAGCGTGATGACCAGCAGACCCCGCTCCCCTCTGATGTAGTCCAGTCCCTCCTTCAGATCCCGGCCAAACCGCTTTGCCGCCCCCACGCCGTCCGCCGGGGGGGCCTTGTCCATGTGGGTCTCCCGGTAGCGGATGGTGCGCTCAAAGCAGGCGGCGATGAGGAAGCACAGGGCGTTAAAGGCAAACAGGGGTGCGCTGCCCACCTGTTCATAGACCAGGGCGGCCAGCGGGGTGGACATGGCCGCCAGCGGCCAGAGCATACTGGAAATGGAGTATGCCCTAGAGTAGTTCCCCTCGGTGATCAGGTTGGGATAGAAGCTCTCGTACGCCACGGCGTACACCGAATTGATGGCCCCCACCAGCGCGCACATACCCAGCAGCAGCGGATAGCTGAACCACCCGCCCCGCAGCAGCAGGAACAGGCCGAAATAGATCCCAGCGGACAGGAAGTCCAGCCGGTAGATCACCTTTTTCCGGCTCATGCGGTCTAAGTACGGCCCCGCCAGGATAGGGCACACCAGCATGGGCAGCTGGTAGCACACGATGAACAGGGAATAGAGGAAGGTGGAGCCGGTGTAGTCCAGCACCATGATACTCAGCGCAAAGCCGGACAGGGCGTTGCCGATCATGGACACCACGCTGCCCAGGGTGATGATGGTAAAGTCCCTCGTCCACAGGCCCTGCTTTGGTTTGGTTGGTTCCATAGCGCTCCTTTCTCACGGGTGGCCCGCGGTCAGGCCAAATGGGCGTCGATGTACTGGAGATAGGGCTTTTCGTTCACCTCTCCGGGGTGGGCCAGATACCACGCGAAGGATTCCCGCAGCCCCTCCTCCAGCGGCTTTGTCCCCGGCATCAGACTCTCCTGGGCCGCCACGTCCAGGCAGTACTCGTAGTCATAAAAGCTGAAATAGTTCCTCTGCTCCACGCCGCTGTCCACCCGGACAAACTCGGCGCTCTTTCCCGCCGCCTGATAGCACAGGGCCGCCCAGTCGCGGACAGACACCGTCTCCCGATTCCCCACATTGAATATGTGCCGGGCCGGCTTTTGTTCCAGTATGATGTCCATAAACCGGCACAGATCGTCCACATGGAAGAACTGGAGCCTCATCTCCCCGTCCCGAGGTAAGTAAAATTTCCTGTCCCTCAGCGCGCACTCAAATGCAAACGCCTCCCGGTATAGGTTATTCATCGGCCCATACAGGTACGGCGGGCGGAGGATGTAGGCGTTGGGGGCCCGTTCCATCAGGGCCCGCTCCGCCTCGATTTTGTTGGTCCCGTAACCCCCCCAGATCTGGTTCGCGCCCAGCTCCGTGTCCTCACGGAAGGGCTGGGGGCAGTACTCCGGGTATACGGCGCTGGAGCTGATCAAAATATAATCGTCAAAGCCCCCCACCGCGTCCAGCAGACCGTTGACGTCGGCCGCGGTGTAGGCCGTGATGTCGAAAATCACGTCAAAATGATAGGGGCGCAGCTGGTCGCCCAAACTGTGCCTATCCCCCTCGATCAGCGTGGCACCCTCCGGCTGCGCCCTGCTGTTCCGATTCAGCACAAACACGCGGTATCCTTTTTTGACATAGTATTCCGCCGCGTAGCGGCTGGCAAACACGGTTCCCCCGGTAATCAGCGCGGTTTTCATCGTCGTCTCCCCCGTCCATTCTTGATCTGTCTCCGGCCATGGCCTCCATTCTAGCACAGGCCATGGCCCGATTCAAGACATCCCGGTGAAATTGTCACAGCCTGCCATGTGACTCACAGGGGTGTGTTTTGCCCCGTTCCGTCGCCGGGGCGGAAGGCGGGCACCGCCTGGGGCCGCCGGACATAGTCCGCCAGCCCGGCCAGAGCGTCCTCCCCCTGGAGGGCAAACGTTCCGCCCCCCTCCTCCACCCGGAGGGAGAAGCCCTCCCGGTCGGCCTGGAATAGAGCCGCGCCGGGGATGGGGCGGTCCGCCACCTCGTACCCCATCCGCTCCAGCGCCAGGGTGAGGGCGGCGGGACCGACGGCGCACGCCGTCCCCAGCTCCCCCTGATACGGTCCCGCCCGGTGGCCCGCCCAGGCGCAGTCCGCCCCAACCAGCAGATCCCATTCCCCCGTGCAGGGCTTGGCCGCCCCATCCGTCTCCACGGGGGTCAGGCGCTTGCCCTGTCCGTCCATGAGGAACAGCTCCACCTGTTCCCCCTCCTGCCGGACGAACAGGGAGGCGGGAAATCCATAGTACCCCGCCAGCCACGCCCCGCAGGCGGCGCAGCCGCCGTCGTGGAATTTGGCCTCGCCCCCGGCCAGGGACACGCCGCAGCCCGCTGCCCGGGCCAGCGCCTTTGCCAGCTCCCCGCCGCCGCTGCCGATGGCCACCGTGCCCAGTCCGCCCAGCCGCAGGCCCAGCTCGTAAAATTCCCGTCCCAGCTTCCTTCGATCCATGGGATCCCCTCCAATTTTGGGTGGTCGCAACCCCCGTTTTTGGAAAGTCTCCCCATTTTCCCATCGGCTTATTCCTGCCGCGCCCCCTCCCGGGGCGCTTCCTCCGACTCGCTATCTTCCGCCTGTTCCTCCTGGGACGGCCGGTTGCGGTACAGCGCCGCCGCCTGCTCCAGCCGCGCGGCGAACTCGTCCACCGCCCAGCCGGGCGAGAGCACCTCCACCCCCGGCCCCAGGCCGAACAGCCAGCCCCACAGCGGCGGGCTGACCACCAGATCCACCGAGGCGGTGAAATGCTCCTCCCCGTCGGGGATGAGGGACACCTCCAGCCCGAAGCGGTCGATGAGCACCCCGGCCAGCCGGTTCTCACACCGCAGCCGCAGCCGGCAGGGCGTGCCGGAGTACATCCCGAAGTGCTTCCGGGTATAGCCCTCCGCCGTCCAGTCCCCCTGGGGATGGCCCTTCATGCCGGTGACGGTGATGTCCGCCATCTTGTCCACCCGGTAGTGTCGCACCTCTTTCCGAAGCTCGTCCCACCCGGCCAGGTAGTAGTTCTCGCTGTCCCAGATCAGGCCATAGGGGGTGAGCTTGTACCGTGCCCCCTCCCGGCGGAACACCCGCTCCCGTTTGGCGTTGTACTCGAAGTAGCGGAAGGTCACCACCTTGTTGTTGGCGATGGCCCCCTGGAGCTTGTCCACGTTGTAAAAGATGCTCTCGTTCATGGTCTTAACCCGCCGGTCCACGTACACCTGCCGCTGGAGCTGGCGCGCCTGGTGGACGCTGGTCAGCCCCTCCAGCTTGTGGATGAGGGCGTCGCTCTTGCGCTTGGTGAGAAACCGGCTGGACTGCACCGCGTCCACCAGCAGCTTCAGCTCCGCCAGCTCAAAATCCCGCGCCCCGACGAACCAGCCGCCCCCTCTGCCCCGGCGGCTCTGCACATCCAGGCCCAGCTCACGAAGCTGCTCCATGTCGTCGTAAATGCTCTTGCGCTCCGCGCCCAGCCCCCACCGCTCCAGCTCCTCCTGCATCTCCTGCCGGGAGATGGGGTGCTCCTCGTCGCTGCGCTCCAGCAGGAGCTTGGCCAGAATGGGGAGCTTCCGTTTGTAATTCGCGCTTTTTGCCATGGCCACCGCCTCCTTTCAACCTGTATTCTAGCAGGCATAAAGTCCGATATTCAGGGATATTATAACAGACGCGGGGCAGCGGCGCAAGGCAAAAAGACCGCCCCGGCTTTGCCGGGGCGGTTTTCGCGCCTAGTTTAGCTTTTAATGAGATAAAACACGTAGTCGGCCGTGCCCTGGTCGTCCCACCCGGCGGTGACCGCGTAAATCCAGCCGCCCTCCTTCAGCGTCAGCTCATAGCCCTGCGTTTGCTCGTTCCAGCTCGCCTGGGCGGGCTGGCTAGCGGCGGAGGTGTTGCCCCACTCGCTGTCCGGCCAGCATACCACACTGACCCGGTCAGGCAGATCGAAGAAGTTCAGCGCGACCGTCCTGTCCGCCGTGGTCAGGCTGGGGGCCTCCCGGAAGTCCAGGGGGTGCAGCCCGCAGGCAATGGCGCCCACGGTCTGGCCGTCCTCCCCGGGATAGTTCCAGTGGTAATTGCCGCTGCGGCCGTCTACCAGGCCCTCCGCGCACAGCACCCGCAGGATGGGCGGCTCGCTCATATCTGGCACACTGTCCCCTGTTTCCCCGCTTGGCGCAAGAGGATACCCGCATATACCATTGTCCGGGCCGATCCCGGACAGATTCAGCCCCTCCAGCACGGCCCAGCGGACAAACCGGGAGACGAGTTCCTCCACCGCCCCGTCCTGTGTGCCGTAGGCTTTCATGCGGCAGCCCACGCCGTTGGCGATAAACTCCACCTCACGGCATACGTCCATATAGACGCCCCGCTCCGTGTCGCCGTAGGCCGCCCCCCTACAGTTCACGCCGCTGACCTCCACGCCCCACACGTTGGTGATGGTGCGCTGCTCACCTATCACCACGCAGCAGGTGGGGGGCAGGCGGCCGGGGGACAGCTCCAGGCTGAACGCGGTGTCCTGCCCCTCCCCCCAAAGGCTCAGCATCCACACCGTTCCGTCGGCCTCAAAGCCCACTGTGCCGCGCAATTCGCGTCCTCCCCAATCCAAATGGGCTGTGAGCGCGTCCTCCCCGCCCACCAAAGCCAGCACGTCCTCCCTGGTGGCCTCCCGCAGCCCGCCGGCCGGCTCGGCAAGGGAGGCGGCTATCGATGTGTCAGAGGGTGGGCCGTACTCGATATAGGGCAGGAAACAGTAGGCCGCTATGGCGTTCTCCCCGCTGCCGGAGACCACCTCGTACCCGCCGATGGTCTTTTCCCCCGGCTCCGTCACGTCGCCAGGTGCCACCAGGGCGATGTCGGGTGCGGGTTCATCCGCGATCTCCGGAGCGACTGGGTCGTAATCCACGAGGGGATCATAGACTTCCTCCCGGTTCAGCCACCAGGCCCCCAGGCCCACGGCCAACACCAGCGCCGCCGCCATCGCCCCGTACCTCTTCCACGGGATGGGGCGCTTCCCGGAGGCCTCCAGCTCTACCAGCCGCTGGTGGAGGGTGTCGGACGCCCTCACGTTATCCATATACTCCCTGTATTTTTTCATATTATGATTCTCCTTCTTCGCCGTCAGTCAGATAACGTCTTAACGCGTCCCGGGCACGGCTGAGGTGGGAGCGCACCGTCCCGGGCCGCTGGCCCAGGATGGCCCCGATCTCCTCCGAGGTGTAGCCCTCGTAGTAGTGCAGATGTACCGCCGCCCGCTGGTTGGCGGGCAGGGCCAGGATGGCCTCCATCAGCTCCCGGCAGGACCTGTCCGGGGCAGGGTACACGTCCAGCAGCTCCACCGCCGGGTGGCGGCGCCGCTGCCGCAGGACGCTCTTACAGCGGTTGGCCGCCACCTTCAGCAGCCACGCCTTCTCGTGGTCGCTGTCCCGGAGTTCGGGGCGCTTTTCCAGATAGCGCAGGAAGGTGTCCTGCACCGCGTCCTCCGCCTCATGGGCGTCGCCCAAAATGGCCAGCGCCGCCCGGAACAGCGTATTCTCATGTTTGGTCACCAATTCTTCCAACCGGTTGGAGTAGGTCACGTCGTCGTCGCAAAGTCCGCTCAACTGCGTTTCCGCCTTCGGCGAAAACGCAGTTCGCTCCCTTGCTCCTCCTCTCCCCACAAAGTCTGAAGGGGCGACTTTGCGGGGGCCCCTTCCGCCCCTCCTTGCCTATAACACGCCCCAGGCCCTTAAATCGTTGCACCGGGGAGAAAATTTTTTGTTCTGGCCTTTCCTCTCCGCATATGATATACTAAATTTACCAATCACGCAACGAAGCAAAAAGGAGAACCATCATGGAAAATGAACTGCGCTTAGCCGTCCTCATCGACGCGGACAACGCCCCCCGCACCGCCCTAAAGGAGGTCATGGCGGAGGTGGCGGTGTACGGCGCGGCCACCATCAAACGCATCTACGGCGACTGGACCGCCCCCAACATGGGCAGCTGGAAGCCCCTGCTGCTGGAGCACGCCATCACCCCCTTCCAGCAGTACAGCTACACCACCGGCAAGAACGCCACCGACTCCGCCATGATCATCGACGCCATGGACATCCTGTATTCCGGCAACTGCGACGGGTTCGTGCTGGTGAGCAGCGACAGCGACTTCACCCGGCTGGCCACCCGCCTGCGGGAGGCTGGGATGAAGGTGTACGGCATGGGGGAGAAAAAGACGCCCAAACCCTTCATCGTGGCCTGCGACAAGTTCGTGTACATCGAGTCGCTGAAGGCCGCCGAGCAGGCAGCTCCCGCACCCTCCGGCAAGACTGCGAAAAAGAAGCCCCAGCCCCCGGCGGAGACCGCCACGCTGTCCGTCAAGGAGCTGATTGCCCAGTCGGTGGAGGACCTGGCGGACGAGGACGGCTACGCCTACCTGGGCGACCTGGGCACCCTGCTCATCAAGAAGCAGCCCGATTTCGATTCCCGCAACTACGGTTACGCCAAGCTGTCCCGGTTCATCGCCGCCCTGGACGGCTTTGAGATCGACGAACGCCACAACGCCAAATACCAGGGCACCCAGGTATTTGTGCGCAATAAAAAATAAAGCATAAAAACAGCCCCCCTCTTTCGAGGGGGGCTGTTTTTGTTGAACCAATCGGGGAATTACGCGTACAGCTCGATGAGCTTCTGGAGGTGCTCCCAGCGGGCCATGGCGGCCGCCTCGTTCTCCTTGAACAGCTTGTCGGCGCGCTCCGGGAAGGAACGGGTCAGGGAGGAGTAACGGGCCTCGTTGAGCAGGAACTCCTGGTAACCGCCGGCGGGGGCCTTGGAGTCCAGGGTGAACGGGTTCTTGCCCTCGGCCTTGTTAGCGGGGTTGTACCGGAACAGGTTCCAGTAGCCGCAGGCCACGGCCTTCTTCATCTCGCTCTGGCAGTTGGCCATGCCGCCCTTGATGGAGTGCATCTCGCAGGGGCTGTAGCCGATGACCAGGGACGGGCCGTGATAGGCCTCGGCCTCGCGGATGGCCTGGAGGGTCTGGTTCGGGTTGGCGCCCATGGCCACCTGGGCCACGTACACGTAACCGTACTGCATGACGATCTCAGCCAGGGACTTCTTGCTGATGTTCTTGCCGGCAGCGGCAAACTGCGCCACCTGGCCGATGTTGGAGGACTTGGACGCCTGTCCGCCGGTGTTGGAGTACACCTCGGTGTCGAACACGAAGATGTTGATGTCCTCGCCGGAGGCCAGCACGTGATCCAGTCCGCCGTAACCGATGTCGTAGGCCCAGCCGTCGCCGCCGAAGATCCAGATGGACTTCTTGTTCAGGTAGTCCTTCTGGGCCAGGATCTGCTCTATGATGGTGCAGGCGGGGCAGTCGCAGTGCTTTTTGCCTGCGGCCTTCAGCTCCTTCATGTGGGCGTTGATGCTGGCGGCCTTCTCCTCGCCAAAGTAGTCCTTGCCCTCGTCAGTGGCGGTCAGCTCAATGATCTCGTCCACAGTGCAGATGGCTTCCTCCATCTTGGCAATATATTCCTTCGTGGCCTCCTGGTTGGCCTCGCCGTCGTCCATGGTGTCCAGCCACTTCTGGGCGGCTTCCTTCACGCCGGGCATGGCCCAGTCCACGGCGAGCAGCTCGCGGGTCTTGTCGGCCAGCGCATTGCGGATGGCCTTCTGGCCCAGATGGATGCCCAGGCCGTGCTCGGCGTTGTCCTCGAACAGGGAGTTGGCCCACGCCACGCCCTTGCCGTCCTTGTTGACGGTGTAGGGGGAGGTAGCGGCCGGGCCGCCCCAGATGGAGGAACAGCCGGTGGCGTTGGAAACATACATACGCTCGCCGCACACCTGGGTGACCAGGCGGGCATAAGCGGTCTCGGCACAGCCGGCGCAGGAGCCGGAGAACTCCAGCAGGGGCTGCTTGAACTGGCTGTCCTTGACGGAGCCGGTACCCTCCATATCGGCCTTGGGGGCGACCTTGGCGACCATATAGTCGAAGGCGGGCTGACGGCCGGCTTCCTTCTCCAGGGGCACCATGCTCAGGCTCTTGGTGGGGCAGACGCCCACACAGACGGAGCAGCCCATGCAGTCCATGGCGGACACAGCCAGGGAGTACTTGTACACGCCCTTGCCCTTGCCGGCCTTGACGTCCACGATCTGGGCGCACTCGGGAGCGGCCTTGGCCTCCTCCTCGGTGAGCGCGAAGGGACGGATGGTGGCGTGGGGGCAGACGTAGGCGCACATATTGCACTGCACGCAGGTGTCGGGATTCCAGGCGGGAACGCTGACGGCCACGCCGCGCTTCTCATAGGCGGCGGCGCCCTGCTGGAAGGTGCCGTCCACGTAGGTCTCGAACGCGGACACGGGCAGGCTGTCGCCGTCCATGCGGTTCACGGGCTCCATGACGTCCTTCACCTGCTCGACCAGCTTGGCGCGGCCTTCCAGGCTGGCGCTGTCGGCCTTGTCCTCGGCGGTGGCCCAGGAGGCGGGAACCTCGAACTTCTTGAAGGCGGTGGCGCCGATGTCGATGGCCTTGTGGTTCATATCCACCACGTCCTGGCCCTTCTTCAGGTAGGAGTGGGTGGCGGCGTCCTTCATATAGCCGATGGCCTCTTCCTCGGGCATGACCTTGGCCAGCTTGAAGAAGGCGGACTGGAGGATGGTGTTGGTGCGCTTGCCCATGCCGATCTCGATGGCCAGGTCGATGGCGTTGATGGTGTAGACCTGGATATTGTGCTCGGCGATATAGCGCTTGGCCACGGCGGGCATATGCTTATCCAGCTCCTCATCGGACCACTGGCAGTTGATGAGGAAGGTGCCGCCGTCCTTCACGTCACGAACCATGGGGAAGCCCTTGACGATATAGGCGGGCACGTGGCAGGCCACGAAGTCGGCCTTGTTGATATAGTAGGGGGCGCGGATGGGCTGGTCGCCGAAGCGCAGATGGCTGATGGTCACGCCGCCGGTCTTCTTGGAGTCGTACTGGAAGTACGCCTGGACGTACTTGTCGGTGTGGTCGCCGATGATCTTGATGGAGTTCTTGTTGGCGCCCACGGTGCCGTCGCCGCCCAGACCCCAGAACTTGACCTCGATGGTGCCCTCGGCCGCGGTGTTGGGGGAGGGCTTCTCCTCCAGGGACATATTGGTGACGTCGTCCACGATGCCGATGGTGAACTGGCGCTTGGGCTCAGTCTTGGTCAGCTCCTCATAGACAGCGAACACGCTGGCCGGGGGAGTGTCCTTGGAGCCCAGGCCGTAACGGCCGCCGATGACGGAGATGTCGGTGCGGCCCGCATTGGCCAGAGCGGTGACCACGTCCAGGTACAGAGGCTCGCCCTGGGCGCCGGGCTCCTTGGTGCGGTCCAGCACGGCGATCTGCTTGCAGGTGGCGGGGATGGCGGCCAGCAGCTTGTCAGCGCGGAACGGGCGGTACAGACGGACCTTGATGAGGCCCACCTTCTCGCCGTGGGCGTTCAGGTAGTCGATGACTTCCTCGGCCACGTCGCAGATGGAGCCCATGGCGATGATGACGCGGTCGGCGTCCTCAGCGCCGTAGTAGTTGAAGAGCTGGTAGTTGGTGCCCAGCTTCTCGTTGACCTTGCCCATGTACTTCTCCACGATCTCGGGCACGGCGTCGTAGTACTTGTTGCAGGCCTCGCGATGCTGGAAGAAGATGTCGCCGTTCTCGTGGGAACCGCGCATGATGGGGTGCTCGGGGTTCAGGGCCCGGGCACGGAAGTCCTCGATGGACTTCCAGTCCACCATCTCAGCCAGGTCGTCGTAATCCCAGATGGCGACCTTCTGGATCTCGTGAGAGGTGCGGAAGCCGTCGAAAAAGTTCAGGAAGGGCACGCGGCCCTCGATGGCGGCCAAGTGGGCCACGGCGGACAGATCCATGACCTCCTGCACGTTGCCCTCGGCCAGCATGGCGAAGCCGGTCTGGCGGCAGGCCATGACGTCGGAGTGGTCGCCGAAGATGTTCAGCGCGTGGCTGGCCACCGTACGGGCGGACACGTGGAACACACAGGGAAGCAGCTCGCCGGCGATCTTGTACATATTGGGGATCATCAGCAGCAGACCCTGGGATGCGGTGTAGGTGGTGGTCAGGGCGCCGGCGGCCAGGGAGCCGTGGACGGTGCCGGCGGCGCCGGCCTCGGACTGCATCTCAATGACCTTGACGGTCTGGCCGAAAATGTTCTTCCGGCCGGCGGCGGCCCACTGGTCGACGTTGTCGGCCATGGGGCTGGACGGCGTGATGGGATAGATGCCCGCCACTTCGGTGAATGCGTAGGACACATGGGCGGCGGCGGTGTTGCCGTCCATTGTCTTGAACTTGCGTGCCATAGGCGTTTTCCTCCTTTTCATATGAGAACGTCCCTCATACGGTTTCGTTCCGTTTCGCATTGTCAAGCTTATCACATTCCCGCCGATTTTGCAATTGGAATCGCTCAATTTTTTGGCAAAGTTTCTGGGCAATTTGGACATCGCCGCCGACGGGCGCCCCGCCCAGAGGGGCCTTGCGAAAAAAGGCGGTCCGTGATACAATATACGACAAGAAACGAAGGGATCGAGGTGACCTTCCATGGTGTGCAATGTGGCCTCCCTGGGGCTGAACGGGGTGGCGGGCTATCCCGTCACCGCCGAGTGCGCCCTGTCCAGCGGCCTGCCCGCCTTCGACGTGGTGGGCCTGCCCGATGCCGCCGTGAAGGAGGCAAGGGAACGGGTGCGCTCCGCCATCAAGTCCGCCGGCTTCGACTTCCCCGTCTCCCGCATCACGGTGAACCTGGCCCCCGCCGGCCAGCGCAAGGCGGGCACAGTGTACGACCTGCCCATCCTGGTGGGCATCCTTGCCGCCGGCGGGCAGCTTTCGCTGAAACAGGAGCGGGATTCCGCTTTCATCGGCGAGCTGTCCCTGGACGGGCGGCTGCGCCCGGTGCCCGGGGTGCTGCCCATGGCGCTGGCGGCCCGCCGGTCGGGGATCGTCCGGCTGTTCGTTCCCGCCGACAACGCCCCCGAGGCCACCCTGGCGGACGGCCTGGAGGTCATCCCCGTCCGCACCGTGCGGGAGCTGGCGGAGCACCTGTCGGGGGAGGCCCCCATCCCCCCCGCCCCGGTTTGGCAGGCGGAGCTGGCCCCCGTCCAGGGGGCGGATTTTGCCGAGGTAAAGGGCCAGGAGCACACCAAGCGGGCGCTGGAGGTGGCCGCCGCGGGAGGCCACCATGTGCTCATGTCGGGCAGTCCCGGCTCGGGCAAGTCCATGATGGCCAAGCGCCTGCCCTCTATCCTCCCCGACCTGACGCGGGCGGAGGCCCTGGCCTGCACGGAAATTTACTCCGTCATGGGGCTTACCACCCGGGAGCATCCCATGGTGCGCCGCCGCCCCTTCCGCGCACCCCATCACACCATCTCCGCCGCCGGCATGACCGGGGGCGGCCCCAACCCCCGGCCTGGGGAGATCTCCCTAGCCCACAACGGGGTGCTGTTCCTGGACGAGCTGCCCGAGTTCCACTCCGACGTGCTGGAGGTGCTGCGCCAGCCCCTGGAGGACGGGCAGACCCAGATCTCCCGGGTGTCCGGCTCGGTGACCTACCCCAGCCGGTTCATGCTGGTGTGCGCCATGAACCCCTGCAAGTGCGGCTGGTACGGCCACCCCTCCGGACGGTGCACCTGCACCGAGCAGGCGGTGCGGCGGTACCTGTCCCGGCTGTCGGGGCCTATGCTGGACCGTATCGACATCTGCGTGGACGTGCCCTCTCTGGACTACGACGAGCTGTCCGGAGCCTCCGCCCCGGCGGAAAGCTCGGAGGACATCCGGCAGCGGGTCAACGCCGCCCGCGCGCTGCAAACCGCCCGGTTCGGCCCGGACGGCCCCTCCTGCAACGCCCAGATGGGCCCAAAGGAGCTGCGCGCTTACTGTAAATTGGACGAGAGCTGCCAGCAGCTCATCCGGGGGGCCTATGACCGGCTGGGCCTCACCGCCCGGGGCTACGACCGCATTTTGCGGGTGGCCCGCACCATCGCCGACCTGGACGGGGCGGAGGACATCGCCGTCCACCATCTCGCGGAAGCATTACAGTACCGCCCTCCGGAGCATTTAAGGGCATAGCGGGGTCCCTGCCGTTAGGCCGCAGAGCGGCCACAGGCCTAAGCGGGCCATAGGCCCGCCCACGGCAAAGCCGCCCTTCAGGCTTTGTGGGGAGAGGAGCCGCAGCGCAATGAGCGAGCTTTCGCCGAAGGCGGAAGCGAGGGATATGGAGCTTGCGGCGACGAAGTATCGCCCGCCGGAACATCTCAGAGCATAAAAAAATCCCCCGGCCTTGCGGCAGGGGGTTTTTTCTCGCTTGTCTCAGGCCGCGGTGGGCGCACCGGGCAGCAGGCACAGCACCAGGGTGAGCAGCATGAACACAATGGCCACCCACTTGGTCATCTTGGCCAGACGGGCGTCGGCGGACTTGGCCTTGTTCTTGGACAGGAAGGTGTCCGCGCCGCCGGCGATGGCGCCGGACAGGCCGGCGCTCTTGCCGGACTGGAGCATCACCACGGCGATGAGGGCCAGGGCCACGATAAAATAAATGATGGATACGACGATCTGAACGGTGGTCATTTTGACTCAAATCCTTTCGGTAATGGCTTCGATTCAGCGGGCTTGGCCCGCACAGGTAACAAGTATGATACCACAGGCCGTCCCAGATTGCAAGCTCTTTTTTTGCGGCCCGGTTTTACTTGTGGTAGAGCTGGCTGCCCTGGTAGCGGGGGGTGCAGGTCAGGCGCAGGCCCAGCTTGGAGTATGTCCCGCTGTCGGCGGCGGTGAGGATGACGGACGAGTGGGCCTCGCAGTCCCGCAGCTTGTCCAGGCTGTCCAGCGCCTGGGCCGCCAGGGGCACCGTGGCGGTGGAGATGGCCAGGGCAATGAGGACCTCATCGCTGTGCAGGCGGGGGTTGCGGCTGCCCAAATGATCCACCTTCAGCCCCTGGATGGGCTCGATGGCCTCCCGGGAAATGAGGTGCTCCTTCCGGTCGATGCCGGCCAGGGCCTTCAGGGCGTTGAGCAGGGCCGCGGCGGCAGCCCCCATCAGCTCAGAGGTGCCCCCTGTGATCACCCGGCCGTCGGGCAGCCGGATGGCGGCGGCGGGTTCCCCCGTCTCCTCCTCCCGCCCCTCGGCGGCGGCGATGACGGGGCGCAGCTCGGGATTCGCCTGGGCCTGCTTCATCAGCAGCTCCAGCTTGTACACGATCTCGTCGCTGCCCTGGCCCCGGCGGCGGTCGCACAGGGCGGCGTAGTACCGCCGGACGATCTCCTGCCGGGCGGCGGCGCACACCGCCTCGTCGTCCACGATACAGTTGCCCGCCATATTCACCCCCATGTCGGTGGGGGACTTATAGGGGCTCTCCCCCATGATCTGCTCGAAGATGGCCTGGAGCACCGGGAACACTTCCACGTCCCGGTTGTAGTTCACCGTGGTCTCCCCATGCGCCTGGAGGTGGAAGGGGTCGATCATGTTCACGTCGTTGAGATCCGCCGTGGCCGCCTCATAGGCCAGGTTCACCGGGTGTTTTAGGGGCAGGTTCCAGATGGGGAAGGTCTCAAACTTGGCGTATCCCGCCCGCTCGCCCCGGACGTGGTGGTGGTAGAGCTGGGACAGGCAGGTGGCCATCTTCCCCGAGCCGGGGCCGGGGGCGGTGACCACCACCAGGGGCCGGGTGGTCTCGATGTAATCGCTGCGGCCAAAGCCCTCCTCGGACACGATGCGCGCCACGTCATGGGGGTAGCCGGGGATGGGGTAGTGGAGGTACACCTTCACCCCCAGGTCCTCCAGCCGGCGCTTGAAGGCGTCCGCCGCGGGCTGGGCGGCGTACCGGGTGACGGCCACGCTGCCCACGTACAGCCCCTCCCCCCGGAAGGTGTCGATGAGCCGCAGCACATCCTCGCCGTAGGTGATGCCCAGATCGCCCCGGACCTTGTTCTGCTCGATGTCGGCGGCGTTGATGGCCATGACGATCTCCACGCTGTCCCGCAGCTCCAGGAGCATCCTGATCTTGCTGTCCGGGGCGAAGCCGGGCAGCACCCGGGCGGCGTGGTAGTCGTCGAACAGCTTTCCGCCGAATTCCAGGTACAGCTTGCCGCCGAACTGGGCGATGCGCTCCCGGATGTGGGCGGACTGGGTGTCCAGATAACGCTGATTGTCAAATCCGATCCTGTTTGGCATATGATTTTGAGGCCGCGCTCCCAACACGGCCCCCTCCCCCTCTCTCTTTGCGTATACTCCCCAGATTTTAACACAATTCGACGGCTTGGGCAAGGGGGCAAGAAAAATCTCCCGCCCTTGACAGCCGCCTGTTGTCCCTGTAAAATAGGAGGACAAAAAACGGAAAGCAAGGGAAGTTTATGCAAGAGATCATCCTGCTCAAGCAGGGGGAAATGGTGCTCAAGGGCCTGAACCGCCGGGGCTTTGAGGAAAAGATGATGGGCAACGCCAAGCGGCGGCTGAAAAAATACGGTTCTTTTAAAGTGTATACCCGCCAGTCCACCACCTACGTGGAGCCGCTGGACGATTCCTGCGACTTCGAGGGTGCCTGGGAGGCCATGGGCAAGCTGTTCGGCGCAGTGGGCATCTGCCGCGCCCGGGCCTGCCCCAAGGACAAGGACGCCATCGTGGCCTGCGCCGTGGACTACCTGGGGGACAAGCTGCAAACCGCCCGCTCCTTCAAGGTGGAGTCCAAGCGGGCGGACAAGACCTTCCCCATGACCTCCATCCAGCTCTCCCAGTACGTGGGGGGGGAGCTCCACGACAAATATCCCCACCTGACGGCGGATATGCACCACCCGGAGCTCACCGTCCATGTGGAGGTGCGGGACTTCGACGCCTACATCCACGCCGACCCGGAACCGGGCGCCGGCGGCCTGCCCGTGGGCATGGGGGGCAGGGCGCTGTCCCTGCTGTCCGGCGGCATCGACTCCCCGGTGTCCTCCTATATGGTCGCCAAGCGGGGCGTCATCGTGGACATGATCCACTACTACTCTTACCCCTACACCTCCCCGGAGGCCAAGGAGAAGGTGCTGGAGCTGGCCCGTCTGCTGGTGCCCTACACCGGCAAGCAGTGCGTCCACGTGGTGCCCTTCACCAAGATCCAGGAGGAGCTGCGCCGCTCCTGCCCGGAGGAGCTGTTCACCATCCTCATGCGGCGGTTCATGATGCGCATTGCCTGCCGGGTGGCGGAAAAGAATGACATCCATGCCCTGGTCACCGGCGAGTCGGTGGGCCAGGTGGCCAGCCAGACCCTGGAGGCCATGGTGTGCACCGACGCGGTGTGCACCGTCCCCGTCCTGCGCCCGCTGGTGGGCATGGACAAGGAGGAGATCGTCCGGGTGTCCCGGAAGATCGGCACCTTTGAAACGTCCATCCTGCCCTATGAGGACTGCTGCACCGTGTTCACCCCCAAGCACCCCCGCACCAAGCCCAAGCTGGAGGAGCTGGAGGAGGCCGAGAAGGCCCTTGATGTTGACGGCCTCGTGGACGAGGCGGTCAGCAATATCGAACGGGTCATGCTCGACCTGTAACCCCCTGCCCCCAAGGGGGTGTGCCTCCGGCGGGTCACTTTCTCTCACGCGAGAGAAAGTGACCAAAGAGCGCGCCTAAGGGGCTCCCGCCCCTTAGGTATCCCCAGCCTCCGCTTGCCAAAGGACGGTGACCCTTCCGGCGCGTGGGCTTTCGCACGGATTTCCCCCTATTTGTGCTGCCGCCGATGTCCACTCACTGAATATGACGCGGCCCACGGCCAGCGCCTGGATGGGCCGGCCCGCCCCTCACCGCGTCAGCGCTAACGCGATTTGAAAGCCCGCTCGAAAATGGGCCTCTTCTTCCTTAAACTGGAGCAGTTTCTGCTCGTCCAAGAACTCATTCAGTATACCCTCAGACTCCTTGTCCAGCGAGGCGCGAAGGCGCGCCTCCTGCTTCCGCGTACAGCGGGCACACTCCTTGTACTCATCGTCCAGGGCCAAGAGGGCTTCTACTTCATGATCCTGCGCGTAGCAATAGAGAATTTCCATCAGGGCGGTCATTGAGAACACTCCTTTAAAACAACGCAAACAGTCGTTTTGTTCATTTTGATTATACAGGAACAAACTGACTGTGTCAAGAGGGATTGAAAAGTTATGGTACCATTTGCGAATCGATTGAGAGAAGCGCGCTCAAAAAAAGGGCTCATGCAAAAAGAAGTTGCAGAATATTTAAAAATGACGCCACGTGCATATCAATATTATGAAGGTGGCCGCCGCCGTCCTGACTATGAGACTTTGGTTGCAATCGCCGACTATCTTGAGGTAACGACGGACTATTTGCTAGGGCGGACGGATGAACCGAATTAAGAGGGCGGCGTGTGATCCGTCGCCCCATCCAGGCGCTGGCGGTGGGCGGCGCAGCAGGTCCCGTGTCCGCAAATGGAGCGGCAGCGAAAATAGGGGTAAATCCATGCGAAAGCACCACGCGCCGGAAGGGTCACCACACTTTTACAAGCGGCGTGCCCTTAAAAAAGGGGGTTCTTAGGGGGAAGCCCGGCCTGTGAG
Source organism: Clostridiales bacterium (assembly GCA_014799475.1). Lineage (GTDB taxonomy): Bacteria > Bacillota > Clostridia > Oscillospirales > Oscillospiraceae > Enterenecus. Next base: position 49,793 of record JAAVHX010000033.1, on the reverse strand, counting down.
AGCGGCCCACAGGGCCGCTTCGAACCGGCGGGCGTCCCCCTAAGCGTCCTTTTGGTTACTTTTCCCACGTGGGAAAAGTAACCCCCCGGAGGGCTTCCCGCTGGAAGCGGGCCGCCAGAGGCCCCCGCCGGCAGGCAGAAAAAAGTGCCCGCCCCTTTCCAGGGCGGACACTTTCTTTTTATCCCAGCGCCGGCGCGGTGGGCTGGTACGCCTGGCACTCTTCTTCGCCCATGGTACTCAGCACCTCCCGCAGGAAGGCCGCGCCCCCGGAGCCGCAGTCCAGCTCCACATAGTTCATCCGCTGGGGGGACAGCCCCCGCACCAGGGCGGAGCCGGAGGGGTAGTCCTCCGCAAGCACATCGGCGCCCCACAGCGCCCAGCCCGCTTTCGCCAGCTCCTCCCGGCCCGGCTCGTCCAAGCTGGGGGCGCTGGCCACCAGGGCGGGGTACCGGGCGATGGCGGCCAGCAGCGCCGCCCCCTCCGCGCCTTGGGCTAGGCAGTCCTCCACGTTCTCGCCCTCCAGGAGCAGCCCCACCGTGTGGCCCGCCCCCACCAGGCGGCGGACCAGGCCGTCCTGCTCTTCCAGCTGCTCCGGCGTGAAGAGGAACAGCGCGCGCAGCTCCCGGCCCTCCACCAGCCGGGCGCACTCCTCGCCCTCCGTCCCGCAGCGGAACGCCAGGTACAGCTCCGCCCCGCTGGGGGGCTCGGAGGTCTCCGCCCCGCCGGAGGGGATGGGCTGGGCATTGCCGCCGCCGGCGGATTCCAGATAGTGGCTCAGGCTGCTCGCCAGCAGGCTGTCCGCCGCGTCCACAAAGGCCTGGTCGCTGAGGATCACGTGGGCGTTGGTCACCCGGATCAGGGTGCCGTACGGGGTCGGCGTCCGGGAGCAGCTGATCGTGCCGAAATACTCGCACAGAAAGTCGATGGGCACAAAGACAGTGGCGTTGCGCACCATGGCCCTGGCGGACACCGGGTTGCCGTCCATATCCTCGGCGGTATTCGCCTGGAGGTCAAACACGATCCCCTTCCGCCCCCGGTTCGTCACCATTACCGTGCGCCGGGTGGCGCTGTACAGGGAGTTCACTCCCAGATCGATGCCGGTGGACAGGTTGGACAGCATGGTGTAGGGCACGTACAGCACCCCGCCCACCGTGCGGGGCATATTCTCGGTGGTGAGCTCCAGCAGCACCGTCTCGTTCACCGCCATCAGGTTCACCTGGGTGTTGGCGCCGGAGCCGAACGCGGGACCGGCCATGCCCAGCGCCAGCGCCGCCAGCAGCACCGCCGCCAGCAGGCCCTTTTTCCAGTGTTTCATGCTGTCATTCCCTTCCCGTTGTATTGTCACGCCATTCCGGCGGGATCCAATCCCGCTATCCATCGTCTAACCATATCCAGGGCGTGGTTGGCGGCCAGGTTCCGGGTACGGTCCCGCCGGGCGCTCTGGCTGGCCAGGTTCAGCTGCTTCACCCAGACGCCGTCCGGGGTGGCCAGCGCGGTGAACACCAGCCCCACCGGGTTGCCCCGGTCATCCGGGTCGGATCCCGCCACCCCGGTGGCGGACACCGCCACGTCGCAGCCCAGCACCTTCCTGGCCCCCTGCGCCATCTGCTCCGCCACTTCGGCGCACACCGCGCCCTTCTCGTCCAGCAGGGCCTGGGACACCCCCAGCACCCCCGCCTTTACCTCGCAGTGATAGCTCACCACGCCGCCCTTGAACACCGACGCCGACCCCGGCACATCGGTGATGCGCTTGGCAATGAGGCCCCCGGTGCAGCTCTCCGCGGTGCCCAGGGTAAGGCCCCGCTCCCGCAGGCCGTCCAGCACCACCCGCTCCAACCCGGACACGTCCGCGCCATACACCAGGCCGCCCAGCAGGGCCCGCACCTCCGCCTCCACCGGGGCGATGAGGGCGTCCGCCTCGCTAGCCGTGTCCGCCTTGGCGGTGACGCGCAGCTCCACCTCGCCCTCCTTGGCATAGGGGGCCAGGGTGGGGTTTATAAGCTCGTTCATCCGGTCCCGCAGCAGGGACTCCACCGCCGACTCCCCCAGGCCGAACACCCGCAGGGTGCGGGAGCGGATGATTCCCTCGCTCAAGCGGGCAAGCCAGGGCAGGGCCCGCTCCCGGAACATGGGCAGGCATTCGCTGGGCGGGCCGGGGAGCATGACCACATATGTCCCGTCCGCCTCAAAGGCGCAGCCCGGGGCGGTGCCCCAGGCGTTGTCCAGCACGGTGCAGCCCTCGGGGAGATACGCCTGCTGGAGGTTGTTGTCCGTCATTTCCTTACCCATACGGGCGAAGAAGCGCCGGATGTCCTCGGCGCACTCGGGGTGGAACACCAGCCGCTTGCCAAAGCATTCCGCCAGGGTCTGCTTGGTCAAATCGTCGCAGGTGGGGCCCAGCCCGCCGGTGGTGACGATCACGTCCGCCCGGCTGCGGGCCAGCTCCACCGCAGCTTTCAGCCGTCCCGGATTGTCCCCCACCACCGAGTGGTACAGCACGTTCAGCCCCAGGCCGGTCAGCTCCCGGCTGAGGGCCTGGGCGTCCGAGTTGACGATGCTGCCCAGCAGCAGCTCGGTGCCCACCGATAAGATTTCCACCGTGTGGCTCATGACCCCGCCTCCTTGAACGTTTTTTCTTTATTTTATTCCCGCAACCCCTGAGCTGTCAAGGAAAAGGAGTATCGCGGCGGCTCCGCGCTTCTCAAAAAAGCTCTTGCAATTTAATGCGCGACAGTATATAATGTCCCCAATCAAATCTGCGAGGTATCTTTTATGGCCCTCTCCACCGTCCACAGCTTCACCTTTACCTATGGCTGGACTCGATTTAGCGGGTTCGGCTATTTTGGCATGGAGAAACGCGGCGCGTGAGTGAGGGGCGGCAGGCCCCGCCTGAATTTGTGCATCATCGGGAAGCTCATGGATCGCGTGCGGTCTGTGGGCTTCTTTATATTTTCAAAAAGAGAGGTTTTTTATTATGGTCATTGTCATGAAGCCCGGCGTCAGCCAGGAGAAGATCCAGGCCCTTGTACACCAGCTGGAGCGCGACCACGGCGTCACCGCCAGCATCACCAACGGCATTGGCTGCTCCATCCTGGGGCTGGTGGGCGACACCGCCCACATCGACATGGACAAGCTGTCCTGGAACGACGACGTGGAGCGGGTCATGCGGGTGCAGGAGCCCTATAAAAAGGCCAACCGCAAGTTCCACCCGGAGGACACCGTGGTGGACGTGTCCGGCGTGCCCATCGGCGGCGGGAACAAATTCACCGTCATCGCCGGGCCCTGCTCGGTGGAGAGCGAGGAGCAGATCATCGGCGTGGCCCAAGACGTGAAGGGGGCCGGGGCCGCCCTGCTCCGGGGCGGCGCGTTCAAGCCCCGCACCTCCCCCTACTCTTTCCAGGGGCTGGGCACCGACGGGCTGGAGCTGCTGCTGGAGGCCAAGGCCGCCGCCGGCCTGCCCATCGTGTCCGAGATCATGGCCCCCCGGTACTGCGAGCTGTTCGAGGAAAAGGTGGACCTGGTGCAGGTGGGCGCCCGGAATATGCAGAACTTCGACCTTTTGAAAGAGGTGGGCAAGCTGTCCAAGCCCGTCCTGCTCAAGCGGGGCCTCTCCAACACCTACGAGGAGTGGATCATGTCCGCGGAGTACATCATGGCCGCGGGCAACGAAAACGTGATCCTGTGTGAGCGGGGCGTGCGCACCTTCGAGACTTACACCCGCAACACCCTGGATCTGTCCGCCATCCCCGCCATCCGGCAGATGAGCCACCTGCCCATCGTGGTGGATCCCTCCCACGCCGCCGGGATGTACTGGATGGTGGAGCCGCTGGCCATGGCCGCCGTGGCGGTGGGCGCCGACGGCCTGATGGTGGAGGTCCACAACGATCCCCCCCACGCCAAGTGCGACGGGGCCCAGTCCCTCACCCCGGAGAAGTTCCGGCACCTGATGGGCAAGCTGAATCCATTGATTAATTTGATGGGCAAAACTTTAGTATAAATCGGGGCCCCCGCAAAGCCGCCCTCTGGCTTTGTGGGGAGAGGGCAAGGAAATGAATCGGCAAATGCCCGAAGGGCGTTTGCCGTGGAATGGACTTTGCCCCGACGAGATGGGCAAGACTTTGGTATAAACGTTGAATAGAAAGGATTGAGGTTCATGGCTAAATTAGAGCGCACATTCACCGGCGACTTTGACCTGGCGCTGGCCCGGTTGGATCAGGCCGTGCTGGGCGGCAGTACGTCCGCCACCCTGGAGGACCGCTCGGACTTCACCATGGGAGCCACCCGGGTGGCCGTGCGGATGTATGAGCGGTACAGCTGGTCCGGCGGCAACCGGGTGGCCATGTGCCTCACCCTGGCGGGGGAGGGGAACGATCTCCACCTCACCGCCATCACCGCCGGGGGCAGCCAGGCCATGTTCTTCAAGATCAACACCTGGGGCGAGGAAGCATTCCTGGACACCCTGCGGGACATTGTGGACAAACTATAAGGAGGCAGCCCAATGAAAACCCTCACCGTGGCCCTGCCGGGCCGGGAATACGACATCCTCATCGAGCGGGGCCTGCTGGACCAGGCCGGGGAGCGCATCCGGGCGGTCCTGCCCCGGGCCGCCAAGCTGGCCGTGGTCACCGACACCAACGTGCACCCCCTCTATTACGATCAGCTGAAAGCCAGCCTGACCGCCGCCGGGTTCGAGTGCTGGGGCGCGGTCATCCCCGCCGGGGAGGCCAGCAAAAACCCCGGCCTGCTCACCGAGCTGTGGGAGGACTTTATGGAGTTCGGCCTGACCCGCACCGACGGCGTGGTCGCCCTGGGCGGCGGCGTGGTGGGCGACCTGGCGGGCTTCGGGGCCGCCACCATCCTGCGGGGGGTGGGCTTTATCCAGATCCCCACCACCCTGCTGGCCCAGGTGGATTCCTCCGTGGGCGGAAAAGTGGCGGTGGATCTGAACCACGGCAAAAACCTGGCCGGGGCGTTTTACCAGCCCAAGCTAGTGCTCATGGACCCGGACACGCTGGACACCCTCCCCCACCCCGTATTCATGGCGGGGATGGCCGAGGTGGTCAAGTACGGCTGCATCTGGGACGCGGACTTCTTTGATTTCCTCGCCGCCCGCCCCTCCCAGGGGGAGCTGATGGAGGATATTGAACACATTTTGTATACCTGCTGTGATATAAAACGCCAAGTGGTCATGGAGGACGAGCTGGACACCGGGCTGCGGATGATCCTGAACTTCGGCCACACCCTGGGCCACGCTTACGAGCTGGCGGGGCATTATACCGAGTGGAGCCACGGCGAGGCGGTGGCGGCGGGTATGTGCGCCGCGGCCAAGCTGGGGGCAGCGCTGGGCGTCACGCCCGCCGACGTACCTGAGCGCATCGAGAACGCCTGCGCCGCGCTGGGCCTGCCCACCGCCATCTCCTGCACCACGGACGATTACACCGCCGCCATCGGTTTGGACAAAAAGGGCGCGGGGGCGGACATCACCCTCATCCTGCTGGATAAAATGGGCCACGCTATTCCTCATAAACTGCCCAAGGCCCAGCTGCTGAGCCTGCTGAATTCCTTCGATCAGGCGCCCTGACCTGCATTTTCCGGGAGGTATTTCTATGGACATCACCATCACCCCAACCAAATTGAGCGGAACCGTTTTCCCGCCCCCCTCCAAGTCCCAGGCCCACCGCCTGCTCATCGCCGCCGCCCTGGCGGACGGGGTGAGCCGCCTTGATAACCTCGCCCTCTCCCAGGACATCCAGGCCACCATCGACTGCCTCTCCGGGCTGGGCGCGGAATTTTCCTGGGAGGGGCCGGAGCTGATCGTCCGGGGCATGGCGGCCAGCGCCATGTCCCCCCTGCGGCGGCTGGCCTACCCCCGCCTGGACTGCGGGGAGAGCGGCTCCACCCTGCGCTTCCTGATCCCCATCGCCCTGGCGGTGCGGGGGGGCGGCATTTTCACCGGCCGGGGGCGGCTGATGGAGCGGCCCCAGAAACCCTACTTCGACCTGTTTGACGAGAAGGGCATCTTTTATGAGCAAAAGGACGGTGTGCTCACCGTCACGGGAACGCTGACCCCCGGGGAGTACCGCCTGCCGGGGAACGTGTCCTCCCAGTTCGTCACCGGCCTGCTGTACGCCCTGTCCCTGCGGGACGGGGACAGCGAGATCGTCCTCACCTCCCCGCTGGAGAGCCGGGGCTATGTGGATATGACGCTGGACGCCCTGGGGCTGTTCGGCATCTACCCGGAGGCGCGGGAAAGCGGCTTCTTCATCCCCGGAAACCGGGTTTATGAGCCCCAGGACTTCATTGTTGAGGCCGACTGGTCCCAGGCGGCGTTCTGGTACGCCGCAAAATGGCTGGGCAGTCCGGTGGAGGTGGGCGGCATGGACCCCAGCTCCGCCCAGGGGGACGCGGCCGTCCAAACCCAGATCCGGGAGCTGTCCCAGCCCGGGGACGTGGACATCGACGTGTCCGACTGCCCCGATCTGGTGCCGCCGCTGGCGGCGATGGCGGCGCTGCGGGCGGGGCAGACCACCCGTCTGGTGGGCGCCGCCCGCCTGCGCATCAAGGAGAGCGACCGACTGGCCGCCGTGACCCAGGTGTTGAACGCCCTGGGGGCGCAGGTGACGGAATACCCGGACAGCCTGACCATCTACGGGAAGGGCAGCCTGCCCGGCGGTGTAAAGGTGGACGCCTTCAATGACCACCGCATCGCCATGATGGCGGCCATTGCCGCCACCCGGTGCGAACAGCCAGTGACCATCACCGGGGCTGAGTGCGTGGCCAAGTCCTACCCGGATTTCTGGGAGGAGTACGAGCGGCTGGGTGCTGTGATCCGAAGATTTGGCTGATAACAGGGAGGCAAAACACCATGAAATATTCCATTTTCGGGGAATCCCACGGCCCCGCCATCGGCGTGGTGCTGGAGGGCGTCCCCGCCGGGCTGGAGCTGGATCTGGAGGCCATTCGCTTTGATCTGGCCCGCCGCGCCCCCGGCAAAAACGCCCTGTCCACCGCCCGGAGGGAGGCGGACGAGCCCCGCATCCTGTCCGGCGTGTTCGAGGGCCGCACCACCGGCGCGCCCCTGTGCGCCGTCATTGAGAACACGGACACCCGCTCGGGGGATTACGCCCGCACCAAGGATCTGGCCCGCCCCGGCCACGCCGACTACGCCGCCCATGTGCGGTACGGCGGCTTCAACGACTACCGGGGCGGCGGACACTTTTCCGGGCGGCTCACCGCTCCCCTGGTGTTCGCCGGCGGGGTGGCCAAGCAGCTCCTGGCCCAGAGGGGCGTGCGGGTGGGGGCGCACATCGCCACCATTTACGGCATCAACGACGACGCTTTGGAGGACTGGGAGTCCCTGCGGCCCTGCGCGGGCAAGGACTTCCCCGTCCTCAACGACCAGGCGGGCGAGGAGATGCGGGCCGCCATTTTAGAGGCCAAAAACGAGCAGGACTCCGTGGGCGGCTCCATCGAGTGCGGGGTGTTCGGCCTGCCCGCGGGGCTGGGTTCCCCCGACTTTGGGCTCAACGCCGAGGGCATTTTTTCCCAATATCTGTTCGCCGTCCCGGCGGTGAAGGCGGTGGCCTTCGGGGCCGGGGCGGCCTTCGCCCTCATGCGGGGCTCCGAGGCCAACGACCCGCTGTATGTGGACGGCGACGGCTCCGTCAAGGCCGAGCAGAACTGCGCCGGGGGGATCAACGGCGGCATCACCAACGGGATGCCGCTGGTGTTTGAAGTGACCATGCGGCCCACCCCCTCCATCGCCCGCCGGCAGTTCACCGTGGACATGGTCAAAAACGAAAACGCCGAGCTGGAGCTCCAGGGCCGCCACGACCCCTGCGTGGTGCACCGGGCGGTGCCCGTCATCGAGGCGGCGGCAGCTTTAGCAGCGTGCGAATTGATTGGAATTTAAAAACAGCGAGGATTCAACTATGGATTTCAAAACTCTGCGTCAAACAGACGAGGACGTGGTCATTCTCCCCGGCGCCGCCGTGGTGGGAGGCGTGACCTTCGGCCCGGACTGCTCCGTGTGGTTCAACGCCGTGATCCGGGGGGATGGCAAGCCCATCACCCTGGGCCGGGGCTGCAACGTCCAGGACTGCGCCGTCCTCCACTCCGACGTCTTCCCCACCGCGCTGGGGGACCGCGTCACCGTGGGCCACGGGGCCATCGTCCACGGCTGCGCCGTGGGGGACAACACCGTGGTGGGCATGGGGGCCATCCTGCTCAACGGCGCGAAAATCGGCAAAAACTGCATGATCGGCGCGGGGGCGGTGGTCACCGGCAAAACGGACGCCCCGGACGGCTCCCTGGTGCTGGGAAACCCGGCCAAGGTGGTCCGGCCCCTGACCGATGAGGAAATTTCCGGGCTGCGGGAAAACGCAGAGCATTATATTGAGCTGAAGGAGGCGTACCGCTGATGGACGAGCTGCAAACTCTGCGCCGGGACATCGACGCCATTGACCGCCAGCTGGTGGAACTGTTCCGCCAGCGCATGGACGTGACCCGCCGGGTGGGCGAGTATAAAAAGGCCAGCGGCATCCCCGTGCTGGACCAGGAGCGGGAGCGCCAGGTGCTGCAAAACAAGGGGGAGCTGGCCGGGGAGGAACTGCGCCCCGCCGTCATTACCCTGTTCCAGACCGTCATGGCCCTGTCCCGGCGGCAGCAGCGGGATCTGATGGGGCAGGGCCCGGACAACCCCGGCCTGCGCCGCTGGCTGGACGCCCAGGCCGCCCAACGCCGGCCCGTGGCCGCCCCACGGGTGGTGTACCAGGGGGTGCCGGGGGCCTACAGTGAGCAGGCCGCCGTCAACTTCTTCGGGGGCGGCGTGGACACCTCCGGGCTGGAGCAGTTCGAGGACTGCTTCCTTGCCCTGCGGGAGGGGCGGGCGGACTACGCCGTGCTGCCCATCGAGAACAGCTCCACCGGGGCCATTCGGCAGATCTACGATTTGTTAACTCAGTACGAGTGCTACATGGTGGGGGAGACCACGGTGCGGGTGGAGCATTGCCTCATGGCCCTGCCCGGCGCGAGCCTGGACACCATCACCCACGTCTATTCCCACGAGCAGGGCCTGTTCCAGTGCGAGCGCTACCTCAACGCCCACCCGGAGTGGAAGCAGGTGCCCCAGGCGGACACCGCCGGGTCGGCCCAGATGGTGGCGGACAGCGGCGACATGACGAAAGCCGCCATCTGCTCCGCCCGGGCGGCGGAGTTGTATGGGCTGACCATCCTGGCCCGCGGCATCAACCACAATACACAGAACACCACCCGGTTTGTGGTGGTGTCCCCCCGGCTGGAGCTGCGCCCCGGCGCGGACAAGATCAGCACCCTGTTTGTCCTGCCCCACGAGGCGGGGTCGCTGCACGAGGTCCTGACCGTATTTGCCGTCCACGGGCTGAATATGGTGAAGCTGGAATCCAGGCCCATGCCCGGGCGGAGCTGGGAATATATGTTCTTCCTGGAGTTCACCGGCGCCCCGGACGACCCCGCGGTGGGCGACGCCCTCCACGAGCTGGCCCAGACCACCGGGGAGTTCCGGGTGCTGGGGTGGTTCCAGTCGAACTTGGACTAGGGAAATCGTCATGTCAAAAAACATTGTTTTGATCGGCATGATGGGTTGCGGCAAAACCACCGTGGGCAGGCTGCTGGCCCGCCGTCTTGGGCTGGAGCTGGTGGATACCGACGCCCTCATCGCGGAGCGCCAGGGCCGCTCCATCCCCGACATTTTTGCCCAGGACGGCGAGGCATATTTCCGCGCCCTGGAGCTGGCGCTTTGCCGGGAATTGTCCGAGCAGGACAGCCTGGTCATCGCCTGCGGCGGCGGCCTGCCCCTCCAGGATAAGGCCATCGACCCGCTGAAGGAGAACGGCATGGTGTTTTGGCTGGACCGGGACCCCAGGGAGACCTACGACGCCCTGGACGTGTCCGGCCGCCCCCTGGCCCAGGCGGGCCGGGAGGATTTTGTCCGGCGCTATCAAGACCGCGCGCCCGTCTACCGCCGCTGGGCGGACTACATCATCCCCTGCGGGGACGGCCCCCAGGCCGTTGAGCAGTTGATTTCCACCATTTACCGGGAGGTGTCCGAACCATGAAATTCCTCATCATCAACGGCCCCAACCTGAACCTGCTGGGCAAACGGGAGCCGGGCATCTACGGCGGCCAGAGCTATGAGGCCCTATGTTCCCTCATCCGGGAGCACGCCGCCGCCCACGGTTCCACCGCCGACTGCTTCCAGTCCAACCACGAGGGGGCCATCATCGACGAGATCCACGCCGCCGACGGCGTGTACGACGCCATCGTCATCAACCCCGGGGCGTACACCCACTACAGCTACGCCATCCTGGACGCGCTGAAGGCGGTGGATGTGCCCGCCTACGAGGTACACATCAGCCACATCGACCAGCGGGAGCCCTTCCGCTCCATTTCCGTCACCGCCCCCGCCTGCGTGGGCCAGCTCTACGGCCACGGATTTGACGGCTATCTCATGGCCATGGACTGGTTTTTGGAGGGCGGCAAATGAGCTTGCAGGTGATTGGCGACCCGGTGCTGCACTCCAAGTCCCCCGTCATCCACGGGGCCATGCTGGGGCTGCTGGGGCTGGATGTCGAGTATACCGCCCATGTGGTGCGCCGGGGAGAGTTGCCCCAGTACCTGGCCTGGGCAAAGGAAAACGGCGTCACCGGCTTCAACGCCACCATGCCCCACAAGGAGGATCTGCTCCCCCTGCTGGATGAAATCGACCCCGCCGCCGAGATCGTGGGCGCGGTGAACACCGTCTGCCTCCGGGACGGGAAGTGGGTGGGCTTCAACACCGACGGGGTCGGCGCGGTGGCGGCGCTGCGGGACGGCCTGAGCGTTGATCCCGCCGGTCTGACCGTCACCCTTCTGGGGGCGGGGGGCGCGGCCAAGGCGGTGGCCCTGGCGCTGTCCCAGGCGGGGGCGGAGCGGGTTTTTGTATGCAATCGCACCCTCGCCCGGGCCCAGGAGCTATGCGCCCACGATCCCCTGGGGCGGCTGGCCCCCGCCGGGTTTGACCCGGACACCCTGCGCCGGATGGCGGGGCAGTCCCGGCTGCTGGTCAACTGCACCAACTTAGGCATGGAGGGCTGCCCCCACCAGTTCGAGGACTTCTCCTTCCTGGACGCCCTGCCCCCGGACGCCGGGGTGTTCGACCTCATCTACCACCCCGCTGAGACAGAGCTGCTGGCCCACGCCCGCCGCCGGGGGCTCAAAACGCTGAACGGCCTGCCCATGCTGGTGAACCAGGCGGTGCTGGCGCTGGAGCATTTCCTGAACCGGCCCCTGGACCGCAGGGCCATGGCCGGGGCAGTTGCCGCGGCCATGGCGGAACACTGAGGAGGAAAGCCAATGATAAAAAGAATCCTAATCATCATCGCGGCTATCGGTTTGGCCTTTGTGCTGCTACTGGCAATATCCGCAGTCAACCACCAGATCCAGCTCAAGCGAGAGGAGCCGCTCATCTCTCCCCTGGGGAAGATGGTGGAGGTGGACGGCGGACGCATGAGCGTCTATGTGGAGGGCGAAGGCGAACGCACTCTCGTGTTCATGTCCGGCGGCGGCACCTGTTCCCCTATCCTGGACTTTAAGGCCCTGTACTCCCAGCTTACCGATACCTGCCAAATCGCGGTGGTGGAAAAATTCGGCTATGGATTCAGCGATATTACAGGCAAAAGCCGGGACATTGACACCATCCTGGAACACACCCGGGCCGCGCTGGCCGCGGCGGGGCTGGAGCCGCCCTACATCCTGTGCCCCCACTCCATGTCCGGGATCGAGGCTCTGTACTGGGCACAGAAGTACCCGGACGAGGTATCCGCCGTCATCGGCCTGGATATGTCCACCCCCGCCGCCTATGAGGAGCTGAAAATCAGCGGGCCCCTCCTGCGGCTGCTCCAGTTTGCCGCCTCCGCGGGCATCACGCGGCTGATCCCCGGCCTTTCCGACAGCTATGCCATCCAAAGCGGGGCGCTGTCCGAACACGAAGAAGCCGTTTACCGCGCCATATTCTACCGCCGTACCATGACCGCCGACATGGTAAACGAGACCCTGTGCGTCAAGGACAGCGCGAAAACAGTGGCCGCGGGCGGGATTCCGCAGGTTCCCTTCCTGCTGTTCTGCTCCGACGGGAGCGGCGGCACCGGGTTCTCCAAAGAGGACTGGCGGGCCATTCAGTCTGAATTCGCCGCGGAGTGCGGGGACGCCCAGCTCATCGAGCTGGACTGCGGCCATTACGTCCACGATTTTGAATACGGACGGATCGCCGAAGAGATCAAGGACTTCTTGAACAGATAAGGAGACGGCTATGGAGCTTTCCGCCAACGCGAAAATCAACCTCACCCTGGACATCCTCCGCCGCCGGGAGGACGGTTACCACGACCTCCAGATGGTGATGCAGGCCGTCACCCTGGCGGACGCGCTCACCGTCGCCCCCGCCCAGGGGACGGAGGGGCAGGCCTCCTCCGACCTCCACTTCCTGCCCACCGGCGGCAAGAACCTGGCCCAGATGGCCGCCGCCGCCTTCCGCCAGGCCACCGGCCTGGGGGTCGAGGTGGACGTGACCATCCAAAAGCACGTCCCCGTGTGCGCGGGGCTGGCCGGGGGCAGCGCCGACGCCGCCGCCGTGCTGCGGGCCATGAACGCGCTCACCGGGGCGGGGCTGTCCCCCGCCGAATTGGCGAAGATCGGGGAAATGGTCGGCTCCGACGTGCCCTTCTGCGTGCTGGGCGGCACCGCCCTGGCCGAGGGCCGGGGGGAACTCCTCACCCCCCTCTCTCCGCTCCCCCCCTGCCACATCGTCATCTGCAAACCTCCCTTCTCCATCTCCACCCCTCAGCTCTTCTCCCGGGTGAACGTGCGCAAGATCGTCCGCCGCCCGGACACCGCCGGGGTGATGGCCGCCCTGAACGCGGGCGACCTGGCCGGGGTGGCAAGGCGGATGTACAACGTATTCGAGGACGTGCTGGAGCGCCGCCGCTTTGACCAGATCGCCGCCATCAAGGCCGCGCTCATCGACTGCGGAGCGCTGGGGGCGTCCATGTCGGGCAGCGGGCCGGCGGTGTTCGGGCTGTTCGACGATTTGGACAGCGCCCAGGCCGCCTGTGAGCGCCTGCGGGAGAGCTATCGGGATGTGTTCCTGTGCGGGCCGGCGGGCGCGCAATATAGTCAGCGCAGTTGAAAAAACGCAAATTGCGTTTTTTCATCCAGTGGGCCGATGGCCCACTGGGGCGCACATTGTGCGCAAGCGCTGCCTATGAAGTTCAAAGCGAGGCCGCTTATGCGGCCTCCTGCGGTGAGAATCGCCGCAGAGTTCAAAAGAAGCAAATGCTTCTTTTGAACCGCTTTGACTATAAATTTTCAGCAGCGGTATAAAAGCCAAAAACACCGTCCATACTGTAGCCACACCCGCAAAACGGGGATGTCAAAAAGCTACATAGGACGGTGTTTTTATGAAATTTTCCGCTCTTTCTTCTTCCAGGCTCCGCCTGTGGGAGGCCGCGCTGCTGCTGGCCTTCGGCCTGACCCTCACCGTGGGCGTGTGGGCTTCCGCCAGCGAGGGCGCCCTGGCCGACCGGGTGCTGCGGCTCCACGTCATCGCCAACTCCGATTCTGACTCCGACCAGGCCAGGAAACTGCTGGTGCGGGACGCGGTGCTGGCCGAGGCGGCCCAGATCCTGGAGGGCGTCTCCGACCGCAGGGACGCGGAGGCTGCCCTGGCCCCCCACCTGGACGAGCTGGCCCGGGCGGGGGAGGAGGCCCTGGCCCGGACGGGACGGTCCGACCCGGTGCGCGTCACCCTGGCCGACCAGTGGTTCCCCACCAAGGAGTACGACGGCTTCTCCCTGCCCGCCGGGCAGTACCGGGCGCTGAAGGTGACCATCGGCGAGGGCAAGGGCCAAAACTGGTGGTGCGTGGTGTTCCCGCCCCTGTGCCTGGCCTCGGTGTCGGAGCGGAGCGTGGAGTCGGCGGCGGAGGGCGTGCTGAGCGAGGATCAGGTGGCCCTCATCACCGGGCAGGACGGCGGCTATGTGCTGAAATTCCGGCTCATCGAGTGGTGGCAGGAGCTGATGGGCAAAAAATGATAGGAGAAAACAGCGGAGGGGACGCCCCTCCGCTGTTTTTCGCGCCCAGGGCTTTACAACAGGGCCGCCGTCCTGCTAAAATATGGGCGACAGCAGAGAGAGGAGAGATCGCCATGATCCGGCTCATCGCCAGCGACATCGACGGCACCTTGCTCCCCTATGGGGAGCATGCCATCCCAGAGGAGATATTTGAGGAGATCCGCCGTCTGGCGGACAAGGGCATCCTGTTCTGCCCCGCCAGCGGGCGGCAGTACACCAGTATGCGCAAGCTCTTCGCCCCAGTGGCGGACAAGATCCCCTTCCTGTGTGAGAACGGGGCGGTGGTGTTCGGCCCCGGCTCCCCCGGTCCGGTGCTGGGCAAGACCGTGATGGGGCAGGAGCGGGCCGTGGCCCTGTGCCGGGACATCGTGGACGCGCCGGGGCTGGACGTGCTCATCTCCGGCGAGGACACCAGCTACCTGTGCCCCAAGGGGGACGAGATCCTCCCGCTGATGCGGAGCAAGGGCAACAACATCGTCCTCCTGCCCCGCCCGGAGGACGTGCCCGAGGACATCGTGAAGATCGCCGCCTTCGACCCCCGCGGGCCAGAGACGGCGGAGCGGCTCCTGCTCCCCAAATGGGGCGGGGTTTTCCACGCCGCTATCGCGGGGGCCGAGTGGCTGGACTTCACCCTGGCGGACAAGGGGGTGGGCCTGAACCAGCTGTGCGCCGCCCTGGGCATCGGCCTGGACGAAGTCATGGCCTTTGGCGACAACTTCAACGACGAGTCCATGCTGTCCATCGCGGGCCGGCCCTGGATCATGGCGGACGCCGCCCCCGCTTTGAGGGAACGCTTCCCCAGCCACTGTGAGCGGGTGGCGGACGTGCTTCGGACGCTGTAATATAAAAATGCCCGTCTGCCAAGCAGACGGGCATTTTTCATCCTTCCAGCCGGAATTCACACCGCTGCTCCACCTCGTAAGCGGAAAAATATTTCTCCTCCAGGGGGATCCACTTCTCCCGGAACGCCCGGGCCCGCTCCTCCCCCTCTCGGGCGGCGACGCGCTCCATCTGCCGCGACTGGTCGATGGTGAGGAAGGCCCGCAGGTCGTAGTACTCCCACAGGGCGGGGTGGCAGGAGTAGGATCCCTCCACCAGCACCACCGGGCCCGGTTCAAAGGGGATCGACTCCAACAGCGCCTGGGTGCGGCAGTCAAAGGGCCGGTACACCGGCCTCTCCCCCCGGCGCAGGGGGAGCAGCATCTCCTCCAGGAAACGCTCGTGATCCACGTTGCCCCCGGGCTGGGCGTACCGCTCCAGGGTGCGCTGCTCCGGACGGGGAAAGAAGTGGTCCATGTGGACTACGCTCCAGCCGTACCGCTCCCCCAGCGCCCGGGCCAGGGTGGTCTTGCCCGAGGCGCACCGGCCGTCCAGAGCCACGATGACCCGGCCCTGTTTGGCGCCCAGCGCCTCAATTTTCTCCACCAACGGGGCCACAGCGGTAAACTCCTGGCTCATGGGGATCCCTCCTGACTCGTCGATCGTTCGCGTTACACGGCCCTCTCCCCCGCCGTGGACCTGGGATAGCGGGCGGGGATCAGCTTGGCCTTCATCAGCGCCACCACCAGGGCGGGCACCAGGATCAGGTGCAGGATGATGCCGGGAACGGCCTGCACAAAATAGGCCCCCGCCCACATGGCCAGGGTGTACGACCCGCCGCTGCCCATCAGGAACAGAGCGCGGGCCACGCCGCCCACCACCCGGCCCACCAGCATGGCGGGCACCAGGGCGCAGTAAATGTCGGCGTAGAGATTCCCCGTATGGATCAGCTTCATCAGCAGGCCGCAGACAAGGCCGTACGCCACCAGCTCAGGGACCATGGACACCAGCATGGCGGCGGCAGGCGCGCCGTTGATCAGGTGGGCGACCAGGGGGCCGGCCAGGCCGCAGAACGCGCCGTAGGGCCAGCCGCAGGCCAGGCCGCACAGCAGCACGGGGATGTGCATGGGTGAGAGGACGCTGCCCAGGGCCAGCATATGGAACACAGGGGGCAGCACAGCGCACAGAGCAATACAGACGGCACAGATCGTGATTTTTTTGACAGACGACATGGGGATTCCTCCTTGTTGATCGAAATCTGCCCGCCAAAGCGCGGAAAAAGGCGCGCCCTTTCTCTGGGAGAAAGCGCGCGCCTTCATGGCACACAGTTCAGCGCGATGGGATACGCGGGCGGCAAGGGGGTGCTTCGGCACGCCGGGGCCGGCTTCCTGCCGGCCATTGTGGGTATATTGTACCAGCATGAACGCGCCCTGTCAAGGCGCAAACGGGATAACCGCCTGATAAACTGAACTTTGCCGCTATCGCGTGATTTTTATCGTTTTCCTGTAATATAGCATTACAATGGAAAAAGACAGCAGCTGGCCAATTAAAATCCTTACGATCTGCATACTGTCAGCTTCATGATTGGAAACCACGTGCAATGAATTCGTCACGATCACATTGTTAAACAAGTGGTCGCCAAGTCCCATCCACAGCGTTCCCGTTATTCTATACAGAAGCGACCATTTTATGCTCATAATTCCAGCCAATATGATATATCCCACACCCATTATCAATAGATTGGCTAGTGATATGTTCTCCTCCATGTAATCTCTTAACGGCATGACCCAATGCCAGATCCCGAACAAAAAAGCGATAAACAGCACGGCGCTGGTAAAGGGCAGCTTTTCGGCAAGGATGTTCATAAACAGGCCGCGGAATACGCCTTCCTCCATCCAAACATTGATGAGGTTAAAGACGATACATAAAGCGAGAAAAAGAACGCTGTTATGCTTTGCCGTTTCTCCAACTAATGCAAAACCACTTATATAAAAAGATAATGATACGTTCTGGTTGATCCAGTAAAGTATAAGGCATTCTATGGAATAGGCTATGATAAAGCAGCCGCACCCTAATACGAGCCCTTTTACCATCCCGGATGCTATTCCGTTCTTTGTAAATCCGATACTTTGCCAGCCGCTATGCAGCAAATGAAGAGCGACCGCTAAAACCACGATCCCAAAAGCTTTATGCAGAAAGTTTTCTGAGATAACCGTCTCATCTGTCTTTATGACAAAATACTCTATCACTCTGGCCAACCCACATATGCCAAATATAACGACGCATCCTAGTATGGGGTGCTTTTTTATATTCGCTTCCATGCGTTTCTCCCCGCCCTATTCCCCAGAGAGCAGCGCCCTTGGGGCGATCTTCCTGATCCGCAGGGACAGCAGGCACAGCGTCCCGAAGGCGAACAGCACCAGCCCTGCCCCCGCGGCGGCAATAAATCCCACCGGGAGGGCAAACGTGCATTTGACGACCCCGATGCCGCTCAAAAACAGCGCCATCAGCGGGTTGATGATAAAGCTGCACACGACAAGCCCCAGCGCGGTGGACAGAACCACCGTGGGCATGAAGGACAGGGCCGTCTGCAAAATCAGCTGCCCGGTGGTGAAGCCCAGCGCCTTCATCACGCCGTAATCCCGGCTCTTCTGGTTCAGCATGGTGCGCACCAGCAGGTAGAGCACAAAGGCGATGATAACGGCGGACAGCATCAGGATGGCGACCACGATCACCGTCATCATCGAGACGTAAACGCTGGCCATGGCATCCAAGGTTGATTGAATATTGATGGCCGCGTTTATGCTTCCGGCAAACCGCTCCTCCATCTCAGCGTTGAAGCCGTCGATGTCCGTCCCCTCGGGAAGGTTGAGGTAATAGGTGGCGTTGGTCAGCGCCCCAAGCCGTTCATAGCCCGCCCGGGTCAGCAGGCATTCCCGGCCCAGGTAGTTGGACATTTGGGTGAAGCCCGTGATCAGATAATGCGTCTGCCTGCCGTTGGACGTGATCTCGATCTCGTCCCCGATGGCAAAGCCCTGCTCCCGGGCGTACTTGGCCGCGATGGCGATCTCGTTGTCAAATTTGGGGAATCGTCCGTCGAATACCACGCTCTGGTTATTGACCTGCGCGAAATCATCGCATAGGATGCCATCCAGCTCCACCCCGCCCACGTGCCAGACCTTGGCGTCATGGTACAGATACACCTTTTCCACCCGGCTGTCTGCCTCCAGTTCAGCCAGAACGTCATCCTCAATATCCGCCTGAACGTTGATGGCGGCGTCCGCCGTCTCTCCGGTAATCAAATCTACGAACGGCGCTATATCCCAGATCATGTTTTTCAGCATTAGCCCGGAAAACACCACCACCAGGGACAGCACCAGCATGGTGGCGCAGACGGTCACATTGTGCTTGAGCCCGGACAGGGTGGTCTTGAGCGCCAGGGCAAGGTCCAGGGGCGCGCTTGTCCTGTCCAGCGGAATATGATTGCGCTTGAAATTGTGGGTGGACAGGCCGGAGCGCAGCGCCGTGATGGGCTCGATCTGTTTGATCCTGCGGGCGGACAGCCAGACCGAGAGCGCCACCGCCGCGCCTAAAATGGCCAGGGTGAGGACAAAGGGCGCGGGCAGGAACCGAAGCGCGTAGGGGATGCCCGTCTGCCCGATCATCATGGAGTTGAGCCCGGGGAACAGGGCATAGGAAAGCCCCGCGCCCGCCACCGCCGCCACCAGGGACAGCCCCAGAAACTGCGTCAGCAGGGAGCCCACCAGCTGCCGGGAGGTGTAGCCCACGGCCTTCAGCGCGCCCAGATCCTTCATGTTGACCTGGATGTAGTTGATGATGTTGGACGCGATGACGATCAGCGCGATGAGCAGCACAAAGAAGGCCATGACGCTTATGACGCCGGAGCAGATCATCTGGGAGATGTAACGGGACTGGGTCACCATGGCATAGGAATTGCTCACCGCCCGGGCCTCCGGAAACTGGGCGGACACCGCCGTTTTCAGGTCCGCCTCAAATACCTGGCTCTCCGATTTGTCCTGGAGCCGCACGGAGCACAGCACCGCCTGGGGCGCATATCCCAGCGCCTCCAGCTCCTCGTATTTGTCCTCGGTGAGGATCAGCTCCGTCAGGGCACAGTTGTGGGAGCCCATCATCACGCTGTTGAAAAAGCCGCACACCGTGTAGGTCACCTGGGTGCTCCCGATGGAGATCTCAATGGACTTGCCCAGGTCGATCTCGCCCGTTTTGTAGAGCATGGGCAGATAGGCCCCGCTGGAGCCGCCGCCCTCCTCCACGATTTCCACCGTCCCGATGGTGCGGGACAGGGCGGCGTCCTTGTCCAGGAAGATCATCTCACAGTTGGCCTCGCCGCCGTTGTAGCCGAAGCTGGCCACCATGTGCATACAGGTGTCCAGCCGGAACTGGTCGACGCGGCCGTCCTGCCCCAGCGTCTCGGTGAGAAAGGCGCGGAATTCGGGAGTGTCGCTGTCCACGGTCAGGGTGACGTGCCCGTCATTGAGCTTGTCGTGATACCGGTCGAAGTTGGCCTTGTAGTCCATGGCCAGCATCAGCCAGAGGTTGAGCATCATGGCGGCGATGAGGACCAGCACGACGATGGCCACCGCCTGGCCACGGGCACGGCGCATATTGGAGCGGGCAATCAAAAGACTCTTTCTCATGATTACCACCCCATGTCCTGGAGGAAGGCGGCCAGCTTCTTATGCCGCTGGGTGTCGCCGGGGGCATACCGGCCCAGGTCACACTCGCCCAGGATCACGCCGTCCTTGAGGTACAGGATGCGGTTTCCCCGCCGGGCGGAGCGCATATCGTGGGTGACCATGACCACGCTCTGGCCCTGCTCGTTGAAGCGGGTCAGGGTGTCCAGCACGTCAAGGCCCGTCTGGGAGTTGAGCGCGCCGGTGGGCTCGTCGGCAAACAGGATCTCAGGAGAATTAATAAGTGCCCGGACGATGCCCACCCGCTGGGCCTCGCCGCCGGAGATCTGGGTGGGGAATTTCCGCTGAGTCTCCTCCGAGATACCCACCGCCGCGAACAGCTCCTTTGCCCGCCGGATCAGGGCCTTCTTGTCGTGATTGACCAGCAGCCCGGCGGACAGCACGTTGTCCATCACGCTCATGCCGTCGATGAGGTAGATCTGCTGGAACACAAAGCCGCAGTGCTCCCGACGGAACACCGCCAGAGCGTCCTGGGACAGGTCGGAGATGACGCGCTCCCCGAAGGTGATGGTGCCTAACGTGGGCGTGTCCATCCCGGACAGGGCGTACAGCAGGGTGGACTTGCCCGCGCCGCTGGCCCCCATGATGACGGTGAAGTCGCCCTTGTACAGCTCCAGGTCGATGTTTTTCAGAACGTGCTGCATGGAACCGCCGTTGGAAAAGGATTTGCTCAGCTTTTCCGTTTTTAACAGGATTTTGTTCATAACGGGATACCCTCCTTTGCACGCTCCATTATGAGGGTTCAAACCTTAACTGTCTTTATGCAATCCTTAAAAGTTCCTTAAATCCCATGGCTTAAGGCGATCCATACGGTCACGTTCAGCCCGGAGGCGCCGTTTTCCAGCTCCAGCTGTCCCCCCATTTCCCGCATACAGTGGTCGGAAATGTACAGCCCCAGTCCGGCGCCCTCGATCCCCTCGGCATTGGCGCCCCGCTTGAATTTCTCCTTCAGGTGGGGCAGCTCCTGTTCGCCGACCCCGCCGCCGCTATCCTCCACACAGACCGTCAAATAGCCCTCCTTCAGCTCCGCGGCCACGGCGATGTCCGTGCCGGCGTATTTATAGGAATTGGCAAAGATATTGTCAAACACCTGCTGTAAGCGGAGCTTGTCCGCATACAGCAGGCAGTCGGGAAGGTTGGGCAGCGCCGCCCGGTGCAGATAGTCCGCGTTTTCCAGTAGGATGCGCAGTTCCCCGCTTTTCATGTCCAACGGCGTGACAGTCAGCTCGTGGAGCTCCTCCAACGTGGCGGAAAACAGGTTGGTCACCAGCGTGTTGATCTGATCCGCCTTCTGGATGATCTGCCGGTAATTCTCCCGGTCCTTGTCGTCCGAGGCCCGCGCCGCGCCCACTTCGGACGCGGCCTTGATGCTGGCCACCGGCGTTTTGATGTCGTGGGACAGCTTGGCCACCAGCTCCTTTTTGGCCGCGGCCGCTTTCGCCTCGGCAAGCCGTGCCCGTTTCAGCTGGTTGCGCATGAGATCGAAGCTCTCGGTGAACGCCCCGAACAGGTTGTGCCGGTCCATTCTCAGCGGGATGTCCAGGTTGCCCCCCGCCACGCGCTGGGCGAACTGCTCCAGCTTGCGGAAGGGAACCACCATGGTGCGGCGCAGATAGCAGAAATATCCCGCGCAGATGCCCAGCTGCAAGAGCATGGCCGCCGCCACGGCAGAAATAATGGTTCGCTGTTCCGATTGAAGCACCAGCACATCGTCATTGTAAATGACGAGCTTCCCCACTGACGACCCGCCCACTTCAACGTCCAGCATCGTGTCCTTGTGGGCAATTGCGGCGTTCATGCTTTCGCTCAGCCCCGGCCCCGTCCGATACAGCACTGTCCCGTCAGCACCCAGCACCACATAGTTAAACTCAGTGTCGTTGACGTGGTTCGCCAGAGAATCCCAGTCGCGCTGTATGGTCTGCACGATCTCGTTGACCGCCACCGTATCCTGGGGGCTCCCGGTTCCATGGCCCATGAGCAAAACCAGCACGGCAAGCTCTGCCGCGAACACCAGGAACAGGCCAATGAAAAAGGCGCGGCCCCTCATTGGCCGCCTCCCTGGAACCGGTAGCCCTCGCCCCAGACGGTGAGGATATATTCGGGATTGCCCGGCTCCCGCTCGATGGCCTCCCGGATCTTGCGGATGTGCACGTTCAGCGTGCCGTCCCCCGTGAATTTGTCCTCCCAGACCTTTTCAAACAGCTCCCCCTTGGGGACCACCCTGCCCTCGTTCTGGATCAGATAGGCCAGCAGCTTGAACTCCAGGGCCGTCAGCTTGACGGGGACCCCGTCGGCAAAAACCTGCCGAGCGTCAAAGTCCACCGTCAGCCGCCCATCGGCATAGCCCGCGCCCCCCCTATCCCCGCAGCGCTTCAGCACCGCCTTGACCTTGGCCAGCAGCACGCTGAGGGAGTAGGGCTTTTGGATATAGTCGTCCCCGCCGATGCTCAGGGCAATGATCTGGTCGTCGTCGCTGGTTCGGGCGGAGATGAACAGAATGGGGAGTTCCATGGTCTCCCGCAGCTCCTTGCACAGCTCAAAGCCGCTGCCGTCGCCCAGGTTGATGTCAAGCAGCAGCAGGCGCGCCGCGTTTTCGCTCAAAAAGTCCCGACAGTCGGAGGCGCTGTACGCCACCCCGGTTTTGACGCCGAACAGGTTAAAATATTCCGCTGTGCTGTCCGCCAGCAGCTTCTCGTCGTCTATGATTAGACAGTCATAGGTCATGTTCCGTTCCCCCCAGCTTTTCAGCCATGCGTTCCAACCCTTGCGGACTGATTTTACTACTTGCGGGGGAGAATTTCAAGGGAGGGGGCACTTTTACGCAATATCCTTCCGCCCATACCACCACAGGCCGAACCCCGCCCCCAGCACGCCCAGGGCGCAGCCCGCCAGCATGGGGCCCGCCAGCATTTCCCCGGCAAAGATCCGGGCCGCGTCGGCATAGTAATAGGGCGTGACAAAGCGCAGCCAGTCCAGCCCCTGATCCAGATTGATAAGCAGCCCCGCGAAGTACAGCAGCGCGGCCGCCCCCATACCGAGCCCCAGCCCGCCCCGGCGCAGCAGCGCCGACAGGCCGAAGCACAAGGCCCCGATCTCCAACTGCATCAGCAGCAGCGCCCCGTGGTAGCGCAGCAGATCGCCCCAGTCCGCCTCCTCGCCGATGGCCAGGATGCCCCCCGCGCCGCAGGCGAAGCAGATCAGGTTCAGCTCCACGATCAGCACCGCCAGCGCCGCCAGCTTTTCCAGGCACACCCGCAGGCGGCTGACGGGGTGGGTGAGCAGGAATTCCGCCGTATGGCCGCCCTCCTCCCCCGCCAGCAGGCCCATGGCGGTGAGGGCGGCGTAAAAGGCCCCGCCCAGACCCAAAATGTTGCCGCACTCCGTGCCGTAAAACCCTATGATGGAGCCGAATTGCAGCTTATCCAGCCCAAAGGCGGCGGAAAAGTCCCCCATCCCCCCGAACAAGGCGGACATCTCATCCATGGAATCCGACATGGAGGGATAGATGCCGACGCACACCGCCATCAGCCCGCCGATCATGGCCGACCACACCAGAAAGCCCAGCCCGCCGGAGCGCAGCTCCTTGCGAAACACGGTCATTGCCCCGCCCTCCCCTCGTAGTAGTCAAAGAATTTGTTCTCGATGTCCAGCTCGGCGGTGGCGCCCTCCACTACCAGCCGCCCCTCCCGGATGATGGCGGCCCGGTCGCAGTACCGCTGCACCTCATAGAGCACATGGGAGGACAGGAACACCGTGGCCCCTTCCCGCCGCCGGGCCTCCAGCTCAGACCAGAAGGCCCGCTGGACCAGCGGATCCAGGCCGCTGGTGGGCTCGTCCAGGATGTACAGCCGGGGCCGGTGCTGCATGGCGCACACGATGGACACCTTTTTCCGGTTGCCCAGGCTCAGCTCCCGGATACGCTTCCGGGTGTCCAGCTCCAGCGCCTGGCACAGCTCGTCCGCCCGGGCGCGGCAGTCGGTTTTGCGCAGGCCTGCGGACAGCTTGATGACCTCCGATACCCGCATCTCCGGGTAAAACATGGCCTCGGAGGGCATATAGCCCACCTGGGCCAGGATTTTTTCCCGATCCCTCACGCAGTCCAGCCCCAGCACCTTGGCCGAGCCGGCGGTTGGGGTCAGCAGCCCCAGCAGGGTGCGGATGGTGGTGGATTTGCCCGCCCCGTTGGGGCCGATGAAGCCGAAACAGCCGCCCTCTGGAACATGGAGGGTCAGATCCGTCACCCCCCGGGCCTTGCCGTAGCGCTTGGTGAGCTTCTCAAGCTGGATCATAGGTATTCCTCCTTATAGAGATGCTGCCGCAGCATATCCGCGTATTTTTTGTACTCCGCAAACAGATCGTCGATCTCCTCCGGCGTGAACGCCCTGGTCTCCGCCAGCATCCCCTCCGCCGCCAGCGTCAGCAGCCGCACCACCGTCTTTGGATCCACGCCGTCCTTGAACTTGTGGAGATCCATCCGGCTGAGAAAGTCGGCGGCGGTCTGCTCCAGCACGTCGTCCAGCTTTTTCCGCAGCTTGGGGGTGAGCACGTTGTCCCCCTCGTAATAGGCCCGCATGACGAAGCGGAACAGCCCCGGATGGCGGCGCACCAAGTCCATTTTGATCTTGTGGCCGATCTCCAGCGTCCGGAAAAAATCCGTCTCGCCAAAATAGTCGGATTTCAGGATATGTTTGTTGAATACGTCCACGCACTCGTCGATAGCGTATTGGAACAGGTAGAGGTACAGCTCCCGCTTGTCTTTGAAATAGTGGAACAGCAGGCTCTTGGACACCCCGGCCCGCTTGGCGATGGAGTCGGCGGAGGTCTTTTTGAAGGTGGCCGCGCCAAACTCTGTCATGGCGCTGTTTCGGATCAGATCCTGGCGCTCCTGGGAGAGCTTGAAAAATTTCAGGTTCACGGCGATCCCCCCCTTTCCTCCTCACCATACCGCCGTTGACCAAATTGGTCAAGACCCCAAATTTGATTTGCGCCGCATCCAAAACGCCCCCTGATTTCCGTGGAAATCAGGGGGCGTTCTCTCTATACTTATTCCCGCTTTTCGTTCAGTGGGCAACATCCTCGCCCAGCAGCTTGTCAATGGCGACCAGCTTGACGCAGAGGGTAAAGATCTCCATGGCCGTCCGCAGATCCTCCTGGGACGGGTAGGTGGGGGCGATCCGGATATTGCTGTCATGGGGGTCCTTGCCGTAGGGATAGGTGGCGCCCGCCCCGGTCATCACCACACCGGCCTTTTTCGCCTTGGCCACAATAGCCTTCGCGCAGCCGTCCAGGGCGTCAAAGGAGATGAAATATCCCCCCTTGGGCGTCGTCCACGTCCCGATCCCCAGGCCGCCCAGCTCGCTCTCCAGGGTGCCGATCACGATTTCAAACTTGGGGCGGAGGATGTCCGCGTGAAGGCGCATATGCTCCACCAGGCCGTGGATATTGCCGAAGAACCGCACGTGGCGGAGCTGGTTCACCTTGTCGTGGCCGATGGTCTGGATGGCCAGCTGCATCTTGATGTCCTCCATATTGTTGGGGGACGTGGCGATGGCCGCCAGCCCGGAGCCGGGGAAACTGATCTTGGAGGTGGAGGCAAATTTATATACCAGGTCCGGGTTCCCCGCCCGTTTGCACTCCGCCAAAATTTCAATCAGGTGATCCTGATCCCGGTCATACAGGTGATGTACGCCGTAGGCGTTGTCCCAGTAGATACGGAAATCCTTGGCCGCCGGCTTCAGCCGGGCAAACCGGCGCACCGTATCGTCCGAGTAAGAGATCCCCTGGGGGTTGGAGTATTTCGGGACGCACCAGATGCCCTTGATCGCGTCATCCGAAGCCACCAGCTCCTCCACCAGATCCATATCCGGGCCGGTGGGCGTCATGGGCACGTTGATCATCTCAATGCCGAAATACTGGGTAATGGCAAAGTGGCGGTCGTATCCCGGAACGGGACACAGGAACTTGACCTTGTCCAGCTTGCACCAGGGTGTGCTCCCCATCACGCCGTGGGTCATGGAGCGGGAAATGGTATCGTACATCACGTTCAGGCTGGAGTTGCCATAGATGATGATGCTGTCGATGGGGTTTTCCATCATGTCCCCGATCAGTTCCTTGGCTTCCGTGATTCCGTCCAAAACCCCATAGTTCCGGCAGTCGGTGCCGTCCTCACAGGTCAGGTCGACCTCGCTGCTCAGCACGTCCATCATCCCCATGGACAGATCCAGCTGCTCGGTACAGGGCTTTCCTCGGGCCATATTCAGGCTCAGGCCCCTCCCCTGGTATTCCTTATATTCGGCTTTCAGCTGAGCCTTCAGGTCTTTCAGCTCTTCCTTGGTCATCTCCGCATATGGTTTCATTGGGATCTCCTTTCAGTGTGAGGTGCAGGCTGTCACCATCATTTATATCGCATTTTCGGGATTTGCGCAAGCCCTTTACGCTTTGGCGCCCATATTTTTTAGCCGTCTCCGCCCATGAAAAATCCGAAAGATATGATTGCCATAAGCCTCATAGTTTGATAGAATGGAAAAATAGGATTTGTATAGAGCTGGAATCATGCTGTTTGGGAGACATGGATCATGGAAAAAAGGACAACACGTTTTTTAAATATAAGTCTCGTTCTGGTATCGCTTTTCTGTGTCGTGATATTTATCGTCCAAACGGTCTGCATGAGCCTGATGAGCGGAAACGCCGTCCGGCGGCTGGGCATCTTTTATATGTCCGGCATCAGCGAACAGGTGTCGTCCCATTTTGGAACCACCATTGAGCTCCGCCTGTCCCAGGTGGAATCCCTTGTGAACTCCGTCCCGCCCGGGCGCACGACCGGCGGGACATCAATGCAGGTCAACCTGACCTACAACGCCCGCTCGGCGGGATTTGAATACCTTGCGTTTTATACGGACGACGGAAGCTTCCATATGATCTACGGCTCCCAGGTGACGGCGGATGTCCCGGAGGCATTGCACCGCTCTGTCCAGGGGGGCAAGTATAACGTCTGCGCGGGAAAAGACGAGGCGGGGATCCCGGTGGTATTGATCGGCGTGCCGGCGGCTTATCCCATGGACGACGGGAATACCAGCGTCGCGCTGGTGGCCGGTCTGCCCACCAAATACCTCGGCGACACATTGGAAAACAATATTCAGGAAGAAAACATTGAGTACTCCATCATTCGCGACGACGGCAGCTACGTCCTGAACAACTACACCGCGGAAGAGACGAATTATTTTGACCGGGTGGCGCGTCTTTACGAAGCGTACGGCGGAAAGGGGCCGGCCCAATACGAGAAAGAATTGCGCACCGCCATGGAGACCGACACGGATTATACCAGCGAGGTGCTGATCTCGGGCGAGCGCTGGAACGTCTACTGTACCAACCTCCCCAATTCGGACTGGCATCTGCTTTTGAAGATCTCCCACAACACGCTGGACGAAACCATCGACCTGCTCCAGAAAATATGGTCGTACATCTCCATCGGCGGCTGCTGCCTGATCGTCTGCGCCCTGCTGCTTGTCTTTGTGGGCTACTACCGGCTGACCAAGCTGCAGATGCACGCGCTGGACGACGCCAGAAAAACCGCCGAGGAGGCCAAGCTGTCGGCGGAGCGCTCCAACCGGGCGAAAAACGAATTTCTC
This sequence comes from Clostridiales bacterium, assembly GCA_014799475.1. GTDB lineage: Bacteria > Bacillota > Clostridia > Oscillospirales > Oscillospiraceae > Enterenecus. The sequence continues at coordinate 22,469 of JAAVHX010000033.1, read as the reverse complement.
TCCAATATGAGCCATGACATCCGCACGCCGATGAACGGCATCATGGGCATGACCTCCATCGCCATCGGCAGCCTGGACAACCCGTCCCGGGTGCGCTCCTGCCTGAAGCGGATCCACGTATCCAGCCGGCATCTGCTGGGCCTCATCAACGATATGCTGGATATGTCCAAGATCGAGAGCGGAAAGCTCACGTTGAATATGGAGCCCCTCTCCCTGCGCGAGGTCATGCAGAATATCACAACGATCATCCAGCCCCAGATCCAGGAGAAAAACCAGCGCTTCAGCATCTACATACATGAGATCTATCATGAAAATGTGTGCTCGGACCGGGTCCGGCTGGCCCAGATCCTGCTGAACATGCTTGGGAACTCGGTGAAATTCACCCCGGAGGGCGGCGTGATCGAGGCGGAGCTGTACGAGGAACCCTCCCCGAAGGGGGACGACTACATCCGCTCCCACCTGCACATCAAGGACAACGGCATTGGTATGTCCAAGGAATTCCAGAGCAGGATATTTGAGCCCTTCGCCAGGGAGGACAGCGCCCGCGTGGACAAAGCGGCGGGCGCCGGAATGGGCATGGCCATCACCAAGTACATCGTAGACGCCATGGGCGGCACCATCTCCATAGAGAGCGAGCAGGGAAAAGGAAGCCATTTCCACATCAGCTTGGACATGGAAAAAGCGGCCCCCCAGGAGAAGGAACTGCGCCTGCCCAGCCGGAATATCCTGATGATCGACGATGATGAAACCGCGGGCCGGCTCGCCGTCTCCGCGCTGGGATCCATCGGGCTTCGGGCGGAAACCGTGACGGATATTAATCAGGCCACTCAAATGATCGAGGAGCACCGCCGCGGAGACGAGCCCTATCATATGCTCCTGCTGGACTGGGACATCCAGGGGCAGGACGGCGTACAGGCCGCGGAAGAGCTGTCCGGCCGTTTCGGCCCGGACCTGCCGATCATACTGCTCACCGACGGCGAATGGGATGAGCTGGAGGCAAAGGTGAACGAGGCCGGCATCCGCGGCTTCATTTCAAAGCCTCTGTTCCGCTCCGGCCTTTACTATGGCCTGCGCCGCTTCATCGACATGGCCCCGGCACAGCAGGCGCAGGAGGCGGAAGCCGGGCCCGACCTGACGGGCAAACGCGTCCTCATGGCAGAGGACAACGAGCTGAACTGGGAAATCGCCAATGAGCTGCTCTGCGAATCCGGGCTGGAGCTGGAGTGGGCGGAAAACGGGCAGATCTGCGTGGAGAAATTGGAGGCGTCCGCCCCCGGCTGGTATGACGCCATATTGATGGATCTGCGTATGCCCGTTATGACGGGCCTGGAGGCCGCCCAGGCCATCCGGGCGCTGGCGCGGGAGGACGCGCGAACCATCCCGATCATCGCCATCAGCGCCGACGCGTTTCAGGACGACATTCAAAAATGTCTCGATTGCGGGATGAACGCCCATGCGGCCAAGCCCCTGGAACCGGACGAGGTCCTCGCCCTGCTGAGGCAGTATCTGCATTAGGATCATCAATCTAGGAAAAGGAGAACGCCGGACATGAAAAAGCTGCCTGCCTTGATATGCCTCCTGCTGTCTATCGCTCTTTTGTCCTCCTGCGGCGGCATCCCAGCCATTGGGCCTGACGACAGCAGCGACGATCCCCGCGATGATATTGAGCTGACGCTGTGGACGTTCCCGGTGGGCAACTGGGGCAATCCCACCGCGGTATCTGCCATATTGACCAGCTTTCATAAGGAGTATCCAAACATCCATATTTCCGTGGAATGCTTGAATTACGATACCGGAGATGAACGGGTCCATCAGGCCGTCCTGGACGGCACCGCCCCGGATCTGATTTTGGAGGGCCCGGAGCGCCTTGTGGCAAACTGGGGGGAGCAGGGCTGGATGGTGGATCTATCCGATCTGTGGGGATCCGGGCAGGCCGGTGAGATCTATGACAACATCCGGGAGGCCTGCCGGCACAGCGACGGCGCCTATTACGAGTTCCCCATCTGTATGTCCGCCCACTGCATGGCCATCAACTATGATATGTTCCGGGACGCGGGCGCCCTTCAGTACATCGACGAGGAAACCCACACCTGGACCACGGACGGCTTTATCCAGGCGGTCCGGGCCCTGACCGCCTGGGGACAGGAAAAGGCGGGCATCGTCTACTGTAAAAACCAAAGCGGCGACCAGGGGACGCGCGCGCTGGTCACCAACCTGTACAGCGGCTCCTTTACCGACGATACCCACACATCTTATACCGTTGACAGTGAAGCGAACAAACAGGCCCTGCAGCTTCTCTATGATTTGGAGGGCATTGCCTTTGAACCGTCCCTCACATCCTCCGACGCGATCGACCTGTTCTGCAAAAAGGAAACCGCCATGTGCTTCTGCTGGAACGCGTCCGTAGAGATCCAGCAGACCATCAACAACCCCGATCTGGATTTCGAGGTTTTCCCCATGGCCTTCCCCACCGACGGGCACGCGCCGGAGCTCCAGGGCGGCATCTGGGGGTTTGGCATCTTTGACAACGGCAGCGAGGCCCGGGTCGAGGCGGCCAAAACCTTTATCCGCTATATCACCGAGAATGACGCGATCTACACAAAGGCAGTCCAGACCTCCTCCTACTGGCCGGTTCGGGATATGGACAATATCTATCAGAATGATATGCTCATGACGGAATACAGCATTTTTACGCCGTATATGGGCGACTATTATCAGATCACCCCCGGATGGTCCCAGGCCCGTGCCGCCTGGTGGCAGGCGCTGGCCAAAATCGGGGCCGGGGCCGACATCTCAGAAGCGGTAAAGGGCTTCCCCTCCCCGGACTGACCGGGTTTTGGCAGGCGGCTTCTCCGTCAACAGCCATGTCCGCTGTGGGCGGCGTTCTCCGTACACAGCAAAAACGGCCCCGGAGGGTTTCCCTCCGGGGCCGTCCTCATGTCCGCGGGGCGGGTCATTCCACGGTTTTCAGGCTCTCCACCATGTCCACCTTTTTCAGCTTGAAGTGGGCGGCAATGTTCACCGCCACGGAGAACACCACCGTCAGCGCCGCCGCCAGCACGTAGGCGTAAGGGGGCGCGGCGCGGCCGAACATCACGATGTCCACCTCCACCGTCAGCACCATCCAGGCGTGGAGGAACCGGCCCATGACCAGCCCCAGCACGATACCGAACAGGGTGAGGAACAGGTTCTCCCGGTAGACGTAGGCGGTGACCTCCCGGTCATAGAAGCCCAGCACCTTGAGGGTGGCCAGCTCCCGCACCCGCTCGGTGATGTTGATGTTGGTCAGGTTATAGAGCACCACGAAGGCCAGCGCCGCCGCCGCCAGGATGATGATGACCACCGCGTAGTCAATGGCCTCCATGCTGTCGGTGAAGTTGTCCCGCAGGGTGGCGATGTAGGAGTAGGAATCCACCCCGTCCATGGCCATCAGCTGGCTGGACACCGTGTCCGACTCCTCCTCCCCCGCCCCATCGGCGTAGCGCAGGAGCATCACGTTCTGCTCCGGCTCCTCGCCGAACAGGGTGCGGTAGCACGTCTCAGACACATAGACGTAGTGGGAGACATAGTTCTCCGCAATGTCGGCCACCACGGCGTCCACCCGCTTGCCGTCCTCCTCCAGGGTGATGGTGCCGCCCACCGACACGCCCAACAGCTCGGACAGCTTCTCGGTGATGACCACCCCGCCATCGGGCAGGGTAACGCTCCCGTCGTCCAGCCGGTGGCCCAGCTGGATGAACTCATTGAAGCGCTCCAGGTCGTCCACGGCGAACAGATAGACGTTTTGCGCCGGCCCGCCGCTGGACGCCTCCAGCAGCTTCTCGCTGGTGAGCAGATAGTCCTCCACCCAGGGGCTGTCGGTCAAATACCGCTCCACCGCCCCCAGCTTCTGCGCCCCCGCGTCCTTGTCCAGACCCACGGTGGCGTCATAGAGGAACACATGGTCAAACTGCTCGTTCAAGATGGAGAAGATGGACTCATGCAGGCCGAAGCCGGTGACGATCAGGGCGGTGCAGCCGCCGATGCCGATCACCGTCATCCAGAACCGCCGCTGATAGCGGAATAGGTTGCGCATGGTCACCTTCCAGGTGAAGGTCAGCCGCTTCCAGATGGGCCGGATCCGCTCCAAAAACACCCGGCGGCCCGCCTTGGGGGCCCGGGGGCGCATCAGGTTGGCGGGGGTGTCGATGAGGGTGGACAGGCAGGCCCACAGCGCCGCCCCGGTGGTGCACGCCACCGCCGCCAGCACCGCCCAGATATACAGCCCCACCTGGGGCTTGAACTCCAGGGCGGGGATGGCGTACATGATGTTGAAAGCGTTGGCGATGACCAGCGGGATCAGGGTGCAGCCCAGCCCCAGCCCCAGGATACCGCCCACCAGGCTGGCGGAAAAGGCGTATCCAATGTACTTTTTGGCGATGGCCAGCCGGGAGAAGCCCAGGGCCTTCAGCGAGCCGATCTGGGTGCGCTGCTCCTCCACCATGCGGGTCATGGTGGTCAGGCAGGCCAGCGCCGCCACCAGGAAGAAGATCACCGGGAACACGTTGGCCAGGTTGCTCACCCGGTCGGAGTCCTGGGAGTAGCCCACAATGCCCGCGTTGGTGAACCGGCTCAGGACGTACCATTCGCAGTCCTCCACGTCGTCCAGCTCGTCCTGGGCGTCGTCCAGCTTCTTCTGGGCGTCGGCGATCTCCTCGTCCGCCTCTTTCTTGCCGTCCTCATACTCCCGGAGACCGTCGGCGTATTCCCGCTCACCATCGTTCAGCTCCGCCAGGGCGTCGTCCAGCTCCTGCCGCCCGTCCACCCGGGCCTGGCGCAGATCCGCCACGCCCTCGTTGTATTCCGCCCAGCCGTCCCGGAGCTCCTGCTCTCCCTCCTCCAGCTCCCGCTGGGCGTCCTCCAGCTTGGCCCAGGCGTCGTCCAACTCGGCCCTGGCATCGTCCAGCTCTTTCTTCGCGTCAACCAACTCAACCTGGGCGTCGTCCAGCTCTTTTTTGGCGTCGTCCAGCTCCGCCTGGCCGTCGTCCAATTCCTTTTTGGCGTCATCCAGCTCCTTTTGGGCCTTGTCCAGCGTCCTCCGGGCGCTGGACAGCTGCTCTCCAGAGGACGCGAGCTGGGCATAGCCCGCGTCCAGCTGGGCCTGGGCCTCGTCCAGCTGGGCCTTTTGCGGCGCCAGCTGGGCCACAAGCGCGTCGTACATCGGCGTGCCCTCCACCTGCTTCAGCGCCGCGTTGTACTGCTCCAGCCCGGCGCTCACCTGGGCCTGCCGCTGATCCAGCTCGGCCTTGCCCTGCTGGTAGGCGTCCAGGCCGTCCTGGTACGACCTCCAGCCGTCCTCGTACTCCTTCAGGCCGTCCTCATACTTGGCTAAGCCGTCCTCGTACTTCTTCAGGGCATCCTCGTACTTGGCCTTGCCGTCCTCATACTCGGCCAGGCCGTCCTGGTACTCTGCCCAGCCGTCCTCATATTTTTTCAGGCCGTCCCGGTACTCGGCCAGCCCGTCCTCATATTCCTGACGGCCGTCGGCCAGGTCGGTCTCCCCCTGTCGCAGGTCGGCCAGGGCATCTCTCAATTTCCGGTCCGCGTCGGCGATCTCACGGGCATAGGTCTCCTCGCCGTCGTAGTAGTCCGCCCAGCCGTCGTCCAGCTCCTGCCGCCCGTCCTGGAGCTCCCGCCATGCGTCGGCCAGCTCCGTGTCCGCGTCCGCCTTGGCATCCTCAAACTCCCGGCGGGCGTCGTCCAGCTCGGCCTGTGCGTCCCCGATGAGGGTGTCATGCCGGAGCTGGGCCCGCTCGTCCGCCAGACCGTCCAGGCTGTCCACCAGGGCATCTATTTTGTCCTCGTACTCGTCGCCGTAGCCGTCCAGCGCAGCCAGCCCCTGGCCGGTGAAGTAGGCGCAGGTATAGTGATCAAAGGTAAAATTCTCCCCCGGCACGTAGACAAAGGCGTCCACCGAGCCGTTGCCCAGGGAAGAAGAGCCCCGGTCCAGGCCCACGTACAGCGGGGAGTCCACCACGCCCACGATGGTATAGGCGGTGTTCTCCAGGTCGCCCTCATGGTCCTCGGTGAGGGTGACCTCCAATCTGTCCCCCACCTGAAGGCCCAGCTTTACCAGCAGCAAATGTTCGGTGACGCACTCGTCCGCGGCTTCCGGCAGGCGGCCCTCCGCCACCTTCAGCAGGTTGAGCCGCTCCGGCATGGAGCGCAGGTTGACAATGCGGTCAATGGCTGTGGCGTCCAGATCCCGGCAGCCCTCCACCGCCTCAATGCCCGCCGCAGCCGCCAGGGCCTCCAGATCCTCCTCTGTCAGCCCCAGGGTGGACAGCACATAGCCATCCATCAAGTGGGTCCGGTCGTAGTAATTGTCGGCGGTGTACTGCATATCCGGCGCGGCGGAGCGCAGGCCGGACAGGAACGCCACCGCCAGCGCCGCCAGCACCAGGATGGACACATACCGGTTCAGGGTGTTTTTGATCTCCCGGAACGCGTCGGTGGTCAGGCGGTTTTTCTGTGTTACCATTCGATCTCCTCCACCGGGGTGGGCCGCTCATTGCGCTCCACTGCGGCCACCCGGCCGCTCTTGATGTGGATGACCTTGTCGGCCATGGGGGTGAGGGCGGTGTTGTGGGTGATGACGATGACCGTCATGCCCTCCTGGCGGCAGGTGTCCTGGAGCAGCTTTAAAATGGCCTTGCCGGTGACGTAATCCAGCGCGCCGGTGGGCTCGTCGCACAGCAGCAGCTTGGGGTTCTTGGCCAGGGCCCGGGCGATGGCCACCCGCTGCTGCTCGCCGCCGGACAGCTGGGCGGGGAAATTGTCCAGCCGGTCCCCCAGCCCCACGTGCTCCAGCACCTCCCGGGCGTCCAGGGGGTCCCGGCAGATCTGGGCGGCCAGCTCCACGTTTTCCAGGGCGGTCAGGTTCTGCACCAGGTTATAAAACTGGAACACAAAGCCGATGTCGTGCCGCCGGTAAGCGGTGAGCTGCTTGGGGTTGTAGTCGCTCACCCGGGCGCCGTCCACGGTGATGACGCCGCCGGAGCAGGCGTCCATGCCGCCCAGCATGTTCAGCACCGTGGTCTTGCCCGCGCCGGAGGGGCCCACGATGATGGTGAACTCCCCCTTGTCCACGGCGAAGTCCACGCCGTCCACCGCTTTGATGGTGATCTCGCCCATTTTATACTCTTTTTTGACATTTTCAAAGGATATGTAGCTCATTCGCTTCTCTCCATTCCGGGACGATAAGCTCCGCGCGGGCCAGCCGCTTTGGGCACAGTATGACACGCCTGTGTTTGCGCGGTGTTTCCAATCTGTTTCTGAATAATTAAATATTATACTTTTCCCGCCCGGAGCGCAACCGCTCCAAGGGAAAATTCAAGGTTTATTCAAAGATTTCTTTGTCGGTTCCGGCAGTTTGTGGAAAACCTGGCCATTTTTCAATAGTTGCGGTTGACTAACCGCCCCCTTCGCGGCTAAAATGTATCCACTGATAGGGGAGTAGTCAGCGGCATTTTGCCGTGGTGCGGTCAACATACTGGTGAAACATCACCTGGCTGCGTCTTTTATGACGAGACTTATCCGCATGGGTGCGGGTATGGTCTCTTTTTTTATTGCCCCGCATACCCTCAAACAAGAAGGGATGATGTATTATGGGATTTTCCGCACTGTTCATTTTGGCCGTGGGCCTGTCCATGGACGCCTTCGCCGTGGCGGTCTGCAAGGGGCTGTCCATCCGGGCGCTGATGCCCCGGCACGCCATCATCATCGGGCTGTGGTTCGGCGCTTTCCAGGCCCTGATGCCCGCCATCGGCTGGGCGCTGGGCTCCGCCTTTACCGATCTGATCGAGTCCGTGGACCATTGGATCGCCTTTGTCCTGCTGGCCCTCATCGGCGGCAACATGATCCGGGAGGCTCTGGGCGGTGACGAGGAGGAGTGCGACCCCTCCCTGGCCCCCCTGACCATGCTGCTGCTGGCGGTGGCCACCTCCATCGACGCGCTGGCGGTGGGGGTCACCTTCGCCTTCCTGCGGGTGGACATCCTCCCCGCCGTCACCCTCATCGGAGTGTGTACCTTCCTCATCTCCGCCGCGGGTGTGAAGGTGGGCAATGTGTTCGGCGCGCGGTACAAGTCCAAGGCGGAGCTGGCCGGCGGGGTGGTGCTGGTGCTCATCGGGCTGAAGATCCTGCTGGAGCATTTGGGGCTGCTCCCGTTCTGAGTTGATCCGTGTTTTGAAAAGGGCGGCTGTCCGATATGGACGGCCGCCCTTTATTCCTTTTCCGTTTAAGGGTTGGTAATGTCTGCATTTGGAAATCCTTCGCTAAAATGACAAAATAGGCAACCGCCTTCAATGGGCAACAGTCAATAACCCATCATTGGGTTTCATCATTGCTTTTCATATATTGATAAAACTGCGTGTGCAAACGTCTCATTTCATCAGGGGCATTTATAGAGTGCTGATACATAAATACATTCCCAAAATTGCTTCTAAAAACTATAGTAAGCCCAATTTTAAGTATAAAAATGGGGGAGCAGCGGAAAATATTCATTTTCTTTGGCGATAGAGTTATTCCTGAATCATGGAGTAATTTAAAATTTCGTTTCATCCGCTTCGCAGTTTTCGTCATCATCTCACATTCCCGCCATACCTCTTTTGGCTTTTGCGCTTCATAATAAGCATCCGCAATCGGGACAACCATTGCGAGGTGGCACAACTGCCATTGGTGCATATCTTTCACAATCTGGTATGGTATTCCCGCCTCTTTCAGCAACTCCGCTAACCTTAACAAACGTTTTGTTTGACTGCCATCAATTTCAGAAAATGTGGTAGGTTGAATCATGCGTGGTGTAAGAGCAGCTTTTAGTATGCCGTTATCAAAACTGCCACCCGCGCCCGGAAATGCAGGGATAATGCGTCCCTTCCCGCAAAGCTCTTCCCAGTTGCTATATGGTTCAAGTGTATTTACCATGGTAACGATATTAGGGCTGGTATTCAAACGTAGTTCCTTTAACGCTGTATGTACTTGATTCTCTTTTACCGTCAAAAAAATAAAATCATATTTATCATCTTCTTTTAGGAGGTCGATAATCTTTACTTCCGCTTTATGTGTTTTGCCCTTTATTTCATATAGTAAACCGTTCTTTTGGAATGCCTCAAGCCTCTTCCCTCTCGCATATAAAGTAGTGTCATATCCTGCTTGACCGAATAAAGCCGCGTACAAGCAGCCGATTACACCAGCACCGTAGATCAGTAATCTCATACTATAACCACCCCATCCGATTTTGGTTTGCCGCCTTTTATTCTACCATATCATCATGCCTACCGCAATGACGCTGGTGAAATCGCCGGAGTTTTAATCAGCGACACTTTTTTTGAAAAGGGGCCGCCCTTTTTGCCTGTTGAAACAAACGTGAAAATATGATATAGTAGATTGTTATCTTGGAAACAATGCCTTATGACAAGGGCTTTCAGGGAGGTGCGCGCCATGAAATATCAGCACTGGAACCTGCGCCGCCCCGGTGCGCCCTCTGTCCGGCGCTCGCTGGAGGCGGCGGGACTGTCCCCCCTGTGCGCGGCGGTGCTGTCCGCCCGCGGAATGAGCGGGCAGGCGGAGGCCGCCCAGTTCCTCGCCAGCGGCCGGTCGCTTTTCCACGACCCCTTCCTCCTCAAGGACATGGATCGGGCCGTGGAGCGCGTCCGCCGCGCCATTGGCAATCAGGAGCTGATGTGCGTCTATGGCGACTATGACGTGGACGGCATCACCGCCACCTGCCTGCTCACCGAGGCGCTCACTTTACTGGGGGGGACGGCGCTCAGCTATATCCCCGACCGCACCGAGGAGGGCTACGGCCTGAACGGGGGGGCCGTCAAGCGCCTGGCAGAGCAGGGCGTGACCCTCATCATCACCGTGGACTGCGGCATCACCGCCGTGGACGAGGTGGAGTTCGCCCGCTCGCTGGGGGTGGACGTGGTGGTCACCGACCACCACCACTGCAAGGATGTGCTTCCCGCCGCCCGGGCGGTGGTGGATCCCCGCCGCCCCGACTGCGCCTATCCCTTCCCGGAACTGGCCGGGGTGGGAGTCGCGCTGAAGCTGGCCCAGGCCCTGGTCCCCCCGGAGGAGTGGGAAGCCGCGTTCCTCCGCTTCGGGGAACTGGCCGCCATCGGCACTGTGGCCGACGTGATGCGCCTTACCGACGAAAACCGCGCCCTGGTGCGCATGGGGCTGGAGCTGCTGGCCCATACAAAGCGCCCCGGCCTGCGCGCCCTGCTGCGGGAGGCGGGGCTGGAGCCGGGCGCCGCCCCCACCGCCGTCAACGTCGGCTATGGCCTGGCCCCACGGATCAATGCCGCCGGGCGGATGGAGCAGGCCATGGTGGCCCTGGAGCTGCTGCTCACCCGGGACGAGGAGCGGGGCGAGGCCCTGGCCCACGCCCTGTGCCGCCTGAACCGGGAACGTCAGGCCATCGAGCAGGACATCTACGACCAGTGCGCCAGACTGCTGGAGGCACGGCCCGAGCTGGCCGCCCCCGCCATTGTGCTGGCAGACGAGGGCTGGCACCAGGGGGTGGTGGGCATCGTGGCCTCCCGGCTGGCGGAAAAATATTCCTGCCCCGCCATAATGATCAGCCTGGAAAACGGCCAGGGCAAGGGCTCCTGCCGCTCCTTCGGCGGGTTCAACCTGTTCGCCGCGCTGGAGCGGTGCGCCCACCTCTTTGACGCCTACGGCGGCCACGAAATGGCGGCCGGCTTCACCATTCCGGAGGAAAATATCCCAGCTTTCCGGCAGCTGATCTGTGAACTGGTGTCCGACTACGCCGGGGGGGAGCCCATGGAGGCCGCCATCGACGTGGACGCGGAGGTGGATGACTGCGCCCTGCTCAGTGTCCACCAGGTGGAATCCCTGTCCGCCCTGGAGCCCTTCGGCTCGGGCAACCCCAAGCCGGTGCTGCTGCTGCGGGGGGCCTGCGTGACCTCTTGCTGCGACGTGGGGGGCGGGCGGCACCTGAAGATGAAGCTGCGGCGGGACGGGGTGGTGCTGGACGCCATCTTCTTCTCCGCCAATTCCGCCGCCTGCGGGGTGTCTCCCGGGGAGCGGCTGGACGTACTCTTTACCCCCCAGATCAACGAGTTCCGGGGCAGCCGCGCCGCGCAGCTCCAGCTGTGCGACCTGCGCCCCGCCCCCACCCGGGCCGCGCTGGAGCAGGAGCTGTTCTCCCGGCTGCGTGAAGGGGAGGCGCTGTCCCGCTGGGAGGCGGGCCTGCTGCTGCCCTCCCGGAAGGACTTCGCCCGGCTGTGGCGGTTTTTGGAGCACAACGCCATCGGCGGCTGGATGGACGCCGGCCCCGCCCTGCTGCGCCAGGCCGCGCGCCAGCCCGACGGACACACCGCCTATGGCCGCACGTTGGTCTGCCTCCACGTGATGGGGGATCGGGGGCTCATTTGCCTGGAGGAGGACCGGCTGCGGCTGTGCTATCCCGAGGACAAGGTGGATCTGGAGCAAGCCGCGCTGATGCGCAAGCTGCGGGCTTTTTTGGATGAGGACTGAGCAATCCGCAAAAGCCCAGCAAGGAGGAATCATGATGGACCTGGCCCATGAAAGATATGAAGAACTAGAGCGGCACATACTGGAAACCAATCCCAGCGCGGATGTGGAGCGCATCCGCGCCGCCTTTGAATACGCCAACGACCACCATGGGCCCCAGCTGCGCAAAAGCGGCGAGCCCTATATCATCCACCCCATCGCCGTGGCGGAGATCGTCAATGAGCTGGAGCTGGATCAGGACTCCATTGTCGGCGCCCTGCTCCACGACTGCATCGAGGACACCGACTCCACCCACGGCGACATCGCCAGGCTGTTCGGCGTCCAGGTGGCCGACCTGGTGGAGGGCGTCACCAAGCTCACCCGGATGCAGTACACCTCCCGGGAGGATGAGCAGATGGAGAACCTGCGCAAGATGTTCATGGCCATGGCCAAGGACGTGCGGGTCATCCTCATCAAGCTGTGCGACCGGCTGCACAATATGCGCACCCTCCAGTACCAGTCCGACGTCAAGCAGAAGGAGAAGGCTCTGGAGACCATGGAAGTCTACGCCCCCATCGCCCACCGTTTAGGCATGCAGAAGCTGAAGTGGGAACTGGAGGACCTGGCCCTGGAGTACCTGGACCCCGTGGGCTTCCACGACGTCAAGGAGGAGCTGAACAGCATCACCACCCTCCACGCGGGCTTCCTGGACAATATGCAGGCCCACATCGAGCACCGTCTGGCGCAGGAGGGCGTCCACTGCAAGGTCTACGGGCGGCTCAAGCACCTCTACTCCATCTATCGGAAGATGTACGCCCAGAACAAGACGCTGAACGAGATCTTCGACCTGTACGCCTTCCGGGTCATCGTGGAGGACATCCCCGCCTGCTACAACGTGCTGGGCTGCATCCACGATATGTTCAAGCCCGTGCTGGGCCGGTTCAAGGACTATATCGGCACCCCCAAGCCCAACGGCTACCAGTCCCTGCACACCACCGTGGTGGGCAAGGACGGCATCCCCTTCGAGGTGCAGATCCGCACCTGGCAGATGCACCAGACCGCCGAGTACGGCGTGGCCGCCCACTGGAAGTACAAGCAGGGGCTGGCCAACAGCAAGCTGGGCACGGAGCGGGAGTTTGAGTGGGTGCGCCGCCTGCTGGAGAGCCAGCAGGACGCCGACCCGGACGAATTTGTCCGCACCCTCCGGGTGGATATGTTCTCCGACGAGGTGTTCGTGTTCACCCCCAACGGGGACGTGAAGAGCCTGCCCGCCGGGGCCACCCCCATCGACTTCGCCTATTCCATCCACTCCGCCGTGGGCAACTCCATGACCGGGGCCCGGGTGAACGGACGCATCGTCACCTTTGAGACGCCGCTGAAAAACGGCGACATCGTGGAGATCATCACCTCCAAATCCGCCCGGGGCCCCAGCCGGGACTGGATGAAGATCTGCAAGTCCAACGAGGCCCGCAACAAGATCCGCCAGTGGTTCAAAAAGGAGCGCCGGGAGGAGAACATCGCCACCGGCCGGGCCATGTTCGAGTCGGAGCTGAAGCACGCCGGCCTCACCCTATCCGCCATCACCGCCAGCGCCGACCTGCTGGACACCCTGCTCAAGCGGGTGCGGTTCGGCGCGCTGGACGAGCTGTACGCCGCCATCGGCTACGGCGGCCTGTCCGCCCAGAAGGCCGCCGGGCGCATCAAGGAGGAGATGACCCGGCTGGGCCGGCTGGAGCGCCACCGGGCGGAGCAGGAGGCCATACAGGCGGCGGTCTCCGCCGGGGAGACGGTCTATCCCTCCACCGCCAAGGGCTCCCCCCAGGTCCCCCGCCGCTCCACCAGCGGCATCATTGTGGAGGGGCTGGACAACTGCATGGTGAAGTTCTCCAAGTGCTGCACCCCGGTGCCCGGCGACCCGGTGGTGGGCTTCATCACCAAGGGCTACGGCGTGTCCATCCACCGGCAGGACTGCCCCAACGCCGACCCCGCCAGGCGCAAGCCGGAGGAGCAGGGCCGATGGGTGAAGGTGTCCTGGGCGGATACCGGAGACTCCACCTTCCGCACCTCGCTGGAGATCTCCGCCAAGGACCGGGACGGCCTGGCCCTGGACGTGGCCATGGCGCTGTCCGCCCAGAAGGCCAAGCTGAACAACCTGTCCGCCCGCAGCCAGCCCGACGGCTACGCCATCATCAATCTGGAGCTTGCCGTCCAGGGGCAGGATGAGCTGACCCGCATCATCAACAAGCTGTCCCAGATCAACGGGGTGTTCCTGGTCAAACGGGCAGGAGCATAGCGCTGAGCCGTCGTGAGCGGCGCGGATGGAGTGTAGCGAGGGCAAAAGCCCAGCCACCGCATAAGCGGGGGCGGGTTTTGCCCGAGACGGAGCGAAGCCGCGCGTCGCGAACAGGCGAAGCGTGAATACGCGCAACCCCCTTTACAAAGGAGTCTGATCTTCTATGTCCGACTGCAAGTTCCAGCCGCTGCTCTTCGGCGGCGACATCAACGTGTACAGCGTGGCCCGGGCCTTCCACGAGGCCTACGGGGTCAGGAGTATCGCCTTCGGCAAGTTTGTGTCTTTCCCCTGCTCCTACAGCTCCATCATCGACTACCGCCCCTGCCTGGAAAACGAGGACGCGGACGTGTTCCTCCAAAACGTCAAGAATGTGGCGGAGGAGTGCCGGGACAAGACGGTGCTGGTCATCGGCTGCGGGGACAGCTACGTGAAGCTGGCCGCCCATCTCAAAGACCAGTTCCCCGCCAATGTGACATGCAACTATATCAGCGGGGAGATGCTGGACGCCCTCACCGACAAGGAGCAGTTCTATGCCCTGTGCGACAAGTACGGCATCGACCACCCGGCCACCTTTGTGTACTCGGGGGACATGGGCCACGATTTTAAGCTGCCCTGGGGCGCGCCCTTTGTGGCCAAGCCCGCCGACGGCGTGGCCTACTGGGCCACCGGCCACCGGGAGCTGAAAAAGGTGTATATCTGCCAGTCCTGGGACGAACTGCTCTCCGCCCTGGACGAGGTGTACGCCGCGGGCTATCCGGGTAAGATGATCCTCCAGGAGTTCATCCCCGGGGACGACACCTATATGCGGGTCTTGACGAACTACTCCGACACCCACGGCAAGGTAAAGCTGATGTGCCTGGGCCATGTGCTGCTGGAGGAGCACTCCCCCCACGGCATCGGCAACCACGCCGTCATCATCACAGAGCACGACCAGGGGCTGTGCGACAAGATCCGGGGGATGCTGGAGGACATCGGCTACGTGGGCTTCTCCAACTTCGACATCAAGTTCGACCGGCGGGACGGCAAATACAAAGCCTTTGAGATCAACACCCGCCAGGGGCGCAGCAACTACTATGTCACCGGCTCGGGGCACAACATCGCCCAGTATTTGGTGGGCGACCTGGTGGAGGGCAAGGACCTGCCCCTGACGGTGGTGGAGAACCGCTCCATCTGGCGGATGATCCCCCGGCGGCTGGCCTACAAGTTCATCCCCAAGCGCTACCACGGCGAGATGAAGGCGCTGTTCCAGGCCGGGGCCGACCACCACTCCATGGAGTACCGCCCGGATTACACCCCGAACCGCGTCTGGCGCGTCTGGAAGAACCACATCGGCAACTATGTGCGCTTCTGTAAATACTGCAAGAAACCGAGTGATGACTGATGAAGCAGGAAGCTAAATTAGGCGTCTTGGGCGGCATGGGCCCCCAGGCCACCCAGGTGTTCTACCAGTTTGTGCTGGACCGCACCGACGCGGCAAAGGATCAGGACCACCTCCCCGCCGTCATCCTGTCCGATACCGCCATCCCCGACCGCACCGCCGCCATCCTCTCCGGGAACACCGAGGGGCTGTATCAAAGGCTGCTGAGCGACGCGAAAACGCTGGAAGCCTGCGGCTGCACCGTGCTGGCCATCCCCTGCAACACCTCCCACTATTTCGCCGACCGGCTCCGGGGGGACATCGGCGTGCCCATCATCCATATGCTGCGGGAGACCGCCGCCGCCCTGGCTGCCCAGGGCAAAAAGCGCCCCGGCATCCTGGCCACCGACGGCACCATTCAGACGGGGCTGTACCAAAAGGAATGCGCCGCGGTGGGGCTGGATGCGGTAGCCCCCGACCCGGACACCCAGAAGCTGGTCATGTCCATCATCTATGACGAGATCAAGCAGGGGGAGAAGGGCAGCCGGGAAAAATTCGCCCACATCGACCGGGCCATCCGCCGCGCCGGGTGCGACTGCGCCATTCTGGCCTGCACCGAGCTGTCCGTGTTCGCCACCTACCATCCGCTGCCCTCCTTCTACCTGGACGCCATGATGGTCATGGCGGAGCGGGCGGTGGAGCGGTGCGGCTATCCTCTGCGCACCATTTGATATGGAGGCTGTTGCCATGGAATTGACGCGTTTCCCCCTGGGGGATTATTGCACCCTGCTGGACAAGCTGGGCCTGCTGGCCGCTCCCCTGCCGGACGGGCTGGACTTGGGCCGCACGGTGGAGCTGGTGTCCTACAGCTCCCAAGAGGTACTTCCCGGCACCCTGTTTATCTGCAAGGGCGTCCATTTCAAGCCCGAGTACCTGGCGGACGCCAAGCGCCGGGGGGCTTTTGCCTATGTCAGTGAGACGGCCTATCCTGAAGTAGACCTGCCCTGCGTCCGGGTCAACGATATGCGCCGCGCCCTGGCCCCCCTGGCGGTGATGTACTACAACGACCCGTCCCAAAAGCTGAAGGTCATCGGCGTCACCGGCACTAAGGGCAAGTCGTCCACCGCCTACTATTTAAAATATATTCTGGACGAATTCCTGGCCCCCCGGGGGAAATCCTGCGGCGTTATCTCGTCCATCGACACCTGGGATGGGGTGGAGCGGTTCGAGTCCCACCTGACTACTCCTGAACCGCTGGAGCTGCAAAAGCACTTTGCCCATGCGGTTTCCTCTGGCATGGAGTACCTGGTGATGGAGGCGTCCAGCCAGGCGTTCAAGTACCACCGCACCCTGGGCACCCGGTTTGCCGCCGCCGCTTTTTTAAACATCGGCACCGACCACATCTCCCCCATCGAGCACCCGGACTTTGACGATTATTTCCACTCCAAGCTGAAAATTTTCGCCCAAGCGGAGCTATCCTGCGTCAACCTGGACTGCGACCACGCCCAGGAGGCCCTGGAGGCCGCGCAAAGCGTCCCCGGTACGGCGGTGTTCACCTTTTCCCGCCAGAACCCCGCCGCCAATGTGTACGGTCACGACGTGCGGAAGGTGGGGGAGGACATCATTTTCCAGGTGGACGGGGCGCGGCTAGGCGGCACGTACCGCCTGACCATGCCGGGGCTGTTCAACGTGGACAACGCCCTGGCCGCCATCGCCATCTGCCAGGGGCTGGGCATCCCCCAGGACGCCGTCCGGGAGGGGCTTGCCAAAGCCCGGGTGCCGGGGCGGATGGAGGTGTACTCCAGCGAAAATGGAGACGTGGTGGCCATCGTGGACTACGCCCACAACCGCATGAGCTTTGAGACGCTGTTCCGCTCCGTGGTTCAGGAGTATCCCGGTCGGCGGATCGTCACCGTGTTCGGCTGCCCCGGCAAGAAAGCCTTTGACCGCCGCCGGGATCTGGGCGAGGTATCCGGCCAGTACTCCGACCTGGTGGTGCTCACCGAGGAGGACTCCGGTGAGGAGGACACCGTGTCCATCTGCAAGGAGATCGCCTCCCATGTGGCCTGCCCCTGTGAGATCCAGCCCAACCGGGGCGAGGCCATCCGTCAGGCGGTGCTGAGCTGCCATGAACCGTCCGTCATCCTCATCACCGGCAAGGGGGCGGAGACCCGGCAGAAGCGTGGGCTGGAGTATATCGACACGCCGTCCGACGTGGAATACGCCCAGGCGTTTCTGCGGGAGTGGGACGCCCATCAATAAAAGCTCATACTGTCACGCTGCGCCTGTTTGCGGCGTCCGGCTTCGCTGCGACTCAAACAAAAATCCAAGACCCATTCCATGGGCCTTGGATTTTTATTTTCCCTCCGCTCCATCCGGCCTGCTCACGACGGCTTCGCGCTTCTGGTGAAGGGACATTTTTTTACCCAAAACCATAGATTGGGGAAAACCGAAAAGGAGTTTTCCCCATGAAGCTGTCCCAGCTTTTGTCCGCCATTGGGGCGGACTGCCCCCAGAACACGGACATCACCGCCCTCACCTGTGACTCCCGGGAGGTGGTCCCCGGGGCGCTGTTCGTGGCCTTGGAGGGCGCAAATGTCGACGGCCGCGCCTACATATCCGACGCCCTGGAACGTGGCGCTGCCGCCGTGGTGTGCCGCTCGCCCTTACCAGAGGGCGTCCCCGGAGTGGCGGTGGACGACCCCCGCGCCGCCCTGGCCCTGCTGGCCGCTGAGTTTTACGGGCACCCGGAAAAGGCCCTCACCCTCATCGCCGTCACCGGCACCAAGGGCAAGACCACCACCGCCCATATGCTCCGGGGTATCCTCACCGCCGCTGGACACAAGACCGGCATGATCGGCACCCTGGGCGCGTACATCGGCAGAGAACCGCTGCGATCCACCCCCAACACCACCCCCGAGCCCGTTGCCCTCCACCGCACCCTGCGGCAGATGGCGGACGCGGGCTGTACCCATGTGGTGATGGAGGTGTCCTCCCAGGCCATGAAGCTGAACCGCGTCCACGGCATCACCTTTGCCGCCGCATTGTTCCTCAATCTCTCCCCGGATCACATCGGCACTGCGGAGCACGCCGACTTCGGCGAGTACCGCGCCTGTAAAGCCGCCCTGTTCCGCCAGTGCCGGCTGGCCGTTGGCAACGCCGACGATCCCAACTGGCCCGCTATGGCGGCGCAGCTCCCGGCGTCCGCCCCTATCGCCACCTTTGGATTCGGTGGGGCCTCCGATGTGCGCGGCCTGTCCGCCGCCCCCGATCCGGATCGCCCACTATGCACCCGCCTCAACGTTGAAGGTGCGCCCCCCTACGCCATCCCCCTCCCCGGCAGGTTCAACGCCGCCGACGCCCTGGCCGCCATCGCCATCTGCCGCGCCCTGGACGTCCCGGATGGGGCCGTCCGCGCCGGGTTGGCCCGCACCTCGGTCCCGGGCCGCGCCCAGCGCTACCCCGCTCCCGCGCCCTACAGCGTGGTCATCGACTACGCTCACAATGGCGCCAGCTTTGACGCCATCCTCTCCGCCCTGGCGGAGCATCATCCCCGGCGGATCATCCTGGTGTTCGGCGCGGGGGGCGACCGTCCCAAAATGCGCCGCCGGGACATGGCCCTCGCCGCCGTTCGGTGGGCGGATTACGCCGTCCTCACCGAGGATAACCCCCGCTCCGAGCCCGCGGCCGACATTTGCAACCACATTTCCGCCGCGCTGGGGGATTTCCCCCACGAGACCGTTTTGGACCGCCGCGCCGCCATCTGCCGCGCCCTGGACCTGGCGGGGCCGGGGGACGCGGTGGCCCTGCTGGGCAAGGGCCACGAGCGGTACATTGAGGAAAACGGCGTCCGCCGCCCCTTTTCCGAATGGGCCGTGCTGGATGCGTACTTTATGCAACGTTGACTTTGCCGGCGCAAGTTTTATATCCCCGCCGCCCTTGCACCCAAACGGGCAACTCCAACCCCGTTATCCCTCCCCGGTGGGAGGGATAAAAATATGCAACAAACTGAAATGTACCAACTCAATCTCATCGAAACGTCCGACACGTTCTCGCCCGCGCCGCTCAACGAGAACATGGAGAAGGTGGAGGCCAAGTTCGCCGCCCTGGACGGGGCCGACGCCGCCCTGGGCAGGCGCATCACCACGCTGGAGGGGCTCAAGGTCGTCGCGGGCAGCTACACCGGCATCGGCGGCCAATCAACAGTGCGGTCGACGATTCAGGTGGGCTTCCGGCCCAGGGCCGTCATCCTCCAGCAGGCCACGGCCAGCGGCGACTGCTACATAGCCACCGCCGCCGGCGGCGGCGCCACTATGACGGACACCGGCTTCATCCCCATTCCACACATGGATGGCCCCCTTCTCTACAACTACATCGCCATCGGCTGACAGACGCAAAAACGGCCCCCCGGATTTCTCCGGGGGGCCGTCTTTTTGCGTTAGACCAGATAAATGTCAGCCAATCTCTCGCTTAGCCGTTGGGCAGAGCGGTCTGAACGGTGTTGACGAAGATCTGGGACACGCTGCGGGTGGCGCTGCCCAGCACGCAGGACACGTCAACGCCCATGTTACTGGTCAGGGAGCTGGTGCCGTTCAGGTCGGCCAGATCATTGATCTGGTAGTTGCCGTACAGGTTGGTCACGTTGGCGCCAACCACATTGTACAGGAAGTTGCCGTTACGGCCGCCGATGAAGGCAGACTGGGCGTTGCGGGTGGTGGCCAGGTAGCCAATGTTAAGAGCGGTGTTGGTCGTGCCGGCCATCACAGTGGTCTTGCAGGTGGTGGTCCGCTCGGGAGTCTGACCATCCATCTGATAGCCGTAGAACTGGCCAATGATGCTGCTGTTGGCAGTGGCGTCGCTCATGGGCCGCAGCTTGTAGACCTTGCCGCCGTCATAAGCGGTCCGGCCGGCGTCCACCAGCTGGTAGAACACGTTGTCGCCCAGGGTCTTGATGATGTCGGCGTCCTCATTGGTAAGGCCGCGGTCAAGCAGGCCGTCGATCCAGTAGGAGCCCTTCGCGCCGTCCTTGGTGTACATGGTGTACAGGGTGGCGTTGCTGTCCTCGTTGATGATGCTGGCCGCGCTGCTGCCCACGAAGTACAGGTCGCTGCTCACGCTGGGCGTGCGGGTGACCATCACGTCGGGGATGAACACGGTGTCAACCACCTTGGCGCTGGGATCGTAAGTCTGGTTGTAGGTCTCGGGAGCCAGGCTGTAGTAGACCATCTCCCAGGGCGTGTCGGTGAGGACGGTGTCCTGGTAATCCAGATACGGGCCGGACAGGGCGGCGGTGGTGCGCGCCAGGGTGGCGTCGATCTTGACGCTCTCGTTGCCGTCAGCCAGGAACTCAGCCAGGCCGTTATACACGGTGGCCTTCTGGGTGGAGGTGCCGGCGCCGGTCACGACCACGAACTTGGTGGTGTTGGTCAGGAACAGGTGGTTGGTGTTGTAGCTGCCGTTGGCGTTGATGGTGTTGCCCACAGCGTTGCCCACGGGCACCGCGCCGATGGCCACGCCGGTCTTGTCAATGATGGTGGTGCCATTATTGAGGGCGGTGTAACCGAAGTCGGTGTTGTTCGCCTGGAAGAAGCCGGTGTTCCGATCCAGGGTATCGGTCACGACATCCAGCACGCCGTCGCTGTTCAGGGAGTAGCCCATGTAAACGCCGGGCACGAAGCCGGAGGTGTTACCGGAGGTCACGTTGTCGCGCTTGGGCAGCTGGATCTCGCCGTAGGACAGGACGTTCATCTTGCTGGTGTGGGTGAGCCTGACCTCATTCTTCACCTCGGTGATGTTGGCCTGCTGCTGATCCTCGCCCTTGGCGTTGACATACAGCATCGGGTAGATGAAGTCGCCGGACAGCAGCTTGGTCTCCCAGTCGATGTAGGTGCCGTACACGAAGTTGGAGCTCTTGGCCTCCTCCTCCCAGAACACGTACTTGCCTTCACGATCCAGGTAGAAGCTGTAGGTGCCGTAGACCTCGGGGGCCATGATGTACTTGTTGGCCTTGAAGGAGCCGTCCACGGCGCGGGCGTAGATGGACTGCTCGAAGCTGCTGCCGTCGGAGAAGTAGACGGTCTGGGTGTTCTGGTCATACTTCCACACGGTCTTGACCACCGGCTTATTCAGCCAGTTAACCTTGTAATAGTAGGTGGAGTTGGTGTTGCTCAGCTTGCCGGAGGCGACGCTGGCGTTGCCGCAGTCAGTGGCGGTGTTGGTGCTGCCCATATTGACGTTGGTGGTGCCGGTCACGGCCACGGCGGACACGTAGTCGCGCAGGGCGATGGCGTCGCTGTCCACCATGTTCTTGTTGGCCATGCGGGAGTACTTGGCGTTAATGGTGGGCTGCGTGTCGCCGGTGGTGGCGGGATCGATCACGTCCCACTGGTCGAAGTACACAGTGTGGCCAGCGCCGTTCTCGGTCACGATGCCGGTGGTGAAGTGCTCAACGGTGTCGTTGTCCTGAACCACCTGGGAAATGGTCAGCTCCAGGGAGATAACCACGTCCAGGCCGGTGCCGTTGTCGATCAGCTTGTACAGGGGCCAATCAGTGGTAGCCTGGCTCAGGCCCTTGATCTCGTTGTTGGCGTTGATGGGGCTGACCTTGGTGGTGCTGGGGGTGCGGCCGTAGTCGGCGTTGGACAGGCCAACGGGCATACGGCTGAAGGCGTAGTTGAAGAACGCCTTGTTGTTGGTGAAGCCGTTGTCGTCAGCGACCTTACCCAGGGCCTCGGTGGAGGTGTCGGCCAGGTCGGCGTTCTTGGCGGCGACCACCTTGGTGCGGGCCTGGTCATAGATGGTGTAGGTGGTGCAGTTGGTGCCGAAGTTCACGCTGGAGGTGTTGTAGTTGGTGCCCTGCAGGGTGACGGGCTGCACAGCGTGGCCGCGGCAGTCATACCACACCTTGACCTTGTGGCCGAAGAGGTCCAGGTCGGTGTCCCAGTCGAAGGCCAGGGTCACGTTCTGGGCGTCCTGGGCGCCAGCAGCGGTGTTGTTGGCGTCCACGTTGGCGCTGGTCAGGTAGCTGTAAGCGGCGTCGTCGATCACGTCGGTGATCTCAGCGGCGGTCAGGGTGCCGCTGACCAGACCGGTAGTACCAGCAGCGATGCCGCCGATATCCTGGCCGACGTTAATGCCCTTGGAAATGGTGGGGTTGACGGAGAAGCCGATCTTGGTGGGGTAGCTGCCGGTCTCACCGGTGGCCTTGTTGCCCAGCACGATGCCGTAGTGGCTGGTCAGGCCGAAGTAGGTCATGCCCAGGGAGGGGTTCAGGATGTTGCCGCCCTGCGCGCTGGCCAC
>JAAVHX010000032.1 GCA_014799475.1 Clostridiales bacterium | reverse complement strand
CATTCTATCCGATTGCGGGGGAAAATGCAAGAGGTATCTGCCCATAAAAAAGCGGCCCATCCGGGCCGCTTTCCCTATGTTCAGGCTTCCTCCGCCAGCCGCCCCAGCAGCAGCGCCGCCCCCGCCTCGGCCAGCAGCAGGTCGGGGGGGCCGCCGTCGTAGGGCAGGACAAGCTCCTGCCGGTCCACGGCTTTGCCGTCCAGATCGATGAACTCCCGCTGCACCGCCACCGAGGCCCGCTGCCCGTCCAGGCTGGACAGGGTGAGGGTGTTCCGGCTGGACGCGCCGTAGCTGAGCACTACGCCCGCGGGCAGGGCCCGGGTCAGGGCGGACCGTCCGCCGGGGAGCAGGGCGGTGCGGCAGTTGAGGGCGCCCGCCCCCGCCCAGCCGGTGGCCCCGGGGGAGACGATGAGCAGATCCAGGGGCAGCCCCGCCAGCAGCGCCGGGTGGCGGCAGGCCCGCACCAAGGTCTGGGTGCCCTCCGCCAGGCGGCTCACCCGCTCGGCCAGCCCCTCGTCCCGCTCCCACACGCCGATCTGCCACATACACCGCGCCTCCCCCTCGTATGTACCCGCCGGGGGATAGTGTGCGCGGGAAGCGGGATTTTATGCGCGCCTATCGCCGCGTTTCCCGGCGGTGGGTAAACAGGACGTAGTTTACCACATTACCTATGATGAGGATGTTGCCGCACAGGTACAGCCACACCAGCAGGATGATGACCGAGGCCAGGGAGCCGTAGATCAGGGAGTACCGGGTGGAGTTGCCCATGAGTATGGAAAAGATCATGGACGCGATGGCCAGCGCCGCCGACGCCGCCAGCGCGCCGGGCACCACCGGGGGCCGGGGGTCGTCCAGGGGGGCGGCGAAGCGGTAGAGCAGCAGGATGAACAGGAACACCATGGCCAGCAGCAGGAGGTATTTCACCGACTGCCAGGCGCCGGACTGCTCCACCAGGTTTTCCAGCCCCAGCACCTGGCCCAGCAGGTGGAAGAACCAGTTGCCGGTGACCACCACCGCCAGGGACAGGTAGATGGTGGCCAGCAGCAGCACGGAGAACAGGATGCTGGCAATCAGCTGCCACAATCCCCGGAAGGTGGCCCGGCCATACAGCTCGTGCATGATGTTCATCAGCCCCCGCACGGCGGCGGAGGCGAACAGCACGGTGAGGAATACGCCGGTGAGCAGCATGGCGGTGGACTGGTTGGTGTCGATATAGATGAGATAGTCCCGGAAGAGGACCAGCACCCCCTCCGGCAGGAAGGGATCGGCCTGCTCCACCAGGGCGGCCAGATCCAGGTGCAGCTCATTGACGAAGGCGGAGATGCAGATCATGATCGGGAAAAAGGTGAGGATGAGAAAGTAGGCCAGCTCCGCCGCGGCCCGGCTGACGCGCTTGGTGAAGTACACGTCCGCCACGTCGGCCGCGAAGCGGATGGGCGGGTGGGCGCGCAGCAGCTTGTCCAGCTTTTGTTTCATAGGCTTGTCCCCTTCGTCATGCAATGGGGAAAGTATACCAAAACTTGCGGAGAAGAGCAACCGAAAATATTGTCGAGATATGCGTTGTGATCACGCTTCGCCTGTTCGCGACGGCTCAGCGCTACTTTGCTATGCCAGCAGCATATCCAGATCCTCCACCGTCAGCGAGGGGTTGAGGGCCCGGCTGACGGCGTAGCCCAGCACCTTGCCCAGGTCGGCCACGTGGCTGTCCACCTCCCGGGGGGTGACGAAAAAGCCGTTGCCGGCGGGCAGGTCGTCCCGGTCCAAATCGGTCTGTCCCGCCTGTTCCAGCAGATCCAGGGCCAGGGTGGCCCCATCCACCACGGTGGGCACCCCCACGGTGAATACCGGCACCCCCAGGCTGTCCCGGTTCAGGGGGTGGCGGTGGTTGCCCACGCCGGAGCCGGGGATGACCCCGGTGTCGGACAGCTGCACCGTGCGGCACAGCCGGTCCAGGGAGCGGGATGCCAGGGCGTCCACGGCGATGACGCAGGACGGCTTGAGCCGCCCGGTGAGGGCCTCGGCCACCAGGCTGCTCTCCATCCCGGTGGAGGCCAGCACGCCGGGGGCGGCGGCGGCCACCGGGCGCAGGTCGCCGAAGTGCTCCGGCACCTGCTCCACCAGGTGGCGGGTGACCAGCAGATGATCCACACACAGCGGGCCGATGAGGTCGGGGGTCACCGCCCGGTTGCCCAGGCCGACCACCAGGGCGGCGCCGTCCTGGGGCAGCAGGGGGCGCAGCGAGTCCGCCACCGCCGCCACCGCCCGGGCGAAGGCCCCCTCCTCCCGGCGGAGCAGGCCGCTCAGTTCAATGGTGATATACACGCCCTGGGGCTTGCCCAAGGCTTCGGCCCCCTCGGGGCTGGTGATGGTCACGGTGGTCACCGGGAAGCCCTCCCGGCTGCCCTCCTCCGCCCGGACGCCGGTGAGGGCGGCGGCATCCCGCGCCCCCTCCCGCCAGAGCTGATGGGCCTCTACCGCCAGATCGGTGCGGCGCTGCGTCATTTAAAGCGCTCCTCTCTACCAAATGTTGTGGCCGCTGGGGCCAATTGCTCCTATTTTCTGCGCCCGGAAAGTTTCTATGCGAAAAAATGAAAATAAGTGTTGCAATTTTCTTCTTTAAATGTTAGAATACATATCTGCGACGGGAAACCGTATCAGAAGAACAATCTATAGATCGGAGGAGGTGTTTGGTTTGCCCAATATCAAGTCTGCCAAGAAGCGTGTCCTGGTCAATGCGACGAAGGCCGCTCAGAACAAGGCGCAGAAGTCCGCGCTCAAGACCAACCTGAAGAAGTTTGAGGCCGCGGTGGCCGGCGGCAACCGCAGCGAGGCCGATGCCGCATATAAGGTGGCCGTCAAGGCTGTGGATCAGGCCGCCGCGAAGGGCCTGCTGCACAGCAACAACGCTGCCAACAAGAAGAGCGCCATGACCCTGAAGCTGAACAAGCTGGCGTAAAGGCAATCTGAAAACCGTCTGCCAGGGGCAGACGGTTTTTTCATTTGGGGGCTTTAGCCCCCTAGAAAAGGAGGTGGACGCGATGGGGCGTCGATTCGCGCTGGTGGAGGCGGCAATCTCCTGCGGCTCGCCCACCCGGGGGAGCGAGGGAGCCTTTGACGCGCTGGTACAGGCGGGGCTGCCCCGCCTGTTCGGGGACGCCCGCCTGCTGCCCATGGAGAAGCTGGCGCCCTGCGTCTCCTGGCCGGACGGCCTGCGCCACCTGGACACGGTGGTGGAGGTGTGCCGCCGGCTGCGCGCCCATACGCTGGACGCGCTGGAGCGGGGGGAGTACCCCGTGGTCATCGGGGGCGACCACTCCTGCGCCATGGGCACCCTGGCGGCACTGGGGGAGTTTTACGGTCCGGAGGAGCTGGCGGTGGTGTATGTGGACGCCCACACCGACATCAACACGGATCAGACCTCGGAGAGCGGCTGCATCCATGGCATGGATCTGGCGGCGGCCTGCGGGCTGTGTTGCGATGCGCTGACCGTGGGGAAGCGGAAGGTGAACCTGCTGGGGGAGAACCTGCACTTCATTGGGGCCCGGAGCATCGACCCGCCGGAGTACGGCGTGGTGGAGCGGGCGGGGGCCCATCTGCACACGGCGGACGAGGTGCGGGAGCGGGGGCTGGGGGCCGTGCTGGACGAGGTGCTGCCCGCCCTGGCGGGGAAGCGCGTCCACATCAGCTTCGACGTGGACGTGTTGGATCCGGCGGAATTTGCCGCCACCGGCTACAACATCCCGGATGGGCTGAGCGTTGCCCAGGTGGAGCGGATCCTGGGCGCGGTGCTGGACACCGGGCTGACCTGCTCCTTTGAGTGTGTGGAATATAACCCGACCATGGATCCCGGGGGGAAAGACCTGGCCGCCCTGATGGGCATCCTACGGATGGTTTCGGACAAGCTGAAGTAAAAGAGCACCCTCTGCCAGCGGCGGAGGGTGCTTTCTATCAATCAGCGAGCGCGGCGGTGATGATGGCCATGGAGTAGACCTCCAGGGCGTTGCAGCCCCGGGACAGGTCGTTGATGGGGGCGTTCAGGCCCAGCAGGATGGGGCCGTAGGCGTCAAAGGCGCCCATGCGCTGGGCGATCTTGTAGCCGATGTTGCCGGAGGTGATGTCCGGGAAGATGAAGGTGTTGGCCCGGCCGGCCACGCTGGAGTTGGGGGCCTTCAGCCGGCCCACGGTGGGGGACACGGCGGCATCGAACTGGAACTCGCCGTCCACAGGGAAGTCCAGATCCAGGGCCTTCAGCTTATCGCGGGCGTTGCGCATCTTGTCCACCACGGGGCCCGCGCCGGAGCCCATGGTGGAATAGGACAGCATGGCCACCTTGGGCTCTACGCCGAACCGGCGGGCGCACTTGGCCACTTCCTGGGTGATCTCCACCAGGTCGTCCTCGCTGGGGTCGATGTTGATGGCGCAGTCGCCCATGGCCAGCACCATGTTGCCGCCGGTGGCGTTGGGCCGGACCAGGATGAAGCAGGAGGACACGATCTTATTGCCCGGCTTGGTCTTGATGAGCTGGAGGGCGGGGCGCACGGTGTCGGCGGTGGAGTAGGTGGCGCCGCCCAGCAGGCAGTCGGCCTCCTTCATGGCTACCAGCATGGTGCCGAAGTAGTTGCCCTGCTGCAGGGCCTCGCGGCACTGCTCCTCGGTCATCTTGCCGCGGCGCAGCTCCACCATCTTGGCCACCATCTCGTCCATCTTGCCGTAGGTGTGGGGTTGGAGGATGGTGACATCCTTGATGTTGAGGCACTCTTCGTCCGCGACCCTATGGATCTTCTCGGGATCCCCGATGAGGATGGGAGTGAGGAAGGTGCCGGACAGCAGACGGGCGGCGGCCTCCAGGATGCGCGGATCCTCACCCTCGGTAAACACGATCTTCTTCGGATTGTTCTTCAGCTTTTGGATCATCAGTCTGAACATAAACGGTGTCCCTCCAATTGGGGCGGATCGGGAAAGCGTGTTCCGGCCACCCTGATTATATATTATGCTGTTATCTAATTTAACACTGGCCGGCCCTTTTTTCAAGAGGCATATGGGCAAAATCACAAAAAATCCTTGGGATTTTTCTCGCGCTTTCCAGAGCATGAACTCTTTACAAAACGTATTTTCCCCGCTATACTATACCTGCTGTGTTGTCGGGTCCGCTCCTGGCAAAGGAGGGGGCCCGTTTGCATGGTTTTATCCCGCGAAGCAACCATAGGAAAGGGGGAGATCAGGATGACAAACCCTGATTTCGCACGAACCCTCTCCCTGCTGCGGCAGGAGAAGGGCATTTCTCAGCGGCAGGCCGCCAAGACGCTGGGCATATCCCAGGCACTGCTTTCCCACTATGAGAACGGAGCGCGTGAGCCCGGCCTGATGTTTGTGGTCAAAGCCTGCGACTTTTATAATGTGTCCGCCGATTTTCTCTTAGGCCGCACCCTCAGCCGGGACGGCACCACCATCCTGGACGCGGACACCCTTTACGACGTGTCCGACGAGCGGGACAACGTATTGCAGGGTTCCGTGCTGGCAACTCTCTCCAAAAAGCTGGTGGTCAATTCCGTGGGCCTGCTGTTCGACCTGCTCAGCAAGGTGGGCAGCAAAAAGGCCATCCGGGCCGCGGCCAACTACCTGTCCACCACGGTGTATGTGCTCTTCCGCCACCTCCACCGGGCCAGCGGCAACGAGAACGACGGCTTTTTCAATGTGCCCGAGGAGTGGTTCCTGGCGGGTCTGCCCCGGGCGGATATGCTGATGAGCGAGGCGGAGTACACCCAGGCCCTGGCCAACCCCGGCAAAGACGCCAAGTTCCCGCCCCTTGACCACGACACCATGAAGGCAGCCTATCCGGGCACCTACCAGTCCCTGCTCCAGATCGTCCACACCTGCGGCGAGCGGGTCAACGGCGAGATGGGAAGCCACTTGGAAAATACCAGATAGGGAGCGTGGCGTGCGCCGCCGGCCCTGCCGGAATTGAGGAGAAGCGATGAACGTACAAAGCCATCTGTTTGTGTTGGCCTATCTGCCGGTGGTGCTGATCGCGTGGCGGGTGCTGGACGGACGGGCCGGGAATCGGTGGGCCCGGGCGTTCCTGCTGTGCGCCGGGGCGCTGTTCTGCGGCTGGGGGTCGCCCCTGTCGCTTGTGGTGCTGGCGGGGGAGGGGGCGGCAAGCTATTGGCTGGGCCGCCGCATCGCCCGGGACCCGTCCCGGGGGAGGCCCCTGCTGTGGGCGGGGGCGGCGCTGCTGCTGGCGGTGCTGGCCTTTTTCAAGTACACCGGCTTCCTGCTGTCCCTGACGCCGCTGGAGGGGCTTTTCACGCCCCCGGCGTGGCTGGCCCCCCTTGGGCTGTCCTTCGTCACGTTCCAGCAGCTTTTCTGGCTGCGGGACTGCTATGATGGGCAGGTGGGGGCGGATGTATCCCCCCTGGATTACGGCTGCTGCCTCACCTTTTTCGCCACCGCCACCTGCGGGCCCATTACCCGGGTGGGGGAGCTGGCCCCCCAGCTGCGCCGCCCCGCCCCCTTCTCCTGGGACGATCTGGCGGCGGGGCTGTACTGCTTTGCCCTGGGCCTGGCCAAAAAGGTGCTGGTGTCCGCCGTCTTTGCCAACGGCGCCAACTTCGGCTTTGCCCGGGTCGGGACGCTGGCTCCTATGGACTGCGCCCTCACCATTTTGTGCTACACCCTGCAGATCTACTTTGATTTCTCCGGCTACTGCGACATGGCCTCCGGCATGGCCCGGATGATGGGCGTAGAGCTGCCGGTGAATTTCAACAGCCCCTACCAGGCCGTGTCCATCAAGGACTTCTGGGGCCGGTGGCACATCACCCTGTCCCGGTTCTTCCGCCAGTGCGTGTACATCCCCCTGGGGGGCAACCGCAAGGGAACGGCGGTCACTTGCCGCAATATCATGCTCATCTTCCTGCTGTCCGGCCTGTGGCACGGGGCGGGCTGGGGCTTCATCGTCTGGGGTGCCCTCCACGGCGGGGCCCAGGTGGCGGAGCGTCTGCTGAAGGGAAAGCTCTCCCTGCCCAAACCCCTGGCTTGGCTGCTCACCTTCCTGTTCGTCAACATCGCCTGGGTGTTTTTCCGGGCGGACAGCGTGGGCCAGGCGCTGGCCCTGCTGGGCGGGCTGTTCCAGGGGGGCTGGGGGCTGCCCAGTAAGGAGTTCGCCGCCGCCCTGCCGCTGAAGGTGGTGTCCGAGGGGCTGATCTTCCTGCAAAATACCGCCGCGCCCATGGGGCGGGCGCTGATCTACTGGGTGCCGTTGCTGTTGCTGCCGGCGGGACTGGCGTTGCTGGCCTGCCCCGACCCGGCCGCCCGGCTGGAGCGGTTTCGCCCCACGGTTTGGAGGGCCGCCCTGACCGTGGTGTGCCTGACGGGCTCGGTGCTGCTGTTCACCGGGGTGGATACCTTCATCTATGCGAATTTCTAAGGGGGGCGGGCCCGTGAAAGCAAAGACCTTTTTCATGGCGGCGCTCTCCTGCGCCCTGTTGCTGCTGGGCGGGTCGGCCGCGCTGGTGGCCTGGGCGGATCCGCTTCTCACGGTGGGAACGCTGGACGAGGGGGAGACCGCCCTGTTTGTCAACGAGCGGTATGAGCTGGCCGGCCTGATCCGCCGGCAGGACTACTCCAATCTGATCATGGGCACCTCGCTGGCGGCAAACTTCCGGGCGTCCTGGTTTACCGACTGGCTGGGAAGCGGGACGCTGAAGATCGCCATCCCCGACGGGCGGCTGGACGAGTTCGACACCGCCCTGGAGCTGGCCTACCGCACCCACGGAACCATCGACAGAGTGTTTTTCGGCCTGGATCCCAATGTGCTCATCCGGGAGGACCAGCACTCGGAGCTGCCGGAGTACCTCTACAACGACAACGTCCTGGACGATCTCCAGTTCTATTTCAATGCGGAGAGCCTGGCCCTGGCGGTGAAGTCCCTGATACTGGGGGAGGAGGCGAAGGCCCCCCTGGACGAGGCGTATGTGTGGGACTGGGATCACACCTTTGCCACAGGCGCGGCGCTGGGAAGCTACCTCAGGCCGGAGGCGGTGTCCGACCCGCTGCCCGCGGATGCCTATCTGGCGGCGGCGGAGGCAAACATGGATGTGATCTGCGGCTGGGCCCAGGAGCACCCGGACACCCAGTTTATGGTTTGGTTCCCGCCCTACAGCATCCTGTACTGGGATCAGGCCAGCCGCCTGGGGACAAAGGAGGCCATTCTGACCGCCATAGAATACGCCTGTGGACGGCTTCTTGCCTGCGGCAACGTGGAGGTGTTCAGCTTCCTCAACAGCCAGGATACCATCACCAACCTGAACAACTACACCGATCACATTCACTACTCCGGGAGGACCGCCGCCTGGATGTCCCGCAAGATGCTGGCCGGACAGTGGCGTTACTGGGCCGATGCCTATCAGGGGCAGGTGAACGAGCTGCGGGAATTCGTGAACAATTATGACTATGAGGCGCTTTTTGACTGACCACTAACGCCGCTCCGCCTGCGGCGGGGGTGGATTTGCCTACGGAGGTTTCCTGATATGACAGACCAATCTAAAATTCGTAATTTTTCCATCATTGCCCACATCGACCACGGCAAATCCACCCTGTCCGATCGGATGATTGAGATCTGCGGCGCGGTGGAGCAGCGGCAGATGGAGTCCCAGCTGCTGGACAACATGGAGCTGGAAAAGGAGCGGGGCATCACCATCAAGGCCCGGGCCGTCCGCATGGACTACAAGGCCGCCGACGGGGAGACCTACTGCCTCAACCTCATCGACACCCCGGGCCATGTGGACTTCAACTATGAGGTCAGCCGCTCCCTGGCCGCCTGCGAGGGGGCGGTGCTGGTGGTGGACGCCGCCCAGGGGGTGGAGGCCCAGACGCTGGCCAACACCTACCTGGCCCTGGACCACGACCTGGAGATCCGGCCCATCCTCAATAAGATCGACCTGCCCGCCGCCGATCCCCAGCGGGTGAAGCACGAGATCGAGGACATCATCGGCCTGCCCGCGCTGGACGCGCCGGAGATCTCCGCCAAGCAGGGCATCAACATCCCGGCGGTGCTGGAGGACATCGTGAACAACATCCCCGCCCCCTCCGGCGATCCCAATGCCCCGCTGAAAGCCCTCATCTTTGACAGCCAGTACGACCCCTACCTGGGGGTCATCGTATACTTCCGGGTGATGGAGGGAACCATCAAACCGGGGATGCAGGTGCGGCTCATGGCCTCCGGGGCCCAGTACACCGTGCTGGACTGCGGCTATCTCCGTCCCCTGGGCATGGAGAGCGCCAAGGAACTGTCCGCCGGCGAGGTGGGCTGGTTCACCGCCTCCATCAAGACGGTGAAGGACACCCGGGTGGGCGACACCATCACCGGGGTGGAGCGGTCCACCGCCGAGGCCCTTCCCGGCTACCGCCCCGCCCAGTCCATGGTGTACTGCGGCGTGTACACCGAGGACGGCTCCAAGTACCCCGACCTGCGGGACGCCCTGGAAAAGCTCCAGCTCAACGACGCCTCCCTGTCCTTTGAGCCGGAGTCGTCCATCGCCCTGGGTTTTGGATTCCGCTGCGGTTTTTTGGGCATGCTTCACATGGAGATCATCCAGGAGCGGCTGGAGCGGGAGTTCGATCTGGACCTCATCACTACATTACCCTCGGTAATTTATGAGGTAACCAAAACGGATGGTACTCTGGTACGGGTGGATAATCCCCACAATTACCCCGATCCCGGCTCCATCAAGCAGGCCATGGAGCCCTACGCCAAGGTGTCCATCATCTCACCCCCGGACTACGTGGGCAATATCATGCCCCTGTGCCAGGACCGCCGGGGGGAGTACAAGGATATGCAGTATCTGGACACCAACCTGGTGGAGATCCGGTATCTGATGCCGCTGAACGAGATCATCTACGACTTTTTCGACACGCTGAAGGCCAAGACCCGGGGCTACGCCTCCCTGGACTACGAGCTGGACGAGTACCGCCCCTCCGACCTGGTGAAGGTGGATCTCCTGCTCAACGGCGACCAGGTAGACGCGCTGTCTTTCATCGCCCACCGGGACAAGGCGTACAAGCGGGCGCGGCGCATCTGCGAAAAGCTGAAGGAGAACATCCCCCGCCAGATGTTCGAGGTGCCCATCCAGGCGGCCATCGGCGGCAAGGTCATCGCCCGGGAGACGCTGAAGGCCCTGCGCAAGGACGTGCTGGCCAAGTGCTACGGCGGCGACATCACCCGGAAGAAGAAGCTGCTGGAGAAGCAGAAAGAGGGCAAAAAGAAGATGCGCTCCCTGGGCACGGTGCAGATGCCCACCGAGGCATTCATGGCGGTGCTTAAACTGGATGATGAAGGATAACGCCGCCCCAGGCGGCACAGCAAGCAAAGGGGGCCTCTATAATTTATGAGAGACGGCTTTGTGAAGGTTGCGGCGGGCACGCCCAAGATCCGTGTGGCCGACTGCGATTACAACGCGGGGCAGATCATCGCGCTGATGAAGGAAGCGGCGGCGCAGGGGGTAAAGGTGCTGGCCTTGCCGGAGCTGTGCGTCACCGGCTACACCTGCGGGGACCTGTTTTTGCAGCCCACCCTGCTGGACGGGGCGGAGCAAGCGCTGCGCCGCATCCTGGACGAGACGGCAGAGCTGGATCTTCTCGCCGCACTGGGCCTGCCCGTCAGATGTAAAAACGAACTGTATAATTGTGCTGTGGTAATACAAAAGGGCGCGATTTTAGGGTTGGTTCCTAAAACCTTTATCCCCAATTACGGCGAATTCTATGAGGGGCGCTGGTTTGTCTCCCCCTCGGATAAACTTCGGGGCCATGATCTTGGACTGGCGGGGCTGCTGACACGTATCGAGAGCGATCCGCTGCTGATCAAATGCGGAAGCGTTCCCGGGCTGGTCATCGGCGTGGAAATTTGTGAGGATTTGTGGGCCCCGGAGCCGCCCTCTGTCCGGCTGGCCGCCGAAGGGGCCACCCTCATCCTGAACTTGTCTGCCTCTGACGAAGTTGCGGGAAAAGCGGACTACCGCCGGGCATTGGTCACGGGTCAGTCCGCTCGTTTGGTATGCGGCTATGTGTACGCCGACGCGGGGGAGGGCGAGTCCTCCACCGACCTGGTGTTTGCGGGGCACAACATGATCGCGGAAAACGGGACGCTTCTGGCGGAACAGCGGTTCAGCACCGGGCTGACCGTCAGTGAGATCGACGTGGAGCGCCTGACCTATGAGCGGCAGAGGATGAACACCTACGCCTTCCCGCCCAGCGACGGGTATATCTTCTCGGATTACTGCAAGTTTGAGCGGGAGGAGACCGTCCTCACCCGCCCCATCTCCCCCACCCCCTTCATCCCGGCGGATGCGGGACACCGGGCGGAGCGCTGCGAGGAAATTCTGACCATCGCCGCCCTGGGCCTCAAGAAGCGGTTGGAGCACACCAATTCCTCCTGCGCGGTGGTGGGCCTCTCCGGCGGGCTGGATTCCACGCTTGCCATCCTCATCACCGCCCTGGCCTTCGATATGCTGGGCCGGGATCGGAAAGGGATTTTAGCTGTCACCATGCCCTGCTTCGGCACTACCAGGCGCACCCGCTCCAACGCCGAGCTTTTGGCCCAGGAGCTGGGCACGGACTTCCGGGAGGTCAACATCGGAAAGGCCGTGGAACAGCACTTCGCCGACATCGGCCAGTCCATGGAGGATCAGTCCGTCACCTTTGAGAATGGCCAGGCCCGGGAGCGCACCCAGGTGCTGATGGATCTGGCCAACCAGCGGGGGGGCCTGGTCATCGGCACCGGCGACCTGTCCGAGCTGGCCCTGGGCTGGGCCACCTACAACGGCGACCATATGTCCATGTACGCCGTCAACGCCTCCATCCCCAAGACGCTGGTGCGCCACCTGGTGGCCTACGAGGCCGACCGGCTGGGCGGACGGGCCGGGGAGGTGCTCCGGGACATTCTGGACACCCCCGTCTCCCCCGAGCTGCTCCCGCCCAAGGACGGGGAGATCGCCCAGAAGACCGAGGATCTGGTGGGGCCCTATGAATTGCATGATTTCTTCCTCTATTACGCCATTCGCTGGGGGTTCCGGCCCCGGAAGGTGCTGCGGCTGGCGGAGTACGCCCTGGGAGACCGTTACGACCGGGAAACCCTGCTGAAATGGCTGAAAAACTTCTATCGCCGGTTCTTCTCCCAGCAGTTCAAGCGCTCCTGCCTGCCCGACGGGCCCAAGGTGGGCTCTGTGACGCTGTCCCCCCGGGGTGACTGGCGGATGCCGTCGGACGCGGTGGCAAAATTGTGGCTGGATGATCTGGAGGGGATCGAATGAATTTGCTGGTTGATTTATTCCTCACCTTTGCCCGCATCGGCGTGTGCACCTTCGGCGGCGGCTACGCCATGCTGCCCATCCTCCAGCGGGAGCTGGTGGAAAACAAAAAATGGGCCACCGAGGGTGAGCTGGCCGACTACTACGCCGTAGGCCAGTGTACCCCCGGCATCATCGCCGTGAATACCGCCACCTTTGTGGGCCGCGGTCAGGCGGGCATCATGGGCGGCGTGTTCGCCACCCTGGGGCTGGTGTTCCCGTCCATTGTCATTATCATGGTCATCGCCGCCTTTTTGCAGAACTTCATGCACATCTCCTGGGTGATCCACGCCTTCAACGGCGTGCGGGCCGGGGTGGTGGCGCTGATTGCGTCCAGCGTCATCAAGCTGTTCAAAAACTCCGTCATCGACTGGCCCACCCGGATCATCTACGCCGTGGTGCTGGTGCTGGCCGCGTGGAGCACCTTCTTTTCCCTGCCGGGAGGGACCTTGGGTACGGTGCTGGGGGTTGTGCTGTCCCCGGTGTTCCTGGTGGTCGCCGCAGGTGTGGCGGGGCTGTGCGTCCGCGCCGCGAAGGGAGGGCTGAAGTAATGGAGCCTGTCAAAACTTTGGTCCTGCTGTTTTTGGAATTCTGCCGGGTGGGTCTGTTCTCCGTGGGCGGGGGGCTGGCCACCATCCCCTTCCTCACCGACCTGGGGGAGCGCACGAAGTGGTTCGACCCCGGCGATCTGGCCAATATGATCGCCATCTCTGAGTCCACTCCCGGCCCCATGGGGGTGAACATGGCCACCTATGTGGGCTTCCACACGGGAAGCCTGGTTGGCGGCCCGGTGCTGGGCATCGTCGGAGGGGTCGTCTCCACCCTGGGGCTCATCTTCCCCTCCATCGTCATCATTCTCGTCATCGCCGGGTTTCTCCAGAAGTTCCGCCAGTCCAAGGCGGTGGACGGCGTGTTCTATGGCCTGCGGGCGGCGTCGGTGGCGCTCATCACCGCCGCCCTGCTCCAGGTGGCGAAGATCGCCCTGATGTTCCACGAGGTAACGGGGAACAACGGGACGATTGAAACCCAATTGTTTTATTGGCCCGCTGTTATACTGGCTGTTGTCATTTTTGCGCTGGTGAAGTACAGTCCGCTGAAAAAGCTCCATCCCATCTGCTTTATTGGGCTGGCGGCGGTCGCGGGCATTATCTTCCAAATGTAACAGACATCCCCGCGCGGTTAGCGCGGGGATGTCCTTTTTCATTACCAGATCACGAAGCCCGCCACCAGCAGGGCGGCGATCGTCCCCCGGACGATGTGGTGGGACAGGTGGAGGTTCCCCGACCGCCTGCCGTTGGCATAGGCCGAGAAACAGATAAGCATACAGCCCGTGGCGCACGCCAGGGCGTCCATCCAGCCTGGATTGCTCCCAATTAGGTGCGCTACCGCCTCAAAGGTCACGCAAATGCCCCCACAGAACATAACGATGGCAAAGCCCCGTGCGGGGTCCTTGGACTTAAACTGGGTGACCGCCGCGATGATGTGGAGCAAGCCAAACAGAATGGCTAAAACACTGACCGCAATACGCATAACGATAACTCCTTTCCCCCGCGTTCAGGGCCTTCCTTTTTTCTTTCAAGAAAAAGGAATAATCAAGTCTCCTCACACCTTCTTGATGTACTGGGCGCTGGTTTTCAGCATGAGCCGCTTGGTGCCCACGCCGTCGAAGGCGATCTCCAGCAGCACGTCGCCCCCCATCTTCTGGGCGGAGGTCACCATGCCCCGGCCAAAGGCTTTGTGCTCCAGCATATCCCCCTTTTGGTAGTCCGGCAGGGGGGCGGAGGGGGTGGAGACAGCGGACTGGAACACGGGCCTTGTGGCAGCCTTCGGCCGCCCAGGGCTGTAGGTGCTCCGCCGCTCCCCGCCGTAGGCGGGCTGGGCCTGGCGGTAGGGCTCCCGGTAGGTGGACACCCGGGGCGTCTGGTCGAAGTCGTCCCAGTCCCCAGTGGGCGTTGACCCCACAGGGGCGAGGTCTAAGTAGGAGCGCCCCGACTGTTCCAACAGTTCCGCCGGGATCTCCCCGGCGAACCGGGAGGGCCGGTTGTTGCTGGTGTGGCCGAACAGCATCCGTTGGCTGGCACAGGTGAGGTACAGCCGCTCTTTCGCGCGGGTGAGGGCCACGTAGCACAGCCGCCGCTCCTCCTCCATCTCCTCCATCTCGCCAATGGCCCGGATGCCGGGGAAGATGCCCTCCTCCATGCCCACCACGAACACGGCGGGGAACTCCAGCCCCTTGGCGGAGTGCATGGTCATCATGACCACCGCGTCCTCGTCGGGGTCGTGGCTGTCCAGGTCGGTGTACAGGGCGATCTCGTCCAAAAAGCCCGCCAGGGTGGGCTCACCCTCCGCGTTCTCGATGTAGCCGTTGATGGAGGTGAGCAGCTCCCGCACGTTTTCCAGCCGGGTGCGGCTCTCGATGTCATTTTTCGCCTGGAGCATGGCGGCGTAGCCCGTCCGGGCCGCCACCTCTTCATAGAAATTGGGCAGGTCCATGGTCTGGGACAGGGCGGTCAGCTCCTCGATCAGCTTCACGAACTCGCCCAGCTTCTTGGCGGGCTTTTGCAGCTCCGGGTACGCCCCGGCGTTGGCGATCACCTCCCACAGGGACAGCCCCTGCGACCCGGCGATAAACCGGGCCTTTTCCACCGTGGTGTTCCCGATGCCCCGGGGCGGGTTGTTGATGATGCGGGTGAGCCGCAGGTCGTCGGCGTGGTTCTGGATAGCGCAGAGATAGGCCAGCATATCCTTGATCTCCGCCCGGTCGAAGAACCGGGTGCCGCCGATGACCCGATAGGGGATGCCGCTGCGCTTGAAGGCCACTTCCAGCTGGTTGGACTGGGCGTTCATCCGGTAGAGGATGGCGTGGGCGTTCCACTTCTCCCCCGCCCGGTAGTCCTCCATCAGCTTGTCCGCCACATACCGGGCCTCGTCGTTCTCATTCATGGCGGTGTACAGGGATACCTTGTCCCCCTCGTTCCCCGCCGTCCACAGCTCCTTGCCCTTGCGGCCCTGGTTGTGGCGGATGACGGCGTTGGCGGCGTCCAGGATGTTTTTGGTGGAGCGGTAGTTCTGCTCCAGCCGGATGGTGCGGCAGCCCTTGTATTGATCCTCAAAGGAGAGGATGTTCTCAATGGTGGCCCCCCGGAAGCGGTAGATGGACTGGTCGTCGTCCCCCACCACGCAGATATTCTCCCGCCCCCCGGCCAGCAGGGAGGCCAGCAGGTATTGCAGATTGTTGGTATCCTGGTACTCGTCGATGAGTACATAGCGGAATTTTCTCTGATAATATTGCAAAATGTCATCGTTCTGCTGGAGCAGCCGGACGGTGTGCAGAATGATGTCGTCGAAGTCCAGCGCCCCGGCCTCCCACAGCCGCTTTTCGTAGGCGGCGTACAGCTTGGCGATCTTTTGCAGGCGGTAGTCGCCGGACTGCTCGCACTCCCGGGTGAAGTCCTTGGCCAGTTGGAGCTTGTCCTTGGCCTTTGAGATCGTCCCCAGCACCGAGCGGGGCGGGAACTGCTTGTCGTCGAAGTTCAGCTCCCGGATACAGTCCTTCATCACCCGCTGGGAGTCGTCGGTGTCGTAGATGGTAAAGGAGGAGGGGAAGCCCAGCTTCTCGATGTCCCGGCGGAGGATGCGCACGCAGGCGGAGTGGAAGGTGGACGCCCACACGTCCCGGGCGGAGGCGCCCAGCATCTTTTCCAGGCGGTTTTTCAGCTCGCCGGCGGCCTTATTGGTGAAGGTGATGGCGATGATGGTCCAGGGGGCGGCGGGCTCTACGGCGCACAGCCGGTCGGCCTGGAGGCGGCCCTCCTTTGTGGGATCGGCGGCGTAGCCTTGCAAAAAAGCCAAATCGTCCTCGGTGACCCACTCGGGCACTTCCAGGCTGTCCGACCCCCGGCCATAGCGGATGAGGTTGGCCACCCGGTGGATGAGCACGGTGGTCTTGCCCGACCCTGCCCCCGCCAGCAGCAGCAGCGGCCCCTCAGTGGCCAGCACGGCCTTTCGCTGCTCGGGGTTGAGGTTCGCATAGTTTAAGCCGATGACTTCCCGGCGGAGGCGGCAGAATTCCAGCTCCTGCTGCTGTGTCAGCATATGTATCAGTCCCTTTCGTCAAGTGGGCTTATTATATCAGACCGTGCCCGAAAAGTACAGGGGCGTTTCCTTGCCAAGGCGGTCCCGGCATGGTATAATGGGCAAAACTGATCGGGGGGATAGAAACATGATCCGGTATGCTGACCAAAACGACTTTGAGCTGCTGAGAGCGCACGACCGCCACATCGGCGAGAGCGAATTGAAGCGCAGCATCGACGCCCAGCGGGTTCTTGTGATGTTTGAGCAGGATGCTTTTGTGGGCTGGCTCAGGTTCAATCTGTTCTGGGATGAGATCCCCTTTATGAATATGCTGTATTTTTTGGAGGAGCACCGGGGGAAGGGCTATGGAACCCGGCTCACCCGCCATTGGGAGGAAGAGATGGCAAAGCGGGGCTGCGAGCGGGTCTTGACCTCCACGCTGTCCAACGAGCAGGCACAGTTCTTTTACCGCAAAAACGGCTATGTGGACTGCGGCTCCCTGCTGCTGCCCGGTGAACCGCTGGAAATCATCCTG
>JAAVHX010000031.1 GCA_014799475.1 Clostridiales bacterium | reverse complement strand
TGCACGTCGGCCTTGACGATGACGTTCAGGTCCTTCATCTCGCCCGCCTGGATCTGGCTGAACAGCTCCTCCAGGGACACCTTCTGCTTGGCCGCGCCGGTGGTGGCGTTCTTCATCTCCGCCTTGCGCTGCTCCACCAGTTCCCGGGCCATGCGCTCGTCGGCCACGGCGTGGAAGTCGTCGCCCGCGCCGGGCACCTCGCCCATGCCGATGATCTCCACCGGGACGGAGGGACCCGCCTCGGTCACTTTATTGCCCCGATAGTCGGTCATGGCGCGGACGCGGCCCACCGCGATGCCGGCGATGATGACGTCGCCCTGCTTCAAGGTGCCGTTCTGCACCAGCAGGGTGGCCACGGGGCCGCGGCCTTTGTCCAGCCGCGCCTCGATGACCGCGCCGTGGGCGGTGCGGTTGGGGTTGGCCTTCAGCTCCTGCACCTCGGCGGTGAGGGTGACCATTTCCAGCAGGCTGTCGATGCCCATGCCGGTCTTGGCGGAGATGGGGCAGATGATGGTCTCGCCGCCCCACTCCTCGGGCACCAGCTCGTACTCGGTGAGCTGCTGCTTGATGCGCTCGGGGTTGGCCTCGGGCTTATCCATCTTGTTGATGGCCACGATGATGGGGATGTTGGCGGCCTTGGCGTGGTTGATGGACTCCACGGTCTGGGGCATGATGCCGTCGTCCGCCGCCACCACCAGGATGGCGATGTCGGTGACCATGGCGCCACGGGCGCGCATGGCGGTGAAGGCCTCATGGCCCGGCGTGTCCAGGAATGTGATGGGTTTGCCATTCACCTCCACCTGATAGGCGCCGATGTGCTGGGTGATGCCGCCCGCCTCGCCGGACACCACGTTGGCATGGCGGATATAGTCCAGCAGGGAGGTCTTGCCGTGGTCCACGTGGCCCATGACGACGACGACAGGGGCGCGGGATTCCAGATCCTCTTCCTTGTCCTCGGCGGTGTCGATGAGCCGCTCCTCGATGGTGACGATGACTTCCTTCTCCACTTTGCAGCCCAGCTCCATGGCGACGAGGGCGGCGGTGTCGTAGTCGATGATGTCGGACAGGGAAGCCATCACGCCGTTGCGGATCAGGCACTTGACCACCTCGGCCCCGGTCTTTTTCATCCGGGAGGCCAGCTCGCCCACGCCGATCTCGTCGGGGATCTTCACTGTCAGCGGGGCCTTTTTGGCGATCTCCAGCTGGAGGCGGCGCATCTTCTCCGCTTCCTCCTGCTTGCGCTTGCTGCCGAAGTTCTGGTTCCGGTTCTTGCCCCCCCGGTTCTGGAACTTCTGCTTGCCGGTCTGCATCCGGTTAGCCTTGTCGGGGGCCAGATCTTCCAGGCGCTGGTCGTACTTCTCCAGGTTGACGCCGCCGCCCTTGCGGGTGTCCACCACCTTTTTCTCGGGGGTGCGGCTGACGGGCTTGGAGGGGGCCGCCTGTTTGGACTGCTCCTTCTGGACGGGTGCAGGTGCGGCCTTTCCGTCCTTCTGAGCCGGGGCAGGTGCGGTACTCTTGCTGTCCTTGCCGTCTTTCTGGGCGGGTTTAGCCTGCTCCGCCTTGGGGGCGGAAGCCGCCTCCTGCTTGGGCTCGTGGTACACGTCGGCATAGATGGACTCGATGGAGTCCACCTGGTTCTTCTGGGTCAGGTGTTCAAAAATAATGGACAGCTCCCGGTCCGTCAAGATCTTGGTGGGAGACACCGTCTCTTTGGTATGTTCGGTCAGGATCGCGGTAATGGCTTTGGCTTGCATCCCAAAGTCCTTGGCCACGTCCCGGGCGTTCAGTTTCGCAAGGCTCAAACAGGCCACCTCCTATGATTCGCGTGGAGCGGGCTTCCTTTCGGCCCGCGGTTTCTTTTTCTCGGTCAGCAGGGGTTCCAGGGCGGGGCGCAGGCTCTCGTCGGTTTGGAGCAGCTTTCCCGCGAACGCGGCCGCCAGCCCCTGGTCGGTGAGGGCGGCCACGGCGCACAGCTTCCGGCCCAGCGCGCCTCCCAGGGTTTCCTTGTCCCAGGGCAGACGGACCCAGGGCGCACCGCCTGTCTCCGCCATGCGCCCGGCGCGGTCAACGCTGTTCTGGGCGGCGTCCGCGGCGGACATCACCAGCCGCGCCCGGCGGGTTTTGCAGGCGTCCTGCACCGGCTCCTCGCCCACGGCGAGATTGCTCCCCCGCAGGGCCAGACCCAGCAGGGATAGGGCGCTGTCAGTCACCGCCGTCACCCGCCTTCATCTGCGCTTCCAGCGCCTCCCAGACCTCGGGGCTCACCTGAGCGGACAGGGTCCGCTCAATGGCGCGGCTCTTTTTCGCCCTTGCCAGACAGGCCGGGTCAGGGCAGAGGTAGGCCCCCCGTCCCGGCTTCTTGCCCCGGAAGTCCAACGACAATTCCCCCTCGGGGGAGCGCACCACCCGGATCAGCTCAGGCTTGGGCTTCATCTCCCGGCAGCCAAGGCATTGGCGCATGGGTATTTTCTTGGGCATTACGCTCCCTCCCTGCGAAGGATTACTCCATTACCTCAATATCCTCCTCGTCGCTGC
This sequence comes from Clostridiales bacterium, assembly GCA_014799475.1. GTDB lineage: Bacteria > Bacillota > Clostridia > Oscillospirales > Oscillospiraceae > Enterenecus. The sequence goes on along the minus strand of JAAVHX010000031.1, from coordinate 60,301 downwards.
CCGGCTCCTCCTCGGGGGGCTCGGGGGCGCTGGCGGGACGGATGTCGATCTTAAAGCCCGTCAAACGGGCGGCAAGCCGGGCGTTCTGGCCCTCCTTGCCGATGGCCAGGGACAGCTGGTCGTCAGGGACCACCACCCGGCAGCTTCCCGGCTCCAGCTCCACCACGCTGATGACATCGGCGGGGGCCAGGGCGGCGGCCACATATTGGCCGGGGTCGTCGGAGTACTTAATGATGTCCACCTTTTCGCCCCGCAGCTCGGAGACCACGGCGTTGACCCGCTGGCCCCGGGGGCCCACGCAGGCGCCGATGGGATCCACGTTCTCGTCCTCGCTCCACACGGCCAGCTTGGTGCGGCTGCCCGCCTCCCGGGCGATGGACTTGACGATCACGGTGCCGTCGTAGATCTCGGGCACCTCCAGCTCAAACAGCCGCTTGACCAGCCCCGGATGGGTGCGGGAGATGAGCACCTGGGGCCCGCGGGTGGCCTGGCGGACTTCCACCACGTACACCCGGACCCGGTCGCCCTCGTGGACGACCTCGCCCTTGACCTGCTCCCCGGCGGACAGGAACGCGTCGGTGAACTCGGAGCCGGAGGTGAGCCGGATGGCCACCGAACCGCTGCGCTCGTCCACCCGGGTGACGGTGCCGGTGAGGATCTCGTGCTCCTTGGAGGAGAACTCGCCGAATACCATGTCCCGCTCCGCCTCGCGCATCCCCTGGATGATGACCTGGCGGGCGGTCTGGGCGGCGATGCGGCCGAAGTTTTTGGGCTTGATCTCAATGCGCAGCACGTCGCCAAGCTGGGCCCGGGGCAGGGCGCGCTGGGCGTCCTCCAGGCTGATCTCGGTGTGGGGATTGTCCACCGCCTCCACCACGTCCTTTTTGACGAACATCCGGACGGATTCCAGCTCCTCGTTGGCGTCCACCACCACGTTGTCGGTGATGCCCTCGTGATCCCGCTTGTAGGCGGCCACCAGGGCCAGGGTGATCTTCTCCAGCATATAGCTCTTGGGGATGCCCTTTTCCTTCTCAATATCGGAGATGGCGGCGAAAAATTCCTTGGCGTCCAGTTCCATGTTCTTTGCGGCGATCTTTTTCTTAGCCATGTCGTTCAGCTCCTTCAAAACTCGACGTGCAGCCGAACCTGGGCCACGTCTTTCTTCTCAAAGCGGACGCCGTCCACGCTGACGGCTCCGTCCTCGTACCCGGTGAGGATCCCCGTGCGCTCCTTGCCGCCATCCACCGGGCGGTAGAGCTTCACATCCACCTTTTGACCCATGCACTGCTGAAAATGCTCGGGCTTTTTCAGCGCCCGGTCCAGCCCGGCGGAGGACACCTCGAAGGTGTAGCCGCCCTGGATGGGGTCGGCCTCGTCCAAGGCGTCGGACAGCGGGCGGGAGACCGCCTCGCAGCAGTCGATGTCCACGCCGCCCTCCCGGTCGATGTAGACCCGGAGGAACCACTCCCCGGCCTCCTTGACGTATTCCACGTCCCACAGTGTGCAGCCCGCCCGCTCCACGATGGGCAGAGCCAGCTCGGCCACCGCGTCGGTCACCTTTGCCATTTGGCGTCAGCTCCTTTGTTCAAAAGAAAGAGTGAGGCGCGCGCCTCACTCCCTTCTACCTTACATACAATGATAGTTTACCACGGTTTGCCATCAATTGCAAGCCCTAATGAGAAATTTTTCCCTTGCCAGGGTGGGCGCCTCCGGCGGCCCGCTTCCAGCGAGAGGGGTCTCCGGCGGGGCCCTGCCGGGGGCGTTACTTTTCCCATGTGGGAAAAGTAACCAAAAGGACGCTTAGGGGGTGCGGGCCGGTTCGGCTTCGGGAGCCAAGGGCGCTCCCTCGCTCACAGGCCCCGTACCCCCTAAGAACCCCCTTTTTACGGGGGCTATCTTAAGAAGCGCGGGGTCAGTTTCCGGCTTGCGCGGGTGACGCATGGAACTCATTTCATTTTCCGGCCCACAGGGGCCTGTTTGGTTTGGGTACTGGTTCCTGGGTGGATCTTCTGAGAACGCCTGCATGGTGCGTTGTTACGAGAAGGCGGGGTTGATCGCCCTTGCCCTACGGCAGAAGCGTTTCATATGGTACATTCAAAATCTGGCGCAGAGCGCGAAGCTCAATGGCGTAGATATGACGTTGGCCGACCTCCATTTTTGCCAAGGCGCTGCGGGTAACATCGCAGCCGCAGGTTTGCAGCCGGGCCGCAAGCTGTTCCTGGGTCAGTCCGCACGCTTCCCGGGCGGTGCGAATCCGCTGTCCCACCACAAAATCATAGGAGTAATCCACGCCGCCACCTCCATTCGCACTCATATCCGCACAAACTGCCACTTGATGTTACCTTAATTTTGTGTTAGAATTGCACTTATATAAGTGCAAATGAAGGATTTGAACGTGCGAAGAAGGAGATGATTCAATTGAAAACAGTTTCCGGCGTTCCCTATCATAAAATGTATGCAATGCTATTCAATGCTATCACGGACGCATTGCGCTTAATGGAAAAAAGCGACTCTGCCGGGGCCGCCGAATTATTGCGGCGGGCCCAGCAGAGTACTGAGGAGCAGTATATTGAAGCAGAGTGAAGAAAAGCCGCACCCTTTAGGCGCAAACCGTGGGCCGCATCATATTCGGTAACTGGACATCAGCGGCAGCACAAATAGGGGAAAATCCGTGCGAAAGCCCCACGCGCCGGAAGGGTCACCGCGCTGGTGCAATCGGCGGGCCCTTCGTTCCCGGGGGTTCTTAGGGGGAAAGCCGCCTGTGAGCGAGGGCGCGCCCTTAGCGCCCGAAGTCGAACCGGCGGTCACCCCCTAAGCGTGTCTTTGGTTACTTTCTGCACGAGCAGAAAGTAACGCCCCGTCCCCGCAGAGGGTGTTACATCTTATTGGGCGCGGCGACCCCCAGCAGGCCCAGCCCGTTGGCCAGCACCAGCCTGGCGCAGTCGGCCAGCTTGAGGCGGGCGGACTGGAGGGCGGCCTCCTCGCCCTTCATGCGGCAGGCGTTGTAGAAGCGGTGGAAGTCCCCGGCCAGGGTGGTGAGGTAGCGGTTGACGCGGCTGGGGTCGCAGTCCCGGGCGGCCAGCCGGATCTCCTCCGGGTACTGGGCCAGGGTCTTGACCAGGGCGCGTTCCTCGTCGGTGGACAGCAGGGTGGGGTCGACCTGGGCGCAGGGGGGCACAGCCGCCCCGTCCTCGGCCAGGTTGGCGATGAGGGAGCAGATGCGGGCGTGGGCGTACTGCACGTAATACACCGGGTTGTCGCTGTCCTGCCGCACCGCCAGATCCAGGTCGAAATCCAGGGGGCTGGTGGCGGCGCGGTTGTTGAAGTAGTACCGGGCGGCGTCCACGCTGATCTCGTCCAGCAGGTCGTGGAGGGCGATGGTCTTGCCCGTCCGCTTAGACATCCGCACCGGCTTGCCGTCCTGCAAGAGGTTGACCAGCTGCATCAGCACGATGACCAGCCGGTTGGAGCCGTCCAGCCCCAGCCCGTCCAGCGCCGCCTGGAGCCGGGCCACGTGGCCGTGGTGGTCAGCGCCCCACACATTGATGACCTTGTCGAAGCCCCGCTTCTCGAACTTGTTGCGGTGGTAGGCGATGTCGGCGGCGAAGTAGGTATAGAACCCGTTGGCCCGGCGCAGCACGTCGTCCTTCAGGTCCAGCTTGTCCGCCTGCTCCCGGGTCTTGCCCTCCCGGATGAATTTCTCCTTCAAAAGCTCTGTGGTGTTCAGCCACAGGGCTCCTTCCTTTTCATATGTCCAGCCCTTTTCGGTGAGCAGGGCCACCGTCTCGGCCACGTAGCCGGTGTCGTGCAGCTCCGACTCGAAGAACCACTGGTCGTACTCGATGCCGTACTTGCGCAGGTCGTCCTTCATCTTGGGGATGTTGCGCTCCAGGCCGAAGGCGCTCATGTCGTCCAGCCACTTGTCCTCGGGGGCGTCTTTGTAGGCATCCCCGTGGGCTTCATAGAACGCCCTCGCCAGCTCCCGGATGTCGTCGCCCTGGTAGCCGTCCTCGGGGAAGGGATAATTGTCCTCACCCAGGATGAGCTGCATGTACCGGGCGTGGATGGACATGGCGAACTTGTGGACCTGGTTGCCCGCGTCGTTGACATAGAACTCCTTCCAGGCGTTCCAGCCCGCCCGTGAGAGCACATTGGCCAGGGTATCGCCCAGCACGCCGCCCCGGGCGTTGCCCATGTGCATGGGGCCGGTGGGGTTGGCGGACACGAATTCCACCATGATCCGCTGGCCCTTGCCCTCATCGCAGGCGCCGTATGTCTCAGGCTCGGCCTCCACGGCGCCCAGCACCTCGCCGTACCAGCGGGGGGCGTAGAAGAAGTTGAGGAACCCCGGGCCGGCGATCTCGGCCCGCTGGAAGAGAGTGTCCTCCAGCTCCAGGTGGTCCAGGATGATCTGGGCAATGGCCCTCGGGGCCATGTGCAGGGCCTTGGCCCCCGCCATGGCGAAGGAGGAGGCGAAGTCCCCGTTTTTGCTGTCCTTGGGCACCTCGACGGTTCCATGGATCTCCTGCCCCGCCGGGAGCAGCCCCTGGGCGGCGGCGGTTTCGTAAGCGGCTTGTGTGAGCTGGGCCACCTGTTCCCGGGCGGCCTGGATCAGATTCGCCATGGTAAAAACTCCCTTTCTTGCCCGCCCTCATTGGCGCAGGGGCGGATTTTTCTTCACGTTCATGCGGAACAGGTTCTGCCCCGCCAGCAGGTTGTCGATCTCAATGGCGTAGTCGATCTCCAGATCGCCCCCCGCCTCGCCCAGGGTGGAGCGCATCCGGCGGGTGTTCACCCCGATGGACAGCTCCCCGTAAGGGGTCTCGTACATGGACAGGTGCCGCCTGCCCTCCTCGAACACCATCTGGGAGTTGATGTTGCCCTCCCGCAGAAGGGTCACCTTGCCGCCGCGTATGTGCAGCTTGGTGGTGGTGCCCTCCAGGCCGGTGAGTTCGCTCTCCTGATAGGAGACGGTGAAGCCGCCCCGGCCGTCCCGCTTCAGGGTGCCGGAGGTGACCAGCTCGATCTCGTCAGGGCTGCTCTCGGCATACAGCTGCTTCCCTTTGATGGATATGATCACGTTGTCAGTCATGGTTATCCTCTCCATTGGCTGTTCTCGCGCCGCGTTAATAGGCCGTGATGTCGATCTGCTCCACCTCGCCGGCCACGTCCTCGCCCAGAAAGATGGAGGCCAGGGGGGCGAAGTCCTCGGTGCTGTCGGTGACGTAATAGCGGTGCCGCCCCGCGCCGGGGCGCTCGTTGCGCAGGCCGTCCCACTCCAGCTGCTTCTTCACCCATCGGGCGCACTGCTCCCCCGCGTCCACCAGGGCTACGTCCGGGCCCATGTACGCGCCGATGACCTCCCGCAGCAGGGGATAGTGGGTACACCCCATGATCAGGGTGTCCACCCCCGCGGCTTTCACGGGGGCTAAGTACTCGGAGACCACGGTTTCCGCCACCACGTCGCCGGGCCGGGAGCGGCCGTTCTCCACCAGGGGGACCAGCAGGGGGCAGGCCCGGGCGGTGATGGACATATCGGGGCGCAGGGTGTCCAGGGCGCGCTCATAGGATCCGGAGCGGATGGACGCCTTGGTGCCGATCAGCCCCACCCGGCCGTTCTTCGTCAGCTGGACGGCGGCCTGGGCGGCGGGCTCCACCACGCCGAACACGGGGATGTCGTTTTCCTCCCGGAGCACGTCCAGGGCGGTGGTGGACACGGTGCCGCAGGCGATGACGATGGCCTTGGGGTCAAAAGAGCGCAGGAAGGCCACGTCCTGCCGGGCGTATTTCACCAAAATTTCCTTAGAGCGGCCGCCGTAGGGCACCCGGCCCGTGTCGCCGAAGTAGATCAGATCCTCATCCGGCATGATCCGGGCAAGTTCCCGCAGCGCGGTGAGCCCCCCCAGGCCGGAATCGAACACGCCGATGGGCCGTGTGTCCATACGCGTCCTCCCTTTCCCTGACTAGAAACTATGATATTATATGCTATTCCTCTCCCAAAAACAAGAGCGGATTTTGAATGGGGCGTAACATAATTGTAATCTTGCTTCAAGCGATTTTCCCTTGCATTCGAGCGGGCGATGTGGTATGCTGTGATACTACGATGATACAAGGGAGGGACGCCGGACATGGGCAAGCAATCCACCAAGCAGGTCGCCTCCAACCGGAAAGCGTTCCACGACTACTTCATCGAGGACAAGTACGAGGCCGGCATCGAGCTGGCGGGCACCGAGGTCAAATCCATCCGGCTGGGCGCCGTCAACCTGCGTGACTCCTTCTGCGCGGTAAAGGAGGGGGAGATGTTCCTGTACGGGATGCACATCTCCCCTTACGAAAAGGGCAACATCTTCAACAAGGACCCCCGGCGCACCCGGAAGCTGCTGCTCCACCGCCGGGAGATCCGCAAGCTCCAGGCCAAGGTGCAGCAGGACGGCTATTCGCTGATCCCGCTGTCGCTGTATTTCTCCGGGCCGAGGGTGAAGGTGGAGCTGGCGCTGGCGAAAGGCAAGAAGCTGTATGACAAGCGGGAGGACGCCGCCCGGCGGGACGCCAAGCGCGAGATGGACCGGGCCTCACGGGGCCGCTATTGAAAAGGAAAGGGATGTGATTGAAATGAGCAATCCCATCGTCACCATTGAAATGGAAAACGGCGGCGTGATGAAGGCGGAGCTGTACCCCGAAATCGCGCCCAACACGGTGAACAACTTCATCTCCTTGGTCCAGTCCGGGTTCTATGACGGGCTGATCTTCCATCGGGTGATCCCCGGCTTCATGATCCAGGGCGGCGACCCCAACGGCACCGGCATGGGGGGCCCGGGGTACTCCATCAAGGGTGAGTTTGCCCAGAATGGATTCCAAAACGAGCTGGTCCACACCCGGGGCGTGCTGTCCATGGCCCGCACCATGGACCCCAACTCCGCAGGCAGCCAGTTCTTTGTCATGGTGGATGACGCGCCCCACCTGGACGGCGCTTATGCCGCCTTTGGCAAGGTGGTCGAGGGCATGGAGACGGCGGACGCCATCGTGTCCGCCAAGCGGGATTGGAACGACCGGCCCAAGAAGGAGCAGAAGATGAAGAAGGTGACCGTGGACACCCAGGGCGTGGACTATCCCGCGCCGGAGAAGGTTTAAGATGGTTTTCACTCCGACAGACGAAAACCTGACGGATGAAAATAAAAGGCGGCCGAAGGCCGCTGAGCCCTCGCAAAGCCGTCCCTCAGGCTTTGTGGGGAGAGGAGGAAGTGTGACATATCGGTAGGTGTCGTGGGACGTCATTTGCCGGGACCGTCATTCGCCCTTCGGGCGAACGACCGGTCCGGCAGCCTACCGGCTGCCTGGGGGCGTACTGGTTTCGACGGGGGTACAGAAGCAGGAATAGCGAGCGGATGCGCCTGACATCCTAAAAACGGGCAATTATAAATTAAAGAACGACGATAACGTAGTTCTCGCCGCGGCTTAACGCGGCCGTCCCGCCCGGAAGGACCACGAGCCGGGCCGGGGCGTCATCTGAGTGGTGCCCGTGAGTACGGAAAGAGTTGACCGTGCCACGCATCATGACTCTACCAAGCCCAGTAGTGTGACGACCCACGCCTGAGTAAGGGAATGTAAACGATCGTCTGCGCTCGGAGAGGTTCCTGTGGAAGCGCTTTCGGACAGGGGTTCGACTCCCCTCGCCTCCACCAGATGGAAGGTATACAAGTACCATTCCGAAAGTCCTGGCAGTGATGCCAGGCGGCCTGTTCAGTATCGTAGCCGCGTTGAGTGACTACGATACCGAACAGCGCGTTTTAAGCCATAAGGCTAGCGGAGAGCATGAACTCACATGGCGCAAAGTGTCCCCAACATATTATTCACTTACTTTTGCGTATAGCAGGAGGGTACCATATGCCGGCCATGCAGACAAATATTCAAAGAAACTGGAAATTCGATTTTTTAAAAGGAATTAGCTGCATTATTGTCGTATTTCTTCATTGCCGCCATTTTCTAGGAATAGTGGGCGATATTATTGGATATTCATGCAGGTTTCCAGTCCCTCTTTTTTTCATGATAAGCGGCTACTATTGCTATACTAAAGACCGTGTCTGGATTAAAAAGAAGGCTTTCAGCATATTAAAACTGCTGCTTTTGGCAGAACTTTTCTATGGTTTGTGGAACTGCCTGCATACCTTGCTGCTCGGTGAGATCAGCGTTATAGATTACTTGAAGGAATTGCCTGTTTTCGAGCACCCGGTCAGGATATTGTTTTACGGTACCCTCTTCGAAGGAGTATTGTGGTATCTGTATGCGGCCTTTTGGACATATTGCATCCTGTATGTGTTTTGGAACAGAAACAATGTAAAAAAGATGTTATATTTTCTGATCCCTGTTCTGTTGGGTCTGCAAATTGGGGGAAGATTTTACTGGCAAAATCATTTTGATATTAACGCTGATGTCTATCTGTTTCGCAGTGCGCTCCTGTTTGGTCTGCCTCTCACACTGTATGGTTCGTTGCTTGCCAAGCTGGAGGCGTATATAAAGGAACGGATCAACTGGCTAAAGTCCATTCTGATCGTTATTTTGGGCGGGATACTCATGACGGCGGAATATTTTATTTCGAGGCAATACATGGATTTTCATCTCAGCACAGTATTTACTTCCACTGGCTTTTTCTTGCTGGCGATGACATATCCTTTTGCGGAAGCAAGATGGATGAAGTGTATATCCTATATCGGCCATAGACTTTCCATGTTGATTTATCTGTCCCATATATTTTTTGTCCGCATAGTATGGCTGATTGCAATTAAGTGTGGACTGGGATCCACGTCGATTTTTTTGTGGGGGGCGCCTATTTTCGTATGCAGCTGTTCTGGAGTATTCGCGTTTTTTGTTAACAGTACCATAAGCAGGATCAGAGGTCCGATGAATAATTGAGACAGATACGGCGGGGTTTTTACTCCGCCGTATTTTCATGAAAACTTGGGGATTGCGTTCCGCTTTTGAGCCGCGCGGGCGCTCAGAGCCCTGTCTGGAGCTGGGCGCCGGTGTAGTAGTGGGCCAGAATGTCCTGCCAGCCGCTGCCCGCTTTCGCCATGGCGTTGGCTCCGTATTGGCTCATGCCAACGCCATGGCCGTAGCCGGTGACGGAGAAGGTGAACACCCCGTCCTGCTCGCTCACATCAAAGCAGGCGGAGCGCAGGGCGAACAGGTTCCGGGCCGCGCCGCCGGACAGGGACACGCCGCCCACCTCTATGCCGGCCACCCGGCCGGAGGCGGTGCGGGTCAGGTTTTGGAACCATGTGGACGGTTCCCCGGATAACTCCGCGCCCAGCCCTGCCTCGCTCACCACCTTCCGCACCTGGTCGGCGGTGAGGGTGACGGTGGAGCGGTAGTTGGGCACCTCGTCCCCCTCGGGGCTGTCCACTGACACCAGGTAGGGCAGCGCCTTCCCCCACACCGCCTCCGCGTCCTCCGTGGCCCCCGAGGCGGAAGAGAAGAACACCGCCTGGATGGGTGCGCCGTCATAGGTGAGGACCTGTCCGTCGGTGTCTGCCACAGCCCCGGCGATCTTGACGGTGTAGGTCTCCGCCGCGCTCTCCCCCCAGCGCTGGGCGGCGTCCTCGGGGGAGATATATGCCTGACAGCAGGAGGAGTCGGCGCAGATGTCCGCCCCGTCCGACCCGTGGCTGCCGGCCTGCATTTTCCACAGGCTGTAGGTGCGGGCGCACACCGCCTGGGCCCGGAGGGCCTCCGGCTCGAAGGTGGCGGGCATCTCCGCCGCCACCACCGCCCACAGGTAATCTGCCATGGTCATCTCCTCTACCGTGCCGTCCTTTTGCAGTACCCGCAGGCTCCGCGCGCTGTCCGTCTCCGCCGTGGGCAGGGACTGGGTGGGTTGGGCCGCCGGGGTGGGGGCGGCGGGAAGGGTGAGCACCTCGGGGCCGGTCCGAGCCGACGCCCCGGATCCCCCCAGGGCGGTCAGAGGGAGGAGCATCAGGGCGGCGCTCAGGGCCAGCCCCGTGAGGAAGGGCGCGCGCAGCGCCCGCCAAGCGTCCAGATTTCGCAAGTCAAACACCTCAATTATTCAAAATTCGGGAGAATGGACGGGAAAATCTCTGATTTCACAAGGAGCTCTCGGCGCAAATTTGCATTGACGCCCCCTGGAAATTGCGCTATAATATTTTTTATCACCATTGAACATGAGACGCACGGACACCCAGAAGGAGGCGGGTCAACTTGAACATGAACATCTTAGACAACTTGATCGAAGCGCGAAAGAAGGCTGTGGAGCAGTACAACACCTCAGTGGACTTCATTCAAGGGATATGCGGGGAATTTGAGAGATATACCCAGATCAGCCCGCGATATTATGAGAAATACGACGTGAAGCGGGGCCTGCGCAACCAGGACGGCACCGGCGTGATGGCCGGCGTTACCCTCATCGGCAACGTGAAGGGCTACGTCATGGAGGACGGCGAGAAGACGCCCACCCCCGGCCGCCTGCTCTACCGGGGCATCAACGTGGAGGATCTGATCCAGGGCTTCACCGACGCGGGCCGGTTCGGCTATGAGGAGACGGCCTATCTGCTGATGTTCGGCGGCCTGCCCACCACGGAGGAGCTGGCCCAGTTCCGGGAGACCCTGTCCTTCTTCCGGGATCTGCCCCCCAACTTCACCGAGAACATGATCCTCACCGCCCCCAGCCACGACATCATGAACGCGCTGGCCAGTTCGGTACTGGCGCTGTACTCTTACGACCCCGATCCGGACAACAACACCCTGCCCATCGAGATGGTCCAGGCGATCCGGCTCGTCGCCCGGTTCCCGGTGATCGTGGCCCATGCCTACGCCGCCAAAAAGCACTATTTCGACCGGGAATCCCTCTACTTACACCGGCCCCAGCCCGAGCTGTCCGTGGCGGAGAATTTCCTGTACTCCGTCCGCCCCGACAACCAGTTCACCGAGGAGGAGGCCCGTCTGCTGGATCTGTGCCTGGTGCTCCACATGGAGCATGGCGGCGGCAACAACTCCGCCTTTGCCTGCCGGGTGCTGTCCTCCTCCGGCACGGACATCTACTCCGCCATCGCCGCGGCGGTGGGCTCCCTGAAAGGCCCCAAGCACGGCGGCGCCAATATGCGGGTCATGCGTATGTTCCAGGACATCGAGGCCAATGTGAAGGACTGGAAGGACGACGAGGAGGTGTCCGCCTACCTCACGAAGATCCTCAAGAAGGAGGCCGGGGACGGCTCCGGCCTGATTTACGGCATGGGCCACGCGGTCTACACCATGTCCGACCCCCGCGCGGTGATTTTGAAGCGGTTCGCCAAGGGGCTGGCGGAGAAAAAGGGGATGCTGGAGGAATTCGAGCTGTTCGAGGCGGTGGAGCGGCTCACCCCCGACCTGTTCCACTCCATCACCGGCATCGAGAAGGCCATGTGCGCCAACGTGGATATGTACTCCGGACTGGTGTACAAGATGATGGACATCCCCCCCGAGCTGTACACCCCGCTGTTCGCCATTGCCCGCATCGTGGGCTGGTGCGCCCACCGGGTGGAGGAGGTCTACAACCCCTATGGCCGCATCATCCGCCCGGCCTACAAGGCGGTCATGCCCAAGCGCCCCTTCGTGCCGCTGGAGGAGCGGGGCTGAGGAGAAAATACGCAAAATAAAACCAGTCCCGCCCGGGGAGCCGGGCGGGGCTGGTTTTTTCTTTGGCGCTTGCATTACCGGGCACGTTCTGCTATAATCGACGCGAAAAACAAAACTGCGGCAGCCTGTGGGGCGGCTGCGGTGGAGGTATTTCGAGCAACAGTTTGGAAGAGAGGTGTTGGATATGGCAAGATATAGAGTCTCCGTCACTGTGTATAAGTACCCGACGGGGAAAACCATGGTGGGCCCCACAGCCCTGGCTTTCCTGGGGGATCTCTGCGGCGCGGCAGGGCTGTTGGGGGCTGGATTTGCAATTGAGTCCGCGGTAAAGCACTATGGCGTCGGGCCGATTGTGGGCTGCATTTTGGTGGGCATCGCGGGGTTTGGCCTGATGGCGCTGATTCACAAGCGGGCAAAAAAGAGCGCGGAAGCCAAGTATCTCCAGGCGCTGGAGCAGCAGGAGGGGCAGAAGGCCGAACGCAAAGACTGAAACAGATAACAGCAGGGCCTCCCGCCGGGAGGCCCTGCTTTTTGTTTTTACACCCTTTTCCACACCGCCCCACCGGGCACATCGGTGACCTCGATGCCCTGGGCCTTCAGCTCGTCCCGGATGCGGTCGGCCTCGGCGAAATTCTTGGCCTTCTTGGCCTCCGCCCGCTGGAGCACCAGCGCGTCGATGGCCGGGTCGCCCTCGCCCTGGATGGTGAAGCCATCCGCGCCGGCGGTCTTGGCCTGGGCCGCCTCCTTCTCCCGCAGGGCGTCCGCCTTTTTGATGAGGTCCAGTCCCAGCACCAGGTCGTAAGAGCCGATGATGGCCCGCTTGGTGGCGGCGTTGGTATCCGCCTTCAGCGCGTCGTAGACGCAGGTCACCGCCATGGAGGTGTTCAGGTCGTTGTCCAGCGCCTCGCCGAATTTGTCCGCGCAGGCGCCCAGCACACCCTGGTCCACCGCGCCGTCGTCCCCGCCCAGGGCGGCGACCCGCTTGATGAGCTTGTTGTAAGCCCCCACGGCGTTGTCCAGGTTCTCCCAGGTGAACACCAGTCCCTTGCGATAGTGGCTTTGCAGGCAGAAGAACCGGTAGGCCAGCGGGTCGTACCCCTTCTCCTCCAGCAGGGAGACGGTGAGGAACTCCCCCTTGGACTTGGACATCTTGCCGGAATTGGTGTTGAGATGGTGGACATGGAACCACTGCTTGCACCAGGGGTGGCCCAGGTACGCCTCCGACTGGGCGATCTCATTGGTGTGGTGGGGGAAGGCGTTGTCCACCCCGCCGCAGTGGAGGTCCAGGTACTCGCCGTTGAACTTCATGGAGATGCAGGAGCACTCGATGTGCCAGCCGGGGTAGCCCACCCCCCAGGGGGAGTCCCACTTCAGCGCCTGATCCTCGAACTTGGACTTGGTGAACCAGAGGACGAAGTCGTTTTTGTTGCGCTTGTTGGCGTCCTCCTCCACGCCCTCGCGGACGCCCACGGCCAGATCCTCCTCGTCGTGGTCGTTGAACACGTAGTAGCGGTCCAGCTTGGAGGTGTCGAAGTACACGTTGCCGCCAGCCACATAGGCGTACTCCTTGTCGATGAGGGCGGACACCACCTTGATGAACTCGTCGATGAGTCCGGTGGCGGGCTGTACCACGTCGGGGGTCTTGATGTTCAGCTTTTTGCAGTCGTCGAAGAAGGCGTCGGTGTAGAACTTGGCGATGTCCATGACGGACTTGTTTTCCCGCTTGGCGCCCTTGAGCATCTTGTCCTCGCCGGTGTCCGCGTCGGAGGCCAGGTGGCCCACGTCGGTGATGTTCATCACCCGGTTCACGTCATAGCCCCGCCACCGCAGGGCCTTTTCCAGCACGTCCTCCATAATGTAGGAGCGCAGGTTGCCAATGTGGGCGAAGTGGTAGACGGTGGGGCCGCAGGTGTACATCTCCACGTGGTTGGGGGTGTGGGTGACGAACTCCTCTTTTTTATGGGTGGCGGAATTGTAAAGATACATGACAGCTTCCTCCGTTTCAGCTTTTCTCTTGTTCAGATGATTGGGCGGGGACAGCCCCCGCGGTTTTCTTCTCCGTAAATTTTGTGTCCAGCAGCTTTTCCAGCGCCTCCACCCGGTCGGACAGGGCGGCGACCCGCTCCAGGGTGGGGTTCTTCACGCTGGTCTGGTCCACCTCGTCGGCGTAGTGGGTGGAGCGCCCGGCGATCTTCACGATCTGGGCCGGGATGCCCACGGCGGTGGCGTCGGGGGGCACCTCGCTCAGCACCACCGCGTTGGCGGCGATGCGGGCATTGTCCCCCACCTTGAAGGGGCCCAGCACCTTGGCCCCGGTGGAGATGAGCACGTTGTTTCCAATGGTGGGGTGGCGCTTGCCCTGATCCTTGCCGGTGCCGCCCAGGGTGACGCCGTGGTAGATCAGGCAGTCGTCCCCTACCTCGGCGGTCTCGCCGATGACGATGCCCATGCCGTGGTCGATGACCAGCCTCCGGCCAATTTTTGCACCTGGGTGGATCTCGATGCCGGTCCAGAAGCGGCTCCACTGGGACACCAGCCGGGCCAGGAATTTCAGGTGATGGCGGTACAGGAAGTGGGCCAGTCTGTGGTAAAGGGTGGCGTGCACCCCGGGGTACAGCAGGAAGATCTCCAGCCTGCTCCGGGCCGCCGGATCTCGGGCCTGATAGGCCCGCAGGGTTTCACCCAATCGGGTCATAGAAAAGGTTCCTCCTTGTCCAAATAGAAAACCCCTCATACCCCCAAGGGGCATGAGAGGCGAAATTGATCCGCGGTTCCACTCTCGTTTGTTACTCATGGCCGTAACGTGGCCTTGAGGAAGCACTGATCCAATGCGCACATTTTGCCGATTGGATCTGTCCTTCCTGACGGGGGGCGTCTGCATCCCCCTCGCTCCCGCTCGCATTTCGTCCCGTTTTCCCCTGAGGGCCTTTTCAGCCGGGAGGCCCCTCTCTGACAGGTTCAAAACGGTCTACTTCCCGCGTTCATCGCGATATTTGGTTTTCATACCGTTCCAGTATATTATCACACAGCCCGGAAGGTGTCAAGTGGGGCGGATGTTTTTGCGTGGCGGCGAAAGAACATATTTTCGATTTCCTACTGGAATTTTCCGACGATGTGTGCTAATATATTATATTGACTTTATAGCGCCGCCTGTTTGCGGGGGCGGCGGCTTGAATGAGGTGATCGCGTTGAAATTTTGGATGGCAGTCGTATTGGGCCTGGTACAGGGCGTGGCGGAGTTCCTGCCCATCTCCAGCTCAGGGCATCTGTCCCTGTTACAGCATTTCTTCGGTATGCCGGAGCCGGATCAGCTGTATAACATCCTGCTCCACTTCGCCACGCTGATCGCGGTGTGCGTGGTATACCGGCAGGACATCGCGGATATGGTGACGGAGTTTTTCCGCTGGATCGCGTCGCTGGCCCAGAAGGGCGAAAAGGCCCCGGGCAGGCCGCCCGAGGCGCGGCGAATGATCCTGCTGCTGATCCTGGGCACGCTGCCCCTGTTTCTGGTGCTTCCCTTTGACGACCTGGTGGAGGGCATGGGGACCAACCCCATGTTCGTGTCCCTGATGCTGCTGCTCACCGGGTGTATCCTGTTCCTGTCCGACTCCTACGGCGGCGGCAAAAAGACCGTCCGCACCGCCACCGTGCAGGACGTGCTGCTGGTGGGGCTGGCCCAGGGCATGGCCACCATTCCCGGCCTGTCCCGCTCCGGCACCACCATCTCCGCCGGCATGGCGCTGGGCTTTGAGCGCAACTTCGCCGTGCGCTTTTCCTTCCTGCTGTCCCTGCCCGCAGTGCTGGGGGCCACGCTGCTGAAGGTGGTCAAGGCGGCGAAAGCGGGCGGCGTGGACGTGAAGCTGCTGCCCATGTATCTCACCGGCATGGTCATCGCCGGGGTGGTGGGCTACTTCGCCATCTCGCTGGTGAAGCTGCTGGCGGACAAGGGCAAGTTCGGCAAGTTCGCCTACTACTGCTGGGCTGTGGGCGCCATCGCCCTGATTGCCAGCTTCTTCTTCACCGCTCCCACCCCCGCATAAAGAAACAGGAGGATCCTGAATGGCTTCCACACAAAAGAGAACTTCATCTTCCGGCGGCGGCTCCAGGAGCCGCTCGTCCTCATCTACCAGCTCCAACAGCGGCGGGAAACGCACCTCGTCCGGTTCTTCCCGGTCGTCCACATCCAAGGGCCGCTCGTCCCGTAAGTCCGCGCCGGCAAAAAAGCCCTACCGCCGGGAGGTGGGGGGCGCGGTGTGCCTGCTGCTGGCCCTGTTCGGGGCCATTGGCTACTTCAAGACGGACGAGGGGGCGGTCATCGCCCTGTTCTGTGACCTGCTGAAGGGTCTGTGCGGCTATGGCTTTTACCTTGCGCCGCCCATGCTGCTGGCCGCGGCGGGTATCCTCATCTTCCACCGGGGCCGCCCCGTCCGCCTGCGCTTGGCGGGGACGCTGGCCCTGCCGGTGCTGGCCGGCGCGGTGATGCACCTGCTGCTGTGCGCCACACCCTATGAGTGGGGGATGCCCCTGTTCGGGCAGCTGTGGACAGACGGCAAAGCCATCGCCTGCGGCGGCGCGGTCAGCGGACTGATCGCCATGGCCTTCCGCTTTGCCTTTACTACGGTGGGGGCAGCGGTCATCCTGCTGCTGCTCACGGCGGCGGCGGCGCTGTGCGCCCTGCGGCTCACCCCGGCTGACGTTTTGGACTACTTCCGGGAGCAGCGGGAGCGCCGCCCAGAGTACGACCCCGAGGACTACCCGGAGCCGGAGGAACGCCCGAAAAGGACCACCCGACGGGAGCCTGAGCCCATGCCCTCCCGCCGGAAAAACGCCGCCATCGACATCCCGGTGGACGACGGCCCGCTGCTGGCCAAAAAGCCCACGACCCCGGTGACCACCGTGCGGAAAAAGTCCTTCTTTGACAAGGTGGCGGGCGCGGCCCTCCCCGGACAGAAGGGGGACAGGCCCCCCGTGGAGGAGGAGCCGCCGGAGTACGAGGACGTGCCCGAGCTGCGCCCCATGAAGGAGCCTCCCCGCACGCCCAAACCGGGCCCCGTGGCCCCGCCCCCGGCGGCGGTGGATGACCTGCTGCCGCCCCCCGCCCCCACACCCATCCGGGAGGAGCCGGCGCCGGCGCCCGTTGTCCGGGAGGATCCGGTGCCGCCCCCGGTGATCCGGGAGCCGGAGGTCCCCAAGCCCAGCCCCCGTTCCGAAAGCGGGTCGGCGGAGAAGGACGCGGCGGAGGAGATGGCCCGGGAGCTGGAGGCGGGGCTGGAGCAGGACGCTCCGGCCTACCGCTATCCGCCCATCACCCTGCTCAACCAGGGCGGAGGAAGGAACGCCTCCGCGGCGGACAGCGAGCTCCATGCCAACCAGCAGCGGCTTCAGGACGCGCTCCAGTCCTTTGGCGTCAGCGCCCATATCGTCAATGTGATCCGAGGCCCCGCCGTCACCCGGTATGAGCTGGAGCTGGACCAGGGGGTCAAGCTGAACAAGATTACCAATCTGTCCGGCGACATCGCCCTGGCCCTGGGCGCGTCCGCCGTCCGGGTGGCCCCCATCCCCGACAAGATCTCCACCGTGGGCATCGAGGTGCCCAACCGGCAGGTCAGCCCGGTGTGTATCCGGGATGTGCTGGGCTCCAAGGCGTTCACCGACAGCCCGTCCAAGGTGTCCTTCGCCGTGGGCAAGGACATCAGTGGCAGCCCCATCGTGGGCAACATCGCCAAACTGCCCCATATGCTCATCGCGGGCACCACCGGTTCCGGCAAGTCGGTGTGTACCAACTCCCTCATCATCTCCCTGCTGTACAAGGCCTCGCCAGAGGAGGTCCGCCTCATCATGGTGGATCCCAAAATGGTGGAGCTGAGCGTCTACAACGGCATCCCCCACCTGCTGATTCCGGTGGTCACCGACCCGAAAAAGGCCGCCGGCGCCCTCCAATGGGCGGTGAGCGAGATGATGAAGCGCTACCAGAAGTTCTCCGAGGTGGGAGCAAAAGATCTGGCCTCCTACAACAACCACGCCCGCAAGCGGGACGACCTGGAGCCTATGCCCCAGATCGTGGTGGTCATCGACGAGCTGGCTGACCTGATGCTGGTGGCGGCCAAAGAGGTGGAGGAATCCATCTGCCGGGTGGCCCAGATGGGCCGCGCCTCGGGTATGCACCTGGTCATCGCCACCCAGAGCCCCCGCGCCGACGTGATCACCGGCCTGATGAAGGCCAACATCCCCAGCCGCATCGCCTTCGCCGTGGCGTCCAGCCTGGAGTCCCGCATCATCCTAGACACCGTGGGCGCGGAAAAGCTGGTGGGCAAGGGCGATATGCTGTACGCCCCCCTGGGCCAGGACAAGCTGCGCGTCCAGGGCTGCTTCATCACCGAGGAGGAAGTGGCCAACGTGGTGGACTTCATCAAGGACGGCGCCTCCGCTCAGTACGACGAGTCCGTCATGCACGAGATCGAGAAGAATGCCGAGGACAAGGAAAAGGCCGCCAAGGGCGTGGGCGGATCCGACCCCGGCGGCGGTGGCGGGAGCGACTACGACGAGCTGCTCCCCGCCGCCATCGACGTGGTGCTGGAGGTGGGACAGGCATCGGTGTCCATGCTCCAGCGGCGGCTGAAGCTGGGCTATGGCCGCGCCGCCCGCTTGGTGGACCAGATGGAGGAGAAGGGGGTCGTGGGGCCCTTTGAGGGCTCCAAGCCCCGGCAGCTGCTCATCACCAAGGAGCAGTGGGCGGAGATGCAGTACCGCCAGAACATGGTGGCCGCCGTGCCCGACGAGCTGCCCTTTGAGGGGGACGCGTTCCCCCAGGACGCCCCGCCCTTCGATATGGATGAATAGCAAAACAGCATAAGGCCGACACTCCGTAACGAAGTGTCGGCCTTATGCTGTTTTGAAATTTTAGGCGGGCAGCGGTGGAAATACAGAGGCAGTTGTGGTAGACTAAACGCAAATAACAGCGGAGGAGAACTGTTGTGATGGCAGCAAAGCTCAAAGTAACATTTCTTTTGTTGTCCCTTTGCCTAACGCTCAGTTCTTGTCATACATACAGCGCCGGGGATGTCATTCCAGAACCGTCTGTCCAACCGGAACTGTCGCCCCAGCAGGTTTTGGAAGAGCAGACCGTTGACGATACCCATGACGCTTTCCTGGTAGACACTGGAGGTCAGCTGGGAACGCTGCTGGTGACGGCGGAACTGGCTATGGAAAGCAAGGATGAATTTGGAACCCGTGATATTACATTTACCGTCTGGAACCCGGCGGAGATGGAACAGCCCATTCAGACATTCACAGAAGAATTTATGATGGGTGTCGCACCGGAGTTCCACGATGTGGTCGATGCTAATTTTGACGGCTTTCAGGATTTCGGCTATCTCTTTCATGCGGGAAACCAGCCCAATCACTGGCACTACTGGCTTTGGGATGAAGAGCAGGCTCAATTTATCTATTACGCACCTTTAATCGAGGTTTCGCAGCCTGTATTTGACGCAGAATATCAAATCGTAAAAGGCTGGGCCCGCAGCAGTGCGGTAAGTGGAACCCATTCCTTTTATCGTTGGATGGATGAAGAACTGGTTCTTGTGCGGGAAATATATCTTGACTTTACCAAAATGATTGTTGTGAAAGATTTGATGGATGGGCAGATGGCTGAGGTGCACCGCGAAGAATGGGAAGAGAAAGACGAAGGCGATGTGCTGGATGTGCTGTATAAGTGGGACAATTTGGACTACCACGGTGAGCCAACGGAGGAAAATTAGTTGTGGACGAGAAAACATCCAAATCAGTCTGTATCAAATGGGGGGATATCCATGAAGAAGCGAACGCCCCGATTGATAGCGTTGGCATTGCTATGTTTGATAGCAATATCAGCATATGTCTACTGTAGCTATGTCCGTGTTCAAAATGTTTTTGATCAAATGTACTTCAGCCGGACCCAATTTAATTCATGGTTCGGTGGGTTTACCAATAGCAGATATTTATTTGAAGATGTACTACAAATTAAAAATCCATCTAAGGATACTGTCAATGGCACAATTGAAATGGGGAACAAAGTATATGAGCATTATGACAGTAAATTCTTGGAGGATGGGCATAGAATTGCATTTTGCTTTAACATGACGTCTCATATTTTGTATATTGACTATACGGTAGAAACGGAAGGCGGCCAAGAATGGTATGAGTATATTTATAATGTGGACCAAAAGTCTCTGACCTATAAAACATCAAACCCAGAAAATATCGAGATGAAACAGTTTCTTTTTGACCGCGTTTTGCCGGATTGGTTTGCCGCCAACGGCTTAAAGACTCGCTTTTCTCTGCAAAACCTTGGTCATTATACCTTGATTGACACAACAGCGTGATTGAACTGCTGCTATAGGATTATGATGAACCACGTCCCGCAAGGCTTTTAAACCTCTAAATGTCCACGCCTGCGGCGTTCCCGTTTTCTGCCTTAACAAGTATTTTGGGGGCCGCTTCCCTATGAAGTGGCCCCCAAGGACGTTTTTTATTGCTTACCAAAACCACCTGCTGGAAGTCCTGGAATCCAGCACGTCCAGCATAGCGGACAGCATCACCGCTGCCTCGGCGTGGGTAAGGGTCTTGGACAGGTCGCTGCTGCTGCTCAGCACCGACACCGCCTCCATATTCACCGCCGACTGGTAGGCCCAGGCGGGGGCGGTCTCCACGGAGAAGGCGGAGGCCGTGCCCGCCACGTCGCCCATGGCCAGCAGGCGGTCGATGATGACGGCGGCCTCGCCGCAGGTGATGGCGTTGGCGGGGGCGAACACCGTCTGGCCCTCGCTGTTATGGCTGCCCCGGACGGTGCCCCCCATCAGGGCGGCGGACACATAGCCCTTGGCCCAGGCGGAGATGTCGTTGTCGTCATAGAAGCCGGTGAGGGTCACGTTTTCCAGCGGAGCGTTCCCCGCGGCGGTCATGGCCATAGCCAGGAACTCCTCCCGGGTGAAGGTGGCCTCCGGGTCGAAGCAGTACAGCGTGCCCACCTTCCGCCCGGTATACACCCCGGCCTCGGCCAGGCGGAGGGCGGCGTAATGGGAGGGGTCGTCCGCCATGTCGGAGTAGCTGACGCTGGTGGACTGCTTCTGAATGGTGATCTTCACCTTTGCGGGCTTGGAGGTGTTGCCGTTGGCGTCGATGGCCACATAGGTGAAGCTGTCCTTGCCCTTTTTGCCCTCATAGGGGGTGTAGGTGAAGGCGGCGGGGTCGTTCTCATCCATGGTCACCTGGCCCCGGGCGGGGCTGTCCACCACCTGGAAGGTGACCAGGTCGCCCTCCGGGTCCACGGCGGCAAAGCGGCTGAAAATGGCCACGCCCTTGTAGGTGGTGAGGGTGAGATCCTCCGCGATGGGGGCGGCGTTCTCCACATCGGCGGTGGAGGTGGTCAGCGCCAGGGCCGGCACAAACAGCGCCCCCGCCAAGCAGAGGGAGAGTATTGTGATTCGGGTTTTCAAAGGGAAAGCCTCCTTTGTATGAATATGGGACTAGCATATACCAAAGGAGCAAAAAATATGCGGACGCTTTCGGTGGTCAGCGTCCGCGTATTTTTATAATTGACTTCGGTCCTTCAGCCAGCTGGGCAGGGGCCGCATTTTGATGCCGGATACCAGCCCCATGGCGATGAACAGCGTTAGGGTGGACGAGCCGCCGTAGCTGAAAAAGGGCAGCGTCACGCCGATGACGGGGCCCACGTACAGGCACATGGCCACGTTGATGACGGTCTGGGCCATCAGCATGGCGGCGATGCCCATGGCGATATAGGCGGACATATAGCTGCGGGCCCTCCGGGACACCCAGATGCACCGCAGGATAATGGCCAGCAGCACCAGCAGCAGCACGCAGCAGCCGATCATGCCGAACTCCTCCCCGCATACGGCGAAGATGTTGTCGGTGTGCCGGGCGGGCAGGCTTTCCCGGCCGGGCGAGTGGGTCTGCTTGCCGTTCATGAAGCCCATGCCGGTGAGCCGGCCCGAGCCGATGGCCAGCAGGGAGCGGCTCTGCTGCCAGCCGTTATTCAGGGGGTCGATCTCATTCCCCTTGAGGTGCTCCACCACCACCCGGAAGCGCATGATCCGATAGTCCGTCCAGTACTTCGTGCGGGGTAGGATGAAGTGCCAGAGGAATACCACCCCCCCCACCGCCGGGACGCCCAGGCCGATAAACCACCATTTGCTCACCCCGGCCACCCAGGCCATAGCCACAAAGATGAACAGGTAGATCAGTACCATGCCCCAGTCGCCGGACAGTACCGCCAGCATCCCGGCGAACACGCCGGTGAGGATCACGTATTTTACAATGGCGGAGAACCGCCCCAGGCCCCGGGGCCGCTCCTTGTTGATGAGCCAGGCCAGCACCACGATGCAGGCCAGCTTGGCGATCTCCCCGGGCTGGAAGCCGAAATAATTGCCGATGACGGGAAGATAGACCCAGCTCTTGTTGCCGCTGTCCCCGCCCTCGCCCCAGGGGATGATGGTCAGGATGACCCCCAGGCCCAGCAGGAGGAATACCCACCACCACTTTTCCATCAAAAACTCGATGTCGATGAAGGTGACCCACACATACGCGATGACGCCCAGGCAGAGGAACGCGGCCTGCTTGAGCGCGCAGCTGCGGAGGACCTTATAGTACTGGGTGGCGCTGTAGATGAGCACCAGGCCCATGAGGCTGGCCAGGATGCACAGCAGGAGCAGGACCACGTCCCCCTTTTTGAAAAATTCCTTGAGTGTGCGCGTAGGCTGCAAGACATGGCCCCCCTTCTGGCGAAAACTGCAAAACAGTATAGCACATTTCAAAAAGATATGCTATACTGTTTCGCAAGAGTTTTTGAAATCTTAACATCACGGTGAAAAACCCCGCCGGTCGGGCGGGGGCCAAAGTGAGGAGTGGCGGCATATGGAATTTGTCACACACAGCCGGGAGGAGACGGAGGCCCTGGGGGCGCGGCTGGCGGACGCCCTGACCGGGGGCCGGGTGGTGGCCTTCACCGGGGACCTGGGGGCGGGCAAGACCGCCTTTGTGTCCGGCATAGCCCGGGGGCTGGGGGTGGAGGATCGGGTGACCAGCCCC
Organism: Clostridiales bacterium; assembly: GCA_014799475.1. Taxonomy (GTDB): domain Bacteria; phylum Bacillota; class Clostridia; order Oscillospirales; family Oscillospiraceae; genus Enterenecus. The sequence continues at coordinate 37,591 of JAAVHX010000031.1, read as the reverse complement.
ACCTTCACCATCGTCAACGAGTACGAGGGGGGCCGTCTGCCCCTGTTCCACTTTGATATGTACCGCCTGGACAGTGCCGACGAGCTGTTCCACATCGGCTGGGAGGACTACCTGGCCCGGGGGGGCGTGTGCGCCGTGGAGTGGAGCGAGAACGTGGACGAGGCCATTGAGGCGGACGCCGTCCGGGTGTCCATCGCCCGGGGGGACGGGGACGACGACCGGATCATCACCATCGAGGGGGTGGAGCTGTGAAGATCATCGCGCTGGAGAGTTCCGCGATCACCGCGTCCGTGGCGGTCACCGAGGACGGCAGACTGCTGGCCCAGTCCTTCCAGAACAGTGGGCTGACCCACTCCGCCACCCTCATGCCCATGGTGGCCGACCTGCTGAAAAACACCGGGCTGACGCTGGACGAGATGGACGTGGTGGCTGTGGCGGCGGGGCCGGGTTCCTTTACCGGCGTGCGCATCGGCGTGGCCGCCGCCAAGGGGCTGGCCTGGCCGGGGGACAAGCCCTGCGCCCCCTGCTCCACCCTGGAGTCCATGGCGTGGCAGTGCGCCCACGTGGGCGGGGAGATCTGCGCCGCCATGGACGCGCGGCGGAATCAGGTGTACTGCGCCCGGTTTTGGGCGGAGAACGGGGAACTGACCCGGCTCACCCAGGATCGGGCCATAGGGCTGGACGAGCTGGCGGAAGAGGTACGGGTCTCGGGGAAGCTCCAGACCCTGGTAGGGGACGGCGCGCACCTGGTACAAAAGGCGCTGGAGGAGGCAGGCCTGCCCTGCGCCCCCATGCCGCCCCACCTGATCTACCAGACCGCCTGGGGAGTGGCCCGGTGTGCCCTGCGGCTGGCCCGAGAGGGCGGGCTGGTGTCCGCCGCCGCCATGGCACCCAGCTACCACCGGCTCAGCCAGGCGGAGCGGGAGAGGCTGGAAAAGCAGTCCACTTAGGCGCCGATGTTGCCGCTGCTGATGCCGGCATCTCCTGACAACGGGAGCCACTCCAGCACCTGCTTGATCTGGCTGTTCCAGAAATCCCAGTCATGGCCGCCAGGGGCCTCCTGATAGGTCACGTTGAAACCCAGTCCCCGCAGGGTGTCCCGAAAGTCGCGGTTGTACTCCAGCAGATCGTCCTGCGTTCCGCAGGCCAGGTAGACCTTGGGACGCTCCGCCCCGGCGGCGGACAGCTGTTCCGCCAGCCATTTGATGTCCTTGTCGCTGTTTTTTACCTTGCTCAGATCGCCGAGGAAGCTCTCCGCAAAGCGGCGGGACGCGAAAAAGGCCTGTGTGTCGTCGGTGCGGTCCTCGATCCCCTCCACGATGTTGGCGGAGGAGAGGCCCGCGATGTACCCAAAATTCTCATGGTACTTCAAGCCGTTCCGAAGGGCCCCGTATCCGCCCATGGAGAGCCCGGCGAGAACGGTGTCCTCCCGCCTGCGGGAGAGAGGGAACATGGCTCGGGTCAGCTCCACCAGCTCTTTCCCGATAAACTCGCCGTACAGGGCATGGGCGGGCTCCCGATCCAGATAAAAGGCATTTTCCCCGGCGGGCATCACCACAGCCAGATCCTTTTCCTCCGCCCAGCGCTGAATATTCGTCCCGCTGACCCAGTCGATCTGGCTTCCCAATATGCCGTGGAGCAGATACAGGGTCTTGTACGGCCTGGCGTCCTTTCGCGGCGCCCCGGGAAGGGGCAGTTTGTCAGCGGGCAGGATCACGTTGACATTGACCGTCCGCATCAGGGATTCTGACATCAGATTCATCTGTATAAAAGCCATGAGGCCACCTCCATTCGTTGATACCTCCATTATACACGCCGGAGGATAAAAGAAAAGTGATATGGGTTGACATTTTTTTGTTTTGATGTATAATTGCAGTTATATATAATTCGAATTATAAAATGGGGGGCACAGATATGCCGGCACGGGCTAAAGTCACGAAGGAAATGATCATAGACGCGGCGGTCGAAGTCGCGAGGGAAGAGGGGGCAGAAAATATAAACGCCCGCACGGTTTCCCAAAAGCTTGGATGCTCCACACAGCCTGTTATGTACCACTTTGAACGGATAGAGGACGTCCGAATTGCGGCCCATAAAAAAGCACTCGAATTTCATATCAACTATGTGACAAATTTGAGCGGCAATTACGAACGCCCTATGTTGGAAGTGGGTATGAGACATATTCGTTTTGCCGTAGAAGAAAAAAATCTGTTTCGCTTTTTGTTTCATTCAAACTATTATACAGGCATTTCCATTTCTGATTGGCTTGCAGAGGAAAATTTTGGTTCTGTCCTTTCTATTTTGAAGATTCAAGCAAAGGCAGACGATCGACAGGCACATAGCATATTTTCTCAGATTTTTTTAGTAACACATGGAATAGCCAGTCTGCTTGCCAACAATGCAATGGTTTATGATGAGGCATATTGTATCAAGACATTGTCCAGTGCCTATTTTGGGGCAATGTATCTGCTGAAAGAAGGGGGCCTATGATGAAAAAACAACACAAATACGGTTGGAATTGCACGATAGTCCTATACAAATCAAAATTTGAGGAGATATGAGAAATATGAGTAAGCTGAACAAAAATTTTTGAGCCTTACCTTTCTGATCATGCTGATCTTCTGGGGCATATGCCTGTTATGCAGTCTAAATGGAATTTCGATGAATGATAACAAACTGCTGTATCCACCCTTATCGTCAGCGTGATCTGGTGGCTGTGGCATCTGCCTTTGTTTTTCATACAGGGAGTCAACCAGTACGGGCAAAACTTTTTCGGATTCGGGATCTGCGTATTGGGACTGGCCTTCGCCCTGGCAAGTATAAGAAAAAATACGGGCAGCGTATGGCTTTGCGTATTGTTCCACAGCCTGGTGAACTCTTTATTGGGGATTTATGAAGTCAAGGGTGGTTTTTATGGCATAGGCGCGGGAAGTATAACCACAGCCATCATTTTGATTTTGTGCTCCTACGCTTTCATAGAAATCAATAACAAGAAAAAAATATTTCATTAAATTCCAATCATCTTGAGCTTAGAGACATGGGGAACATAAAAGCGGGGCGGTAAGTCCGTCCCGCTTTTTCTATATAGAGGTTCAGAGAGGAAACAGGGAATGAGGGCGCTTCGGCGGCCTCAGATCACGTAATCGAACCCGTCCCCGTCCCGCCGCGTCAGGTCGGCCACCGTGACGCTGCCCAGGTAATCGTTAATGGCCCTGTCCAGCCCCTGCCACAGCGCCAGCGTGCGGCACTCCGCCGCCCGTTCGCAGGCGTCCGCCCCGTCCTCCAGGCAGGAGACAGGGGCCAGGGATTCCTCCGTCAGCCGCAGCACCTGGCCCACGGTGTACTGCTCCGGCGGCCTGGTCATCCGATAGCCGCCGCCCTTGCCCCGGACGCCGGTGAGCAGCTTGGCCTTCACCAGCAGCTTGATGATGCTCTCCAGGTATTTCTCCGAGATCTCCTGCCGCTGGGCGATGGCCTTCAACGGGATGTAGCCGTCGGACTGGTGCTCCGCCAAGTCGATGAGCACCCGCAGCGCATAGCGGCCCTTGGTGGAAATCAGCATTGTCCACACCTCCTGTCAGATAAACCTATTATATACCATGGTTAATAGGGAATCAACCGAAACTTTTTTGCTCCGCCCCCTTGACAATCGGAAAATACCGGAGTATAATCCGCATTAACCCATAAGATAAGTTGGTTTATATGGGCGGCAGCGCATACGACCGATGCCGCGGGTGCGCCCGTTCGCGTCCGTCCGATCCGAATCATAAAATCAGGAGGAAATCATCATGAGCAGCATTTATACATCCGCCGACCAGCTGATTGGCCGCACCCCGCTGTTGGAGCTGACCCACATTGAGAAGGCCGAGGGCCTGGAGGCCCGGGTCCTGGCCAAGCTGGAGTACTTCAACCCCGCGGGCAGCGTGAAGGACCGCATCGCCAAGGCCATGATCGACGACGCGGAGGAAAAGGGCCTGCTGAAGCCCGGCTCGGTCATCATCGAGCCCACCTCCGGCAACACCGGCATCGGCCTGGCCAGCGTGGCCGCCGCCCGGGGCTACCGCATCATCATCGTCATGCCCGAGACCATGAGCGTGGAACGCCGCCAGCTGATGCGCGCCTACGGGGCCGAGCTGGTGCTCACCGAGGGGGTCAAGGGGATGAAGGGGGCCATCGCCAAGGCCGACGAGCTGGCCCAGGAGATCCCCAACAGCTTTATCCCCGGCCAGTTTGTCAACCCCGCCAATCCCGCCGTCCACCGCGCCACCACCGGCCCGGAGATCTGGGCGGACACCGACGGGAAAGTGGACATTTTCGTGGCCGGCGTGGGCACTGGCGGCACCGTCACCGGCGTGGGCGAGTACCTGAAAAGCCAGAACCCGGACGTGAAGGTGGTGGCGGTGGAGCCGACCGCCTCCCCGGTGCTGAGCAAAGGCACCGCCGGGGCGCATAAGATCCAGGGCATCGGCGCGGGGTTCGTGCCCGACGTGCTGAACACCGGCGTCTACGACGAGATCATCACCGTGGAGAACGAGGACGCATTCGCCGCCGGCAGGCAGGTGGGCCGGGCCGAGGGCGTGCTGGTGGGCATCTCCTCCGGCGCGGCGGTGTGGGCCGCCGTCCAGCTTGCCAAGCGTCCCGAGAACAAGGGCAAGACCATCGTGGCCCTGCTGCCCGACACCGGCGACCGCTACCTGTCCACCCCGCTGTTCGGGGACTGATCAATATATACATAAGGAGTATTTACCGATGAGCAATTATAAATTTGAAACTCTCCAGCTCCACGTGGGCCAGGAGCAGCCCGATCCCGCCACCGACGCCCGCGCCGTCCCCATCTACCAGACCACCAGCTATGTGTTCCGCAACTCCGCCCATGCCGCCGCCCGGTTCGGCCTGGCGGACGCGGGCAACATCTACGGGCGATTGACCAATTCCACCCAGGACGTGCTGGAAAAGCGCATCGCGGCCCTGGAGGGCGGCGTGGCGGCCCTGGCCACCGCCTCCGGCGCGGCGGCCATCACCTACACCATCCAGGCCCTGGCCCAGGCCGGGGATCACATCGTGGCCCAAAAGACCATCTACGGCGGCAGCTACAACCTGCTGGCCCACACCCTGAGCCAGTTCGGCGTCTCCACCACCTTTGTGGACGCCCACGATCTGGACGCGGTCACCGCCGCCATCCGGCCCAACACCAAGGCGGTCTATCTGGAGACCCTGGGCAACCCCAACTCCGACATCCCCAACATCGACGCCATCGCAGAGATCGCCCACAGCCACGGTCTGCCCCTGGTCATCGACAACACCTTCGGCACCCCCTACCTCATTCGCCCCATCGAGCACGGCGCGGATATCGTGGTCCACTCCGCCACCAAGTTCATCGGCGGACACGGCACCACCTTGGGCGGCGTGATCGTGGACTCCGGCAAATTTGACTGGAAGGCCAGCGGCAAATATGCCCCCATCGCCGAGGCCAATCCCAGCTATCACGGTGTCAGCTTCGTGGACGCCGTCGGCCCCGCCGCCTTTGTCACCTACATCCGGGCCATCCTGCTGCGGGACACCGGAGCCACCATCTCCCCCTTCAACGCCTTTCTGCTGCTCCAGGGAGTGGAGACCCTGTCCCTCCGGCTGGAGCGCCACGCCGAGAACACCAAGAAGGTGGTGGAGTTCCTGGCAAACCACCCCCTGGTGGAGAAGGTCAACCATCCCTCTCTGCCCGACCACCCCGACCACGCCCTGTATGAGAAGTACTTCCCCAACGGCGGCGCATCCATCTTCACCTTTGAAATCAAGGGCGGCCAGGAGGAGGCCCACAAATTCATCGACAGCCTGGAGATCTTCTCCCTGCTGGCCAACGTGGCGGACGTGAAATCCTTGGTCATCCACCCGGCCACCACCACCCACTCCCAGCTCACCGAAGCGGAGCTGGCCGACCAGGGCATCAAGCCCAACACCATTCGCCTGTCCATCGGCACCGAGCACATCGACGACATCATCGCCGACCTGGAAAAGGGCTTCGCCGCGGTGAAATAAACGGCAAAGAGGCGCTGAAGAGTCCCCCAACGCTCTGTTGGAGCGCTGGGGGACTTTTTGCCGCCCGCCCGCGCGGTTCGTGTTTCGCTTGACGAAATCCGAAAAAAATGCTATGCTGAACACAGCATATCGAAACTTTACGAAAATTCATTTTAACAGGAGGTTGTCGGGAAAATGAAACAGGTATGTCAAAAGTTTCGGAGAAGTTTCGCACTGGTGCTGGCCCTCGCGCTCATGGTAGGCGCTTTGAACGGGTGCGGCATGGTCGGGAAAGGCAATGAGCCGGAGGGCTGGCGCGCCAAGGAAGTGACGGTAATCGATGACAATTACCGCACCTGGTATGAGATCTTTGTGTACTCCTTCTGCGACAGCGATGGAGACGGGATCGGGGATCTCCAAGGGGTCATCTCAAAGCTGGATTACATCGCGGATATGGGCTTCAATGGGATCTGGCTGATGCCCATCATGCCCTCTGACTCTTATCATAAATATGATGTGAAGGATTACATGGCCATCGACCCGGTATATGGCACCATGGAGGATTTTGACGAGCTGGTGGCGGAATGCGACAAGCGGGGGATCAAGCTGATCATCGACCTGGTCCTGAATCATACATCCTCCGGGCATCCGTGGTTCGTGGAGGCCTGCGATTATCTGAAGTCGCTGGGGGCAGGGGATGAGCCGTCTGCCGCGGAATGCCCGTACTATGAATATTTTCACTTTGCAAAGGGCAATCCCGGTTCCAACACCTGGTATCGGGTGGGTTCCTCCGACTATTATTATGAAGGCGTATTCTGGAGCGAGATGCCGGACGTGAATTTTGCCAGCCAGGCGCTCCGCAAAGACTTTGAGGCTGTCATGGACTTCTGGCTGGAAAAGGGCGTGGGCGGCTTCCGGCTGGACGCGGTCAAGGAATTTTACTCCGGCGCGACCAGCAAAAATGTGGAGGTGCTCAGCTGGGTCAACGACCATGTGAAGTCTGTAGAGCCGGACGCCTATATCGTGGGCGAGTGCTGGGACGCGCTGCCTACCTACGCCCAGTATTACGCCAGCGGCGTGGACAGCTTCTTTGATTTTGCCTTCGCTGATTCCACGGGGATCATTACCAAGACGATCAACTACAGCGGCGCGGAGAACAGCGCCCAAGCCTATGCCAAGGCGCTGGTCCGGGTGCAGAATGCCATCCGGGAATACCGGGAGGACGCCATTGATGCCCCCTTCTTTGTCAACCACGACCTGGCAAGGGCGGCCGGCTATATGTCCCATGACGCCCGTAAGGTCAAAATGGCGGCGGCTTTGAATATTTTGATGAGCGGCAGCGCCTTTGTGTATTACGGGGAAGAGATCGGCATGGCCGGCAGCGGACGGGACGAGAATAAGCGCGCGCCCATGTTCTGGTCCGCCGACGCCGACGCGGCGGGCATGACAAAGGGCCCCCGGGACATGGAGCCCCAGGAAAACCGGTTCGCCAGCGCCGAGGAGCAGATGAAGGCCGAGGACTCGATCTACAGCTTCTACAAGGACACCATCCTGCTGCGCAATCAGAACCCGGAGATCGCGCGGGGCACCGTAGCCCGGCTGGAGGAGGTCGAGGATCTGGACATCGCCGCGATTTCCAAGACCTATGACGGCAAGACGATCTATATGCTCTATAATATCTCGGAAACGGACGAGAAGCAGGTGGAAATGTCCGCGGAGCAGTATGGCCCCCTGGAAGTGGCGGGGTACCTCTCGGTGGACGGCGGCGAGGTGACTCTGACGGACGGCACGGTGACGCTGCCCTCGTACAGCGTAGTGGTGCTGACAGAAGATCCCCAGTAAAGTGGAGTAATCAAAGCAAACCCGGGGCCCTTTCCAACAGGGCCCCGGGTTTGTGCTTATTTTATGGAGAGGCGCGCCTCCGCGAAGACCGCTCAGAAGCCCATAAGCGGGGCCGCGCCGGTATCCTCACCCGGCTCGATGGCCCGGATGACCACATCATAGCTGTAGCTGTCATTGACGTGTACGGTCACCCGGTCGCCGACCCGGCGGCCCAGCACCGCCCTGCCCACCGGGGATTCCTTGCTGATGAGATTTTTCAGCGCGTCCTGCCGTACGGTGGTGACGATCTGGCAGGTGACAGTCTCATCGTCCTCCTCCACATAGAAAGTAACCTTGTCGTACAGCCCCACCGCGCCCTCTGTGGACTGGTCGGAGATGATCACCGCCGTCTTGATCATGTTCTCCAGATAGCGGCAGCGGCTGTCGTTGCGGTTTTTGTCCCGCTTGGCGGCCTTGTATTCAAAATTTTCGCTCAAATCGCCGAAAGCGCGGGCGGTCTGCACGTCCTCGATGAGCTTGGGGCGCAGGACGGTGCGGCGGTATTCCAGCTCCTGGCGCATGAGTTCGATGTCCTTTTTCGTCAGTTCGTTGTGCATGGCAAATGCCTCCTTATGCCGTATGCCAATAGTTTGGCACAGTTTTGGCCCGCCGTCAAGGGGTGGGATTCGACAAAAAAAGAACTGCCAGACCGGGAAATAGGGGTTGACAGGGACAGGAAATCGTGCTATCATAATCTAGCCTTGATAAGCCGGAGTGGCGGAATTGGCAGACGCCCGGGACTTAAAATCCCGTGGGAGTGATCCCGTGCCGGTTCGACCCCGGTCTCCGGCACCAAAATTTTATATCGCGGGGTGGAGCAGTCTGGTAGCTCATCGGGCTCATAACCCGAAGGTCGTAGGTTCAAATCCTGCCCCCGCAACCAGAAAAACAGCGGTTTTCGATAAGAAAGCCGCTGTTTTTATAATTTTTCTGGCGCAAAAGTTTTGACTCAAAATAGCCTTGGCGCACATTTGGCGCACAAGCCCCTGAAAACCGAAAATCATGGCGCACAGAGCAGGCTGAATATGCATCAGCCACATTCCTCATTCCTGCTTATAGCATACCGACCACTGTCCATATAAGAACAGTGCTGAACAGGATATCGCCGGACGGCGCAATGACCATGAAGGTGACCACGCCGTAGGAGGATTGTTCGATCCCCTTTTGTCCCGGCTTTCCTGCCGGGATTTTGGCATCCGATTTTGGATGCCGGATGTGATGCTGAAGTAAAGCTATACTAAAAAACGGAGGAAAAATATGCTGAACCAAGTAAACATCATGGGGCGCATTTGCGCCAAGCCGGAGCTGAAGTACACGCAGAGCGGGCTCCCGGTGACCAATCTCCGGCTGGCGGTGGACCGCAACTACCTGACCAACGGGGAACGGGGCACCGACTTCCTCACCGTGGTTGCCTGGAGGGGCACGGCCGAGTTCATCGCGAACTACTTCGAGAAGGGCCAGATGATGGCGGTCAGCGGACGGCTTCAGGTGCGGCCATGGACCGACCGGGAGGGGAACAACCGGGAGGCCGTGGAGATCGTCGCGGACAACGCCTATTTCTGCGGCAGCAAGACGGCCGGCGCCGACACCCAGCATGACCAGAGACCCATGAACGAGGACGCGCTGCCCGACATGGCGGCGTGAGGAAACGGGAGGCTTCGGCCTCCCTTTTTCATGTTCGAGATGACCTATGGCCCAGCGGGCCGGAAAGGAAGGACGGCAATATGGATTATACCGATTTGAAGCAGGTTTTCCAGGAATTGAAACGGAATTCCCCCAGGGAAGACCTGACGGCGTACATCGTCTTCACGGAGGACAGCTTCGCCCGCTTGTACCCACTGTTGAGCCGGACATACAGCGTCAGCAGCGACAACAAGGCGTTTTGGACCCGCATGGGCGGTTACTCTATTCCTATCCAGGCGAGGAAAAAATAAATCCGTGTTTGCTGCTGCTTCCCATCCATTTTCTGCTTTGTTAAAAAAATGACATTTTCCTATTGACTTCCTTCCGACTATGATCTATAATTATTATGTAAACCAAATTATGGCGCAATCATAAACGGTAGGAAGGTTGAGAAGATGATGTATCAAGGATTTGAATTTACCCGGATGATCAACGGGGAACCGAAGCGGGAAATGGTCATAATATTTTGTCCAGACAAGACAAATCTTGAACGGGCACTCCACAAGCTGGGACTTGAGTGGTGCCTGAAGAACCAGAAAGATGGCAAGCTCTATGGCGACCTGTTTTTTCCTGAACTCATGGAACAGGTCACGCCCGAGATGCTGGCTCCTTATGGGATATCTGTGCTATGGCCCAACCGCACGTTAATCTCAATGGACAATATGCCCCCAATCATCAGCCGCTACGAGCTGGAAACGTACCAGGAGGCCAGCAACAGCGGATACAGTCAGGCAAAGAAGATATGCAAGGCTGCGGAGCAGCTTGCAAGACGTCTGGAGTCCAAGAGGACGCATGGGCATCCAGCCATATCGACTTGGGCGCCCGACATAATCTCCACCAAGGCCGTCACATGGGCAGATCAGTTTGTTCACGGAGGTGAAACTGACCTTTTGAAATTCTTTGAGAAAAAGCTGCAGGAGGCAAAGCCCCATTCCGGCAACAAAAATCAAGTAGCCACGGACACGGGCAGTAGCGAAGCGAAAAGCCAGTACAGCGAACAGATTCCTCAATAAGGACATAGGGCGGCCATGGTGCATCGACCATGGCCGCCAATTTTATGTCAACCTTTCCCGGCTGTCAAAGCCGGGCTTTTTTGCATCCTGAACGGATGCCGGTGGTGGCGTTGCTATGTTCTTTATGTATCTTGTCGAAAGGAGAACGTCGAACATGACTGACCGAATCATGCTCCGAGCCTATGCCAGCGAGAACACCGTCAGCATCCAGACCTACACCCCGCGCATGAAGTCTCTCCAACGGTTCTACATCACTTACAGCGAACTTGACCGTCTCCAGAGCGAGGGCAGCATCATCACGAACGACATCCACTCCTTCGCACGGCTCCGGCTGGACGAACATCGCGACCGGCTCACGTTCGAGTTCACCTGGCTGTCCGGGTGCGGCTTCGACCGCGTGGAAGGCGTGGAGCAGACTGTCCACCTCCGCTGGGGCAAGTTCCGGGACTTTCTGGACGCGGCACACCAGCCCGACTGCCCGGAAAAAAACAAGGTTTTCCGTGCCATTTCCCTGGACGCGCGCAGGGGCCGCCCCCGGCTCGTGTTCGACGGCAACAGGGCCAATCTCCGCGCTGCCATTGGCGATCCGCGGGTCCGGCACAAGCTGGGCAAGGCCCTCATGGCCAACTTCAACTGGCCAGACGCGGACGAAATCCACCTCACCAACGACTTCATGCCGTATTCGTTCTTTTTCCGGGAATACCGGAACGGTCAGGCCGGTATGTGCGGCGGGCTGATCCTGCACGGCCAAGAGGACATGGACAAGGCGTATTATGGGATTCATACCTGACCAATCTGGAGGAGGGGTTTCATGCGCAGGCTGACAGACCGCGACATCAAGAGCATCACCGGGAGCACGATCAAAGGATACCACGTCGAAGCGGCGCGCATCAAAGACGGACCGTTCACCGACAGCGACCATTATGGGTTCATCCTGGGCAGAAATGCCCACGGCCACTATGTCACATGGCAGTTCCACCTGCTTGATGATGGATCCATCTCAGTTTACTGGGGGCACTACCACATGGAGGACCGGGATGCCGCTGTCCGGGACTTCAATGCCCGAGGGTAGGAGGCGGGCCCATGAATAACCAAACACTCAAGGACTTTTTCCGTGGGAACCTGATGCCGGCGGACAAGCAGATGGTACGGGGATCGGAGGCCGCACGTGCTGTGGCGGAGTTGTCGGATGCCGAGGGCCTGTTGGCCCAGGCGCTCCCTTCGGAGCTCCGTCCGCTACTGGATCGCCTGACGAAAGCGCAGGGCGAAGTGGACATCATCATGGCCGAGGCAAACTACATCGACGGTTTTAAGACCGGCGCGCGCTTCATGATGGAAATCCTGGACGATACCCGGGAAAACCTGAAGCCGATAGCGGAATGAGGGGGAGGAAATCTGAATGAACCGATATACAGAGTTAAAGCGGCGCCAGCGGGAGGAGTTCGGCGCCTTTCCCATGCAGTTCGCCTTCTCGCAACGGCAATTTGAGGAAGGTATGGCCGCGTTGGGCCTGAAGCCCACGGACACGGACAAGATCTATAAGGCCCCGGGCGGCGGGTTCTACCGCCGCGAGGACGGCCCACGCATCAAGGCGATGATGGACAGGTTCGACCAGGAACTGCAGGCGGCCATCGCTGGCGACGAGACCGGCGACGGCTTCATCTATGAGATGTTCCTGTCCGAGCTGGATAACCATGAGTACGGCTACACCAGGGACACGGAGGAGACACTGGACGCGCTCGGGTACACGGCGGAGGAGATTCTCGGGGATCCCCGGCTCAAGTGGGGTATCGAGAAGGCCGTCACGGAAATCTGCAAAAGGGAAAGCAAAAATGAATAAGGACACACCCCACGTGTGAACGGTCACACTGTCGCTGCCGCGTTCCACGACTTTTTACGGAAAGGGGGCCACTACCATGGCTGAATATCCCAAACTCCAGTCCTACAAAACCATGGCCGTCCAGCACACGGCCGCCATCACCGGCAGCTTCGACACCTGGACCGCGTTCCTGCGGACGGCCGCCCGTATTTACAAATACTCCTTCCTGGAGCAGCTCATGATCCACGTCCAGCGTCCTGACGCCACCGCCTGCGCCGAGTACCGTCTCTGGAGTGAGAAGATGAACCGCCATGTACGCTACGGCGCGAAGGGCATCGCCATCATCAGCGAAGTTGACGGCGTCCCGGCCCTGCGCTACGTGTTCGACATCTCCGACACCCGCCCCAGGGCCAATGCCCGCACCCCCTGGCTGTGGCAGTACCGGGAGGAGCACCAAGACACGGTGGCGAAAATGCTGGAGGAGTGCTTTCAAGTCCCCGCGGACAAGGGCGTGTCCTTCCAGCTCGCCGCCGTCGCTGCCCAATTTGCCCAAAAGTACTGGGAAACCTACCGGGAAAAGATCCTCCGGGCGGTCAAGGACACTCTGCTGCAAAAATATGACGAAGCTGACACCGGCATGGCGTTTCAGGACGCCGTTGCCGCCAGCGTGTCCTATGCCTTGCTCTGCCGTTGCGGCCTGTCCCCCGAACAGTTCTTCGATGCCGACGACTTCTCCCACGTCTATGAGTTCAGCGGCTACGACAGCGTCCTTGCCCTGGGCGCGGCGGTCAGCGAACTCAGCACCATGCTCCTACGGGTGCTGGAACACACCATCAAGCGGTATGAACGCGGGAAGCGGGCCGGACAGCTGCCGCAAACTAAAGATCTATCTCCAGGAGCTGCCGATGACTCTGGCGATCATGCGGCACCGAAACCGAAACAACAGGACACAGCCACCCAGGAAGGGCCGGACGAAGCATCGTCCGGCCCTTCTTCCGTTTCTGCCCCCGGACAGCAGGAAATAACGCTCCCGGACCCGGCGCCGGTCGGTCCCCGGTCCAAGTCCCGGCCCAAGCCCCAACCCGTGTTCACCCCTGACAATTTCCGCATCACGGACGACGATCTTGGCGTCGGCGGCCCCAAGGCCAAGTACACCGCCAACGTCGCCGCCATCCGCACATTGCAGGCCATCGAGTCCGAGGGCCGCTGGGCCACTCCCGAGGAACAGGAGATCTTGTCCCGGTACGTGGGCTGGGGCTGCGTGCCGGACGCCTTCGACCCGGACAAGGCCGAGTGGGCGAACGAGTACCGGGAGCTAAAGGCCCTGCTGACCGATGAGGAATACGCGTCGGCACGGGCCAGCACCCTGAACGCCCATTTCACCACACCCGTGGTCATCCGCACCATCTACGAGGCCCTGGGCAACATGGGGTTCGTCTCCGGCAACGTTCTGGAGCCTGCTTGCGGCGTCGGGAACTTCTTCGGCTGCCTGCCGGAATCTATGTCCGCGTCCAGGCTGTACGGCGTGGAGTTGGACGGCATCACGGGCCGCATCGCCCAGCGGCTCTATCCCAAGGCCAATATCGCCGTGCGCGGCTATGAGAAAACCGACTTCCCCCAGGACTTCTTCGACCTGGCCGTGGGCAACGTCCCCTTCGGTGATTACAAAGTCAACGACCCCGCGTATGACAAGCTGGGATTCACGATCCACAACTATTTCTTCGCCAAGGCCCTGGACCAGCTCCGCCCCGGCGGCATCCTGGCCTTCGTCACCAGCCGCTTCACCATGGACAGTAAGGATGCCACCGTGCGAAAGTACCTGGCCCAGCGGGCCGACCTGCTGGGGGCCATCCGTCTGCCCAACAATGCCTTCAAGGCCAACGCCGGCACCGACGTGGTGGCGGACGTCATCTTCCTGCAAAAACGGGAGGAACCCGCAGTAGGATTTCCCGACTGGGTGAGTACTATAGAGAACCCGGACGGCTATCCCGTCAACAGCTACTTCCTGGACAACCCTGAAATGGTGCTGGGCTGTCCCGGTGAGGAAAGCACCCGCTACGGCCACGACTACACTGTATACCCCGCACCGGACGCGGACCTGGCCCGGCAGCTCCGTGAAGCGATCACCCATATCCATGGTCAATACCGGGCCGCCGAGGTCGCGGAGCTGGACGCGGAGGAAGCTACTGACGAGACCATCCCCGCCGACCCCACCGTGAAGAACTTCTCCTATACCATCGTGGACGGCGCGGTGTACTACCGCGAGAACAGCGTCATGTTCAAGTCCAGGCTGAACGCCACGGCCACCGCCCGCGTCAAGGGCATGGTGGCCCTGCGGGACTGCGTACGCCAGCTTATCGACCTCCAGTTAGACGAGAACGTCCCGGACGATGCCCTCCAGCCCAAGCAGGCCGAGCTGAACCGGCTCTATGACGCCTTTACCCGGAAATACGGCCTCATCAACGGCCGGGGCAACCGCCTGGCCTTCGACAAGGATTCCAGCTATTACCTGCTCTGCTCCCTGGAGGTGCTGGACGACGACGGCAACATGGAGCGCAAGGCTGACATCTTCACCAAGCGCACCATCAAGCAGCACCGCTCCGTCACCCACGTGGACACGGCCTCCGAGGCCCTGGTGGTCTCCATCGGCGAGCGTGCCCGGGTGGATCTGCCCTTCATGTCCCGGCTCACGGGCAAGTCGGAGACGGAACTGATCGCTGATTTGCAAGGCGTCATATTCAAAGCCCCCCAGGCTGCGGACGGCCCGTTCTCCGGCTGGCAGACCGCCGACGAGTACCTGTCCGGCAACGTCCGCCGCAAGCTCCGCATCGCCCGGCAGGCCGCGGAGAAGGACCCCACGTTCCAGGCCAACGTCACCGCCCTGGAGGCCGTACAGCCCAAGGACCTGGAAGCGTCCGACATTGAGGTGCGCATCGGTGCCACATGGATCGACAAGAGCTACTACCAGCAGTTCATGTACGAGATGTTCAACACCCCGGCGTCCCTCCACCGCAGTGTCCAGGTGCAGTATTCGCCCCACACGGCAGAGTGGTTCATCTCCGGCAAGAACGGCGTCCCCTACAACGACGTGGCGGCGTACACCACCTACGGCACCAGGCGGATCAGCGCCTATGAGATACTGGAGGACAGCCTGAACCTGCGGGACGTGCGTATCTACGACACCGTGACCGACCCGGACGGCAAGGACCGCCGCGTCATCAACGGGAAGGAGACCACCCTGGCCGTCCAGAAGCAGCAGGCCATCCGCGACGCGTTCCAGACCTGGATCTGGAAGGACCCGGAGCGACGGCAGGCGCTGGTGCATTTGTACAACGACACCATGAACTGCATCCGGCCCCGGGAGTACGATGGCTCGCACATCGTGTTCTCCGGCATCAATCCGGGGATCAGGCTCCAGCCCCACCAGGTCAACGCCATCGCCCGCGTGCTGTACGGCGGGAACACCCTCCTGGCCCATGAGGTTGGGGCCGGGAAAACGTTTGAAATGATCGCGTCCGCCATGGAGGCCAAGCGGCTGGGCCTGTGCAGCAAGTCCATCTTCGTAGTGCCCAACCATCTGACCCAGCAGACCGCCGCCGAGTTCCTACGGCTGTACCCCGCCGCTGACATCCTCGTGACCACCAAGCGGGATTTTGAAACTCGCAAGCGTAAGAAGTTCTGCGCTCGCATCGCCACCGGCGGCTACGATGCCGTCATCATCGGGCATTCCCAGTTCGAGAAGATCCCGGTCAGCCAGGAGCGGCAGGAACGCCTTATCCGGGATCAGATCTGGGAGATCACCGAGGGCATCCGGGAAGTCAAGGACAGCGGCGGTGAGCACTTTACCGTCAAGCAGCTGGAGCGTACCAAGAAGGAGCTGGAGGGGCAGTTGGAAAAGCTCCAGGGCAGCCATCGCAAGGACAGCGTGGTCACCTTCGAGCAGCTGGGCGTGGACATGATGTTCGTGGACGAGAGCGACCTGTACAAGAACCTGTTCCTGTACACGAAAATGCGCAACGTGGCCGGGCTGTCTACGGCCCACGCCCAGAAATCGTCGGATATGTTCGCGAAATGCCGCTATCTGGACGAAATCACCGGCAATCGCGGCGTGGTTTTCGCCACCGGCACGCCCGTCAGCAACAGCATGACGGAGCTGTATTCCATCCAGCGCTATCTCCAGTACGACCGCCTCCAGGAGATGGGCATGGGCCACTTTGACTGCTGGGCCTCCCGGTTCGGCGAGACGGTCACGGCCCTGGAGCTTGCCCCGGAGGGCACCGGCTACCGGGCGCGTACCCGGTTCTCCAGATTCTTCAACCTGCCGGAGCTGATAGCCATGTTCCGGGAAGTGGCGGACATCAAGACCGCCGACCAGCTCAACCTGCCCGTACCCGAGGTGGAGTACCATACCGTGGTGTCCAAGCCCACCGCCCACCAGCAGGCCATGGTGAAGGAGCTTTCCAAGCGCGCCGCGAAGGTCCACTCCGGCGCCGTTGACGCACATATCGACAATATGCTGCGGATCACCAGCGACGGGCGGAAGCTGGGTCTGGATCAGCGTATCATCAACCCGGCCTTGCCGGACGAACCCGGCACCAAGGTCAACAAGTGCGTCGCCAACGTCCTGCGGCATTGGCGGGATGGCGAGGCGGACCGGCTGACCCAGTTGATCTTCTGCGATATTTCCACACCCACGTCGGCCAAGGGCGGCTTCACCATCTACGACGACATCCGGCAGAAGCTCATCGCCGGGGGCATGGCCCCGGAGCAGGTCGCGTTCATCCATGACGCCAATACAGACGAGCAGAAGAAAGTCCTCTTTGCCAAAGTCCGCAGCGGACAGGTGCGCGTCCTGATCGGTTCCACGCAGAAGATGGGTGCGGGTACGAATATTCAGGACAGGCTCATAGCCCTTCATGACCTGGATTGTCCCTGGCGGCCCCGTGACCTGACCCAGCGGGCTGGGCGGATCGTCCGCCGCAACAATATGAACAAGAAGGTGCATATTTACCGCTACGTGACCGAGAGCACCTTCGATGCGTATTTGTGGCAGACCATTGAGAACAAACAGAAGTTCATCAGCCAGATCATGACCAGCAAATCCCCGGTGCGGTCCTGCGACGACGTGGACGAGCAGGCGCTGTCCTACGCGGAGATCAAGGCCCTGTGCGCCGGTGATCCCCGTATCAAGGAGCGCATGGAGCTGGACACGGACGTGGCCCGGCTCAAGATCATGCGGGCCGACCACCAAAACCAGCAGTTCCGCATGGAGGACAGCCTGCTGAAATACTACCCCAAGGAGATTGCCGACGCCGAGAAGGCCATTGCCGCTATGCAGGCGGACATTGAGGTGCTTGCGGAGCATCCCCACCCAGCGGACGGCTTCGTGGGCATGGTGGTCCACGGCGCCGCCTATGGCGCCAGGGTGGAAGCAGGCACCGCCTTGCTGGACGCCTGCGCGGACATCACGGAGAACATCTACATCGAGATTGGCAGCTACCGGGGCTTTGTCCTGTTCGCCGCCTTTGCTGGCCTCGATCATGTCCTGGCACTGAAGAATGCTGGGACGTATCGCGTCGAACTTGGCCCAGACCCGCGCGGCAACATCACCAGGATCGACAATGCTCTCGCCGAGCTCCCGGAGCTACTGAACCGCCGGCAGGCCCAGCTTGCCAATCTGCGGCAGCAAATGGAAGCCGCCAGGGCCGAGGTCGGCAAGCCGTTCCCCCGTGAGGACGAGTTTCAACGCAAGTCCGCCCGCCTGGTGGAGCTGGACGCCCAGCTCCACATCGGCCACAGGGGCGGAGAGGACGCGGCCGCGTAACAAGTCATGAGGGCGGTCGGGCTTCGGTCTGGCCGCCCTCGTAGGTTGGGGTGAAAGGGCGGCTGCGCCACCCTCAAGTGGGATTACGAGATAAATGAATAAGGAGATGCTGACGCATTGTATGCCAACATTTACAAAGATGAGCTGCGGGCCGCGCGCCTGTTCGGAGCTTCCGTCCTGTACAGTACCCGGCCCATTCCCCGTGAAGACGTCCCCCAGGGCTGGTACTGCTATGACCTGCGCGGCACCGTGAAGGAGCCGGAGATCCCCTATGCGCTGGTGGACGGCGCCCAGGAGGACGAAAACCGTTTGGCCTCCGTCCTCTCCTACCTGCCCTTGAAGAACGGACGCTCCCGGAGCAGGTTGATCAAGGGGATGTTCCAGCTGACCGGGGAATCGGTCACGTTGGCGAGGTTCTGCGACGCCGAACGCATCCGCTGCCCTGAAACGCCGCTCCGCCATAAGCTGCGCCCCGCTTCTCCCGATGAGGCGGAGCTTTTCTTTGCCCTGCCCCCGGAAAGGGACGAGGAATTGGGCACCATCGGTCACGTCCGTATTGACTTCGGGGGCGACGGAGCGGAGTTCCACCATACGTGGTGGCCCAGGGGTCCCCAGGAACTGAACACGCCGGAATTCCAAGCGGAACTGGACAAGGTGGTCAACGACCTGCGGCAGAGCGTCCTAAAGGATATCTCCTCCATGCGCAGATACTGCCGCAGCCACGACGGCGAGATCACGGGCGGTACCTGCTGCCAAAACTACGGTTATGTGCTTGAAACAAACCGCTACGTTTTCCGCCTGCGATGCAATCCCACGCCGGGCGATTACCAAGCCTACCTGTCCTGCTTCGTCAACCAAAAGCGGGGGCTGGGCCTGACAGAAAGCGGCCGTCGAAAGCTTCGGGATGCCGCCGATCCGAATGTCCCTCACTGCTACGACTGGTACGTGATAGAGGACATCAACACACCGGAGGAACAGTTCACCAGCGGGCTGTCCCTGGATGACGCCATCCGGCGCTACGTTGCCAGCGAGCAGGCCGACAAGCGGCTGGGCGTCACCAAGGACGATATTGCCGCCGTGGATCTGCTGATCCGGCACGATGGCCGGGAATGGTTATCGGAGGACTGGACGAAGGGGGACAGCTTCTCCAATGACCCGGTAGTCGCCAGGGTGGTGGCCCGGCTTCGGCGAGCGATGGAAGAAGGAAATCATCGGCCCTAAAATCCCAAGCTACGGACAGCCCATAGATTGATAATATTTTAACATAATTGGAAGTGGATTGCAACTGCTTTTTTAGAAAAGTCGGGCCGGGCGGAAAACGCCCGGCCCGACAGGTGCGCCGGGGATTACGGACGTATTAGGACACCCGTGTCAGCTGTGCCGGCACATCTCTATTGTTGTTTCCATTTTTGAAAAAATGTGGAGCCAATCTATTTGTGCCGGCACAGACGGCACAATTTGCGGTGACGTCCAATAACCGGCCCTGAAAACCGGGGCTGGCGGAACGCCAGCGGGAGCGCGGGTGAAATCATGTGGGTAGGGTGCGGCGCGGGCCGCTGTGTCCTGCCCCTCATAAAAGACATGGAGGTTTTTCACGATGGGATATTTGACGAAACTGAGCGCGGGCACGGCGGGCCAGCCGGTCCAGACCACGCCGAAGCCCCCTGCCCCGGTCGTTTCCGCCGCCCCCGAGGGAGTCTCCCAAGGGCCTTCCCAAACCAGCACTGTGTCCACTGTTGAGACGCCCGTTGACCGGGAACCCGCCCCAGCGTCCAGGGCCGAAGCCGCGCCGTCCGCCCATACCCCGCCGCCGCCCGAGGTGAAGCTGTCCGTGTCGGGGGACGCTGCCCAGGCCCCGGACGATACCGCCGCCCGGCAGGCCCACGAAGCGGCCGAGGCCAAGCGCAAGGCCGAGTTCGACGCCAAGCAGGCCGAGAAGAAGGCCAAGCGGCAGGACGCGCTCGACCGGCTCAAAGCCATGAACGACGCCGAGCTGCTGGAAGCGGCCATGGGCCGCATCGCCGCCGACACCGAGCGGCTGACCCGCCGCAACATGAAAGAAGCCGTGGCCGAGCATATCAGCGCCAAGTGCCGGGAGGATGCCGCGTTTGCCATGCTGGTCATGGACCCTGATAAGTCCATGGTCAACTGCTTCCGATACATCAATCGGAAGGCCCAGGAGTACGCCGAGCAGGAGATGAAGGACAACGGCATCGAGCGTACCGGCGTCTATGGCCTGGACGTGCCGGACGGCCTGTGCTACCAGTGGGCCAAGGACTATTTCAACGACCCCAACGCCAAGGAGGATCATAAAGATGATGAAACTTTCACGCCAAAACCTTTTGTACCTACGCCCCGTAAAAAAGCCCAGGGCAAGGCAGGGAAAAAGCCATCCGGCGCGGCAAAGCCCAAAGCTGAGAAGCCGGCGGGCGCCGGCATGGAACAGATCAGCCTGATGTAAGGAGGGGCGGATATGCTGGATAAGAAAGCCCTTCGGAAGTTCACCGGGGACAACCCCGCCCCCGCCATCCCCGCGGGGCACGGCCTGCTCCACGCCCCGCAGGTAAAGTACATCATCCGTACCGCCGTCAAGCTCATCGGCCACCGCCGGACGCTGGTGCTGTATGTTTACGACCGCAGGCGGGCCGCTGGCGGCGATTCCGCGCCCGTCTGGACGGTGTTCCAGGCGGGCGGCGAATACGTTACCCTGGCCCGGAGGGAGGACGGCTCCACCCATTGGCGCTCGGCGTCTTTTGAGCGCTTGGGCCAGGATTACCGCTTCGCCAACTCCTGTGCGTTCTATTCCGCCCAGGACGAGCAGCGCGTGTGCGGGTTCTTCCGTGACCACGGCCACGGCGGCATTTCCGCGCTGGTTTGTGCCCAGACGGCCATCCTGGACAAGCGGTGCAAGGAACGGCAGCTCGGGCGGGAACGGCGGATCGTCCAGCGTATGCGCCCCCTCCACGTCCTTCCCCGTGGGTTGGCGGGGTGGGTACGCCGCTCTATCATGCCGGCCTACTTCCGCTGTGAGCACACATCGGCCAAGCGACCCGTGACCGGGATCTGCACGTCCTGCGGCAAGAGATCCACGCTTCCCCACGCGGCGCACAACGGCGAGGCCGTGTGCCCCCACTGCAAGCGGAAGCTGATTGTCAAATCCGTGGGGAAGATGGGGCGGCACTATGACCGTGATACCGTCCAGGTCGTCGAGAGGATCAGCGGTGACGAGGTGGTGGTTCGGATCGTGAAAGTCTATTATAACTACGACCGTGATCACCCGGCGCCCAAAGAGAGCATTTACGAGAACGCCCGCATCTTCGTCCGGCGCGGCCTGGACGGCGAGGTGGCGGCCGAGCCGTACTACTACTCCTATGGCAGAGGCACGCTGACCCACTGGGTGCCCGGAGAACGGCCCGTATACTATAATATGAAAAAAGGACATGAAATGGCTGCGGCCATTTTATGCCCTTTTTCTTTTTGCGCCGGAAAGAGGGGAAATTGGAAAGGAGAACACCGATCATGAAGCAAATCCAACCCCGTCCCCTGGACGAACGCGTCCAGAGGGTGAACGAAGGCCGGTCTGCCTACCCGGAGTACACCCTCAGCGTCATTCGGAACCTGGCGGAAATGCCCATCGCGGACTATCTGGCCCGGTTTGAGGAGGCGCGGGCACGGCTCTGCGTGCTCCTCTCGCTGCCGGACTGCTCGGGCCTGACCTATCAGGAGACGGCCTGCCGGATCCACCGCCTGCACCGCAAGAACTCCAGGGCGGCAGGCGAGGCCGCCTGCATTTTGGCAAACCCGATGAAATATTACTACGATCACTGCGTCAAGGGGGAGGGCGGGGCATGAAACAGATCGAAAAGATCCCGCTGGCCAACCGCCTGCGGCAGGCGGGCGCGAAACAGCCCACGCCCTATTTCCTGCACATCTACCGATTCTACATGGACACATATTTTTACGGGCTGGCCGAGCTGGTCGGGGATAACCGTGACCTCACGGAGACCCTGGACAAAAATCTGCTGTCCCACCTTGCCCAATACGAGGAAGCGCCGCTTCTGGCGGATTTTGTCGCCGAGAGTATGGAGCTTCCCCGGTGGGAGCTGGGGGAGTTGCTCTATCAGGTATTGGTCAAGCCATTTGCCGAGTTGGAAAGGAGAAAAACGATATGAACATACCCGCCGTCATTGAAAGGACCAGCGAGGGCATCCAACGCTGCGAGATCCAGGACGTGATGCTCCAGCGGCGTGAGATCGACTGCGTGGGGGAAATCAACCGCGAGTCCGTCAACGCCATCATTTTGCAGCTGCGGTATCTCCAGTCGCTGGACGATGCCAAGGAGATCACCATCTTCGTCAACAGCCCCGGCGGGAGCATCGACGACGGGCTGGCGCTGATCGACGTCATGGCCGCCCTGCGCTGTCCCATCCGTACCGTCTGCGTGGGTCTGGCGGCCAGCATGGGGGCGCTCCTGTTCGCGTCCGGCGACAAGCGGGACATCCTGCCCCACGGCCGCGTCATGATACACGACCCGCTGATCGCGGGCGGTGTTGGCGGGAGCGCCCTGAAGCTGGACGCCGTCGCCAGAAACCTGATGAAGGCCCGGGAGACCATTGCCCAGATCCTTTCGGACCGCACCGGGCACACCGTTGAGGAGGTCTACGAAAAGACCGCCGCGGACACCTATTTTGACGCTCAGGAAGCGCTGGAGTGGGGTCTGGCGGACCGCATCATCCACGAGATTTAATGGAGGGCCGGAACATGAGAAACACAGGTTATCGGATCCTGGCCGAGGGCCAGACGGTGAGCAGCGACACCTGGGCCACCGGGCTGAACAACAACGACGTGATCATCGGCCCCAGCGGCGCGGGAAAGACTCGTGGCTACGTCAAGCCCAACCTTTTGCAGGGCAGCGAAAGTATGCTGATCACCGACCCGAAAGGCAGCCTGCGTCAGGAGGTGGGCCCCGTCCTGGAGCGGAGCGGCTATCGGGTGCGGGAGATCGACCTGGCGGACTGCCTCGCGTCCCCCTGGGGGTACAATCCACTGGATTATGTCCGCCACGACGACCGGCGGGACGCGTACCGCGAACAGGACATCATGACCATCGCCGCCTGTCTGGTGCCCCTCAGCTCCCACGAACAGTTTTGGGATCTGTCCGCGCGGATGCTGCTGGAGGCGCTGATCGGCTATACCCTGGAATGCCTGCCGGACGAGGAGCACGACCTGCATACCGTATCCCGGCTGCTCCAGGAAATGGGCGGCAAATCCTTCGACTACCTGTTCGAGGAGCTGGCGCAGATCGCCCCCGGCTGTTTCCCGGTCAGCCGGTACCGGATGTTCCGGCTGGCGAAGAACGCGGACAAAATGTTTTCGAGCATCTTGGGCATCCTGGCGGCGAACCTCAGTCCCTACACGTTCGACGGGGCGCGGGCGCTGTTTCAGAACCCGCAAAAAATCCGTTTCCCGGATCTGGGCCGTGAGAAAACGGCGGTGTTCCTGACGGTGAGCGACACGGACCGCTCTCTGGACGGGCTGGCCAACCTGTTCTACACCCAGGCGCTGCAAAGCCTGTGCGCCGCCGCGGACAAAAGCCCCGGCCACCGTCTGGCCGTCCCGGTGCGCTTCATTTTGGACGACTTCGCCGCCAACACCTGCATCCTGGATTTTGACAAGACCGTCTCCGTCGTCCGTTCCCGGGAGATCAGCGTCAGCGTCATTCTGCAGAGCCTGTCCCAGCTGGAAGCCCTGTACGGCCACGCGAAGGCGCTGACTATCCTGAACAACTGCGACCACTTCCTGTACCTGGGCGGCCAGGACGTGGAAACGGCGACGTTCGTCAGCAAAAAGGCCAACCGGCCCGTCAGCGACATCCTCAATATGCCCCTGGACAGCGCGTGGCTGTTCACGCGGGGGATACCTCCCCGGCAGGTCAGGAAATTCAAGCTGGAGAGCCATCCGCGTTACCGGGAACTGCCCGAGAGCCGCTGTGATGGCAAGTGGAAGGATCTGCCGGAGACGGAACTCCTGCCGGACGCGCAGCTGACCGCGTGACGGCACAAATCGTTCAGAAAGCAGCCCAATCCAGGCCCCTTAGTGGGCAAATTATTGCCGACCCACACCCGAAATGTGGAAATTGGCCCATGATTGGCCCAAATATGGGCCGATTTCCGGGTAAATCACGCTGTTAGGTCAAAACCAGCCCATACGTGGGCCAATTCCCGAACCGGATCACTCATTTTGGACCAAAACTGACCCAAACGTGGGCCGTTTTCCAAGCCCAACCGGGCTTTTGGCCCAAAATTCGGCCCCGAAGTGGGTTAATTATTTGCTATCCGGCTCCATCACACGAAAATCATCTGCACATATCACCCCCGTGAAGCGTTAAATCGCTTTGCGGGGGTATTTTTTTGATGCCGCACCATAACGCGGCAACGCGGTACACCATATGGAATCTCTCTGAGGGGAAAGCCCAGGCGGGCCGCATAGCGGAAGTTGTACCGCTCACAGCCCCGACTGCTTACGCAGTCTTTAAGGGGGCCGTGAGCCGGACGAAAACTGCCCCATTTATCGGACATATTGCACGCCGGTCAACGTTGTATACCGCGTGTCATTTTTGAAAAATCCGGTATACTTTTTCAACTTTGAAACCGTTGGGGCGCAACGGTTTGCGGCGCCCTTTACACCACGGTGTACAAAAATACACCGGAATTGGGCAGCGCTGTACACCGCGTTTTCTGTTGATATCTCAACGAAAAACGCCAATCAATTTGTTGACTTCCCAAAAGTCACGGATATATATCAAAGGGCATAAGGGGGGCTGACACATTGTTCGCTCACGCGCGCAATGTGGTCGGCATAGCCGACAGCCCTGGACGGCGTGCGCTTCCGCGGCACCGTCCACCTTGTCCACCCCCGATGAGGGGTGGACAAGGCCCTTACTGCGCCGTGGGGCCAGGTGGCCCACGGCTTGCCCCTGCGGGGTGCCCTGACCCCGGCGGCGCCGGGATTTGGGGCCGCGTTGCGTCCCGGTGATGCGTGTGATTGGCCTATGGTATCACACATGGTTTGCGGGATTGTTCCAAATGTTCCAAGCAATCCATATACATTTTCCTGCTTTCTCTTTCCACAATTCCCATAAACGTGATATAATGGCCTATACCTATTTGGAGGTGGATGCCAAATGTCAACTATTTGCGTCTTTTCTGATTCCCATGGATCTTCTGAAAATATGCTGCGCGCCATTGAGAAGGAAAACCCCGACTGCGTCTTTTTCCTTGGTGACGGCGCGGCTGATATTGCCACAGTGGCGAAAAAACATCCGCAGCTCACGGTCTACACGGTTCGGGGGAACTGCGACGCCCATTCGGCCGCGCCGATCATCCTGAGGACCACCATTGAGGACAAGAAGTTCTTTGCCGCACACGGCCACACCTTTGATGTCAAAAACGATGCGAGCTTCTGGGAACTGCGCAGCGCCGCATTGGAAGCCGATGCCGGTGTGGTTTTGTTTGGTCACACCCATGTCCCCTTTGAAGACAAAAGCTGGAGTATGGAGATCTTAAATCCGGGAACCATCAGCAACATCGCTACTCCGAGCTATGGTATCGTGCGGATAGAAAACGGGACGATTTATACTGAGCTCAAAACGCTGAATAAAAGCTGACCCGATATCCCACGGGTCAGCTTTTTTGTATCTGCGCTCAAAGATTTTCCTCTATCCGTAACTCAGGACCGCGTCCAGCGCATCATCGGCCATGCTCCGTCCGGCAAGATCGATCTTCGGCCGCCCATGCGGCCCAGTTGTGGTCGATGAAGGGAGGTAAACGGCAAAGGACACAGCCCAAAATTTGGGCTGTGTCCAGCAAAACCCTTGCAAAACGTGTCGAGCTGTTGTAAAATGGTCGCGTGAGATGACAGAAGTAAAGGCAGGACGCGGGGGGGGCCAGCCCCCGCGCCCTTGCATAGGGAGCTACACCTCCCCACACAGCAGATACTGCGCCTACGTCATATGATACTGCGTTTCCCCTGAGTTTTCAAGGGGGGATTGTCAGAATGTGGCTTGTGTGAGCGCTTCAATGCGGTGCGGGGTTAGTGCCTTGCGCCGCTTTTGCCATCTCAGCGGCCCGGCTCGGCGGGGGGAGGGCTTGTCCCTCTCCCCAAGGGTTGCGCCGTTGAGATCTTCATGCTTTGAGGGATTGGCATATCCGTTGATCCCTGGCAGTCGTAGGAGGGATGTATGTACAGGCGCACCAGCACGACGCTGGGCCGAATATTATCGTTGTTGTGCGTTTCGACCCAGTCGATGGTCGCGATGATGTCCTTCACGCTGCGGTTGTGATGGATCTTATATATCGTAGGCCGTCCAGCCGCGCTCATATCTATGTCAGCCATGTGTGTTACCCATACGTCCCCGCACGTAATGTTCTATCCGAACCACAGAAAATATTTTCGCGTGGGGCGGGGGTCCCGCCCCGAAGGCGGCCGTGAAAGAAAAATTACCAAGTCCCCTTTACGAATGACCACATAGAAAGGAACGTGATTTCATGACCATCAAAAACAAGCGCGTCGTCGCGCTGGCCATGGCCGTCGCCATGGCGCTCGCCCTGCTCGTCCCCGCCCTGTCCCTCACCGCCAGCGCGTCCAACGTGACTACCGGCCAGCGCTTCACCGACGTGTCCCCCGACGCGTGGTATTACGAGGCCGTGACCGCCATGGCGGACGCGGGCATCGTCAACGGCGTGGGCAACGGCAAGTTCGAGCCGACCCGTCCCATGACCGCCGGTGAACTCGCCACGGTACTTTGGAACATGATGTACGGCGACTGGTGCAAAGCGACCGAGCTGTACCAGACCTTCACCAACGGCTACGCTTTTGGTAACAACAATTACCTGACCTCCAGCTACGTCGGCCCCAAGTACGGCAACTGGGGCGTTCCCGCCGCCAACAATGACACCACCGCGTTCACTTTGCGTCCGACGACCTGGGACGGCCCGGTATCCCTGATGATTTACGGCGACAGTCGCATCGACCCCACCGAGGGCTACGGCAACGCGCCCTATAAACCCGTGGGCATCGGCGACACCATCAACCATAACAGCTACGGCCGTCTCGCCGGCAAGCTCTACGGCACAGATGCAAACAACATTCCTGCCAATGACAAGTACTACAGCCGCGACATGTCCGGCCTCGCCGTCGTCGCCATGAGCAAGGAGAACGTCACCCGTGGCTTCGCGATTTCCGAGCTGGTGAACGTCCTCCGCCAGACCGGCAACCTGCAGAGCGTCTACAACGCCAGTGATAAGAAGAACGTCTACGCCACCGGCGCGTCCATCCCCGACTGGGCGGACATCACCAACGTCTATCATGACGTCTGCTCCGCATCCGTCAAGTCCTCCGGCGACAGCTTATACAACACCAAGCACAACTACCTGTTCCACGACTACAGCTGGGCCTGGAACTATATCGACGAGCCCGGTAAGACTACCATTTCCGGCGGCTACGCCAACACCTGGTTCTCCGCCGACGTCCTGTTGGCCTACCAGGCGGGCATCGTGAGCGGCAAGGACGCCAGCGGGCGGTGCGACGTGGGCGCCAGCATGACCCGCGCCGAGGTCTGCCAGATGCTCTACAACGCGGGCGTCACCAGCCTGAAGCCCAAAAGCCAGGCCAACGGCGGCATATCCCTGGACGTCCGGTTCATCCGCGACAACAAAGTCTACGCCTGCCGCCCCGTCGGCACACCCATCGTAGGTCCCTACCCCGTCATCCACTATTGTGGCGCCTACAATCCCAGTCTCGCCGCATATGGCGACTCCATCTACGACGTCTACAACGCCAAACTCAGCGAATACGTCGACATCCGCCAGCAGGAGTGGCCGACCCATCCCGAGTTCTGGGGCAACTAACCCGGAACTGAAAAATTAACCCGCACCGCTTGCCCGTCACGTCCCTTCGGGGCCGTGGCGGGCAATTTTCAACTATGTAGCGACGTCACAAATTACGCATATCGCCCAGCTCCTTCCCCATCAGAATAAACACTATTCCACACTCTGTATATTCTACCACGACCCAGGCAAAATGTTCTGGGATGCTATGCCATAATGCTCTATCCAAGTTTTGTGCTGGCTGTGCCGGCACATCTTGTGAGTATTTATATTTTTTCAAAAATGTAGGTCCTTAACAACTGTGTCGGCACAGCCGACACACCCTTATATGCTGGCGTCCAAAAAGGGGGATAGGGGGGACGACGGGGATAGACAGAAAGCTATCTGTCGTGTAAGATGGCCTACACAATGAATAGATGGCCCCCGCACTGGACAGTGCGAGGGCCATCTGTTTTGCCACGGGTTTAGCTATGCGCGAAGATTGTGAAGATATGCAGAATAACCAGCTTGTTCACCTCCAAATCTTCATTAAATTTTTCTTGACGGAAATAGGCACGTGCTGTAAGCTGAGAAAGCAGCCCGTAAATATTTGCCACAGTGTGTTGAGGAATTCTCCATGTTAGAGGATACCGATAGGCTGTCGCCGCAGGATAACGCAAAAACGTGCAAAGCGTATGGTTCTAAGGTGCTGTGGTATGAAAATGTTGTAAGTGACGATGTGGCGAGACTGGCCCGAAATATATACTGTTCTAAGCAAATGCTTGCAAAGCGAAATCCGGATAGAAGCGAATATGCAGAATATGTTTGCGTTTTTCAGGGCTGAAAAGAAAAAGTGGGAGAATGAAATTAAGGCTGGCACAAAGACGCGCGAAGAATTCGCTGAATGGCTGCGAAAAATGAAGCTCTGCAAAACAAAGGCGGAGTTAGAAGAATCGTGAACTAAGGAGGACGCCTGATGGCAAATATCAAGTGCATTGAAGGGAAAAGCGGTGTAAGCTACAAGATTACCGTCACAAAAGGCCGCGATCTGAACGGCAAGCAGATCCGCCACTACAAGACCTGGGTTCCGGAGCGCGGGATGACCAAGCGGCAAATCGAGAAAGAAGTCCAGCGTGTGGCCTTTGAATTTGAGCAGGAGCTCGACTTGGGCTATGCGGCCGATAACCGCCAAACGTTCGCTGAGTACGCCGAGTACGTGCTGAAGCAGAAAGAGCGGGGCGGGGCTAAATTCCGTACCCTGGACCGTTATCGGGAGCTTCTTGAGCGCATCAACCCGGCAATCGGCCATATGAAGCTGACGGACATCCGCCCCCAGCACTTAAACTCTTTTTACGATAATCTGGGTGAAGCCGGTATCAGCACTAAAGAGGACAAGGCCCAAATACGCGGTGACCTCTATGCAGTCTTGAAGGATAGACATATAACGCGGGCCCAGTTGGCATCGGAGTCGGGTGTGTCAGCGACCACCATCACTACTGCCTGCCAGGGTAAGAAGATCGCGTTGAAAACGGCGGATGCCATTGCCAAGGCACTGGGAATGAAAACCAAGGCCCTGTTTGATATTTACAAGGCCGAGGGTAAGCTCGCCAATAAGACGATTCTGGAGCATCACCGCCTGATAAGGACCATACTGGGTCAGGCCGAGAAGGAGATGTTGGTGCCCTACAATGCTGCCGCGAAGGCCACCCCGCCCAAGAACGACCAGAAGGAAGTGAACTACTTCCAGCTTGATGATGTCGTCCGCATCCGCGAGGCATTGGAGCAGGAGCCCCTGAAGTGGCGAGTCGCCACGCACCTGCTGCTGATTACGGGGTGCCGTCGCGGGGAGGTAATGGGTCTGCGCTGGAGCAAGGTGGATTTTGAGAACAACCAACTCAAAATCGACACCAACCTTCTTTACTCCCCGAAGCGGGGCATTTACGAAGACACCACCAAGACACGCACAGTGCGCTTCGTCAAGATCCCTGCCGAGACCATGGAGCTCCTTCGGGAATACCGGGTATGGTACAACGAGCTGCGCGAGGCCAACGGAGACCGCTGGCACGATACCGATTTCCTGTTCGTGAAGGATAACGGGGAGCCGATGATACCGGACGGCATCACGGCATGGCTCAGGAAGTTCTCCATGCGGCATGATCTGCCCCATATCAATCCCCATGCGTTCCGCCACACCATGGCCTCCGTCCTGATCAACAGCGGAGCTGACGTGGTGTCCGTGTCGAAGCGTCTGGGACACAAGAAGGTGAGCACCACCACGGACATCTACTCCCACATCATCCAGGAGGCGGACGAGCAGGCCAGCGAATGCCTCGCGGATGTGATGCTGCGACCCAAGAAATAATTTAAGGCTGGGTGCCCAACTGGGGGTAGCACCGACGAGGTTGTCAAGCCTGTCGGCCCGTTCTATGTCCAACCCTGCACCCCCTGCGTTCCGTCACCCCAATCCGTATGCAATTACCCGCCTGTCTTCATCTTGATTCACATAACACCCTCCGGCGCGCTCATTGCGCGCAAGTCTTCCCGAAGAAGCCTGTTTTGTGAGATAAAAGCGCCCAGCCTTGCCGCGGAACGCGGTCAGGCTGGGCTTTTGCTATACCGAGTGTCGCAGACTTTTCATCGTTTGTGATAGATGATTATGTGCATAAAGGGGTTGTGGAAGGGGGCAAAATCGAGTACGAATGATATTGGGCTTCACTGCAAAAAGGCTAAGAAACAGCAGAAAGCCCGTAAAGCGGCTCAGGAGGCCCGAGAAGGCACGCTTGTGGATTGAAATGTAAAATTGAACAGAATGCGTCAGAGACGCTTATAACAGCCTTATAGGCGATCCCGATTTATGAACGACTAAAGTGGGCAACCGAAGACTGGGCGTGTTTTAGGAGCTGCTCAAAAGTCCGTAAGCAGATTGGGTCCAAGCAAGTTTAACGATTTGGTTAATAAATCAGCTGGTTCTGACCATCGGTAGACTGATTCGGTTGATAGATCATAAAACACCGTCAGATTAGATCGGCTACCCCTTGATTGAGAGGAGAGGATTTTATATATATATTAGTATTATATATTAATATAATATATATGTCTGATTCTACTGAAATTTCAGTATTTAGTTATTGGAATTTCAATACTGTTTTATTGATTAAATCAGCAAAAATGTGTTGACGCATTTGATGGGCTGTGGCATAATGGTACTATACGAGGAGGTTATCCGTTATGCGTCAGAATAATAATGGCGGCTATATGCAGACAACGAGGCGGTTGCGGGACGAGGAGACTGGCGAGGTTGTTGAGGCTGTGCAGATTATCAAGCAAGTTCACGATCAGCGTCAATTTTGGAAGTTGTATCTTAAGGATTTCTTGTCCGCGTTAGGTTCGTGTGAGAACAAACAGCTTAAGGTGCTGATCTACATTTTGAAGAATACACACCCAAGTAACAACATGTTTATTGGCACCTTTGCAAAGATATCCAAGGAATGCGAGGTATCTATGGATACGGTGCAACGAGCAGTGAAAAAGTTCAAGGCAGTCGGACTCTTAGCCAAGATGCAAAACGGTGTGTACTTTGTAAATCCCGATATCATGATGAAGGGTAGCGACGGTAAGAAGCACCTGCTGGTGCAATACTATGATGAAGCGTTGTACAAAATGGGCAGCGCGCACAACGATGCTGCTGTACAGGCCAATCGTCATGGCGATGACGATTGACCGCTGTCCATAGGCCAGGGCTCTGCCCCTGCCCAATCGTTCCCCCAGCGAAGCTGGGGGGCACCCCGCCAAAGGCGGGGCGTTTATACACGCCAGAAATTCCAAGTTCAACACTTGCGGCGGAGTTTAACACAGAAATGTTCAAAAAAATATAGCTATAACCCATATCTCGGTCGAAGTCAACAACAAATCGTTCCGTTTATGACCCGCCCTGCGTCCTCTTTCTGATGTTTAGATGGCACAGCCTGTTTATAGTTTTTGGAACATAGAAAACCCTTGAAAATCAACAGTTTTCACAGGTTGTCAGAAGTTATGAAGGGTGAAAATCTCACCATCCCAACCGGATGCCTAAATCCCGTTGCAGTTCATTTTCCGCTTGTTTATATAGACGGCAGATGGTATACTATAAGCAGGAGTGAGCAATATGGCTGAGATGAATCGTAAATTCAAGGACAGTGTTTTCACGTACCTGTTCAGCGACCCGAAGTACATGAGGGAGCTATACCTGTATCTTCACCCGGAAGATCAGGACGTGACTGAGGCCGAGTGCAAGCTCGTTACCACGGAGAACATCCTCTCGGTCGGGCAGTACAACGATCTGGGCATCCAGGTCCGCGACAAGCTGATCCTGCTGGTTGAAGCGCAAAGCACCTTCTCGGTCAACATCCCCCTGCGGATGCTCATGTACCTCGCCGCGACTTACAAGGAATACGCCACGGACCACGAGCTCTCGCTGTACTCCACCAAGGCCGTGGCCGTCCCCCGGGCGGAGCTGTACGTGGTCTACACCGGCACGAGGGATGACGTGCCTGACGTCCTGCATCTGTCCGATCTGTGCGGCGGGTCCGGCAGCGTCGAAGTGACCGTGCAGGTCCTGCGGGGCGGCGACAACAGCATTCTGGGACAGTATGTCGAGTTCTGCCAGGTCGCTGATGAGCAGCGGACAATTCATGGGCTGACGAGAACAGCCATTCAGGAAACGATGCGCATTTGTCAGGAGAAGGACATCCTGGTTCCCTTCCTGACTGCAAGACGGAAGGAGGTCATTGACATCATGGAGATGCTTTTCAGCCAAGAGGAAGTTTGGGAGATGACCAAGAAGGAAATTGCCCGAGAGGCGACAAATAACCGCGATAATCTCTATGCCGAATTGCTCAAGTGTCTGGTTCCTTTAGGCCGGATTAACGACCTGATTATTGCCGCTTCGGATAAGGCAAAGCTGACTTCCCTGGCCCGCGAGTTTGGCCTGGAAATCTGAACGCACCCTCCTGCGGAAATTCCAGTTTATGTCATTTCCGCGGCATCAAAGTCTCGAAATCATCCCCGATTTTTGGCGCACATTTGGCGCACAAGGGGGTGCGTGTGCGCCAAAAAATATGAGAGTTTACGAGAAGTCCAATCCTCACAAACCCTTGAAAATCAACGGTTTTCACAAGTTGTCAGAAGTTATGAAAAGTGAAAATCTCACCTCATAACCCGAAGGTCGTAGGTTCAAATCCTGCCCCCGCAACCATAAGAAACCCTGTAACTGCAACGGTTACAGGGTTCCTTCTTTTTGTGCCCAATGGAGTGAAAGGAGGTTTTGACCTCTTTTTGACCTCCTTGGGCTTAATTTTTGGGGGGTTGACCACTTGCTATAGTGATATAGCTACAACTGCATGACTTTGGTTAAAGGCATGGTGCCGCATGATTTTAGCGTAGTTCTGATTTTCTACCTTCAAGCCATTGCTCCAAACACATCGGGTTCCAGTCTTTACATAGTAATTGCTTCCCCTGATTCATCCAATCCTCAAATTCCTCACAAGTACATATTCCGTTCAGTATGTCATCTCTAAACTTTCTCCGTCTCTGAAAAAATTTCTCGCGCTCCTCATCATCAATTTCGAGCTTTCCCCGAATGAGATTATACATAGGTGCAAGCCTCTTGCGTACTTCAGCCCATTCTGCCTGTCTGCTCTTTTGCTCCTCCTCCTGTTTCCTCTCCAATTCTCTACGCCGTTCCTTTGCTTTGAGGTTACAAGTGAAGCTGCAGTATTTTGTGATAGTGACCCTGTTAGGTACGCAATAAAGCTTGCTGCACAGTTCACAACGTTTAATATATGCTTCAATATTAGCAATCTCTTGTACTGTTGCAGAAAAAAGGTCGAAAAGGCTGTTCAGCCTATAAACATGATACTTCAATAGCATATCCGGGTCAGGGGTATACATCGAAAACCAACGCCCTAGTTCTTGAACGAAATCATCATCTTCACACATATATGGCTTAAACCGTTCTTCAAGTTCATGGAAGCTCACATCATCGTACATATTAGCTATGATTTCTATCATGCTTTCTGGAGAACCCGCTCGCATCGAATCATTGAGATAGGCTTTTAAATCAAGGGGCACCATTATTGCGGGAATCAAGTTTAACCAATTTCGATATACACCATGCCGGTTTTGATTATTCCTGCCATCGTGATAAAAGACCAGCAAATCCTTATTAGTACAGGGGGCTTTACTCCTTTCACAAGTGTCGATAAATGTTCTATAAGTTTTTGCCTCGTGACGAACATCTCTTACATCAACGAACGGGTCTTTTAGATGAAGCTTCAAAAATGACTTCAGTGAATTATAGCCATATTCCGTGCGCTCAAAATATCGATATAGTATTTCGTCTGGAAAAGTAAACACAGCTTCTCCCGCTTTTGATTCTGCACCTAATATTTCGCTTGAAGATAGCAATTGCTCCAAGAGTTCAAGTAAGCAGAACAAAGATTGACCGAGGGGTCTATCAACATTATAAAATGTATTGCCAAAAGTATCTGGGCCTCCGTCTGCATCTTGGGGGACAGAAAAGATACATTCGCGATGGCTATTAGTCAAATAGCAATAATACCACACCTCATTTTTGTGCATATTTTCCTCCTTTTTAACGGATGGGTCAACCCAGAAGAATTCTCGCAAAAAGTCGCCTGTCGTTTGGAATTATCGGCCGGGCTATAGTATGATCGTTACAGAAGCCAGTTGATGAACCAATGTTAACTGGCAAAATCTCAAAAGAACGGTTCTATCAGATAATATCACAGTGAAAGTTTCGACAAACACTACAGAGATGATTAACCGTATGAAAAAAGCGAAAGAAAAGCACCCTGATCGAATCAGGATTATAATCAAGAAACAGCCAGAAGAAGTATGGACTGCGTTTGTGCCATTTGAATTGGCTGTACCTCTGCTTGCCGACGACTCTTATCAGGAGAAGAACGAGAACGCCGCAAGCGGTGATAGCCTGCAAACAATGGAATAAACATCGCTGACCATCCATGTTGGTGCCTGAACAACGGGGGCCGCCCGAGACATAAAAAGGAGGCGATAATGTGTCAACAACAACTCAAGTTGTCGAAATCCCGGATTTCCCATCCGTCGAAAGCCTACTTGATTTTCTCCTGAGTGAGTTTATGTTCATGTACGCCATGGACGGGATGATTCTATTGACCAATAACGATCTGCGCACACTGGCAGACACTTTGCAGAGATTTATGAATAGTCCTGCCAGAAGTGAAAGCCAGACTGTAACAGACGATTACAAAAAGGAGGACAACTAAAATGGTTCACATCATTGAAGTAGAACGTAAAACATCATCAGGCACAACGGAGGAGCTAGGGAACCTCTTCCCCGTGGAAACTCCAACTGCTCCCCGGCATCACGGTCATGCCCTTCTTTTTGGAGAAACCCTGGCACGCAATGTTCATGGGGGCCACGGCTACCACCGCGTTCACCAGTCCCGGCAAAAGACTGGCCGCCATCAACGCCAGCTCAGCTCCTTTGGAGATCCCCCATAACCCAACCTTTTCGTAACCCATCTCGTGCATCCGCTTTGCCGCCGCCTCCAGCGTGTCGATGGGAACATGATAAAAGCAGTCCGGCAGGCCATCCTCCATCACATAGGCCAGCGCCAGGGTGGTCAGGCCGTGGGACTGAAAGACCTGTGCCAGCATCCGGGCCATCTCAAACCTGCCGTCGCTGCCGGTGAAGCAGATCAGCACGTTTCCTGGATACCTGTCCTGCTCCGGGCGGAACAGCTCCCCGTGAAAGCCGTCGGTTTTCACACGGAAGATGGGGTTGATCCCTGAACGGGCATGAATTTCCACCGGCATATTTTTCCGCAGGGAATCCCATACCGGCATGGGCAGATCCGGCTTCCGCCGCCGCAGCTCCTCCCACGCGCTGTCTAAAAAGGCGATTTCGCTGACCGCATGGGCGCAGTGATCGGTCACCGCCAGACGCCCTACCGGGGTTTTGCATACCGCAAACATCGCCGCGCCCCACAAATTTCTCTTTGGGCCGGATGTGAAAAAGTCCTCATCCCCAGCGGGTCTTATGGGATACCCCAGTGCTTTCAGTAGGGCAAAGCCTTCTTTGGCAGCGTCGATCATCGCTTTTCTCTGTGGTGCCGAGGCGTTCGTCAAATCGCAGTCCACGGCATAGGCCACATACGCCATTGGAAGGATCTCCGCCATATGGCATTTCAGCCAGGCATCCATTTTGCTTTCCCAAGATAACTTGCAGCCGGATTTTGAAAATACATCCAGCAGGAGCCTCTGGAAGTCAAGAGAGAGGCTTTTCTCTCGTCCGCCCACCGTGACAGGGACGCCGGCATGAATGCTGACGACCTGACCGTTCTCGCGCCGACCTCCCACGCCCACGAAG
The DNA here is from genome assembly GCA_014799475.1 of Clostridiales bacterium. Taxonomy (GTDB): domain Bacteria; phylum Bacillota; class Clostridia; order Oscillospirales; family Oscillospiraceae; genus Enterenecus. Next base: position 1,086 of record JAAVHX010000031.1, on the reverse strand, counting down.
GCAAACGCGACCTCTTTTTCTGCTTGGGAAGCGGAATGAATGAGCTGCTCCGCCCTCTCTGCCCAAGGATTGTTGCCCACCAGCACCACATGGCGGCTTGCATTGGCGGCGACGATAGGAAGCACTTCAAAAATTTGATCTGCCTGCATCACAACAAAGATCACGTCATACTTGTCATCCACATCGAGCTGGTCGATGACCCGTATTTCGTCTGTCGTTGTTTTTTTCTGCAAATAATGACGGATCACGAGGCCCTGCTTTTCGAGTGTGTTTTTCCATTCGCCTCTGGCCAGTAGGGTCACGCCATTTCCGCCTTCTTTTAATACGTGGGCCAGCTCGCAGCCAATAACACCCGCGCCGTAAATCAAAATGGATCTGCTCATTGAATGAATACACTCCTTCTGCCTCAAATTACTTTTTCATTTTGACGTTTCAGGCATTTTCTTCTAAATCAACCGAGTCCCGCTCAAAAACCAATATTTTCTGTGTGATCTTTTTTGCAAGGGGCAGCTTGCCGAAAATGTGGTATATCGGCTGAATCGCTGCCATACCGCGCAGGATATTATCGTCCTTTATCTTATGAAAACCATTACCGATACTGCCCAGTTCGTCAAAGCTGTTTGCTCCCCATCTGAACTTCGCCCCGGTCTTGGCGATAGATTTCTCCACGCCCTGCCTTGCCACCCAGACAGGAGAAATACACTCCATCATCACCGTGGCGCGGCTGAAATTGTCCCGAATGATGTCGAGGATCATACCAACCTCCTCCGCTGTCAGGTACATCGTCAGGCCCTCAATGATAAAAAGCGTTTTTTCGTGGGCTTCGATCTGGCCCGCCCACGCACTATCCAGAGCGGATATTCCAATCGTAGAAATACGCCCGTTTTCCCCAAATAACTGATCTCTAAGTTCGATCACCTCTGGCAGGTCGAGATTATACCAGCGCAGTTTTCCGTTATCCACACGGTATGCCCTGGTGTCCAGCCCGCAGGCAATGTTGACAACTGTGCAATCGGGGTTTTGAGCAATAAAATCCTTTACCAGCTCGTCAAAGACAATGGTTCTGGCCAGGACGCCGCCGCTCAT
>JAAVHX010000030.1 GCA_014799475.1 Clostridiales bacterium | reverse complement strand
TTCATGCTGCCGCCATACCTTTACTGGAGCTGGCTGTTGTTGCGGGGAAGGAGTATCTTTCCCAAATGGATGGCTCTGTCCAACCCGCTGGTATTTTACGGCGTTTTGAAGCTGCTCACCCTGTTGATGCCGGATGTACCGTTTCGGCTGGCATTTACCAATGGTCTGATGAGCGAGAGCATGGTGCTGTGGTTTGGCGGTATGTTGGTCTGGAACAAAAAGTATTTTTGTGGTGGAGAAGGACTATGCTGACGGCTATCTGAAGAGCGACTATCGCAAAACGCCCATCACTTGTATATTCAACCCGGTTGACCAATCCACGGTATACTAACATAGTAAGGAAAATCAGCACTTTTAAGGAGCCTGAACAAGCGGTATTCACTGCATATAATTCAAAATAACAGGTTGGCCCGATCCTGTCAATTGAGCGCAGGGTCCTTGTGCCTCTTCCCTGCTTCTCAAGCAGAGCCTAAATGAGAGTGGCCTTTTAAAGAAAATATTTTCACGGCAATGGCTGAATGCCGGAAAATAGACACAGGAAGAAAATAGAAATTGGTGGTTTTTACAAAAAGTACGAAAGTGCTTTCATAATTGCATTCTCATATTGCAATTATTTTCTTTTTTGTTTATTATCATATCGTACCTCTTGATTTTGGTAAATAGCGCTGTTTACCAATCGGACGTAGAAAGGGAGGAGATTATGGTTGACAAAAAGGTAAAGCAGATGGAGGGCAAGCTGATCGTATCCTGTCAAGCGCTCCCGGCTGAACCGCTGCATTCTTCCTTTATCATGGGAAGGATGGCAAGAGCGGCGGCCGAGGGCGGCGCACAGGGCATCCGCGCAAACACGCCGGAGGACATTGAGGAGATCAAGCGCTGCGTGGACCTGCCGGTCATCGGCATCTGGAAAAAGGATTTCGATGACAGCAAGGTCTACATCACCCCCACCATGGACGAGATCGACGCGCTTGTGAAGGTCGGAGTGGAGATCATCGCGCTGGATGCCACCTCGGCCCTGCGTCCGGGCGGGAAAACGCTGGACGAGTTCTACCGCGAAATCAGGGAGAAGCATCCCCAGCAGCTGCTGATGGCGGACTGCTCCACAGTGGAGGAGGCTGTGCACGCGGATCAGCTTGGCTTTGACTTCATCGGCACCACTCTGGTGGGGTACACGGACCAGAGTCGGGGAGATAAGATCGAGGCGGAGGATTTCCAGATCATCCGGGAGATCCTGGGCAAGGTTTCCCACCCGGTGGTAGCGGAGGGCAACATCGATACTCCGCAGAAGGCAAAACGGGTCATTGAGCTGGGCTGTTACTGCGTTGTCGTGGGTTCGATCATCACCAGACCGCAGATCATCACCAAAAAATTTGCGACCGCGCTTGACGCGTAGAGAGGGAGAACAATATGTTTAAGAAATTGCAAAAGCTGGGCAAAGCATTTATGCTGCCCATCGCCATCCTGCCGGCGGCGGGCCTCCTGCTGGGTATCGGCAGTTCGCTGTCCAACCCGACGACGGTGGCGGCCTATCCCATCCTGAACCAGCCGTGGCTCCAGGTCATCTTCCAGATCATGGGCGCGGCGGGCAACGTGGTGTTCGCCAACCTGATGCTGCTGCTGTGCGTGGGCCTGTGCGTGGGCCTGGCCAAAAAGGACAAGGGCACCGCGGCGCTGGCCGGCGTGGTGGGCTACCTGGTCATGAACGCCACCATCAGCGTCATGGTCGGCATCTTCATGGCCGACGGCAGCTCCATCGACACCGGCGCCATCGGCGCCATCGTGGTGGGCTGCGTCACCGTGTGGCTGCACAACCGCTACCATAACATCCAGCTGCCCCAGGTGCTGGGCTTCTTCGGCGGCTCCCGCTTCGTGCCCATCGCCACCGCCCTGGTCTCCATCTTCATCGGCATGGCCTTCTTCGTGATCTGGCCTCCGATCCAGAACCTGCTGGTCGTGGCCGGCGAGTACATCGCCGTGGCCGGCCCCATCGGCACCTTCTTCTACGGCTTCCTGATGCGTCTGTGCGGCGCGGTGGGCCTGCACCATATGATCTACCCCATGTTCTGGTATACCGAGCTGGGCGGCGTTGAGATGGTGGCGGGCGCCCAGATCGCCGGCGCGCAGAACATCTTCTTCGCCCAGTTGGCCGATCCCAGCCACGTGGGCCTGTTCACCGAGGGCACCAAGTTCTTCGCCGGCCGTTTTGCCACCATGATGTTCGGCCTGCCCGGCGCGGCCCTGGCCATGTACCACTGCGTGCCCAAGGATAAGCGCAAGGCCTTCGGCGGCCTGTTCCTGGGTGTGGCGCTGACCTCCTTCATCACCGGCATCACCGAGCCGCTGGAGTTCATGTTCCTGTTCGTGTGCCCCCCGCTGTATATATTCCACTCCTTCCTGGACGGCGTGTCCTTCTTCATCGCCGACATCCTGAACATCTCCATCGGCAACACCTTCTCCGGCGGCTGCATCGACTTCACCCTGTTCGGCATCCTCCAGGGCAACGCCAAGACCAACTGGCTGCTGGTGATCCCGGTGGGCATCGCGTGGTTCGCCCTGTACTACTTCTCCTTCCGCTTCTTTATCACCAAGTTCAACATCATGACCCCGGGCCGGAGCGACGAGGAGGACGTGGAAGCCAGCAAGAGCTCCCTGACCACCAAAGACTCCCTGAAGGAAGAGGCTGTCCAGATCATCGAGGCTCTGGGCACGGAGGCGAACATTGAGGAAGTGGACGCCTGCATCACCCGCCTGCGCGTGTCCGTGAAGGACAAGGACAAGGTGGACCGGGAGAGGCTGAAGGCCATTGGCGCCACAGGCGTCCTGGAGGTGTCCGGCGGCGTTCAGGCCATCTTCGGAGCCAAAGCCATCCTGTATAAGAACATCATTGTGGATATGCTGAATATCGACGACTAAACATCAAAAAAGGGCAGATGCACCAAAATGCGTCTGCCCTTTTTTAAAAGTATGCTATCATATTAAAAAACCGCGCTTCACGCGGCGGGAACAGTTAGGTGGCGCAGCCATGCGGTTTGAGAAAAAGATCGGTCCGCTGATAGAACTGAATTACGGCAATTTTACACCTGCGGAAAAGGGGATCGCCGACTTTTTCCTGCAAAATACAGAGTTGATGGATTTTTCCGCAAAAAACATTGCCAAGAGGCTGTTCACCTCGGAGGCCACGTTGTCCCGCTTTGCGCAGAAATGCGGATTTGACGGCTACCGCCAGTTTATTTACAGCTACCGGGAGGGGCTGCGGCAGGAGAAGGATTCCCAGGTGGGCGGAGAGTCCAGGCATATTCTGGAGACCTACCAGGAGCTGCTGAACAAGTCCTACGCGCTGGTGGACGAGAGCCAAATCAAGCGGGTCTCCAAGCTGATCGCGGAAAAACGGCGGATCCTTGTGTATGGAAAGGGCTCCTCCGGCTTTGCCGCGGAGGAGCTCAGAATGCGGCTCATGCGGCTGGGCGTCGACATTGAGAGCATAACAGACAGCCATATCATGACGATGAGCTCCGCCATCGTCAACGAGGACGCGCTGGCCATAGGCATCACGGTGAGCGGCAAAACCAACGAGGTGGTGCGGTCGGTGAAGACCGCCAAGAGCAAGGGCGCCTCCACCGCCATCATCAGCTCAGTGCACCTCAGGGAATGGGATGCATACTGCGACGAGGTGCTGCCCCTTCCCACCAAGGAGAAGCTGGTTCTGGGCAAGCTGATCTCGCCCCAGTTTCCGGTGCTGGTGCTCTGCGATCTGCTGTTTACCAATGTGCTGCAATATGACCGAATGAACAAGGAAGCGCTGCATGAGCTCACCCTCTCCGAGCTGAACATGATCGCGCCAACGGATAAGATCATTTAGGGCTTGCCAACGACATTGAACGCCGCGCCGGACGCCGCCATGACGAAAGAGAACGGGCGGCCGGCGCGGATCAAATCTGCCCCCTCTTGCCACAGTATAGCATATCTTCCCGCTGTGGTCGAGGGGGCATTCTATTTTACTATCTTAATTTTTGCCGGCGGCTGTGGGCATGTATTAATGTGCTGCGGCCTGGGCAAGTGCGGCCACGCAAGATCGGCTCCACGTGCATCTGCCTGGACGGGCCGGTGTTCAACTACGTGGACGGCAAGAAGCTCATTGATTAAGGCGGTGTTCCCCAACGACCTCCACTTCAAGATCGCCTGCACCGGCTGCTCCAACGACTGCGCCAAGGCCCGGATGCACGACTTCGGCATCATCGGCATGACCCTGCCCCAGTACGACCCCACCCGGTGCGTCAGCTGCCAGGCCTGTATCAAGGGGTGCAAGGCGCTGTCGGTGAACGCTGCGGATGGAGAATTACAAGATCGTCCAGGACGAGGAGAAGCGCATCGGCTGCGGCGTGTGCGTCACCAAGCGCCCCATGCGGGCGCTGACTATAATCGAAGCGTGTTTACTGCATCTTCACCCAAAGAGCCATCAGCAGCAGCATGATCGGATAGTAAGCATAGTAGGCGTATTTGCTCACCCAGCTCTCATCCTCCCGGCGTTCGCCGTTACACATGGAGATGAGGATAAAGCCCATGGCCGCGGTCATGTACACCAAGCTGGCGCCCACTCCGGCGATCAGGCTCATGGTCCGCCATTTGCGCAGCAGGAAAAGGACGGCGGCGATGAACACAAAGCCCCATCCGAATTCGCACTTGATCAGGACGGTCCACAGGCAGCCGCCCAGGGCGGCCACGACGCCCAGCGCGTAGGAGGAGGCTCCCCGCCCCTCCACATGCTTCATCAGACACAGGCTGACGAGGGCGATAAACACCGCCCAAAGGGGGTTCTGAGACTCCCAGCTCCACACCTTCCCGTAGACAGCCAGATCGTAGGGCACCTCGGAGATCACGGCGAAAATCAGCACAGACAGGGCATATTTCACCATGCTGGAGGTGTGTTCCACCCCCTGCACCAGCAGATAGGCGTAAATGGGAATGGCGATCATACCGATGAACTGCGCTATGGCCGCAATACTTGTCCACAGCATGGCCTCGGGATCCTCCGCCAGCATCTCGTTGAGCTGGGCGGAGGTGTCATAGCTGTTCACATGAAGGATGCCGTTTTGGATCACCGCCGCGCTGAAGAAGTACAGGGTCAGCAGGATCGCGCCCGCGATCTTCAGCGTGTTGACGGAGACGCTGGGAAACAGGGATCTTCTACCCCTCATGCCGCTCTCATGTTCCGCTGCCATGGGAAGCCTCCTCCGCAGATTTTTCAGGGCGGGCCGCCGCCGGCCCGGTGGAGCCCCGGACCACCAGCGGGGCCCGGAGCACGATCGAGTGAATATCCATGCCGCCCAGCAGGCATTGCAGCGCGTAGTAGCCGCATTTGCCCAGGGCCAGCCTGTCCTGCCGGACGGTGGTCAGGGCCGGATTCATGTAGGCGGTGATGGGCAGGTCGTCAAAGCCGATGATGCTCACGTCCCGCGGGATGCGGACGCGCCGGTCCACGCACTCGGTGTAGGCCGCCACAGCCCGGCTGTCATCGGAGCACAAAATGGCGGTCGCGCCCTTTTCGATCAGCTTGGGCAGGTATTTTCGGGTGGATTCCGCCACAAAATAGCCCACCCCGACCAGCTCCTCATTCACCTCCAGGCCGCACTTCTCCATCGCGCTGAGGAAGGCGTCATACCGCTCCTTCAGCACATAGGAATCCAGCGGCCCGAACAACACCCCGATCCGCCTGTGGCCCAGTTCGTACAGGTGCCGCACCGCCTCCTCCATGCCGCCCCAGCTGTCGCACCCCACCGAGGCCATAAAGGGGTTTTCTTTGATATAGTTGTCATAGAGCACGGTGGGGATCCGGGCGGTGCGGAACTCCTCCATCCAGGGATCCACGAGGGAAAAGCCCAGCAGGAACGCCCCCTGATACCCACCCTGGGCCATAAAGTCGCTGTAGGTCATATCCTTCTGGCGTTCCTTGTCCAGGGGCACCACATCCACCGTCCAGCCCTCCGGCTTGGCCATCTGCGTGAACCCCAGGATCAGGTCATGGCCAAACTGATTCGGCTCCTTGTACCCCATGTTCTCCACCAGGATGCACAGCCGTTTCTGCGTCCGCCTGCCGGAATATCCCATCTCCGCGGCGGTTTCTATGATTTTTTGGCGCAGCTCTTCACTGACATCCGAGGCATTGCTCAACCCTTTGGAGACGGTGCTTTTCGATATACCCAGCCTGGCGGCAATGTCGTTCAGGGTAACCATGTCGACCTCCTACAGAATGATACGGTACGGTGTTTGTGGGCATTATACCACATTATTACAAAAAATCAAGTTCGTTTCGAAACTTTTCCGCCGTCCCAGCAAAGAATTTTTTGAACTCCTGCCCGCCGGTTTTCGGGCGAAAACTTTGCTCGAACAAGTTTCGCAAACTGTCCTCCCTCCCGCGGCGTCTTAGCATTTTGCATAAAAATTCAAGCGAATTTTTGGCGCCGACTCTCCAGTTCAGTGGAAATCTTCCTTGACATTCGCCGAAAGTTGTGCTAAATTTTTTGTGGTAAGCTTTGTAAAACAAGGTTTTTGAAGGCGCCGGTTTTTGCCATATCTCGTTTTAACCCAGCCCTTCCGAAACTTTGCGAAACAAAGCGAACACAAAAAAGGAGGACAAAATCAAAATGAAAAGAAAAACTTTGGCCATGCTTCTGGCTGGCACTCTGGCCCTGAGCCTTCTGGCCGGCTGCGGCAAGAAGGACACCACCACCAGCAACCCCCCCGATGACGGCAATGGCGGCTCCGTTACCAGCGACGCTCCCGAGGGCGGCAATGGCGGCGAAGTCACTGACGTCGCCCTGAAGGTGTGGTGCCCCTCCAACCAGATCGACACCGGCATCATCGAGCAGCAGCAGAAGGCTTTCGAGGCTGAGCATCCCGAGTGGAACATCACCTGGGAAACCACCGCCGTGGGCGAGGACACGTGCAAGGACGAGGTTCTGAAGGACGTGGAGGCCGCGGCTGACGTGTTCTTCTTCGCCAACGACCAGCTGCCCGACCTGGTCAGCGCCGGTGCCATCGCCCAGCTGGGCGGCGCCACCGCCGATATGGTGAACTCCTCCATGGCTCAGTCCGTCATCGACACCGCCATGTCCGACGGCAAGCTCTACGCCATCCCCTTCACCCACAACACCTTCTTCATGTTCTATGACAAGACCCTGCTCAGCGAGGATCAGATCAAGACCATGGAAGGCATCATGAGCGCCGAGACCGCTGACGACGTCTATAACTTCTACTTCGAGTCCTCCGGCGGCTGGAAGCTGGGCGCTTGGTACTACGGCGCGGGCCTGTCCGTGTTCGGCGCTGACGCCAACGATCTGTCTGCCGGCTGCGACTGGAACAACGCCACTGGTCTGGCTGTCACCAACTACCTCATCGACCTGATCGGCAACTCCAAGTGCGCGTATGACGGCGAGATCGCCGTGTCCGAGCTGATCGCTGACCACCGCCTGGGCGCTTGGTGGGACGGTGCCTGGAACTATGACAACTACGCCAAAGTCCTGGGCGACGACATGGGCCTGGCTGTCATCCCCACCTTCAATCCCGATGGCAATGACTACCAGCTGAAGGGCTTCTACGGCTCCAAGTGCATCGGCGTCAACGCCAAGTCCAAGAACCCCGCCGCCGCCGTGGCCTTCGCCGCCTTCCTGGGCAACGCCGAGAACCAGACCCTGCGCTATGAGAAGTCCGCTCAGATCCCCACCCACAACGACGCCGCCAACTCTGATGCCGTTAAGGCCGACGCCATGGCCGCCGTCATCGTGGACGAGTCCAACAACTGCAGCGTGATGCAGCCCGTCAACACCACCTTCTCCGCCCGTTACTGGACCTACGCCGG
>JAAVHX010000029.1 GCA_014799475.1 Clostridiales bacterium | reverse complement strand
ATCGTGAACCGCCTCCGCGGCACCCTGAACGTGGTCTGCGTCAAGGCCCCCGGCTTCGGCGACCGCCGCAAGGAGATGCTTCAGGATATCGCCATCCTCACCGGCGGCCAGGTGATTTCCTCCGACCTGGGCATGGACGTGAAGGAAGCCACCATGGATATGCTGGGCACTGCCCGTCAGGTGAAGGTCCAGAAGGAGAACACCATCATTGTGGACGGCGCGGGCTCCACCGACGCCATCTCCGCCCGCGTGGCCCAGATCCGCAAGGCCATCGAGACCACCACCTCCGACTACGACAAGGAGAAGCTCCAGGAGCGTCTGGCCAAGCTGGCCGGCGGCGTGGCCATCATCCGCGTGGGCGCCGCTACCGAGGCCGAGATGAAGGAGAAGAAGCTGCGCATCGAGGACGCGCTGAACGCCACCCGGGCCGCCGTTGAGGAGGGCATCGTGGCCGGCGGCGGCACCGCTTATGTGGACGCCGTCCCCGCCGTGGAGAAGCTGGTGAGCACCCTGGAGGGCGACGAGAAGACCGGCGCCAACATCGTGGCCAAGGCCCTGACCGAGCCCATGAAGCAGATCGCCGCCAACGCCGGCATCGATGGCTCCGTGGTACTGGAGCGCGTGAAGTCCGCCGGCAAGACCGGCTACGGCTTCGACGCCTACAAGGAGGAGTACTGCGACATGATCGCCTCCGGCATTGTGGATCCCACCAAGGTGACCCGCTCCGCCCTGGAGAACGCCGCCTCCGTGGCCGCCGTGCTGCTGACCACCGAGTCCCTGGTGGCCGACAAGCCCGAGCCCCCCGCCCCTGTCGCGCCTCCCGCCCCTGATATGGGGATGTACTAAGCGAAAGCTGATGGATTTAACGGGCTTGTCGGCCACCAGGGCCGCCGCGAGTGCGGCGTCACGAGTGTTTTGCCGCAGGCAAAACCTCGGCGCAGGGCGAATTCACTTCGCCCGAGCATACTAAATCAAAAGGGGCCCCCATCGGGCCTGCCCGATGGGGAACGCCGACAAGCCCGAGCCCCCCGCTCCTGTCGCGCCTCCCGCCGCGCCGGATATGGGGATGTATTGATCGGAAAATAAGTTATAAAAAAGCCCCCGGACTTTGTCCGGGGGCCTTCCGCATTGCTTGGGTCAGTTGTTTACAGGCGCGGCATAGCGCTCCTGCACAGCTGGGGGAAGCTCGTCATACTGCACCTCGCTCCATTCCAGTACACCGCGGAGGGGGCTCACCTTCAGGCACAAAAACGCGCCCTCCCGCAGTTCCCGCGATGTGCCGAATGTAACGTCCTTTTCATTGCCGTGTTCATCGTAGGAGGTCAGGGTATAAGAGTGGTCCATGCCCCCGTTGCCGGACAGGTCAACCGCCCCCTGCGGCGACACCTGACTGAGCTTGGTATTGTCAACTTGGGTGTAGTAACTGGTGCCGCCCGCGCCGGAAAAAAACCAGTTGCAGCCGAGCACAATGCCCAAGACAAGGACTGCGGCGATTGCGACGGGGATAAGCATTTTTTTATTCATGTTCATAACCTCCAGTAGTGGTGTTTTGGCGATGGGCTGGCCCATCTGTCATAGGATTCTACCGCCCGGACACCAAGCTATCGTTAAGCCGGCATTAAGATAGTATTAGGTTTTGTCTGTGCCACAGCGCAAAAACCCCCGCAGTCATGGACTGCGGGGGTTTTTATTATCAGTTTTGCTTCACTTTTCCTCCAGCAGCTTAGTCAGCTCCGCCATGAAGGTGTTGATGTCCTTGAACTGGCGGTAGACGGAGGCGAAGCGGACGTAGGATACCTCGTCCACGTCCTTCAGCTTTTCCATGACCAACTCGCCGATCTCGGTGGTGGGCACCTCCCGCTCCATCTCGTTTTGCAGGGACTGCTCGATCTCAGCCGCCAGCCGCTCCAGCGTGGAGGTGGGGACGGAGCGCTTCTCGCAGGACTTGAGCATACTGCCCAGCAGCTTGTTCCTGTCGAACGCCTGACGGCTGCCGTCCCGCTTGATGACCATCAGCGGCAAACTTTCCATGATCTCATAGGTGGTGAAGCGCTTCCGACAGGCAAGGCACTCCCGGCGGCGGCGGATGCTGCTCCCCTCGTCGGCGGGGCGGGAGTCCACGACCTTACTCTCCAAATGGGCGCAATATGGGCATTTCACGGCAGCATCCATCCTTCCAGGCGGCATGAAATTTAAGTATAATTGTCGCCTCGGGGTTATTATATCACAGGGCGTCATAAATGGGTACTATTTTTAAAAAATTTTTTCCAGCCCGTATAACCCGGCGTCAAGGGTGGCATACTGTCCTGCGTGAGGTGATAATCATGGATAACCGCAATTTCAACAACTCTGAAAACAAGAATCAGCAGAACAGCCAGAACAAGAACCAGCAGAGCGGCCAGAACAAGAACCAGCAGAACGGCCAGAACAAGAAGGACTCCAACAACCCCGAGAACCGGAACAACAGCCGGGGCTACTGAGTTGGGCGGGAGACGGAGGGCGCAGCCGCCCTCCGTTTCCGCTTTACAGGAGGAAACGCCATGAAGCACAAAAAGCCCGATGAGCGGGAGCTGGCGGCCCAGGATCCCCGATACCGTCCGCCCCCCTATGAGGATCTGTCCAGCCTGGTGGCGGGGCGGATGCAGGCCGGCCCCCAGTCCACACCCCCCAGACCGGGGTTTGAGCTGGACGACTGGCAGGATCCGGAGCTGTTCCACTCGCCGGAACTTTAGCAAAGAGCGCCCCCGCAAACGCGGGGGCGCTCTTTGCTTAATCCAGTTCCAGCTCCAGCCAGGGCAGCTCCTCCGCCGCGTCCCTCAGCACCCGAAGCAGGCGGCGGCCAAAGGGCGTCTCCATCATCGCCTCCCGGCGGAACACCCCCAGCCGCACCGGCCCGCCCAGGTCCGTCAGGCAGTCATACAGGGCGTCCAGGTTCTGCCCCCACCACTCCGGCAGGGCCAGCGCCTGCCCCAGCAGCTCCATGGCATCTTCCCGGTCGCGCAGCTGGACGCCGTCTAATCTGATCGTCTCCATCGTCAAGGCTCCCCATAGAGCAGCCCAAAGCTCTCATAATGATCCCCGGTGTAGCGCTCCACGCTGCCGCCGCTCCAGCCCTTGTCCTCGGCCTGCCGCTTGGTCACGTAGTTGCCCGGCAGATGGCCGTAGAGATGAATGTACAGCGCCACCTCCTCCTTGGAGCTGTACCAGCCGTCCTCGGCGACGGCGGGAAGCTCGCTCTCCGGGGCCCGGGTTTCAGGCGTCTGCGTCTCAGGCTCCTGTATCTCCGGCGTCTGGGTTTCTGTCCGCTCCGTTTCGGCGGGAGGTTCCGACTCCGGCGCATGGGACGGTCCCTCCGACACAACGGCGCCTGTCAACCCGTTTTACCCTTGCGGCTTTTGAAAAAAAGGTTTATAATAGGAGCCGAATCAACGCCAAGAGAAAAAGGAGCGTGCCCGCCATGTCCCAGCCCATGACCCCCGCCGCCGTCCACAAGCAGTATGACGAGGCGATGACCGCCTTCCGCCGCCAGATCGCGGACCCCTCTGCCCGGGTGGCCTTTGGCCGCGAGGCCGACGGCTTTATGCGCAGCTGTGCCTGCGGCGTGTGGCAGACCGACCAGGGGCTCACTCCCCGCCATGTGGAGCACTACAACGCCATCTACTCCAAGGGCAACCCGGTGCCCACCGCCCTGTACTGGGAGCTGGCCTCCGCCGTGGAGGGCTATGGCGGCTTCGTGCTGCCCAATTTCTTCCGCCGCCTGGTCCGGGCGGATCTGGAGCAGGGGCGCGGCCAGAGCCGCCGGTTTGTGGACACCTTTACATTGATGCTGCTCCTGTTCGCCGCCGTGGACGGCAAGGTGAGCGAGGCGGAAGCGGGGTTTGTCAACGCCTGCGCCGACTCCCTGTCCGCCTACTGCGACCACGCCGGGGTGGCCGGGGGTAAATCCGATCTGGATGTGAACGAGTTTGTGGCCCGCCGCACCGACGGCGCGCCCGTCAAGACCGGGAAACCGGAGGACGAGGCGGTCTCCCCTGCCCCCGCCAAAGTGGAAGAGGCAAAGGAAGAGGAAGCTCCGGCAAAACCAGAGGAGACGCTGGACGAGCTGCTGGCCCAGCTGGACGGGCTGTGCGGGCTGGACAAGGTGAAAGAGGACGTCAAGAGCCTCATCAACCTGGTGAAGGTGCGCAAGCTGCGCCAGGAGGCGGGACTGCCCGTGCCGCCCATGTCCCTGCATCTGGTGTTCATGGGCAACCCCGGCACCGGCAAGACCACCGTGGCCCGGCTGCTGGCCAAGATCTACCACGCCGTGGGCGTGCTGTCCAAGGGCCAGCTGGTGGAGGTGGACCGCTCCGGGCTGGTGGCCGGCTTTGTGGGCCAGACCGCCCTCAAAACCCAGGAGGCCATCGACAAAGCCTTGGGCGGCGTGCTGTTCATCGACGAGGCCTATGCCCTGGCCAACCAGGACAACGCCAATGACTTTGGCCGGGAGGCCATTGAGGTGCTGCTCAAGGGGATGGAAGATCATCGGGACGATCTCATCGTCATTGTGGCGGGGTACACCGACCTGATGGGTGATTTCATCCACGCCAACCCCGGTCTGGAGAGCCGGTTCAACAAGTATTTCTACTTTGAGGACTACGACGGCGGGCAGCTGGCGGAGATTTTCCGCTCTGTCTGCAAAAAGAACGGCTACGAGCTGGACGAGGAGACGGACAAAGCGGCGGCGGAGGCGTTCCAGGTGATGTATGACCGCCGGGATGAGAACTTTGGCAACGCCCGGGACGTGCGCAACGTGTTTGAGGCCGCGGTAGCCCGCCAGGCAAACCGGGTGGCGGCCATGGAGTCGCCGAAGATCGAGGATCTGATGGCGCTGACGGTGGCCGACCTGGATCTGGAAGAGGGCGATGAGGCGGAAAATTCGGAAAATCCCAAAGAATGACCCTTGCGTTTGGGGCAAAAGTATAGTATAATACCCCATGCGCTTGCCGGTGTGATGGAATTGGTAGACGTACTTGACTCAAAATCAAGCGCCGCGAGGCGTGCCGGTTCGAGTCCGGCCACCGGCACCAACGGAGTCGACAAATTCCGACAGGGATTTGTCGACTCCCCTTTTACCGGGATGTTTTTCTGTGGCATCTAAACCGTTCACCCTTGCCAAACCCATATAATCCGAACCTTTTTCCGATAGGAGACGGGTTCGGATTATTGGTTTTCTTTGACCGATACGAGAGTACCTACTTCCGCAATGGGGTACAGAGGAAGCCGACCTCCAAACCGAGAGGGCCGAGAAAAAAGAAGCAGGCTACATAAAGAGAAAAAGGCGGGCGCATCGCTTCCAACGATGTGCCCGTCCGCTTATGATTTTTATTCCTTTTCGTGTGCCTGATGTTCTGTAGCCTTTCGTGCCTTCCACTCGGCAAATTCCCGCTGACCTTCCTCACTATCATAGAAAGCAAGGATGTCCGGCTGAGACAACGGGCGATATGAGCTGATGTACCAGATCGCTAAGAAATAGGCTCCAGACCTTGTTTGAAGCAACCATGGAAGAAAATTTCATTTCGCAAGTAACGATTATCCACTAATGCCAAGTGCCCGGAGGATGAGTAGCGCAGCACCCAAGATAGTCAGCACGCCGCCCATAGCCCGGTTCAAAACCTCTGGAGCGGCCCGGTTAGCGAAGCGGGCCGCCAAACGGGCCCACATCAAGGTGAAGATCACACACAGGATCAGCAGGAGAAGGTCAGGCGCACCACCAATGGCAAAATGAGACAAGGCACCGGTAGCAGCGGTGAAGGTCATGATGAACACGCTGGTGCCCACAGCGGTTTTCAACTCGTAACCCAGGATGCTGGTGAGGATAAACAGCATCATCATCCCACCTCCGGCTCCGATAAAACCACAGATAAACCCGATCATCGCACCTCCAAGCAGAGACTGAATGACCCGCTTTTTAGGGGAGATGGCCTCCATACTCTCCTTGGTGGTCATAACGGGCTTGACCAGGAATTTTACTCCCAACAGCAGGAGCATCCAAGTGGAGAAACTGCCCATCGTCTGGTTGGGGATCAGACTGGACACCCAACTGCCCACCAAAGTGAAGGTCAGCACCGAGGCCATCATCACCATTCCGTTTTTCACATCCAGATTCTTGTTTTTGTGGTAGGTGTAAGCAGATACAGCACTGGCCAGTACGTCGGAGGCCAAGGCGATGCCAATAGCCTGATATGCCTCCACTCCCAGCAGACCCACCAACATGGGAGTAATAACGGCGGCGGCGCTCATCCCAGCAAATCCAGTGCCCAATCCGGCCCCCATTCCGGCAAAGAAACAGACAAGTATGGTCATCAGCAGCGTCATAACGATTTTCCTTCCTTTCTGTGGTCAGTCCAAGTATCCAATACTTGAGAGATGTTCTGCTGGATACGGCCCATCAAGCGCTCCAGCTCTGCCCGGTCTTCAGCGGAAAAACCCTGAAAGAGCAGCGCCTTGAACCGTTGTTGTCCCTCCTGGCCCAGCCCTACCGGCGCCTGGGCGGCAGCGGTAAGTTCAAGATGATCCACCCGGCGATCCTGCCCATCGGCGCGGCGGTGGATAAGCCCTTTGGCCTCCAAACTCCGGATGCCTACCGAAACATTGGACTTGGCCAAATGGCGTATCGCTACAATGTCAGAGGCCGTATCATATTCCGGATTGTTGGCCAGAAACAGGAGGATGTCCAACTCCGCTTGGGTCAGCCCGAAAGCCTTCCGGGCTGGAACCAGCATCTGAGCGTAAAGTTTTCCAGAGTCAGTCATGTATTTCAAAAGCGCTGTGTGCATACTGCCCCTCCCAACAAGTTATATTTCATAACTTTAATTATAAGCAGAATGATAGGAAAAGTCAAGGTATCCTTTTTGGGGCAACTCAACTATTCTACGGTGCCGGGCACCATTTGGGCACCACAAATCAGGGCACCATTTTCACACTTACCCCAAACCCATCTTCGTAAGGGCAAAAGGAAACCCCTTGAAAGCCATTGGATTTCAAGGGGTTTGTGGCGGAGCGGGTGGGATTCGAACCCACGTGCCCTTGCGGACAACTTGATTTCGAGTCAAGCTCGTTACAACCACTTCGATACCGCTCCGTGCATGAATATTCAGTTTTCCGGATAGATTATTTAATTTCGAGTTGTTCAACTTATTGTGAAGATAAAAATTTTTAAGAGATTTTAAGCCCCTCCAGTACCCGATTCCACTGCGACTTGGAGTCAAATGAATTACGAAAATAGGGTGTAGAAAAAGTGTAGACAGGTGTTATCCAAACTCCGGAGAGGCAGGCGTATCAACGGTTTTAGGACTCTTGACCCACACGGTTTAAGTCATGTGGAGAAACGGATTTTAAGAGAAGTTGGGAGGTTTTGAGAACCAAGGAATTCTTTGCCGCCAACGGTTTCGAGGAAAAAGCGAGAATGGATTTTTGGGCGTAGAACAGCGTTTTTACTCCAAAGTGTAGAAAAAACGCTAAAAAGCGAACAAACGTATAATGCAAACCCTGCCAAACATAGATGCCAATACAGCGGTCCTGCCTTCGACAGCAGGATAGAAAACTGGTCTGCTAATCCTTATTAGAATCTAGCAGACCAGCTTTTGATTTTCGACCAATCATAGCTGGTCTGTGAAAATGCCTCACATGGTACTATTTGATCTCGGGCAAAGGACAGAATAATTGGGAAAGTATATCCCACAAGCAATCAACAAGTACCTAAATCAGCTCTGCCAACCTATCTGCCAAATACTATTGTTAGCATCTGAATATAACCTCTACTTAAAAAATATACCCTAATACTGCAATCGATTTAGTTCCAAAGTTTTTTACTCCAATGCACTCCTATGCTCTGTGAGAAATTAGCCCTAACGATTTTAGCTCTGCATTCTAACCATTTTTCAGAATCGCGCCTTAAATAGATTCCTTCGCTCGTTTCGTCTCCATAACTTGAGGTAAATTCCATTGCTAACAAATAGTCCAAATCAAACCTTCCATATCCAATTTTAGGTACAATTGCAACATTGGTCTTTTTCAGCAGCGCATTTCGCCTTTGAACAGAAAAAAACTTTTGTTCTTTTGTATCAAACACATCAAATGCAATGAAGTAATCTGGAAGATGATCATAATAAATAGAATGCTTTAGCCAGTTGATGATATTTCCAAATAAATCTATTTGCAGCGCCTCTAAAGTAACGGGTACATTGGTTGTATTTACAAAGTACCCACACACTTGGCTGGAATCAATGCTTCCCTCAGCAATTCGTCTTTGGAAACGGCGCAGAAAGTGTTCTGAATGAGTCTCAATAATCAATTGAATATTACGTTGTTTTGCATCTTCTCTAGCTTTTATAGCTGAAATCATCACATCTGCAAGCGCAGCTTGAGCGCTTGGATGCAGATGCAGTTCCGGCTGCTCCATTAGTATTGTTGCGCCAACAGGAGCATAAAAAAGCTCCACAAGCACCGGCATAACCTGTGATACTCCGAAGCCAACGTCGGGAATACCTGCAACAATAGAATACATTTTTTACTTGGAGCAGAAGTATCTGAACGAGGGCCGGGTGGAGGCCTGAAACCTTACCGCAGCCCAGGCCAAGGCACTCGGCTACGAGGACGACTACAGGCGGAGCACCGCCGATCACAAGCTGTATGTGGATGGATTCAATAGCGTAAAAGCCATCCATACTGTACTTTTCAGCTCGGCGGTTTTTCAGCTGGTTCTTGCAAATCAGCTGGAAAGAATCTATAATAAATCCCGAAAAACCAGCCTTGACCTATAGAGAGAT
The DNA here is from genome assembly GCA_014799475.1 of Clostridiales bacterium. GTDB lineage: Bacteria > Bacillota > Clostridia > Oscillospirales > Oscillospiraceae > Enterenecus. Next base: position 25,065 of record JAAVHX010000029.1, on the reverse strand, counting down.
TACAATGTGGGAAAGGGGATTCCACCGTGACAGATGAAGAACGTTTTGAGGATTTGCTGGAATCTGATCAATCCGATCCGGAGGTGCAATATCAGCTGGGGCTCTGCTGGCTCCACGGTACAGGCACAGAAAAAGACGGACAGCAGGCGGAGCGGTGGCTTCGCCGGGCGGCGGAACAGGGCCACAGCTCGGCGCAGGCACTGCTGGGCTCCGGCCAGACGGAATCAATCTCTGAGATTCTGACCGAGGAAACTCTGCCGGACTGGTGCGTGGCGGCGGAGGACGGCGATGCGGAGGCCCAGTATCAGGTGGCGCGGTTTTTAATGGAGGGCGGCATGGTCGGAGGCGATGCGGACGCGGAGCGCTATCTCTCCATGGCCGTGGACCAGGGCCATCCCCAAGCCTGCCTGACGCTGGCCAAGCGGTGGCAGGGCCAGGGAAAGGACAAGGAAGCGGCAGCACTGTTGCGGAACGCCGCCGACTGCGGCCTGCCGGAGGCTATGGTAGTGCTGGCGGTGTGCTACGGCCAAGGCTGTGGCGTGGACCAGGACCTTAACGAGGCGGAGCTGTGGTTCACCCGGGCCGCGGACCTGGGCGGCGGAGAGGACAAGCTGTCCCTGGCCCGCCGGTACAAAACCGGGGACCTGGTGGCCGTCAGCCCGGCCCGGGCGCTGAGCTGGCTGCGGAAGGCCCAGGCCGCGGGGGTCGAGAATGCGGAGGAGCGTTTCTACGCCGAGGAGCGGGCCCGGGAGGCCCGGCAGGCAGAATTGGCCCAGGAAAAGGAAGACCTGCTCCGCTGCGCCCAAGTGGACGATGAGAATGAAGTCTACGACGCCGCCCTGCGGTTCTCCCGTTTCGATTCGGAGGAACGGGACGACGCCTTTGCGGCTGAGCTTTTCCGCATCCTAGCGGAGCGGGGGCACGCCGGGGCCCAGTATAGTCTGGGCAGGTGCTATTACTGGGGCACAGAGTTTGAGAAAGACGAACCTCTGGCCGTGGAATGGTTCCGTAAAGCCGCCGAGCAGGGGCTTGCGGAAGCGCAGAATCAATTGGGAACCTGCTATTATTACGGACAGGGCGTTGAGGTAGATGCAGCTTTAGCGATGGAGTGGTACCGGAAGGCTGCGGAACAGGGGTTTGCCGAAGCGCAGTACAATCTGGGCTTCGGCTATTACAACGGCAAAGGAGTCGAGGAGGACAAAACTCTGGCCGCGGATTGGTACCGCAAGGCCGCGGAGCAGGGCCATGCCAATGCTCAGAGCATCCTGGGCGAATGCTACTATTGGGGCATCGGTGTTGAGCAAAACCATGCTTCCGCAGTGGAATGGTTCCGCAAAGCTACCGAACAGGGCCTTGCCCGGGCCCAGAACTATTTAGGCGACTGCTATTTCTTTGGCAATGGCATGCAGGAAAATTTTGACCAGGCGAAGCTGTGGTACACCAAAGCGGCGGAGCAGGGACTGGCCGAAGCCCAGTACAATCTGGGGTACCTTTATGGAAATGAATACTATGATTTTGATTATGATTCCGCGTTTCCCTGGCTTTATAAGGCTGCGGAACAGGGGCACGGCGAAGCCCAAAACCAGTTGGGATTCTATTATCTTGACGGTTGCGGTGTGTCCATAGACTTCGAAAAAGCAATTTTCTGGCTTCGGAAAGCGGCAGAGCAAAATGTTTCCTTCGCGTATAAGAATCTGGGAGAGTGCTATTTAGAGGGCAAGGGCGTGGAGAAGGACCCGGCCCAGGCAGCGTTCTGCTTCCAGAAGGGGGCGGAGCTGGGCTGTGACCTGGCGCAGTACCTGTTGGCCAACCACTATTTTAAAGGCGACATTGTTGAGGAGAACCCCGCTCGAGGCTTGCAGCTTCTGCGCGCCGCGGCAAAGCAGGGCAATGAGCGAGCTCAGGATCAGATAGACAACATCTTTTCCAGGAAGTTCTGGACAGCGGACTCCGCTCAGGCTGTCAGAGGATGGCGCACTTACGCGGAGGCCAGCGACGCACAGGCTCAGTGCGAATTGGGACACAGTTATCTGGACGGCTGGGGCGTGGAGAAGGATCGAGCCCAGGCGATGCAGTGGTTCCGCAGAGCCGCGGATCAAAATGACCCCAATGGCCAGAACTGGCTGGGGCGCTGCTATGAGGAAGGCTGGGGCGTGGAGAAGGATGTCGTTCAAGCCGTGGCATGGTATCGCAGAGCCGCCGAGGCGGGACTGGCCGCCGCCCAGCACAATATGGGCATGTGCTTCAAGAATGGCACAGGTGTAGAACAAGACTATATTCAAGCCATGCAATGGTTCCGTAAAGCCGCCGAACAGGAGGACAAGGACGCGCAGAACTGGCTGGGGCGCTTTTACGAGGAAGGCTGGGGTGTGGAAAAAGATGCCGCCCAAGCCGTGATTTGGTACCGCAAGGCGGCTGAACAGGGTCACGTCATTTCCCAAAGAAGCTTAGGCCTATTATATTACCATGGCCGGTGTGTGAAACAGGATTACGCTCAGGCCGCAGAATGGTTCCGCAAAGCCGCCGAACAGGGAGACGCGGAGGCGCAGAACGGTATTGGAAGCTGTTATTACTTCGGCAGGGGTGTACGACAGGACTACGCCCAGGCGGTGCAATGGTACCTGAAGGCTGCCAAACAGGGCAACAAGTATGCGCAGAACACATTGGGGGCTTGCTATTCCAATGGGAAAGGCGTACAGCAGGACCTTGCCCAGGCCAACGAATGGTACCGCAAGGCGGCGGAACAGGGGTATTACTGGGGACAGTGCAACCTTGGCAGGAACTATAAAAACGGCCGGGGCATTGCCAAAAATCTGGCCGAGGCGGAACGGCTGCTGAAGCTGGCCGCTGACCAGGGCCTGGCTGACGCCCAGTATGAGCTGGGGATGCTTTACAAGGAGACGAAAAAGAGCTTTTTCAGCCGGGGCTTGCCCCAGGAGGCCCGGGAGTGGCTGCAAAAGGCGGCGGACCAGGGCCACGAAAAGGCCCAAAAAGAGCTTGACATCCGCTGACCGGAACAACAGAGAGAGGAGGGCGCGCAGTTGAGTGAGCAAAAAAACCTGGAGCTTGATGCGGAACAGCGGCGGAAGGGCCATTTCTTCGTCAAAGAGGTGCTGTTCCAAATCACCAACTACGTAGCCGCGGCGGTGAAGTATGCCAACCATGAGGCGAAGCTGACGGACGAGGTATTCTGGAAGAACCTGTTCCTCATCGGAGGCAGGGGTGAAGCGATCATGAAAGAGTGGGACGGAAACAACCCCAGGAAATGCCCCGAATGTCCCTATGAAAAGCTGGATATTCAAGCTTATAACAAGTATCTGCTCTATGGCGGGGAACGGGAGCTGCCGGACGGCAAGGGATTCGCCTCAGACAGCCTGAATTTCTTCAAGACCTTCCAGGTGGGTATCCGCACCGGGAAGCGCGGCTGCCGCTATCCCAAAGCACCCTATGAAGATGTGCTCCGGGAATCCATCAAGTTGCGCAATCGGAAAGCGCATGACGGCTCTGAAGAAGTGGATGGAATCACACGGGAATCCATTGAAAACGACCTAAATCTCCTGGAACAGCTCACCGCGCCCATCCAGCGGAAAACCGGCTGGACGCCTGACTGGAAAGACCCCCTGGAGCCCTTGGAGGCATATTGGGAGCGGATTGAGGCCAGGTGCCGGGACATGTTCGGATACCCGCCCATTTCCCTGGAGGAGCTGGGCCGGGAGCTGTTCCTCTCCGAGGACGGCCTCACTCCTCAGCAGACACAGGCGCTGGAGGAGGCCGCCGACTTTCTGCGGCTTTCGTGCCAAAATGGCATGGTCTATGAGGAGGACCGGCAAGTTCTCAAAGAGAAGCTGAGCTGGTCTCCCAGCGTAGCCGCCCTGCTGGGCAAAAAGCCCGCCGCTACTCAAGGGGAGGCCGCGGAGCGGGCGCAGAAACGCCCTGCGGCAAAAAAAACCTCCCGGCAGCATGAGAAGCGGCTCCTCCGCCCATTGAGAAGCCACAGAGACGCCGCCGCGCTGCTTCAGCGAACCGGGACCATGCTCCCGCCCCGGGAGAGCGTCTTGTCTGCCATACTGGACTGCTTTACGCTGCTGGTGGACGAGAGCATGTTTCTCTCTGCCGAGGGCCGCGAGCTGCTGAATGAACGGCTGGCGCCTCTGCTGGCGCGGCGGCACGAAAAGCTTCTGGTGGATGAATCTGTGGTGGCGGGGTTGTTCAGCGCGTTTCGCGGCAGCGCGCCCTACACCGCCCTGGAGCTGGCGGAACTGGATCCGGATATGGCGGAAGAGCTGTCCGACCAGCGCCAGAAAGCCCATAAAAACAGCAAAACCGCCATCAAGACCCTCCGGTTCCTGCGCCAGCGCAAGTGCCTGGAGGTGGTGTTCAGCCCTACCTCCAGCACCCGGAGCTATGTAAACATCCGCCAGGTGGCGGAGGATTATCCGGAAAACCGATTCCTGGCGCTGACCATGGATCGGCAGCTGGCCGGGGAACTGAAGGAGTTCCCCAACGCCGCCGCCGCCAAGCCCTGCGTAGACGGGGAGCTGCTTTTGTACCGGGATACCAGGGCCAGCTATCTGGCTATGCTAACGGAGGATAAATCAGAACCGGAAGCCCCTCCGCCGCCGTCCGGCAGGGCTCCGGAGGCCTCGGCGCCGCAAGAGCCCCGGCCGCGTCAGGCGGAATCCGCCCCGCCTGTCCTGGCCCAAGGCGGTTCCTCTAAGACGCTCCTTTCTATGAAGAAGCAGCCCAAAACTGGAAGCCGTGTCACGGCGGAGCTGCCTGACGGATCCCGTCAGGAGCTTATTTTGGGCAGCCCGGTGGGCAGCGCCGGAGGCGAAGGCACCGTCTATGCCGTAAGCCGGCGGAATCGGGCCGTGGTCAAAATTTATCATCAGGACCAGCTAACGGAGGAACGGCGGGAAAAGCTGCGCCATATGACGGCGGCCTCTCCCGATATTCCGGGACTCTGCTGGCCCCAGGCGCTGGTCTTTACTTCCGGCGGCGAATGGGCGGGCTATCTGATGCCCAAAGCCGAGGCCAGGGAGCTGTGCCAGACCGTTTATAAGCCGGGCCGGAACAACCGGAATATCATGGCCCTGGGCTGGACCCGGAAAAGCCTGGCCCTCATCGCCGCCAATATCGCGGGGGCCTTTGCGCAAATGCACGAAAAGGGCATCCTGATGGGGGATGTCAATCCCAGGAACTTTATGGTGGCCCCCAACTGCGCTGTCTATTTCGTGGACTGTGACAGCTATCAGTTCGGCGGTTTTCCCTGTCCGGTGCGGTCGGACCGGTATACGCCGCCGGAGGTTCTGAAGGAGGTTCGCCGGAGCGGCCAGGAGAACTACAATTACCTCCGGACGCTGGATCACGAGCGGTATTCCATGGCCGTGGTGCTGTTTGAGGTCCTGATGCTGGGCAAATCTCCCTACGAGAGCCGCAGCACGGACAGCGACAATGTGCTGGACGCCATCATCGCTGGGAACTTTCCCTATCCCTTCCGCGCCGGCGAGGAGGAGGGCTACACGGACCAGACTCCGGTAGGACGGTGGCGGGAGATCTGGAGCCACATGACCTACCAGGTAAAATCGGCTTTCCACAGCACCTTTACAGGAAAGGGCCGCCTCTCCGCCGGGGAGTGGGAGGGGATCCTGCGGGAGTATGTCCGTCAGATCGAACTGGTGCACAGCAGCGATGAGCTGACCCCGGAGGGCTTCAAGGATATAGACGGCACCATGCTGGATAAAGTTTGTTCAGAGTGCGGAAAATCCTATAATATTGACGAGGCGACCTATCGCCGCCGCAGCGACCGGGAGCCGGACCTCTGTCCCACCCACCGCATCATGTACCGAAATTTCCGGGAACGGAAGTACACGATCCCCTGCGATGTCTGCGGGACTCCCTTTGAGACGCTGGTTTCCATTTGGCGGGAGCGGACGTGGAAGGGACTGCCCATGCTTTGCCCGGACTGCGCCAATGCCCAAACCGCCTGCAGCCGCTGCGGCAGCAGCTACACGATCTCCCGGGACTGGCTGGAGGAGCTGCGCTCCAGGAATATCCGGCCGCTGTGCCCCAGCTGCCTGGACTATGAGCGGCCCCTGGTTTCCTGTGAGGGGCCGGACTGCCGGGAGACCTTCCGCACCGGCCGGGACAAGCTGGAGCGGCTCCGCCGGTTCGGGAAGCCGGTCCTCTGTCCCAAGTGCCTTAATGCGTGGCGCTGAAAAGGGCGGCTAAACTCAGGAAGGAGTGACAGAAATGCCGAAAAAAACAGCGGGGAGATTCCCCAACAAAACGCCGGAGGACTATCTGCTGGAGGAGGGCGACCTGGTCACCAACCCCGAGACCCGCACGCCGGTGGTCATCTGTGTGGACTGTTCCTTCTCCATGCGCCAGCAGCGGCGATTGGACCGGGTGCTGGAGGGGCTGGACTCCTTCTGCCGCGACATGGAGCGGGACCCCATTGCCAGGGATTCGGCGGAGCTTTGTATCATCAGTTATGGCGGCCCCATGGCCCGGGTGGAGCGGGACTTTGCCACACCGGACCGCATCCTTGAGCAGGGGCTCCCCAGGCTCACCGCCGATGGGGCTACGCCCCTTGCGGATGCGGTGAAGACCGCACTGGAGAACCTGGAGCTGCGCAAGCGCCGCTACCGGGACAACGGTATCACCTGGTACCGCCCCTGGCTTATTCTGATCGGCGACGGTGACGAGAGCCAATCTCCCCGGGAACTGGCTCACGCGGCGGAACTTCTGAAGGCAGAAAGTGACGCCAAGCACCTGAATGTGCTGTGCATCACCGTGGGCGATGAGCAGCGGATGAAGTGCGCTTCTTTAATGACCCTCTCGCCGGATGGCAGAATCCAATATCTGCGGGATATGAAGTTCCAGGAATTCTTCGCCTGGCTCAGCCGGAGCATTGAAAAGACCAGTCAGTCCATGAGCGGGGAGGAAGTCCGCTATGACCCCACCACCACCTGGGGTGAGGTCCTGGAGCGGAAGCAGCGGTGAGGCGGATGGAGTATAAAATCAGCCTGGCCGCCTGTGCGGGCCGCAGCCACCTCTCCGCCGGCCGCCCCTGTCAGGACAAGGTCGCGCTGTATCGGAACGGATACGCAGTCTGCGCCGCCCTAGCGGACGGAGCGGGAAGCTGTGCCAGCAGCGATCTGGGGGCGGCCTGCGTGACGCAGTGCACCTCGGAGCTGCTGTGCCGGCGGTTCGATGATCTCTGGGCCATGGAGGATGGCGTTCTAGCGGAGGAACTGATACAGACTTGTACGCGGGTTCTTTGCCAGCAGGAGCCTCCGATTTATGAGTTGGCCAGCACGCTGCTGTTCTTTGCCGGTCATGCCGATGGCCGTTATCTCTCCGGGCACCTGGGAGACGGTGTCCAGGTGTTCGTTCAGAACGGCACAGCTTTGGTATTCAGCCCTCCGGAAAATGGAGTGTATCAAAACGAGACCTTCTTCATTACCACCGACGATGCGGCGGAGCATCTCCGCCTTCACAGAGGCAGACTGGAAGATCCGGGAGCGCTGCTGATGATGAGCGACGGCATGGCGGAGAGCCTGTACCAGCAAAGCACGGGGGAACCCGCCCCGGCTTGCGGCACCATTGCGCGCTGGCTTGAGGACGGCGATGAAGAGACTATCAGCCAGGCTCTGGAGTTCAATATGCGGCAGATTTTCTCCAAGCGCAGTGGAGACGACCTCGGCCTTGTCGTGATTGCCTGGGATGACCAGACGTTCAGAAGCAGAAAAGACGCATCCGCGCCAATTCATAAGTCAGGACTTCCGGCAAAGTGAAACTGTAAACGAAAGGTAGACACATAGGAATCTTTTTGAGAGAATGTTGAATTAAGGCGCAAGAGAGCCGACAATGTGTGAGCATTGTCGGCTTCTGCCGCCATTGCTTTTCAAGCGGGCAAAACTGTGATATACTTTAAGCTCAGGCAGAGCGCCGCCAGGTGCGCTCTGCCATCAAAACAAGGAGCGATCACAATGACGAGAAGAGAAGATATGGCCGCCCTGCGGGCGGATACCCAGGTCCACTATAACTGCGCCCAGGCGGTGGTGGTCCCCTTCGCCCGTGACATGGGCATCAGCCGGGAGCAGGCCTATGACATGGCCCTGAACTTTGGCGGCGGCATGGGCTGCGGCGCCACCTGCGGAGCGCTGGTGGGGGCCCTCACCGCCCTGGGCGGACTGGGCCTGCCTCAAGAGAAGCGTCTGGAGCTGATCCGGCAGTTCCGCGCGGAAAATGGGGCCATCGACTGCGCCGCGCTGTTGAAGGCGGCCTTTGAGCGGGGCGAGGAAAAGAAGCCCCACTGCGACCGTATGGTGCGGCAGTGTGTGGATTTTGTCTGTCAAGAGACAGGCTTGGAGTAAAACCGATAACAAGGAGATATAAATGGAGACGATTATACAGATTCTGGCCCGGGAACTGGAACGCCCGGAGCAGCATATCGAAAACATCATCACCCTGCTGGACGAGGGGAATACGGTGCCCTTCATCGCCCGCTACCGCAAGGAGCTGCACGGGGCCATGGACGACCAGCTGATCCGTCAGCTGGCGGACCGCTTACAGTACCTGCGCAATTTGCAGACCCGCCGGGATGAGGTGAAGCAGTCCATCGAGGGCCAGGGCAAGCTGACCGACGAGCTGTCCGCCGCCATCGACGCCGCCTCCACCCTGGCAGAAGTGGAGGACCTTTACAGACCCTACAAACAAAAGCGCCGCACCCGCGCCACGCAGGCACGCGAGAAGGGGCTGGAGCCCCTGGCAGAGCTGTTGTTTGCAAAGGGCGCTCCCTGCCCCGACCCGCTGGCCGAGGCGGCGAACTATATTGACGCGGAAAAGGGTGTGGAGACGGCGGAGGACGCTTTACAGGGCGCGTCCGACATTGTGGCGGAGATCATCTCCGACGACGCCGACGTGCGTAAAATGCTGCGGGAGCTGTATTGGCGGCGGGGTAGCATTACCTCTAAAGCGGCGGCCAAGGAACCGGAGGACAGCGTGTACCGCCTTTACTATGAGTTTTCAAGTGCTTTATTGAAAACACAGGGGTATCAGGTGCTGGCCATGAACCGGGGTGAGCGGGAGGAGATTTTGAAGGTCTCTGTGGAGATGGACCGGGAAACCGCGCTGGCGGCTCTGTGCCGGAAGGTGGTGCCGGGGCGGGCAGCCATGGAGTTTGTCAAAGCCGCCGCCGAGGACGCCTATGACCGGCTCATTGCCCCGTCCCTGGAGCGGGAGGTGCGCTCCGAGCTGACGGACAGGGCCAGCGAGGGAGCCATTGGCCAGTTTGCGCTGAACCTAAAGCCCCTGTTGATGCAGCCGCCGGTAAAGGGCTTCGTCACTATGGGGTTGGACCCGGGCTATCGCATGGGGTGTAAAGTGGCAGTGGTTGACCCCACCGGCAAAGTGCTGGACACCACGGTTGTCTACCCCACCCACGGCGAACGGGGAAAGAACGAGGCCATCGAAAAGCTGGCCGTTCTCATCAAAAAGCACAAGGTTGCCCACATTGCCATCGGCAACGGCACCGCCAGCCGGGAGACCGAGCAGATGACGGTGGAGCTCATCCGCAAAGTGGGCGGCGGAGTCAGCTATGCCATTGTCAACGAGGCGGGGGCGTCGGTTTATTCCGCCTCCAAGCTGGCGGCGGAGGAGTTCCCGGAGTTCGACGTGAATCTGCGCTCCGCCGTATCCATTGCCCGGCGCCTCCAGGACCCGCTGGCGGAGCTGGTGAAGATCGACCCCAAGTCCATCGGTGTGGGTCAGTATCAGCACGATATGCCCCAGGCCCGGCTGGGAGAGACCCTGGACGGCGTGGTGGAGGACTGCGTCAACGCCGTGGGCGTGGATGTGAACACCGCCTCCGCGCCTCTGCTCACCCGGGTGGCGGGGCTGAACGGCACCACGGCCAAAAATATTGTGAAATACCGTGCGGAAAACGGTCCCTTTACCACCCGAAAGCAGATTTTGAAGGTGCCCAAGCTGGGACCCAAGGCGTTTCAGCAGTCGGCTGGCTTCCTGCGGGTGCCGGAGAGCAAATCTCCCCTGGACAACACCGCCGTCCACCCGGAGAGCTACGCCGCGGCGGAAAAGCTGCTGGCTCTGTGCGGCCAGAACATGGCGGATGTGAAGGCGGGCAGGCTGGGCGACCTCAAAGGCCGTCTTGCCGCCTACGGCCTAGACAAGGCGGCGGCGGAGTGCAGCGTGGGCGTGCCCACTCTGCTGGACGTGGCTGCCGAACTGGTCAAGCCGGGCCGGGACCCCCGGGACGAGCTGCCCGCCCCCGTGCTGCGCACCGACGTGATGGATATGAAGGACCTGAAGCCCGGCATGGAATTGCGCGGCACCGTGCGCAACGTCATCGACTTCGGGGCCTTCGTGGATATTGGCGTCCACCAGGACGGTCTGGTGCATATCAGCCAGATTTGCGACCGATATCTGAAGCACCCCTCCGAGGTACTCAGTGTGGGGGATGTGGTGACGGTGTGGGTGAAGGAAGTGGACGAGAAAAAGAAGCGCATCTCCCTGACCATGCGGAAGGACAAACTGTGTTGACAAAAGAGATGCAGGCAAAAAATCCGCACTTCCGTGCGGATTTTTTGCGCCTTAGATGAGCACTTCTTCCAAAATCAAGAACAAAGTGAGCGAATTTCTAAAAGCAGGAGACGTGATTTTGAAATAACGCTTTGGAGATGCAAATCTGGGCAAAAGCCATGGCTTTTTGAGGTTTTTAGCGTTGAAAAATTGTGTGCGGGGAGTTCGAGTCATGCGTGTCTTCAAAAACTCCCAAATCAGGCGGATTTGCATCTCCGGTGCGTTATTTTTATTTTATGCTTCCCGATTTTGTAAATGCTCATTTATTATTCTGAAAATCTTTTGTTTTCTCTTTCATACGCAAAAATCCCGCACCGAAGTGCGGGATTTTTGCCTGCATCTTTTTTGTCAATGCAAGTTGGAAAGGGCGAACACTTTGGATGCCACAGAAAAACATCTCAGCAAAAGGGGAAGTCGGCAAATTTTTTGTCGAAATTTGTCGACTCCGTTGGCTTGTCACTACGAAATCGCTTTTCGACTTTTTTGGTTGGTCCCGGCATGATCCTGCCTGATTCGGACAAGCCGGTTCAGAGGTGACATTCAGAGATATGAAACAGATCGTTTTATCGTTCAAATCAGGGTTGGAACAAAAATGTCACTCAAACACAGAAAGAAAAATCCTGATGTATCAAGGCTTTTCAAAAACAGCTCTTATTCAATATGCCATTAATCTACTGTAGTTGCACATTTTATGGTAGCTGAATGGTCGGTTTGTCTGCATCTTTATATTTTCCTTCATATGCTTTAACATTTTTATCAGAAACTGGCAATATATATAGATTTGCGACTTTCTGCCCTGCTTGGATACGAACATTAAATTCAGATGCATTATACAATTCAAAAGTTATGCAACCCTTAAATCCGCTATCAACTTGTGAATCTGAGCAGTGAACAAAAACAAATAGTCTTGCTAATGAACCTTTTGTCTGAATCATTCCCATATATCCACATGGAATATGAACCGATTTACTTGAACATGCAAGAACAGCTTTCTGTGGTTTAAGAATCAATCCTTCATCTAAGATACTCTCTTCCATTATATATTTTGCAGGAATCCGTTCCCCGTAATTTAAAGTGTCACAATCGTTAGTTCTACGCATTCTTTTGATGATGTGATTCAATTTTAATTCTATACAAGTCTCAGAAACATCACGAATATCATCTATAATATGATGCTTTTTAACTAAACTTATTAAATTCTCCCCAACTATAAACATACTTAATTCCCCATTATTTAATTATTGCAACTATTAATGCTGATAGAGCTACGAGCAAAGATACACTATTGTACCAATTCTCACCAATCCATTCAAAAAGCATTTCCAATATTGAAATTGACTCTAATGCTGGAGGATTGTCAAATTGGTCACTCGTGTTTTCACTTAAAGAAGTGCTTTCAGTATTATAAAATACGCAACAACCAACAACATCATTCTTATGCAATATGACGGTTTTGCTGCTTGCATTGTAGTATCCTATTCGTAATTTTCCATTATAGCCCGGAGCTATTTTACCAGTTGAAACTACCCCCCCATTAAATATATTAATCCCTTTTCCTACAACAATGCCATATACATTGTATGGCAATGCAAGATGTTGTTGTGTTTTAAATACAGCGTAACTTTTTGATTTTATTTTGATTCCTTTGTCGGGTATTTTGAGATCGGTATGCCTTTTATTACTATACCAGACATCTCCAATTGTTATATCGATTGAAGTTCCAACTTGAATAAAACAATCTTCTGTGGGCTCAATAAAAATTAAGCTTTCGTGCGACTTTGCATTTATGCTATACTCATTCCAATCATGTGTAATTCTCTTATTTAAATCAATGACGGACATATTTATCTCTCCATTACATAATGTGGTCATCATTAAATGTTAAAATCAGTATAATACTGCCAGAACTTGTGTCAAATAAAAAGCTATAATTTTTACTGACGGCTTTGACCAGATGTTTTTATGATACTTTTCAACTTTAATAAGTCTGGACGCTGAAACATTAGATATCACAAGCACAGTTCAATCTTTTTTCAATCGAAGGCAAGACAGTGAAGAGAAACTTCTCACTTGACAACCAGGCCAGATTATTATGTGAACAGATTAACCCAGCACAGGGATTCGAACCAGAAACCGGGAAAATCCGTTTACTTTTTCTAACAATCCATTAAAAAGCTAAAGGCAAAAAATTACAGCTTGGACATCTCGTCCAAGTAGGGGCAATACTAATATTGTGTAGTTAATCTTTCAAAATCTGATTCTAAGTCAGTTTTGAAAAACAAAATAGTGTTTCTGTTTTGGATGCTTTGGTAAAACAAGGCAAATTGCTCCGCCTGTTAATATGGAAATGGTTGCACATCATTTGAAAAATTGGAAGAACAGGTTCACAGTTATTTTGGCATTATTATTCGTCTAATCTACATTATAACACAACAAATAAAAATTACCATACCCATTCAAGAAAAATGTCATATTATAGGTAAAATATTATCTGTGCAAGAGAACAGTTTTAAATGTTGAATATATTGCTTAGTGGATACTCGCTTGACAAGATTTGTTATCTGCTATATAACAGCGTGCAGCATTTTGGCCAAACTAAAAGAATATCTGTACATGATGTTCTTTTTCCGGATGAATTGTTTGCTCAAACTTCTCCTGCTGAACCGCCCTAAATATCTCGTCAGATATAATGGCCTCATGGGAATTGGAGTACAGATACCGATCCATGAAGCCATCGTTTTTGATTTTGGGGCTGCATACGCTGATAGTTTTCTGGAGCAATACTCGTCCCGTATATTTTTTGTTGGAGAATCACTCCATTTCCAGAAAAAGTTCATTTACATACGGCGGGGGTTCTCTCAAATTACTTACGTTTCAATTCTCTGAGACACGAAACAACCCTATTCATCCTGGTCCACCTCAAAGTCGTTCAAATTTGAATAAAGGAGCTCAAGCAAAGGCTTTTATGAAAAAGCTTCCTCTATTGTTGTGCAAATAAACTTTTCATCCGCTAAGCAAGCAATAACTCCCGCATTATCAACATGATATATGTCTCTATACTCCCATAAATCATTGATTTGCTCTTTGGACAGCCCCTGCTTAGAATAAGTTACAATCACCAAAATCAGAGAACCTAGACCACATCTTGCCATTGCCAGTTCATTTACATATGTATCAATCTCATGAACCCGAACCGGGAGTCTGAACATGATCTCTGCAAAATGGTTATTCCATGCTGAGCTAATTGCGTTGAACATATTTTGAAATGTCAAAAGGTGGTCTATTGCAGTAGTGCAATAACACGCCAATTTCCATTCACTCACATGATAACATATATTCAAAAAATCAATTGTTTGAAAAATGGCGAATACGTCCGATACTATTTCCTCAAAGATATCCTCCGACATCTCACAGTCTAACGCTGCTACTTTTCTACCTAATTCTCCCCAATGGCCTAAATGAGTGAAGGTCTCCTCATTTAATGAACTAAACATATCCAAGACTAACTCTCGACATACCAGAATTTGACTATTATTACCTTTACATGATTCTATATGCGCCAGTTCATGAAATAAAGAAAATAATTGTGCAATCTGAATGTAAAGCTGAATAACACTATTGTCTTCCTTGCTCTGCGCCCCAATAGAAAATTGTTCAGGAATTTGCTTCAGAAAATGCTCAATCTCTTTACAGAAAGAATATTTGCTACCCAGAAAATCCGCCATTTCGACAATGATACCTTGAGTGACATTTCCCCGAGTTAATCTACAATTCTCTACGCATTTAACATATCTTGCAAAAACATCCCAATAATTCTCATCCCACACAATAATCGCATCATTGTCCAAAAATTTTACAGAATTTGCTGGGTTTTCACTGCGTATATAAAAAACATCTACATGCTCAAGCTTCTTCACAATGCTGTCAATTATTTTGTTCCTCTGTTCGGCCTCAACAAAGGTTCTTTCACGGCGTAGACTTTTCTTAATATCCGCGAACTTAATATCATTCATCATTGTTCTTATTCTGATTTTTGAAATAGCATTCTATAATTCTTCTGGCCTCTTTTTCGGTATATCCCCTTAAATCAATACTTCCATTTGGCAAAATAAGCACTCGCTGCTTTCCCTTGTTGTTATGTTTTCCCTTATCGCTATAAAAATGAGAAAGAATAAAATCAACGATTTGAACGCTAACGGCAGCAATTGGGATAGCCACGGTCAACAATACATCTAATCCATCGAAATTTTTATTTTCTTCACATTGTATTGTATGCCCAAACTGTTTCTCCAATGCCGTAATCAATTCTGTATCATCCTTTGAAAAAGAAACAACTAATTCCATTATCTTCTCCTCCTTCGAGTAACTGTGGCATACAATCAATAAAAATTCTTATATGTGCAGTATTATGCTTTTGAACCTGATATATTATATTATTGTATTTTACCATGTAGATAAAGTATTTGCAAGTTTTACATTAGTTGGCGTGACAAATACTGTGTAGGATTGTCAACCATATCGAGCAAGGAGTTCAGAGGGAGAAAAGCCATGAACCGCAAAGCCTAAGGTTGATATGGTGATATCAGCAGGGGTTCGAATCCCTTCATTTACACGTTTTGTTCTCTGACTGTGGATTGCTTGTTTCCAGCCAGTGACACAAGGTATCCTAAGTCAAAAAGCCCGTAACCCTTGAAATGCAAGGACTATAAGCAATGAACGACCCTACCTAATCCGAACAACTGACAACAATTTGTTCAGATTGGGTAGGGTCGTTCAGCCGGAAGCCGTTGCGGCGCAACGGTTTCAGAGTGGCTGTCGTTTCTTTTTGCTTTATTGTTCAGCTTGGGCAGGGTCATTTAGCGAGAAGCCCTCCACCGTCCCGAGGCAAAATAACAGGTGCCAATGAGGAACGGCATGAACCCCGCCAGTGCGTCACCCAACCAGAATCCCAGGCAGTCCATGCCCATGGCATAGCCCAGCAGGGCCGCGATCCCCATACGGCTCATCATGCCATCGATCAACGCCACGGCCAGGTTCAGCTTTGTGTTCCCTGAGCCGTTGATCAGGGAAAAACCCCAGCTGCGGGTAGCTGAGCCAAAAAAATTCAGTACAGTGGGTATGATGAGTATGGATGCCGTTGCCAAGACCATAGAGTCCTTGGTAAACAGTAGGAATACCTGGTCTGGGAACAGGAGGATCACACCGGAGAGAAAGACAGCGATGACCACCCCACAGAGGAGTACCGTCCGGAGGACTTGAGGGACCCGGTCGTATTTTTCCGCGCCAAGGCTTTGCCCGACCATGGAGCTTCCCGCCGTAGTGAAGGAGTTGGAGACAACGCTCACCACGGTGTTGATTTTATTGTACACGCCTGCCAGAGCGGAGAACACCACACCGTATAGGTTGATCCACGCCATCAGCACGATTTTGGAAAAGCTGACCGCCGCCGATTGGATCGCCATCGGGATACCCAGAGCCAACAGCCGTTTCAGCGCGGCGGGCTGGGGAACAAAGCTCTCTTTTTTGAAGTCAAATCCAAAAGACTCCCGCCGCCGGTAGAGATAGGCCAGCGATACAAGAAAGCTGATTCCTTGGCCGATTACCGTGGCCAGGGCGGCGCCAAAGACCTCCATCCCCAATCCAACAACAAACAACACATCCAGGATCATGTTCAAAACCGCCGCAATGGCGATGAATACAAAGGGTCGTTTGCTGTCCCCCATGCCCCGCAGGATGGCGCTGACCGTGTTGTATCCGTAGATGAACGGCAGGCCCGCGATGCAGGTGACGGTGTAGTCCAGCGTATAGGCGTAGGACTCCGCCGGTGTGTTTAACAATACCAGAATCGGATGGCGCAGGAAAAAGCAGATCCCCGCAATCAGCAGGGAAGCGCTCAGCAGCACGGTGAACATGGTCCCTATCGTCTGCCTGACGTCCTCCATCCTGGTTCCGCCCACATCCTGGGCAATGAGGACCTGTCCCGCCGAGGAAAAGCCCATGGCGGCAAAGGTCAGCAGATGCAGGATATCGCCGCCGATGGACACGGCGGACATTCCTGCTCCGCCGATGTATTGGCCCACGACGATCATATCCACAATGTTGTAAACCGCCTGCAAGGCGTTTGAAATGAAGAGGGGGAACGCAAAGCGCAGCAGCAGACCCGCCACATTTCCCTCTGTCAGGTTGGTTGCCATTGACCGACTCATATAGACTTGGCCCCTTGTGATGATTTTTCTCAGTATAGCATATTTCGCCGATGAAGTCGAGAGAGTTTTCCAGGCGGACGCCGGCGTGGATTTTCAACGGAGTCCCTCGCTGTATACAATGAACTGAGACAAGAAAAGACAGACCCACACCTTGGCAGATCTGTCACCTGATTTATGTGTTCATGAAACATAGGGGTTCAGACTTCAGAAATCTTCCGTTTTGCAATTTGATTTCAAACTTTTTGTGTTTTCATGTCTCATTTCCAGCGTAGACGTAGAAATGGCTGAAAGCCTTTCGTATCAAGGTTTTCAGCCACAAAACGACCCCACCCAATCCGTCAGTTTCATGATAACTGTTCGGGTTGGGTAGGGTCGTTCAGACAAAAAAGATGCAACCCCGTAACCGTTATCTACTTTGACGGCGTAATGCCTCCACCGCACCCATAACGGCATCATTATCTGGTTTATTTTGATCCCATTCATCCCAGAAATTCTTGGTAGCACTAATTGGTTGGTGATCTTCAGTTGGCTTGTCTAAGAGCAGTTTGCTGGGTAGCAAGATTGCATCTCCCACTACCAAAGCCTCACCAACATCAAGTAGCGGGAGGAATTCAATCGTACTCTTCAACGAATCTGGCAACAAATTTTTAATGACACTTTTATCTCGTTCATTTGTCAGTCTTAGCACAATAAAGTTATTGCACTGACTCAAAATTGTTTTGCTTACATCGGCTGGCCGCTGACTGACCACAAGAATTGATACTCCGTATTTTCGGCCCTCCTTCGCAATGCGTTCAAAATTATAGAGGGCTTGTCTCTGCACTGCATCAGCATCTTCTCTAATTGGCAAATACAGATGTGCCTCATCACATATGAGTGTAAACGGTGTTCTCTGATCTGGATTCATCCAAAATTGAATATTATATAGGAGACGTGCCAATGTACCAGTGATAACAGGCAACACATCAGACGGCACCTCCGAAAAGTCAATAATTTTTATGCCGGTATGACCATCGGTGTATCCCAGTAATTTGCATAGT
Source organism: Clostridiales bacterium (assembly GCA_014799475.1). Classification (GTDB taxonomy): domain Bacteria; phylum Bacillota; class Clostridia; order Oscillospirales; family Oscillospiraceae; genus Enterenecus. Next base: position 7,214 of record JAAVHX010000029.1, on the reverse strand, counting down.
ATTTTACTGAGCCAGTCATAGCTTTGAGATTCATCTGCGGGTTGGAACATAAAACCATATGTCTTATCCTCTAGTTTGCTCTCCAGCCGTGAAATAAAGCGAGTTAGCTTTCCTTCCCAGTCACCTTTCACTGGTGCGTTATTTTTCCCTACTCCTTTACGTGTGTCATCATCTTTTAGGCGAGCTAGGAGATCTGTCATCAAGAAGGGCACTGGAGAGTCCACTGTAAATGTTTTCAATGTCTCAGTTTTCCCTTCGTGAGTTAACGTTTCTGCTTTCAATTCCCGTACATGCAAAGTAAACCGTGAAGCTTGGTTTGGCGCATTTGAGTCGCTCCGGTCGAGAATCATTGATAAAAGCTCCTCGCGATTTAAAAGCCAATATGGCAGAAACAACACATTCTGTTCAGCATTCTCTAAATCTCCAGGTCCAGCGATACGAAATCGCTCAGCAATCTTATTTGGACCCTCTGCCAATTTAGAATATTCGCCATGCATGTCAAACACAATGATATTACTATACTTCAATGCGCTTGCCTTTTCTAATATGTTGGCAATACACCAACTTTTTCCGGAACCAGTGCTCCCCAGAACGGCGGCATGGCGTTGAAAGAAGCGATTCCCATCTAGGACAGCATCTGCATGTACATCCATTAAAAAAGAACCAATCTTTAACCTTTTTTCTGTTGCGATATCCTTGCTTAGGATATTCATAAAGCCTTGAAGATTGTTGCCGGATACACAATAACATTTACTTTCAATTCGGGGGAACGTATCTACACCGCGTTTAAAAATATCATGTGCTGTACCAAAGACAGAATGATATGTCCCAATTACACTGACCCTAACATAATCTGCAGAGGATATCATCATCTCATTTTGATCAGCGGCGTCTTTGTCAAGGTCATCAACATATTTTCTTGTGACCTTATCAATCAGCGCAATTAGTTGCTCGTGTCGCTTTCCGGTTTCTATTGCAGTAATATTTCCTACGCAAATTTGGTTCATAATATTAGAATTTTCAATTTCAACGATGATTTGCTCTGTGTCTACATATGTTACTCGTCCTAGAAAATCATTCTCTGTAAAAGCAAGTAATTGTGGCATTAAAAAACCTCCCTTAACATTGCCTGCAAATCCCATAAGTTAACATCTCGGAATTGTGTTTCTCCGGACGCTGTTATAAGGATTGAGCCATTCGCCCCATCGTGTATGATGGCCGTTACATATTTACAGCGTTTGACAAGTTCCTTCGCTTTTTGTGATAGTGCGTATGTCAGTATCAATGCGGGTTTCCCGCATTCTAACTGTTTGATTAGGTGTGTTTCCAGATGGTCATCTCCAAACCCATAGCCGATAATAATGTATCTCTGCGCACAATCAATTTCCAAATTTGCTCTTGTTCTGTGCGCATCAAAAGGATTACTATATCCTTCTTTATATTTATTGACGCCGGGTGTAATAATTAAGCAGTCATCGAATGGATAGTTTGGTATAGAATACGGTTCTCCATTTACCATATGCCAACTTAAGCATCCGTGCGGCTTCAAGATGGTTACTTTGGGCGCAAAAACCGCCTCAGGTTTTTTGCCAGGTCGTTTAACAATGTTTTGGCAAAATGAATATCTACTTTGTTCTGGTTCAAAATGCGCTAAAAATCTTCCGATAAAAAGTGTGTCAACGCGTATATTGTTGTATTCACAGGCATATTCAATAAGCCTATCATAATTTGTGGTGACAACTACTAATCCGTTGTTGCGTATATTGAAATGATGCAAATACTCCGTAAATCTCAATACTTTGCCACGCTGGATTATATCAAGTAAAACCTTTGTCTCGGCACTACCAATGAACTTTGCTGTTATTTTTCTAATGCAATCCTCAATATATGGGCTTGGTTCTGTATTATGAAGAGCCTGCTCTAAACCAACATTTGCTGATAAATCGCTATCAATTTTATTCCAAACACTTATGTCTGAAGCATCTGACAGCAAAAGAGGAACTTTTGCTGTCAGTTCAACAGAGAGTTCCTTCATCCCAGGTATACCTTCTGATAGAGAAAGGCCTGAACCAACAATTGTCAAGGTGTTTTCTTGGAAAAAATCTTGAATTGTTTTCTTTAATGTGTCTATATCCATTTGTTCACCTTCTCAGTACAATCAAGCAGTGATTTCAGTGCAATAAAAAGCAAACATCTCTGTTAGTTGTCGTTTAGATTTACTATAACTGGTTTATGATTGCCGATATTCTTGTATTGGTCTCGCTGACCAATGTTTTTAACCTGTTTATGATCTAAACAACTTGACACAAATGTTTTTTGAAGTATTACTATCCCAAAATACTTTTCATTATGTAGGATTTTTCTCAAGGTTTCTCTGCTCCATACTGTTTTCCCCCTTGGTGAGGGAATGCCCTGTTCCTGTAGCGTTTGAGCAATCTGCGACAAGCTTGCCCCTTCTTTCGACATGCGAAAGATCAGCCTGACAACTTCGGCTTCTTTCTCATCAATTACTAACTGTCCTTTTTCATCGTGCTTATAGCCATAGCACTTTCTTTGATAATACTTGGAATCAGGATTTGCAAAGGATTTTCGTATACCCCACTTTATATCTGCGCTTTTTGATTCGCTCTCATCTTGGGCCCGAGCGCAGATCAATGTCATTATAAATTCAGGATCTTCATTGAAGGTATGGATATCATCTGCTTCGAAGTAAATGTCGACTTTCCATTGGCGCAGCATACGAATGATATTCAAGGCATCCACAGTATTCCGGGCAAAGCGCGAAGCCGATTTGATCAAAACCATGTCAATCTTACCGCGTCTGCTGGCAGATATCAGGGCATTAAACTGCTTACGACCTTTTACCGTTGTTCCGCTACCTACATCAGAATAGACGCCAGCAAACTGCCAATTAGGGTTTGCCCTAATTCTGTCCTCATAGTAACGCTCCTGAGCCGCCAAGCTATCAAGCTGCTCCTGTACTTTTGTACTGACTCGACAATAGGCAGCTACCTTTTTCAAAGGCAATTTCTTGCTTTGAGGGAGGATTTTCTTGACAGTAGGCATGGTTCAGACCCCTTACGCTTTACCTAACAGCTCGGCTTCTGCTCCTTCTACGCTTTTCCTGCTGCACAGTACGAAAGAGTTCATGAGAAATAATCGCAGGATGGTGATCTTTTATGAAAACCTGCTTATTGACATCATGAGACTTCACTTGGACACCATCGACTACATGAGTTTTTCCTAAAATAACATCACCTGTATATTTTTCATTTGCCAAAAGCTTTGAAATTGCTTCACGACTCCAAGTCTCTTTTCCTGCAGGAGAAGCAACATCCATACGGGCTAACACATAAGAGATTTTCCCCAAGCTGTCACCTTTAGCAAAACATTCAAAGATGAAGGTTACAATGCTGGCCTCTGCTGAATCAATCGAAAGTTCCCCAGATGGAGTGACTTGATAGCCATAACAGGCAGTAGATGCCTTAGCGGATTTTCCGCTCTGAAAGCTTTTTTGCAGTCCAATACGAATTTGCTCACTTTTTGTTATCTCCATGGTAACATATTCCTTTCCAGATTTCAATTCCAAATAGCAAAGGCACAGCCCGAAGGCTGTGCCAAATCCATGAGATTATTAGTAATGGTGGACGGTTCGAGTCCCTCTAAATGCATCCCAATATTTTTACTGCACCAAAAAAGTTAAAGAAAAGCTGACAAACTCATGAAACCAATCACTTTTAGGCCTCAGAGTTTGTCAACTTATCATGTCTTGCGTTGACAAAAAAGATGCATGTATCCGAGACTATACTGAAATGCGGCCATCGAAAAATCGCCCATACATGTAACAGCAAAACATCATAGATATTTGTGTTCATTATCTCTCAAAAGACAAATCATAAAACTATCACAGCTATTCATCCGTATCGAAATCGTCATCACATAAATCATCAAATTCTTCAAAGTATACATCAGTATTCCCAACAAGTACATCAATCGCTTCAATACGGTCTTTCCATTTGGCCTTATCCGCTTCAACAAGCTCGTCGTAAGCATCTGATACAAAGTCATAAAGCATGCTGCTTGAGTTCTTATCAGTAATCAGATCTTTCACAAATTCAGGTATATCGCATTGCTCAAACGGTAGGGCTGAAAATTCATTTGAAAATCTAGCAGCGGGTAATCCGCTGCCGTTTTGAATGAGATACCAAAGTAGTTCCTTTTTTGACAGCTCAATTCGTTTCAATAAATCATATAAATCATCGCCATAATAACTGTTTAAGGCAAAACTTGCAACGGATCTGTTATTTATCTCATAGGCAAAGATGTTTAATTTGTGGGATAATTTTATGATATGTTTATAAAATATATGAGATGTTTGTCCGATTGCTTTGCCATATAGATGCTTAACAGCATCATCAAAATTTTCTTTGGTGACATCTGAACCGAAATCCCTCAGTATTTTCAATTCAAGCTTGTTATCATTACTGTAACTGTATCTATGATACCTTGCTTTGGAATAAAAGGTCGTCAACGCATTTAACAACTTTTTACCGGTTGGCTTGAGTTTCAAATCGTCCTTTTCGAGTAAAAAATCAGACATTGCTAAATGATTATGACTATACAATAGGTCGTTCGTTTTTGTTCGTTCCTTCTCATCGGTCACATCATATGCGTATAACTCAATCAGTACCTTTAGGAGGCGCTCCATTCCCTGTGCGGCCTGATATAAAGAAGTGAACAAATAGTCTGTTATGATAAAGCTATATGCATCATCCTCTTTTGTCACAGTGACACGATTGATATCTTCAATTGCTTTCCAAATCTGAACACCCGCAATTTCCACTTCTTTCACAAGAGAAAAATTCATTTCAAGAATCCCGCGATCCGAATCGCTCTTCCCCTCGACAAGCCGCAGCTGCGAAGCTGAATGGATAATCGTTGACTGACGCGTAGAAAATAATGTGTCACCATAGCCGTCAATTTCATAGGGGAAATTGTCGTAGCTGACACGGAATCCCAGGGTCGACGCAGCCTCGTAATACTGAAATGGCTCCTCTTCCGCCAAGCCAAACGCCGTGATCGAGTCGTACTCAACACTAAAACAACGAATCAGGGCTTTCCAAAATTGCTTGCGCACATCAGTGGATGTTACATCTATTGAAGTCATGCCGATGTATGCACTAAACTCTTTATTCAGGCGCATGTCTATACTCTTGGCAATATCGATGTCTATATCTTCAAGAAGGAAAACAAAAAGGTTATCCTTATACTGTTGTTGATTCCTTTTCACCGTACACAAATCATTTCGGATTAAATATGGCGTAATATCTTCAAAAACATGATAATCAACAATATCGCCCAACGAAACGATAATTTTTTGGGGATTGCTCATGACCTCTTTGCCGCTGAAAATGTATTTAAACGCTGTGTTCCCATAGAAGCAGTCTTCAATCTTGCCACTGTCAAATATGAAAGCAATGATTATTCCATCTTTTGTATCCGCTTTATTCATATTCCTCACAACTTTCTTTCTGATGAAGTGAATGATCATCCAATTGTTCGCCTTAAATATTGCATCAGGACAAAGCAATCTATAAAGATCAAACGGCTCCAATATAGTCTGGATAGTTAATTATACCAAATCTATCCTCTATATGCAACACATATCAAATCTCTGGCCTGTGTTCCGCTTTATATGATATGCTGGGGTATATTGCATGAGAGGAAGTCATGATCTATGGCCTATACCGATCAAGAAAAAGCTAGCATTATTGCACAGTACAAGCAGGGACGGTCTGCCCAAAACCTAAGTGCAGAATGCGGAATATGTGTGCGTACAATTTACCGTTGGGCAAAACTATATTCAGAAATGAATTCAAGTGGAAAACGAACCTTTACAGCTAAAGAATATGATATGCTCGTTCGCCGTGTCAGCAAACTAGAAAATATCATTGCCGTATTGAAAGCAGTTAATTGTACTGTCCATGATCCTTTGAAAAAGAAATTGCACGAATTAGAACTGCTTTATGGTCAGTATGATGTCCACACACTTTGTGAGGCTTTGGATGTTTCTCGGGGCACCTTTTATAACCATATCCTCCGCAATAAACGTGGCAACACATGGTTTGAGAGACGCCGGGAGGAGTACCGTATTCTGATCCAGGAAGTATTTGATGAGTATCATCAAGTATTGGGCGCTGAAAAAATTCGCACGATCCTCATGCAGCGAGGATATCAGGTCAGCACAAAGTTTGTAGCTGACCGAATGCGGGAGATGGGCTTGACCAGTGTTCGTACCACAGCAAAGCAAGACTATTTAAAGCTCCGAGAGCCAGAGAAAAAGAATGTTCTTCGACAGCAATTCCATGCGGACACGCCAAATCAGATCTGGGTCAGTGATGTGACTTGTTTTAAGCTGGGAAATCGTTGCCTATATACTTGTGTGATTTTAGATCTTTTTTCTCGCAAAGTAGTCGCATATAAGCTATCAAAGAAGAATAGCACTCAAGCGCGTTTATTCCATGCTCCTGCAAGGCTCGTCTAAAAGGGCCATCGCTCTGTATCTGAACGAACACGGCATACCCAGCCCCACGGCCTACCGCCGCATGAAAGGCTTGCCCGTTTCGTCCGCCGTGGCTGACGACCCCATGTGGGGAGCCCGGATGATACATGAAATCCTCACCAACCCCATTTACACCGGGGACTTGGTACAGGGCCGCCGCCGGGTGAAAAGCTACAAGGTACACCAGATCGAGGCGGTGCCGGAGGAGGAATGGGTGCGGGTGCCTGATACCCACGAGGCTATCATCCCCCATGAAACCTTCGACAAGGTGCAGGCCCTCCTGCTCCGCGATACCCGGACATCCCCCAAGGGGCGGGAAGTTCACTTGTTCAGCGGTTTTCTGAAATGTGCCGACTGCGGGAAATCCATCACCCGCAGCGTGAGCGGGAAAAATGTGTACTACGCCTGCTCCACTTACAAGAACCGCTCCCGGACGGCCTGCTCCATGCACTCTATCAAGCATAACCGCCTGGAGGCCGCCGTTCTGTTCGCTATCCAGTATCAAGTGAACACCGCCGTTTCCTACTCGGAGCTGATTGCCCGTATCAATTCGGCCCCGCTGAAAAAAAGTCAATCCCACCGCCTTAACGACCAGATTGCCGCAAAGGAAAAGGAATTGACCAGGATAACCCGCTATAAGCAGTCACTGTAT
>JAAVHX010000028.1 GCA_014799475.1 Clostridiales bacterium | reverse complement strand
CGATGGGCTGGTCGTTCAGCACCTTCCCCATCATGTCCGAGAGGGTGACAGGCAGGGTATCCGGCTTGGAGTGCCCCAGGCTGATGGAAAGGCTGGACTGCGGATCGCAATCTATAACCAGCACCTTTTTTCCAGCTTGGGCAAGTCCAACGCCGAGATTTACGCAACTGGTAGTTTTTCCCACACCGCCCTTCTGATTGACCAGGGCGATGACTTGGGCGTTCATGGGTCTCGACCTCCCTCTAAAATAAATGATAATATACGGAAAAACTTTGTCAATGGTAGGGCTTCCTCTCCCCTGCTTTTGGGCAAGAAAAAAGGGCGCTCCATCGCTGGAACGTCCCCAAGAATCATAGCTGATATTTGGTTTTTGGTGTAAATACTGCTGCTCGACCGCCCGCAAACCGTTGGTATCACTGGGTTTCGGGGTAAATCCTATATCGCCACTCGCACCACGAGCAGGTTTATCGCATCTGATAAGCCTGCTCTCTTTTTCTTTCGTTTTCTTTCTGATGCTCTCGTATTCTCGCTTTCATATCGGCTAAATGCTGTAAGAACACTCGCGCGCAATTAAAGGCCTATAGGATTTCCCAACCTTCCAGACAGAGTGATACCGTATTTCGATTTTTGCATATATGGCAGGACACTCCTATCTGACGGATAAGCTGCAATCCAGTCGGTGATCTGTCCAGTAATATCCCACATTAAAATTTCGATGTCAGCTTGACCTTCGGCCCCTTTCTCAAAACGTGTGAGACCGTCCTGGAACTTCTGGGCGGTCTCAAATTTTGTCTGGATTTTTTGTTGCGCTTTTTTTGATTGGTCACACTCCTTCTTAAATTGATTGTTTAGCAGGACAAATGTTTTGTCATCCATCACCCCTTTCATCTTGTTCTTAAATAAGTAGCAGCCAAAGTCCGATTGACCTAAATTTCAGAGTTCAACATTTTGATTGACTTTTTTCCTGTGGTGCAATATGATAATATAAAATGTTGAAGGAGGGCAAGTTTTATGGCAACTCCCCCCAGTCGAGGGAAATTATTATATCACATTACACATATTGATAATTTTCCATCAATATTAAAAAATGGCTTAATGTCACGGCAGGCTTTATTAGCGACAGGAAACTATTTTACAGATATTGCCAATCCCGACATATTAAGCAAGCGAGAAAATTATAGGGAGACACTTTCCAAGTTTGTTTTGTTCCACTTCTATCCCAAAAATCCTTTTGATGGGGCAGTCTGTAAAGAATATGGATCTGAAAACATGGCCATAATCACTATTTGGCGAAGTGACCACGAGCAAAACGAATTTTTCATTATCCCATCACATCCATTGGACACTGAGGAGCCTGATATATATCCTTACGAGGAAGGGTTCAACCTAATTAAATGGGATATATTAGATATGGAAACAGGACGAGATTACCACGATCCCGAAATAAGGAAAGCTTGTATGGCAGAGTGCGTGATGAACTATGTTATTTCGCCTGAAGCATTTGCATACGTTTATGTAAAAAATGAAAGCGCCAAGGCAAGAATCCAAGCAATGAATTATTCTGACCGAGTTAGAATAGAAGTTAACCAATATATGTTTCCATAGGTGTGATGACAAATTCTCGTTATGGGAGGTGATATCTATGTTTTTTTATGTCACCGGAGATTTGCTCCGATCAGATGCAGAGGCGCTGGTAAATACTGTGAACTGTGAAGGTTATATGGGAAAAGGGATTGCGTATCAATTTAAACTTCAATTTCCAGATACTAATGCTGACTACGTCAGAGTTTGCAAGAGAGGTGCTTTGCGGCCTGGTCAATTACACTATTTTAGAGAACAGGGAAAAATAATCATAAACTTTCCAACTAAAGATAAATGGAGAGAAAAATCAAGAATTGAATACATTGAAGATGGATTAGATTCTTTAATTGATTTGGTCTATGATTTGGGCATAAAAAGTATTGCTATCCCCCCTTTAGGCAGTGGAAATGGCGGACTCAAATGGAACGATGTAAAAGAAATTATATCTAATAAATTGGAAAACCTATCTTCCTTTATAGATATTTTCATTTATGAACCGTCGAAGAATTATTCATCCGCACCCTATCTTGAGCCAAAGCTGAGCACCTCTGCCCTTGTACTAATGGAAATTAAGCACCAATTAGAAACATTTGATGCACTTAGATTACAAAAAGCCGCATATTTTATGAATTTGTTTTCCCCAAAAAAGTATTTTAACTTTGTTCCTCATAAATTTGGCCCGTATGACCACTCCATCGACATAATCAGCAAAGGTATACGAGAGTTCCAACAGTATCATAAAACTCGTTCAACAGAAGAAGCTCAAAAAATTTTATATAACAAATTGATAAGCAATTCAGTAAATAGTACACTCAAAGAACTGTTTCCTCAAATTCAAAAAGCCTGTGATTTCGTTAATTCAATAAGTAGCAATCATGAATTGGAGTGCTTATCAACAATTTGTTTCTTAATCGAACAATCAGGATCATTATCCTCAGAAGATGTAATTTCTGGATTCAAAAACTGGTCAGAAGATAAGGCCAAACGCTTTACAGAACGTGAGATATTATATGGACTTCAGAAATTATATGAACTGGGTATTCTCGAAAAAAGTTTGATTGGCTATAGTTTTGCCGCCTAATGGTTTTCACCATATATTGGGAAAATTCAAATTTAGATGAAGCCTGTTGCCAACGTTAATGGGAGAGATTTGGTTGAAGGAAAGAGCGTTCCATCGCTGGAACGCCCCCAAAAACCATAGTTGATATTTGGTTTTTCGTGTAAATACTGCTGCTTGACCGCCCGCAAACCGTTGGTATCACTGGGTTTCGGGGTAAATCCTATATCGCCACTCGCACCATGAGCAGGTTTATCGTATTTGATAAACCTGCTCTCTTTTTCTCCTGTTTTCTCTTCATTACTCTCGCATTCTCGTTTTCATATCGGGTAAATGCTGTAAGAACACTCGCACACAATTAAGGGCTTATAGGATTTCCTCAATTTCCCCGATAAAGTGATAATGAATTTCAATTTTCTGCTTATATGGCCGGACGCTTCTATCTGCTGGATAAACTGCAATCTAGTCGATAAATTGTCCGACAATATCTCGTGTCAAAAAACGATGCCAGCTTGGCCCTCAACCTCCTTCTTGAACTGTGTGAGACCACTTTGGAACTTCTGGGCGGTTTCACACTCTGTTTGAATTCTTTGTTGCGCTTCTTTCAGTAGGTCACACTCCTTTTTAAATTGATTGCTTAGCAGGACGAATGTTTCGTCATCTATCACCCCTTTCACTTTGTCTTCATAAGCTGTAGCCAGATATTTTCTGAGTTCGCTCTGGCGCTTATCCATTATCCGTTGTTGCTCCATTAGTTTCTGAATGGTTTTCTGTGATTCTATTGACTTCACAACAGCGACCCTGTCCCAGAAGCCAGTGCTCTTTGCCGCTTTGAGCAACCTTTGTAGCTCATCGAGCACCTTATCTCTTAAAAAATCCAAACGAATATAGTGAGTATCAGAGCAAGTGCCCCGGTTACCCATATAATTGGAGCAGTTATAATATTCAATAGATGGATTTACCTGATTAAAATGATAGTGAAGATTGCTTCCACAGTCTCCACAGCGAAGAACTCCGGAAAACAGCGATTGCTTTCCGGAGTTCTTTCGCGTTCTATGCAGGTTTTGCTTGTGCTGAAAGTATTCCTATAAAGCAAGCCGATATATGTATCGGACTACAGCTGCTGCTTCATAGTCAATCTCCCAGGGCCCAGTCTTTCCCTTGGTCCTGGTATAGCCGTACACGGGTGAGCCGATTGCAGTTCCTGTTGATGCACGAGATCGGTACATCAACCGCATCTTCCGACTAATGTCTCTTGCATACCACTCATCCATGACGCTATATAACGGCACAAAATCTGTGGATGTAGTATTGCTATCGATCCCACCGCTAACCGCCATAAAACGTACATTATGGCGGGGAAAAAACTGCTCCAGGTAGTAGCCAATTTTTAAGTAGTCTCGCCCAAGACGAGAAATATCCTTGACTAATACAGCACACACCATTCCGGCCCGGATAGCATCCTCCATTTGTTTGAGTGCCGGCCTATCAAACGTGGTTCCACTGTATCCATCATCAATAAAAAACTGAGTGTGCTCAAAGCCATTCTGAGCTGCAACCCTTTGAAGGAGAATCTTTTGATTTACAATGCTGTCACTCTCGTCTTGTTGAGAAGTATTTTTCGAGATGCGGCAATATAAAACTGCAAATTTTCTTTCGTGCATTATGTATCGCTTCCTTTCCAAAATCTTTATCGTAAATTAAAAAGGGAGTGATAAATGCACAGCAATTATTTCATAATATGTAGATTTTTAAACTTTCATATGGTATAATTTACAATTGAAAGAACACTTACCAAATTTTGAGGCAAAGCTATTTTTATAGATTGGGGTAGCTACATGAAGGAATATAGGAAGATATATGAAGAACTGATTGTAAATAAAAGTAAGGGAATAATTTTTTCTTATGATTCTTTGCGTGACCAGTATGAATATCAACCTTACAGTCATTCAACAAGTAGTGACGGAATTCAAAACTTATCAGAACTCATGTGTAAAAATCTTCCGTTCTATTGCTATGGCGAATCTGAAATTATTGAGGAATACTCTCGTGGAAGATTAGAAGATTTGGAGAAATGTTCCAAATACGCTTATATTCAACGACTTCCAAAGCGTTCTGAAAAAACTGATGGATTGTTAAGCGAAGTACTTCTCGATTTGATTATAGAAATATTTGAGCCGTTAGCAACAAAATTGGCCCTCAGAACTATTTTCAGGCAAAATGATAACAACGAAATCAAAGGCTATGACTTAACATATATATCGAGATCAAAAGATAATTCTATTTCATTGTGGTTGGGGCAAGCTAAAATGGGAGATCGTGGATATTGCTTATCAGGTATCCACACTGATTTGCTGTCTAAATATGATGCAGGATATTTTGCGAAGCAATTATTTTTTCTTTGTGACAAACCATATGCTACGACAAAAGACACTAAACATTTATTGCGTATCATTGATGATCTAAATCGCTCAACAATTGATTCGCCTGCTGAGACTCGTGAAGCTGCATTGGTTAAACTATTTGAAAAGGAACATATTACAATCAAAGTTCCCTGTTTACTTGCATATGAAAATGGCTTACTGTATTCTGACCCTGCAAACCTATTTCTGAATCTATCCACAGAGATAGAAAAAATACGGACATACTATAGTAAAAAGAATTATTCTTCTTTCGTGCTTAAGCCCCATATTATTTTTATGGTTTTCCCACTAAGTGATATTGATGTGATTAGGAGCGAGAAGGGATTTTACCATGGATTACGTTAAAGAGCTTTTGACAGCTATTAACAATTATACAGAGACAGATATACAATCCAAAGAGCGTCTTCGAGATCTCATCTGTGTGATTTCTGACAATATTGATCTGGCAAAAGATGCGCTAATGCAGGAATTACTCTATATTGCTTCAAGAAAAATGCGGATGTTTGGTTACAATGTTCAAAACAATCTTACTTCGGAACCACTAAAGCAAAAAACAGAAGGAATTGCCATTAAGGATGAAGCAATCTCACAGCTTTACCGTTCGAAGGTTTGGCCCAATAACCTTCTCGATAAGTCACAAAAAGAAGTCATCGATGTTTTTCAACACTTGTCAACAAAAAGGCTTCTGGTGAGTGCCCCTACTTCCTATGGAAAAACCTATTTGATGCGGGAGATTCTTTATCTTAACAACGAGCGCTATAATACGATTATGCTGATTTTTCCTACTATTGCGCTTCTACGAGAAAATGCTCTTGATATGCAAAATTTTGTGCAACAGAAGGAATTGAGCTATAATATTATTAACTCAGTCACTGAAGAAATTGATTTAGAGCAAAGAAATATATTTATTTTTACTCCAGAACGTGCTATACAATTGATGGCACTTTATCCAGATATTAAGATTGATTTTTTCTTCTTCGATGAAATGTATAAAGAAGATGAAGACTTTGCAAATTGCCCTACAAAAGAAGATGATGAGGGCATTGTGCTGTCTCCAGATGAAAAAGGCATTGAAAAATCAGTCGCGTTCTTGGATGAGGCCAGAGCTAAAACATTTAGAATTGCTCTTTACTTATTGGCAAAGTCTGTTCCTGAATACTATTTAGCCGGTCCTAATCTGAGCAAAGATAACTTTTCAACAGGCATGAAAAAATTTATTTCAGCAAACAAAATTTATATTATCGAAATACTGTTCGAGCCGACAATTCGTTTTGTAATCCCTGCGTGGAAGACAAAGATACAAGAGACCCACGCATTACTTCCGCCTCGGAAGGTAACAGCACTCCAAGTGCAGGATAATTCTGGAACAAAGCAGAATGTTGGAATTCACCAGCGGATAGAGCGTGTAATTCAATATGTTCATGGAAATCAGTACGGGAAAACAATGCTATACTGTACGAACCCCAGCAAAACAGTCCAATATGCAAATAACTTTGCTAAGAGTAGAGATGGTACTATAACGCAGTCAGAAAGATTCTCTAAGTTTTTAAAGCATTTAAAAAGAGCCTATGATTTTGAGGGAAGCATCGAGCAATGGGGGCTATACAATATTCTCCAAAGAAATATTGCAATCCATCATGGTCGCCTGCCAAGATATATCCAAAGTGAAATTCTGAGGCAATTTAATCATGGTTCAATCGATATTCTTTTTTGCACATCTACAATTGTTGAAGGTGTGAACACAGAAGCTCAAAATATGGTATTAATTAATTCATCAAAGGGCACAGAGCAGCTGACCCAATTTGACATTAAAAATATATGTGGCCGAGCTGGTCGTTACTATCATAATTTTATTGGGAGAGTTTTCCTGCTGGATCGTATACAAGATAAAATTCTCAATTCATCGGAAAATCATCTTGACTTTGTTATTTATGGGGACAAGCTCATTTCTTCTATAGATTTAGATAATGCCGAAAGCGTGGATTTGTGCGAAAAAAATAGAGAATTTCAGTCGGAACGTCATAGCTTGCAATCAGCGTATTTGCTTCCCAAAAAGGTCTTTTTGAAAAATCGCCTAATCCCTATGGAAACTCAAGAACAATTAGCTCAATGCTTACACCAGAATAAAAATCTTTTGGATGAGTTTGATCCACTGCTTGCATCTAAAGCGGCAGTAAGAAATACCTTTTTAAATGGATACTTCATTGATAAAGTACTGAAGACATTTGTTGAAGCAGGAATAATCTCGTCAAAGACGCATAGTTACTTTGTTGGGGTTGCATATTCCTATCAAAAAAATGGATTAGCAGGCTTAATACGATATCAACTTAAGCAGCCAAATACTTCGGTGGACAAAGCATATCTCAAGGCGTTTAAAGTTCAAAAGGATGTCTTGGAGCATAAAATTCCACAGTTAATCTCACTCTTTGATAGCATTTATACTTTTGTTGCAGAGTTGCACGGGAAAGATTGCCAAGATTTTTCCCTTTCTTCGGTATCACGGTTCTATGAAACTGGAACAAAAAGCCCATTGGGAGAATATCTCGTTGAATTTGGGTTTCCAACTGATACTATCCGAAAAATTGAAAGGGAATTGCCTAAACTAATGAATGTTCCAAAATCTGAAGTGCGGCAATTCTGTCGTGAACATAGGGGACAAATAAAAGGATACTTAGATGATTACGAATGGGATCTATTTGTCGCTGCTATGCAATCACTTCCCACATAATTTATTATCCATTTTATCATGACGTTTGAGTAAATATTGGTAAATACTGCTGCTTGGTTGCCCGCAAACCGTTGATATGACTGGCTTTCGGGGTAAATCCTATATCGCCACTCGCACCATGTCGAGTGTTCATAACGCAACTGAACACTCATATGTAAAGGAACAGTCGAAAGGCTGTTCCTTTGCTATTTCTATGGGGTGTTTTGCCCCGGTGGAGCGGCTTCGGCTGCTCCATTTCTTTTACCCGGCCTTGCCGACCAAATACTCAACAGCCACCCCCTGGCGGCTGTCCAGCACCACGTTGTCCGGGTATTCCTCAACCTCCGGCATATCCAGAACGCCGATGAAGTTATAGTGGATCACAATGCGCTGTGTCCTGTTCTTCCCCGTTCCCTGGGTCTGGTACACGTCGATCCGCTCCACAAGCTCATGCAGGATGGTGGGCGTCAGCGTTTTCATCTCCATGAACTTCCGCACCGCTTTCAAAAACTGGTCTTTGCAATAGGCGCGGTCATCGTCCTTATCACACTGGCGCTGCAATTCCTCAATATCCTTTTTGAGCTGCTTCTGTTCCTCGTCGTATCGCTGGGACATTTTCATGAAGCGGTCATCGGAGAGCTTGCCAGATACATTGTCCTCATAAAGTTTCTCAAACAGCACATCGAGCTCCTTGTCCCGCGCCAGCAGTCCGTCAAGCTCCCGCTGCTTTCTCGCCCGGTCATTCTCCGTCACCTTCGCGGACTGGCCCATCATGGCTTTGATGAAGTCGTCCTCGTATTCGTTGGCAAAGCAGGCCAGACGGTTGACCTCATACAGCACCACCTGTTCCAGAAATTCCACCCGGATATAATGGGTCTTGGTGCATTTGCGCAGGCCGGAATTGTGATTCTGGCAGCTAAAGAACTTAATATCGTGGTTGCCCTGGTTAAAATGGAAATTGAGGTTGCCGCCGCACTCCGGGCATTTCAGAACGCCGGAAAATACGCTGGGCTCCTGGGT
>JAAVHX010000027.1 GCA_014799475.1 Clostridiales bacterium | reverse complement strand
GGTCGGCAACAGACCTGATGGCGTGCATGAAGTGTGCCGTCTCCTTTGGCATCCCCCTGGCGGACGCGGTGCGGGCGGCGGCGGTGAACCCCGCCCAGGCCATCGGCATCTTTGACCGGGTGGGCAGCCTGGAGCCGGGCAAGCGGGCCAACGTGGTGGTGCTGGACGCGGACCTGAACGTGAAGAACGTATTCTTCAAGGGGCAAAAAGTCTAAAACATGATACAAGGGAGACACGCCCCCGGCGCGCCTCCCTTGTTTTATTAAATAAATTATCAGCCCGTTGCCGCCGCAGACGGTGCGGGCAACGGTGCGTCGCTCTCCGGGCTGTCTATGGAAGGGTCAGCCCGTGGAGAAAGCTGCCGGAGGAGGATTGGATCTGTCCCCCGATCACCCGGTTTTTGTAGATGAGCAGGGCGATCTGCACCGGCTCGTCCTGGGTGGGATAATTGGTGAGCTGATAAGTGTACCGCTTGACCCGCTTACCGCAGTACTGGGTGAGGTCGAAGCCCTGGTCGGACTGGAGCTTGAGGTAGCCCGCGTAGCTGTCGTCAAACTCCTTGGGGATGAGCAGCTCCTCGGTGGCGATGGGCTGGGGGGATACCTGCCAGCCCAGGCCGTTCAGGTAGGCGACCCGGTCGTCGTTGCTCTTGATATTCTTCACCTCTGCTGAGGCAGTCACCGCCTGTCCTCCCAGGGTGAACGCCAAGGCGATGACCGCCAGCCCGCAGCAGCACAGAGCGGCGGCCGCCCCGGCCAGCAGCCGTTTCTTTGGTATGCGCGCCGTGACGATGATCATGGTACCACAACCTTCCGTGAGATTGAAAACTGTTCCCGGGCTGTTCCGGGGCGCTCTGTCGGTGATAAGAAAGAATATGTGTCTTTGCCATTCAATATGATAGATTGAGACGAGGTGGGCAAATATGGAGCGGCTGGACAAACGGCTGTCGGCCACGGGGAAGTGGAGCCGGAAGGAGGCCCGGGAGCTGATCCGGGCGGGCCGGGTGAGCGTGGGCGGTGTCCCATGCCGCGCCCCGGAGGCCAAGGTGGACGAGGCCGCCCCGGTGACGGTGGACGGCACGCCCATCGGCGCCCACGGCCCGGTGTATCTCATGCTCCACAAGCCGGCGGGGGTGGTGTCGTCCACCGACCAGCCCGGGGAGCGGACGGTGCTGGAGCTGCTGGGGGAGGAGTATCAGAACATCGGCCTGTTTCCCGCCGGGCGGCTGGACAAGGACACCGAGGGCCTGCTGCTGCTCACCAACGACGGCCCTCTGGCCCACCGGCTGCTGTCCCCCAAAAGCCATGTGGACAAGGTGTACTACGTGGAGGTAGATGGTGAGCTGGACGGGGATGATGTGGAGGCCGTCCGGGCGGGGCTGACCCTGGGGGACGGCACGGTGTGCCTGCCCGGGGAATTGGAGCTTTTATCGGGCCACAGCGCCCATATCACCCTCCGCGAGGGGAAATACCACCAGGTGAAGCGGATGCTGGCCTCCCGGGGCAAGCCGGTGACCTATTTGAAGCGGGTGAGATTTGGACCGCTGATTTTGGACGAGGGCCTGCCCAAAGGGGCCTGGCGGCCGCTGAATGAGAGAGAGCTTGAATCAATTTTTTGTGAATGATACGAAATTTTTGGCAGTTTACACAAAAAAATTTTAAAAAACTATTGAAATCGGCAACGAAACTCTATATAATAGAAGGCACGTATGAAAGCACAACATATATAAGTGGCGGAGCGTTCCATTCCCGGCCGCATAGAAAGGAGAAAACGCAATGTCCAGCAGGGTATTTCAAAGCGTCGTTCTTCAGATGAAGGACTGTTCGGATCGAGCAGTGGGGGTAATCGACGGCCAGGGCACTGTGGTGGCCTGCAATGAATTGACGTGCATCGGAGAGAAATGGGGCAGCTGCGCGGCGCTGCTGGCCGCGGAGCAGGAGGGCCAGGTGGTCAGCAACGGCTACACCTTCAAGGCGCTGCCCGGATGGAGCGGCCAGTTTGACTACGCCGCGTTTGTCAAGGGGGAGGACGACCAGGCCGCGCTCATCTGCTCCATGGCGGCCATTGCCCTCAACGGCGCCAAGACCTATTACGAGGAGAAGAACGACAAGGCCACCTTTGTGAAGAATATCCTGTGCGACAATATCCTCCTGGGGGACATCTATGTCCGGGCCAAGGAGCTGCACTTTGTGTCCGAGGCGCCCCGGGCGGTGATTCTGGTGCGCCAGATGGGCACGCCGGACGCCTTCGCGGTGGACGTCGTCAGCGGGCTGTACCCCGACAAGCAGAGCGACTTTGTGCTGTCCGTCAGCGAGACGGACGTGGCCCTGGTGAAGCTGCTGGGCGAAAACGCCGACGCCCGGGATCTGCAAAAGATCGCCCAGAACGTCCAGGAGGCCCTGGCCCGCGACCTGGGCATCAAGACCGTGGTGGGCATCGGCACCATCGTGGGCCATATCCGGGACCTGGCCCGTACCTATAAGGAGGCCCAGGTGGCCATCGACGTGGGCAAGGTGTTCGAGACGGAGCGCTCTATCATCAACTATGAGAACCTGGGCATCGGGCGGCTCATCTACCAGCTGCCCACCACCCTGTGTGAGATGTTCCTGCGCGAGGTGTTCAAAAAGAACCCCATCGACGCGCTGGATCAGGAGACCCTGTTCACCATCAACAAGTTCTTCGAGAACAACCTGAACGTATCCGAGACCGCCCGGAAGCTGTTCGTCCACCGCAACACCCTGGTGTACCGGCTGGAGAAGATCAAGAAGCTCACCGGCCTGGATCTGCGGGAATTCGACGACGCCATCACCTTCAAGGTGGCGCTGATGGTCAAGAAATATCTGGTCTCCCGGGGCATCGAATCCTGAGCCGTGAAAGCCGCCCGCCAGGGCGGCTTTCTTTTCGGCTGTAACTTTTGTTTCCAGAAAGTTTACATAATTGCGGCAAGGGGAATGCTGGGAATCCGCCTGTCCCGGTTGACAGGGCGGCGTTCAGCGGCTATAATGATAGTCGATTCCGTCCGCTCAAAAGATTACAAACCGGTTACAAATTGGTAACATCAATATAGATTCAGACAAAGTTGGAGATGTGGGCCATGATACGATTGATCGACGTACATAAAGAATACGACAATGGGACCAAGGCCCTGAAGGGGATCAATCTGCGGATCGACGATGGGGAGTTTGCCTTTTTGGTGGGGCCGTCGGGCTCGGGCAAATCCACCATTGTGAAGCTGCTCACCGGGGAGATCAGCGCCAGCCAGGGGCGGGTCATCGTCAACGGTTACAATTTGAACAACATCCGCCGCTGGCAGATCCCCCATATGCGCCGCACCCTGGGGATCATCTTCCAGGATTTCCGGCTCATTGAGAAAAAGACGGTGCAGGGCAACCTGGAGTTCGCCATGCGCACCGTGGGGGCCAGCGGCCGGGAAATGCGCAAGCGCATCCCCTATGTGCTGGACCTGGTGGGGCTGGACAGCAAGGGGGACGCCTATCCCAACGAGATGAGCGGCGGCGAGCAGCAGCGTGTGGCCATTGCCCGGGCGCTGGTGAATAACCCCAAGATGATCATCGCCGACGAGCCCACCGGCAATCTGGACCCCCGGCGCTCGTTGGAGATCATGACGCTGCTGGAGCGCATCAACGCCATGGGCACCACCATGCTGGTGGTCACCCATGAGCGGGATCTGGTCAACCGTTTCTCCAAGCGGGTGGTGGCCATCAAGGACGGAGAGCTGATACGGGACGGTCAGGGAGGCTACTACAGAGCATGAGACGATTTAACTTAGGCTATTTCATCAAAGAGGGGTTCACCAGCATATTCTCCCATGGACTGATGTCCTTCGCGGCGGTGTGCATGATCGTGGCCTGCCTCATCATCATGGGTTCGTTCTCCCTGCTGGCGGTCAATGTGGACGGTATGCTCAGCCAGCTGGAGGAGGAGAACGAGTTCCTGGCCTTCATCGACGAGGATTACACCGAGTCGCAGATCACCGCCCTCATGGAGCAGGTGCGGCGGCTGGACAACGTGGGCGAGGTGAAGTATATCACCAGGGCGCAGGCCAAGGCCGACTACTTGAAGGGCCACGAGACCGAGGGACTGTACGTCAACCTGCCTGACGAGGTGCTGCGGGACCGGCTGTCCATCCACGTCGTCGACCTGGAGCGGTTCACCGAGACGGTGGAGGCGGTGTACGCCCTGCCCGGCGTGGTCAACTACCGGGCTGCCGGCGAGGTGGCGGAGGGCTTTGTGGCGGTGCGCAACGCCGTCACCGCCCTGGCCTGGGTGCTGGTGGCCATTCTAGCGGCGGTGTCCCTGTTCATCATCTCCAATACCACCCGGCTGGCCGCCTTTTCCCGCCGGGAGGAGATTGCCATCATGAAGATGTGCGGCGCCACCGACGGCTTCGTCCGCTGGCCCTTCATCGTGGAGGGGCTGATCCTGGGCCTCATGGGGGCCGCCGTGGCCTTCTTCCTCCAGTGGGCGGTGTACACCGCGGTGAGCGGGGCCCTTTTGAAAGACGGCGGCTCCAATCTGTTCACCCTGATGGACTTCAAGCTTCTGTGGAAGCGGGTGCTGATGATTTTCCTGGCGTCCGGCGCGGCCATTGGCGCGCTGGGTTCCGGGCTTGCCATCCGCAAGTTCCTCCAGGTTTAACAACACCTGACCCGAATGGGAGGAGAGGTATTATGATGAAGAAAAAGACCCAGCGGATCATCGTCATCGTTGTGGCGGCGGCGCTGCTGCTGTCGGTGATGATCCCTCTGCTGAGCGTGTTCGCCCGGGCCAGCGTCACCCAGAGCGACATTCAGAACATCAAAAATGAGCTGGGCGACATCCAGGCACAGAAGAAAGAGGCGGAGGAAAAGCTGAAGGCCATCCGCAACGACCTGTCCAAGGCCAAGGAGCAGGTGGCGCTGATCCAAGAGCAGGTGCTTTTGTGCGAGCAGGAGATCAACGTCAGCCAGGCCATACTGGACGAGTACGACCGGCAGATCGCCGAGAAGGAGCTGGAGATCCAGGGCCTGGAACAGCAGGAAGCGGAGCAGTACCAGGAGTTCTATCAGCAGGTGCGCTGGATGGAGGAGACGGGGGGCGTGAATTACCTGTCCATCCTCTTCGAGGCCAACAGCTTCGCGGATATGCTGGACTACGCCATGCTCATCGGCGACATCATGGACTACTCCAATGGCATCATCAACAGGCTGAAGGCCACCCAGGCGTCGCTGGCCCAGGCCCGGGACGCTCTGGAGTCCGACCGGGCGGATCAGGCCCTGGTGCAGCAGGAGCTGGAGGTGCGCAAGCTGGAGCTGGAGCAGAAGCGGGCCGATGCCCAGGCGCTGCTCAATCAGATCGCCGCCTCGGAGAGCGAGTACGCCAAGGAGGCCAAGGAGCTGGCGGAGAGCGAGGCCCGGATCAATAAGGAGCTGAAGGATGCCCAGGCGAAGTATGCCGCCCAGATCGCCGCCCTTGAGGCCCAGCGAAACGCCAGCGTGAACATGACCAGCGGCAACTGGTACTGGCCCCTGCCGGGGCGGTATAAGATCTCCTCTCTGTTCGGCAACCGGGCGGATCCCATTACCGGTCGGGCGGACAGCCATACCGGCACCGACATCCCCGCTCCCTCCGGCACCCCCATCTACGCCGCCCAGGACGGGATCGTGACCACGGTGAACCGGAACAAGAACTCCTCGTCCTACGGCTACTACTGCATCATCAATCACGGCGGCGGTTATGCCACCCTGTACGCCCACCAGTGTCAGGTGCCCATCGTCAACGAGGGGGATACGGTGAGCAAGGGCCAGGTCATCGGCTACGTGGGCACCACGGGCCGGTCCACCGGCAACCACCTCCACTTTGAGCTGCGGGTAAACGGCGTGCGCAACGATGTCCTGAAGCTCTATCCCGGCATGACCTTCACCTCTCCCGGCGGCGGGACGATCAACGGCGGCTGACGTCGGGGCAAAGTCCGCTCTGCGCGAAATGCCCTTCGGGCATTTTGCGCGGCGCTCCCTTGCCCCTCCTCCCCCCACGCGACCCGCCGCCAGACGGCTGGGCTCGCGCGGGGACCCCATATTGACCCAAGGGCGCGGGGAAAACCCGCGCCCCTATGCGTTCATTCCCCAGGCTTTGAATTTCAGAAGGAGGCACCACCATGGAAGAATACAGGGCGCCCATGGCGCAGAAACAAAAGAGGCGGCTGCCCGGCTGGGCCAAGATCCTCATATCCGTGGTGCTCACCCTGGTCCTGTCCACCGGGGCGTGGTGTCTGCTTTTGGGCCGTGCCGGCATGACCATGGTGCAGACCTATCTGCTGGCCCGGTTCGCCTTTGTGGACACCGAGGCCGACCTGGGCAAGGCGGTGGACGCGGGGCTGGACGCCTTTGTGGACGGGCTGGGGGACCGCTGGTCCTATTATCTGAACGCGGAGCACTATCAGGCGACCGCGGAGCGCCGGGCCAACAGCTACGTGGGCGTGGGTGTCACCGTCGACTACACCCGGGAGGAAGGGCTGCTGGTGCAGTCCGTGGCCGAGGGCGGCCCGGCGGACAAAGCCGGGGTGCTGGCGGGGGACATCATCACCGCCGTGGACGGCCAGTCCATCGCCGGGGAAGCCCGGGAGGAGGGCGCGGACAGGATCGCCGGGGAGGCGGGCACACAGGTCGTCCTCACCCTGCTGGGGGAGGACGGGACGATCCGGGACGTGACCTGCACCCGCGCCACCCTCCATAACCCCTCCGCCAGCGGAAAAATGCTGGAGGACGACATTGGCTATGTGCGGCTGAGCAACTTCTATTCCGGCTCGGCGGAAAGCTTCAGGCATGAGGTGGATGCCCTGGTGGAGCAGGGGGCGCGGGGCCTCATCGTGGACGTGCGCAGCGACCCCGGCGGCTATGTGACGGAGCTGGAGAAGATCCTGGACTATCTGCTGCCCGAGGGGCCGGTGTTCACCCAGAAGCCCCGGTGGTGGTTCCGGTCGGTCTACAAGTCCGACGCCGACTGTATCGACCTGCCCATGGTGGCCATTGTGAACGCCGGGACCTACTCGGCGGCGGAGCTGCTGGCGGCCCAGCTTCGGGAGAGCGCGGGCGCGCCCATCGTGGGGGAGCTGACCTCCGGCAAGGGCTACTCCCAGGTGACGTTCCTGCTGGCCAACGGCGGCGGGGTGGGGCTGTCCACCGCCACCTACTGCACCGGCGGCGGCCACT
The DNA here is from genome assembly GCA_014799475.1 of Clostridiales bacterium. Classification (GTDB taxonomy): domain Bacteria; phylum Bacillota; class Clostridia; order Oscillospirales; family Oscillospiraceae; genus Enterenecus. Next base: position 4,909 of record JAAVHX010000027.1, on the reverse strand, counting down.
CCCTGATCGGCGAGGGCATTGTCCCGGACGTGGAGCTGTCCCTCCCCGAGGGCGTGGCTCTGGGGAGCGGGGACGATGTCCAGCTCCAGGCGGCCATTGATCTGCTGACCAAATAAAAGAACTCCGCCCTTGGCGAGCGCCAGGGGCGGAGCTTTTGATTTCTCGGGGATGCACCTATTATTTCCGAAGGAACAGGATGCCCAGGGTGTTGGGCCCGCAGTGGCAGGAGATGGTGGAGCCGGCCACCGTGTGGATGATCTCCTGGAAGCCGTACTCCTTGACCACCTGTTCCACGGCCGCGGGGATGGCGGGGTTGCAGCGGGTGTGGACGATGATGATGCGATCCGTCCGCACGTCCTTGCCGCCCAGCTGGTCGCGCACATAATCGGGCAGCACCTTGTCAAAGGCGCCCCGGTACTTCTTGCCCACGGACATCTTGCCGTCCACCAGGTTGATGCAGGGCTTGAGCTTCAGCAGGTTGGCCCCCAGGGCCACCACCGACGAGCAGCGGCCGCCCTTGGCCAGATAGTCCAGCTTGTCCACCACGAAGGTGGTGTCCACCTTGTCGATGAGGCCGTCCAGCAGCTTCAAAATGTCCTGGATGCTGTCTCCGCGCTCGGCGGCGATGGCGGCCTCAACGGCCAGCAGCCCCTGGCCGGCGGTGAGGTTGCGGGAGTCCACCACGTACACGTTGGAATAGTCCTCCGAGGCTACCAGGGCGTTTTGATAGCAGCAGGAGAACTCGCTGCCGATGGTGATGTGCAGCACCGCGTCGTACTTGGGCGAAAGCTCCTCAAACAGCTCCTGGTAGTCGGCGATGTTCACCGCGGCGGTGGAGGGCAGCTGGCCGCCCCCCTCCACGTGGCGGAAGATGTCCTCCGGGCCGGCCTCCAGACCGTCCTTATAGGTGTTCCCGCCAAAGGAGACATACAGGGGGACCATGGTGATCTGATAGCGCTCCAGCAGCTCGGGGGGCAGGTCGCAGGTGCTAGTGGCAGTGATTTTTATCGACATGGGGGGCAGCCTCCGTTTCGTTTATGTTGATGATACAACTTCTTGCATTATATCAAACGGGGACCGGAAATACAACCGGGGAAATGAACAAGCTCCCCGGCCGCTTTTGGGGGCGGTGTTCAGGTTTTTTACAATATCCCCAGAGGTGTAAAAAACCGCCGTCATGTTTGGCGGCGGGGGCGCATATGGGTTGCCGAGGTGATGGACATGGTGGGCCAGTTGGTATGCGTCCGGGAAAAGGGGCGAGGTCGGATGGAACAGGCGGCGCTGGGTCCGTTGGCGGCGCTGCGCTGGACGGTGCACGCCCCAAAGGGGCTGGCCCCCTGGCGGCTGAGACGGCGGCTGAGAAAGGCGGAGCGCGCCCTGGTCCGGGCGGGGGTGGTCCAGGTGGTGCTGGGGGAGGATTTCCCCTGGGCCGACCGGCTGACGCTGCTACGCCCGGTGGACCCTCTGACCATGCTCCGCGCCTGCGCGGACGTGTTGGCCCTGGGGGCGCTGGCGGTGGAAGGGGTGTCCCCCCATCGTGGGCGGGTGGCCCTGTCCGCCCCCCGGCTGTGCCCGGAGCTGGAGGGGGCGGCGGAGCGGCTGTGCCCCCAGGTACGGGGACTGGTCATCGACGCCCCCGGTGGGGAGGACTACGCCCGGTATTTGCAGGCGAAGTTCGGCCTGCCGGTGACGCCTCCGGCGGCGGGGGCGGACGTGACGGCGGCCTTTGGTCCGGAAGGGGGCCGCTGGGGCCGCTGTGTGGAGCTGTATGAAGGCGGGACGCTGAACGGTCTGGCCCTGTCGGCGGAAGGGGTAGACCTCCCGGCGGACTGCGCCGACCAGGTGCTGGCCCTGCTGTGGGAGCGGGGGGAGGTGCGCCGGGAGGAGCTGTGCGTCCACTCTGTTGACAGTGCGCCTTGAATTGCGAAAGCGGCTGTGATAAAATCAGAACAATCAAGCTTCATCTGAGGAGGTATGCAGCCGTGTTTTCAAATATAAAATGGTTATTTTTTGATATTGGCTCAACATTGGTCGATGAGAGCCGCGCCTATGAGAGCAGATTGAGAGCTGTCGCGGAGGCGGCAAATGTGACCTATGAATCTGTTTATGAAACCGCAATCAGGTTCTATCGGGAGAACAAGAAGGGCGATGCGGAAACGATAAAATTGCTGGGGGTCGAAAAGCCGAAGTGGAGATCGGAAGATGAGATTCTGTATGATGACGCGGAAGAATGTTTGAGAAAATTGAGCGGTCAATATAACATTGGCATTATCGCCAATCAGTCACTTGGGGCGGCAAAGCGTTTGGAGTCTTTTGGGATATTAAAGTATATCAAATTGGTGGTCGCTTCGGCGGAAGAGGGGGTCGCTAAACCGGATAGAAGGATATTTGAACTTGCGCTGGACAGGGCCGGCTGCGAGCCGGAGCAATCGGTCATGATTGGGGACAGGATCGATAACGACATTGTCCCTGCTAAGAAGCTTGGAATGAACACCATATGGGTGAAACAGGGGTTTGGAAGATACTGGAACATCACGAGTGAAGAGGAAAAAGCTGATTACGAGGTAAACAGCCTGACGGAGATCTGCGATGTGATGGGGGCAGATACGCGGCGTCCGTTCTAAGGACTGCGGCAGTAAAGATTGTCAGAAAAAGTTCAACTTATCTGCGGTTATCCGTGATGCGGAAACAGCACAAAGCGGCCCTCCCAAGCCAGGGAGGGCCGCTTTTTGACGCTCAAAATTTTGCCCCGCCGAACTCGGACAAGGTAATATTTTTGTTCCGCTCCGCCGTCCAGTTGATGGACCACTGGGAGGCGAACAGCAGCAGCTGGTTCTGCCGGTAGTCCTCCACCAGCATGGCGTCGCCGGGGAGGGTGAGGTCGTCCGCCCGCAGGGGCTCGTCGCCGTCGTGGTGCATCCAGCGCAGGTACTCGTAGGGCAGGCCCTCGGCGTACAGATCCACGCCGTACTCGTTTTTCAGGCGGTACTCCAGCACGTCGAATTGCAGGGTGCCCACCACGCCCACGATGACCTCCTCCATGCCGGAATAGGGGGTCTTGAAGATCTGGATGGCGCCCTCCTGGGCGATCTGCTCCATGCCCTTGAGGAACTGCTTGCGCTTCATGGTGTCCAGCGGCCGCACCCGCCGGAAGTGCTCGGGCGCGAAGGTGGGGATGGGGTCGAACTGGAACTTGTGCCCAGGGGTACAGAGGGTGTCCCCGATGGAGAAGATGCCCGGGTCGAACACACCGATGATGTCCCCGGCGTATGCCTCCTCGATGATCTCCCGCTCAGCGGCCATGAGCTGCTGGGGCCGGGACAGCTTCAGCTTTTTGCCGCCCTGGACGTGGTAGACTTCCTTGTCCGCGTCGAACCGCCCGGACACCACCCGCATAAAGGCGATGCGGTCCCGGTGGGCCTTGTTCATGTTGGCCTGGATCTTAAAGACGAAAGCGGAGAAGCCGTCGTCGAAGGAGTCGATGAGCTCGTCTCCGGCGGTGCGGGGCAGGGGAGCGGTGGTCATGCGCAAAAAATCCTCCAGGAAGGGCTCCACGCCGAAGTTGGTCAGCGCCGAGCCGAAGAACACCGGGGAGAGCTGCCCGTGGCGCACCCGCTCCATGTCGAACTCGCAGGACGCGCCGTCCAGCAGCTCGATCTCGTCGGAGAGCTGGTCGCGGTAGGACTGGCCGATCAGGTTGGCAAGCTCCGGGTCGTCTAAACTGATCTCGGTGGCGGTGGCCGCCTTGGAGCCGCCGTTGGAGGTGAAGTGGATGATGCGGCGGCGCTCCCGGTCGTACACGCCTTGGAACGCCTTGCCGCAGCCGATGGGCCAGTTGACGGCGTAGGTGTCGATGCCCAGCTCGTGCTCCAGCTCCTGGCACAGCTCGAAGGGGTCCCGGGCCTCCCGGTCCATCTTGTTGATGAAGGTGAAAATGGGGATGTCCCGCAGGCGGCACACCTTGAAGAGCTTCCGGGTCTGGGCCTCCACGCCCTTGGCGGCGTCGATGACCATGACCGCGCTGTCCGCTGCCATGAGGGTGCGGTAGGTGTCCTCGGAGAAGTCCTGGTGGCCGGGGGTGTCCAGGATGTTGATGCAGAACCCCTCGTACTGGAACTGCATGACGGAGGACGTGACGGAGATGCCGCGCTGCTTCTCGATCTCCATCCAGTCGGAGGTGGCGGCCCGGGCGTTCTTCTTGCCCTTGACCACGCCGGCCTGGGCGATAGCCCCGCCGTAGAGCAGGAATTTTTCCGTCAGCGTGGTCTTACCGGCGTCGGGGTGGGAGATGATGGCGAAGGTTCTTCTGCGCTTGATCTCAGATTCATATTTTGACATGAGGGTTCCTCCTGTTGATTATTTTGAAAAAATCAACGGCTGTTTACATGGGAAGGACCTCCTACAAAATTACAATTTCATTAGTATACCACAGGAACAGCAGAAAGAAAAGAAATTTTATCAAAGCGTCCGAATAGGTGGGGCTAAAATATATATTTTGTACCGTGTGAAAGCAACAGTCCATCTGTTAATTCTACACACAAAATAATCGTGTTCTCATCGTCAAAATTATTGTGTCCGTTGTCGATCCATTCTGCAAAAACCTTTTTTAATTTCTTGGCAATTGGCTGGTTTTCCGTTTTTCCCCAGTAGCCTAAATTGATACCCTTTCCATGGGCAGAAAACCACTCACCTGCTATTGCGACAATGGGGTTATTTTCCATATGCTTTATTTTATTTGAAAGTGCGTGTGTAATGATATAAAATGCACCATCTTCATAATAGGCGTTTACATTCCGCACATAAGGGATGCCATTTTCTACAGTTGCAAGCGCAATAACAGTATCTTTTCCGAAACGCTCCATCATTACTTTTTTGGCTTCTTGACTTAATTGTTTCATTATTATGCTTC
>JAAVHX010000026.1 GCA_014799475.1 Clostridiales bacterium | reverse complement strand
TGTCCATTATTACCGGTGGCCCTGGTACTGGTAAGAGTACGGTTTTGCGCGCAGTCGTGGAAGCGTACCGTATGCTCTACCCGGAAGATAAGATCGCATTGGCGGCGCCCACCGGTAAAGCCAGCCGCCGCATGGCGGAGACTACCGGAGTTGAGGACGCCCAGACCCTGCACAGCCTGCTGAAGCTCCACGGTGACGAAAGCGGCCAGAAGAAAAAACAGCCCCTGGAGGCAGGTCTGCTTATTGTGGACGAGACCTCTATGGTAGATATGTGGCTGGCCCATCAACTGTTCTCCCGGCTGCCACTTAATACAAAGGTTCTGCTGGTTGGCGATGTTGACCAGTTGGAGAGCGTTGGAGCCGGAAATGTGTTCCATGAGCTGATCAATAGCGGTATTGTCCCGGTCACTGTGCTGGATCAGATATTCCGGCAGGCCCAGGACAGCCGAATCGCCTATAACGCCAAGTTTATCAACGAGGGCAACAGCGAACTGTATTATGGACCGGACTTCACGTTTATTCCAGCCGCTGACCAGGAGGAAACGGCGGAAACCGTTTGCCGTCTCTACAAAGACGAGGCGGCAAGGGTAGGTATGCAGCAGATTCAGATCCTGTCCCCCTACCGCAAAAACGGAGAGGCATCCTCCCAGAATTTGAATGAAGCGATTCGGGAAGAGGTCAATCCTGAGCTGGAGGGTAAGCCTGAAATCGCGTATGGCGGCAGGATATTCCGTCTGCGCGACCGGGTAATCCAGATGAAAAACAATAACAAAATGGTTCTGTATAATCGTCAGGGAGACATTATCGGGAAAGGCGTGTTCAATGGTGATGTGGGCTATGTACGCGAGATCAGGCCCGATACCGTTATCATCAACTTTGATGGACGGTATGCCAAGTACCCGTTGGACAGCCTGGAAGAACTGGAACTGTCCTACGCCATGACCATCCATAAAAGCATGGGCAGCGAGTATGATACCGTCATTGTCCCCCTGCTGGTCGCCCACCAGGTACTGCTGACCCGGAATCTGCTCTATACCGCCGTTACCCGTGCCAAGGGCCGGGTGCTGCTGGTGGGGCAGAAAAAGGCGCTGTTCATAGCGATATCCAAGACACGGAAGGGAAAGCGCAACACGCTCCTGGGTGAGCGAATGCGGCTTTACTATGATAAGTTGACCAGTCAAAGCCAGTCCGCAGCGGAAACGCCTTTGCGGAAGGCAAGTTGAGATGCAAGCACTTACAGCATGAGTGCCTGCGTCTTTTTTTATTGCAATATGGCGGATTTCCCGCTGTATAAATTTTGATTTTGAGAGGAGTTTTCAACATGAACGAGAGTACAATCCTTCGCACTGTCCCTGCCGCCAATGAGCTGCACAAAGTCCCTGGGTTTGACCCCATGAAGTACCTGCGCAGAGCGGTCAATGACAAAGGGGAGCCGGTCATGCGGCTGGAGCTGCGCTATCAGCGGCTCTGGTTCCGTCTGGCCTGCCCCAAGGGCCGGATGCTGCTCAATCCCCTGCGCGTCACCGACCAGCTGGCGATCTTCGAGGCCAAGGTGTTCTTCCACCAGAATGACACCACCCCGGCCAGCAGCTATACCGCCAACAAAACGGTACGGGAAACCCCCAGCTACATCCAGGCCGCTCAGAACGAGGCCCTGAAGGTCGCTCTGGACAACGCCGGATTTGGTATCCAGCTGTGCGATGTAACTCAGGACCCCGGCGACAGCGAGAATGGTTCGCCTGCCTTGCTCGTTCAGGTGAGTGGCGGCGGACAGGAAGAACTGGTTCAGCCCCAAGTACAGGAAACCGCCGCCAGTCACATTCCGGAGGAAGGTCAAACGGTTCCTGCGCCCACGCCCGCGCCGCCTGTTCAGACGGTGAAGATGCCTGCCGCTGAGGAACCGGCCCCTGTGCCCGCTCCTGTGCCCCAGACCGCGCCGATTACTGAGCCAGTCCCCCCTACCCTGCCTGAGACAGTGGATGCGCCTGCCGCTACGGAGGCTGCGCCCACAGCCCAGACTGTACCGGCCGATGGCCCAGCTCCCGCAAAGGAGGCTGCCCCCGCGCCGGCACCAGAAAGTGCGCCTGTGCCGGAGAAGCTGAATGCAGACCAGCGCGAGGAAGCTCCAGCGGCCAACGGCCAGCAGTCCTCACTGTTGACTGTGCTGAACTTCCCCACGCAGACGGAGGAAACGCCTGCCTTGCAGAAAGCCGATCCTACCGCTCCGGGCCAGGAGGAAACACAGGCCCAGGCTGCGCCCAGCTATACGGATGATATGTCGGTGGAGGAGATCTGCCAGATGATGACGATGGAAGAGGCCGGCGCCATTGTGGTGCCGCGCGGCCCCTGTACGGGATGGACGATGGCTCAGGTCGCAGAACGGCGGCCCTCCAGCCTGCGGTTCTTCCTCACCAAATTCTCTGAGTGCAGCAATAGTCAGAAAGCTGCCGCTACCCTGCTGATGCAGGACCTGGAGCGAAAGAAAGCCGGATAAATCCCCCGCATCGCCCTACATTTGATGGAAAGGAGTGAGGCGCATCAGTTCGTCAGATTTTCCCTTTACCATTATGGATGTGGCGTCCCTTCTCCGCCTGAATAACAGGCGGAGAGGGGGCTCCCGGGTGGTGTACGCTGATTGCCCCATCTGCGGTGACCGCCGCGGAAAGATGGGGCTGTATCTCAATATCAATACCTGGCGCTGTTGGCATTGCGGCGAGAGCGGTGGGATGCTCCCTCTTTACGGAAAGGTTCATGGAATCAGTAATTCAGAGGCTTATCGAGAAATTTGCGACGCATTGGCAATCAATGGTTTTGCAGAGGAGTGCGCCGCTCCGGTCTATCAGACCAAAGAGCACGATCCCAAAGATGTGCCATCCGACAAAGCCCCGGATGAAGAGATCCATCGGACACTGACCGCACTGCTATCCCTGCTGACGCTGACGCCGGCACACCGGGAGCATCTGCGTACAGTACGGGGACTGACGGACAACGATATTGACGGCTTTGGGTTCAAGAGCACCCCGCCGTCCCGGATGTGCCGGACATTGACAGAGCGCCTGATGAAGCAGGGCTGTCGTGTGCAGGGCGTCCCAGGCTTCTATGTGAATGATTACGGAAAATGGACGGTCAAATTTTACAACCGCACAGCGGGTATTATCATTCCCCTGCGCGGCGTGGACAGTCTGCTCCACGGCCTGCAAATCCGGCTGGATCACCCTATCCGGGATGAAAACGATCCACCGGACAAGGTAGGCGCAAAATACCTGCCATTGAGTTCCACCGGAAAGAACCAGGGAACCAGCGCCGGAACGCCAGTACATTTTATAGGTGATCCCCATGCCCGCGTAGTCTATGTGACAGAGGGCGCGCTGAAAGCGGATATTGTCCACGCTCTGACAGGCCGTACCTTTGTGGCTACCATTGGAGCAAACAATCCCAACGGTCTGGATGAACTGTTCTCCTTTTTGAGCCGCAACGGCACCGAGGAGATCATTGAGGCTGAGGATATGGACAAGTATCGCAATACGGGGGTCAATCGTGGAGCGGCTGCGGTCTATTATCTGGCACGAAAGAACGGCATGACCTGCCGGCGGCTGAATTGGAATCCCAACTATAAGGGGATCGACGATTGGCAGTTGGCGCTTCGGCGCAAAAAAGAAATGCATAAGGAGGCTCAGGAAATGACATTCAAGGAGCAGTATCTGTCCGGCCTTTGTACGCTTGACCACATCGAAAGCTGTGTAGAGCGGTGGCACACATTGCCCGAGGACGGAATCAGTCTGCGCGACTATTTGGGTTTAACAGAACAGGAGATGGACGTCTATCTGCAAGTTGACCTGACCACGACGTTTGAGCGTCTGTTGGACAGCCAGCGGCGCTGTCAGCACTACCGCATCTATCAGCTGAAGCTGAACGGAGGGAAAACGGTGCCTTTTGCCTTTGCCGGCATAAAGAAACTGCGGGAAGCTGGCTATGAGCAGCCCCCCGCCTCTCTGTACCAGCTGGTGTATGACGGCACGATCTTCTGCCCGAATGAGCAGAGTGAGCAAGATATTTTGAATCAGATCTTTACCCGATACTGTGACATTCTGCCGGAGGGATTTCCTGGTCGGAATGTCGCTCCGTCTGATGTGATCGAGCTGTATGGAGACAATAGACGCACCTATTTTTATTGTGACGAAGACGGATTTCCTGGTGTGAAATTTTCACCCATGCTGGCAAAGCCGCTGAATGCGGACGAATGATGGCAAACCAGCAGCTTCAGAACATATCGGATATCTGCAATGTACTGGGCGCAGATGTCCGGTACGACCCGGAATATCGGCATTTGATCGTGTTGGCTTGGGAGCATGAGGGCGCACAACGCGCCCTTTTTATCCAGCAGCAGATACAACGACAGACTGAGGGCAACCCCAAACTGGTATGCTACTGCTTTGACACATTCAGCACGCTGATCTATGTGATTTGAAAAAATAGGCAGAAAGATAATCTGCCCGAATAACAGGAGGAACGTACAATGGGAGTTTATTCGGAAATGGACATTGACCTGCGCTATGGTGGTAGTCCTTTTGAAGAGGACGGCGCTCTTGAGCGCGCAGAGGAACAGACCATCCCCGCCTTTACGGAGGCGGCCCCGGTAGAACCGGCTGGTGCTCCGTCTGTTGTGGAGCCGGTCGTGTCCCAGCCGCAGCAGGATGTCGAGGATACTACCCCGGCCACGTCTGTGCCTGCCCAGGAGGCTGACACGGCTCTGGCGGAGACCCCGGGCGATACCGGCAAACCGGCGGAGGCCGCAGCTGATGTGGTAAGTGAGGACGATAAGAAAAAGGCCCATGAGGAGGCTGAAGCCAAGCGCAAAGCCGAGTATGATGCCCGGCAGGCGCCAAAGCAAGCTGCTGAAAAGGAACAGCTTGACCGTCTGGCCGCTATGAGCGATGAAGATGTGCTGACCGCCTCCATGAACCGGGTAAGCACCGACACGGAGAAGCTGACCCGGCGCAATATGAAGGAGTGTGTGGCCGAGTACATCCAGACCATGTGCATTGAGGACCTCGCCTTTGCCCGGCGGGTCATGCACCCACGTAAGAGCATGATTCGCTGTTTCCAGTACATCAGCCGGAAAGCCTGGGATTATGTGCAGGACGAGCTGAAGGCCAACGGCATCAAACCCGGCCCCGGCCAGCAGGCTTACGGATGCGATGTCCCTGACGACTTGTGCTATCAGTGGGCTGTGGACTATTTCAACGATCCTGATGTCAAGGAAGACCATGAGGATGAAGAGAAGTTCGAGCCCAAGCCCTATGTTGGTGGCAGCACCACCAAGAACAAGGGCAACAAGACGGCCAAGGGTAAGACGGGAGATAAAAAAGCGGACACGCCCAAAAAGGCGGTTGCGAAAGAGACCCCGAAACAAACGGCTGCGGCTACCGGCCAGATTTCCCTCGGTGATTTTATGATGCCGGAGGAAAAGGCGGGATGATTGCGTACAAAGGGTTTCACCCCGGTCTGATCTGCCGGGGCTACCAGTTTGTGATGGGGCTGAATGTAACAGACCAGGCCAACTGTAGATCCAATGGATTTCATTGTGCGGCGAATCCTTTAGACTGTTTGAGTTACTACAAAGATATGGAGCAGTCTGAATACTATCTGGTGGATGCAGGCGGCGATATTGATGAAGATGGAACCGATACAAAGATTTCCTGTACCCACCTCACAATTATCCAAAAGCTAAGCCGGACAGATTTTTTCCTACACGCGCTGGCCTATATGGTGGACCACCCGAATCTGGAGTGGAATGGCTGTGTCAAAAAGGACGCTGGATATGCAGAGCGTGGATTTGCAGTTGTTCGAGGTC
>JAAVHX010000025.1 GCA_014799475.1 Clostridiales bacterium | reverse complement strand
GCTCCAAGAGTGAGAGACTGTTTGATATAGCTGTATTATGACCGACAGGAGGAATCGATCATGGCAATCATCGGCATTGATTTGGGCACCGCCAGCGTACTGGTTTATATCAAGGACAAGGGAATCGTGCTGCGCGAGCCGTCGGTGGTGGCGCTGGACAAGAACACCGGCAAGCTGCTGAAGGTGGGCACCGAGGCCCAGCAGATGCTGGGCAAGACCCCCGGCAACATCGTGGCCATCCGCCCCTTGCGGGAGGGCGTGATCTCCGACTACGACATGACCGAGCGGATGCTCCGGGAGTTCATCCGCAAGGTGGCCCCCGTGCGGGTGTTCAAGCCCCGGGTGGTCATCTGCGTACCCTCCGGCATCACTGAGGTGGAAGAGCGCGCCGTCATCGACGCGGGCATCCAGGCGGGCGCCCGGCGGGTGTACCTCATCGAGGAGCCCCTGGCCGCCGCTATCGGCGCGGGCGTCGACATCACCCAGCCCGACGGCCACATGGTGGTGGACATCGGCGGCGGCACCGCCGACATCGCCGTCATCTCCCTGTCCGGTATCGTGGAGTCCGCGTCCATCAAGGTGGCGGGCGACGCGTTCAGCGAGGCGGTGGTCAAGTACATCCGCAAGCGGCACAACGTCCTCATCGGCGACCGCACGGCGGAGGAGCTGAAAATGACCATCGGCTGCGTGTTCCCCCGGCCGGAGGAGATCTCCATGGAGGTCAAGGGCCGCTGCCTGATGACCGGCCTGCCCCGGGTGTTTTCCGTCACTTCCAGCGAGATGATCGAGGCGTTCGAGGAGCCCTGCTCCCGCATCCTGGAGGCCATCCACGGCGTGCTGGAGCGCACTCCCCCCGAGCTGGTGGCCGATATTTCCAGCAACGGCATCATCATGACCGGCGGCGGGTCGCTGGTCTGGGGCTTCGACAAGCTGATCGAGTCCCACACGGGCATTGAGACCTATGTGGCGGACGAGGCCATCTCCTGCGTGGCCAACGGCACCGGGCGCAGCCTGGACTGGGTGAACGAGATGCAGGATGGCACCATGAATATCTCCCGGAGCAGACAAATGTCCTGAAAAACAGGGCGCCGCTTGGCGCCCTGTTTTTTTGCGGAGATTTTTAAGAATTTTTAAAAGTGCCCATGTTGTATTGACAAGGCAATATTATATGAACTATAATATGGGACGAAAGGAGGGGGTGACATGGCTTTCGCAATCAGCCCCCAGCTGCTGGACGGGTGTGTGTTGGCGGTGCTGTCCCATGGGGACGCGTACGGGTATATCCTCACCCAGCAGGTAAAGACCCGGCTGGATATTTCGGAGTCCACCCTCTACCCGGTGCTCCGGCGGCTCCAGCGGGACGGCCTGCTGACGGTGTATGACCGGCCCTACCAGGGCCGCAACCGCCGCTACTACGCCATTACCCCCGTGGGCCACACCCAGCTGGAACGGCGGCGGGAGGAGTGGCGGCAGTTCCGGGACGGTGTGGAGGAGCTTCTGAAGGAGGATGAGCCAAATGGATAAACTTACTTATCTTGCCGAGTTGGCCGAGGGACTGGCTCGCTGGGTGCCCGAGCGGGAGCGGCAGGACATCCTGCGCTACTACGCGGAATATTTCGAGGAGGCCGGCCCGGAGCGGGAGGCCGAGGTGGTGGCTGAGCTGGGCGACCCCTGGGCACTGTCCAGCCGGCTGGCGGTGGAGGGCGGCTATGTCACCCAGGAGCAGACCGAGAGCTGGACGCCCCCCAAGAAGAAAAAATGGCCCTGGGTGCTGGCAATCTGCGCGGTGGTCGTGGTGGCGCTGATCGGCAGCCTCGTGACCGCGCTGGTGGGGCTGGGCCGCTATCTCACGCGGGACAATGTGGCGCAGACACCGTACCTGTCCCCTGGGCCAGGTACTATGATTGTAGAGGAAGATAAGGAGTATTCCGGGAACTTCTGGTCCAATGCGGACGGTGACCTGGACGCGTTTGAGAGCATTGACGTGGACATCAGCTTCGGCGACATCTTCGTGTACGAGGGCGATGACTACTCCCTGTCGATCTGGCAGGAGGGCGACCTGGGCGGCTATGAGCTGAAGTGGGAGATCAAGGGCGGCGTTTTGAAGATCAGGGACGCGAAATCCAACGGCTTTCATATGGGTTTTGGCGGTCTGACCGGTGACCTGGATGTGACCATTACCGTGCCGAATGGTATGGTCATGGAGAAGGTCAACACCAAGACTGAGCTGGGGGACGTGTTTCTGAGCGACGTGTACGTGGCGGAAAAGCTGGAGGCCAAGACGGCCCTGGGCGATGTGGAATGCTATGATGTGCGCGCGCTGGAAAAGCTGACCCTGAAGAGCAACCTGGGGGATGTGACCCTGGGTATGGAAGAGCTTTACAGCGGCGTGGACATCGACCTGGAAACCGATTTGGGCCAGGTGGAGGCCACCTTGGGCTGCTCTGAACTGGACTGTGAGTACGAGCTGGAGTGCAGCCTGGGCACCGTGACGGTGAACGGATGGGACCGGGGCGACAAGGCGGAGCGCAAGGGCAGCTATCTCTATAAGCTGGACGCCGAGAGCGACCTGGGCGATGTGAACGTGTATTTTACACAGGACTGAGAGAAAATTGGAACGGCCCGGCGGGGTGACCGCCGGGCTGTTTTTTTGTCCGGCACGTCTAAACCGGCGGCGGGCCGATTATAATTTTAGAGGTTGCAATTTCCTGTGGCACATTATATAATAAAGTGCTTTAAAATTTGTAAACGCGCAGGCCGCGTTGGTCATATGAGGGAAGAGTGAGTATGGAAGGCAAGAATATCCGCGACTATTTACAGCCTGGGAAGCGGGCCCATCTGGTGGGCATCGGCGGGGTGTCCATGGCCTCGCTGGCGGAGGTGCTCCACGGGGCCGGGGTGAAGGTCACCGGCTCCGACCAGCGGGAGAGCGCCACCGTCCTCCATCTGCGCTCGCTGGGCATCCCGGTGGTGATCGGCCACCTGCCCGGGAGCGTGGAGGGCGCGGACTGTGTGGTGCGCACCGCCGCCGTCCACGACGAAAACCCGGAGATTGCCGCCGCGCTGGGCGCGGGCATCCCCGTGTTCGAGCGGGCCCAGGCATGGGGGGCCATCATGTGGGATTACAAGAATGCCCTGTGCATCTCGGGCACCCACGGCAAGACCACCACCACCTCCATGTGCACCCACATTTTCATGGCGGCCAAGGCCGACCCCACGGTGATGATCGGCGGCACCCTGCCGCTTCTGGAGGCGGGCCACCGGGTGGGCCACGGGGATACCATCATTTTGGAGTCCTGCGAGTACTGCAACTCGTTTTTGTCCTTCTACCCCACGGTGGCGGTGATTTTGAACGTGGAGGCCGACCACCTGGACTTTTTTAAGGATCTGGCCGATGTGGAGCACTCCTTCCGGGCCTTTGCCGACCGGGTGCCGGAGAACGGCCTCATCGTGGCCAACTGCGAGGACGAGAACACCATGTTCACCCTCAAGGGGGAGACGCGGCCCGTCATGACCTTCGGCATTGATAAGGGGGACGTCCACGCCGCCAACCTGTCCATGGCCCACGGCTTCGGCTCCTTCGACGTGATGTACCGGGGGGAAAAGTACGCCCATCTGGATTTGTCCGTGCCCGGGATACACAATGTGAAAAACGCGCTGGCAGCGGCTGCCGCGGCCATTGCCCTGCATCTGCCCGGCAAGGCGGTGGAGGACGGGATGCGGGACTTCCGGCTCCCCGGCCGGCGGTTTGAGTACAAGGGGATGTATAACGGCGCGGAGGTGTGCGACGACTACGCCCACCACCCCGGCGAGCTGGCGGTGCTGTTTGACACCGCCCAGGCGCTGGGCCACAAGCGGGTGATCTGCGCCTTCCAGCCCCACACCTACTCCCGCACCCACGAGCTGTTTGACGACTTTGTGGAGGTGCTGAAGCGGCCGGAGGTCACCATCCTGGCGGAGATCTTCGCCGCCCGGGAGGATAACGACATCGGGATCTCCTCCGCCGATCTGGCGGCGAAAATCCCGGGCAGCGTGTTCTGCCCCGATTTGAGGGATGTGACGGAAAAGCTCAAGCGGCTGGCCCAGCCGGGGGATCTGATTTTAACCGTCGGCGCGGGAGACATTTATTTGGCTGGAGAGGCTTTGGTGAAGGAGCAATAGACGAACAGCCCACCCCGACTGGGGTGGGCTGTTTTTAGTCTCCTTGCAGGAACAACGAGTTGAGGAACCGCTTAAAGATGCCGCCAAGGCTCAGCCTGGGCACCTCCTGGGCGGCCACCAGGTCGATGACGTCCACCTGTTCGCCATCCACCAGCACTTTCAGCTCGCCCAGCTTCTGGCCCGCCTCCACCGGGGCCTCCACGTTTTCACACAGCTCCAGCTGGGTGGTGACAGTCCCCGTTTTGCTCTTCTCCAGCAGGATGGAACACTCACGGGCCGTCACGGGCTGGACGGTGTCCTGGGTGCCCAGGGTCACCGCCACCGGAGGAATGGCCTGGTCGGGGTAGACGGGGGTAATGGCGTAGTTGGCAAAGCCGTAGTTCAGCAGGGTTTTGCAGCTCTCAAACCGGTCGTTAGAGGTGGGGGCGTGCATCACCACGGCGATGAGTTCCATGCCGTCCCGCTCCGCCGTGGCGGACAGGCAGTACAGCGCCGTGTCGGTAAAGCCGGTTTTGAGGCCGGTGGCCCCCTCGTAGTAGAAGATCAGCTTGTTGGTGTTGGACAGCTGGAAGGCCCCGTCCCGCAGGGTGTCCATCCAGATGGTGGTGAACTCCCGGATAGACGGGTGGTTCAGGATCAGCTCCCGGCTCATCAGCGCGATGTCATAGGCGCAGGTCAGGTGGCCCTCGGCGGGCAGGCCGGTGCAGTTTTTGAAGGTGGTGTTTTCCATGCCCAGCTCGGCGGCGCGCTGGTTCATCCGCTCCACAAAGGCGGTCTCGCTGCCCGCCACGTGCTCGGCCAGGGCCACGGCGCAGTCGTTGGCGGACACCACCGTCACCGCCTTTACCATATCCCGGACGGTGAGCTGCTCGTTCTCCTTCAGCCAGATTTGGCTGCCGCCCATGGAGCAGGCGTAAGCGGAGGCGGTGACCATATCGTCCCAGCCCAGACTGCCGCCGTCAATGGCCTCCATGACCAGCAGCAGGGTCATGATTTTGGTGACAGAGGCGGGCTCATATTGGGTTTTGGCGTCCTGCTCGGAAAGGACCGTGCCGGTGGTTTTTTCCATCAGGACGGCGGAGGGGGCGGTGACGCCCGCGGGGGCGGCGTGAGCCGGGACGCTGAGCAGGCATAGCAGCGCCAGCGCCAGGGCGGTCATTCGTTTCATGGCGTGAACCTCTTTTCCATTTGACTTCTGTGTGCAGGATGTGCAAAAACGGGCAAAATGATACGTGGAAAAACAAGGGCGGCGTTTTCGGCAATTTGACAGGCCGGACAGGCCATGATAAAATGATGGGCACTCTGTGGAGCGCCGCTTGCGCGAAAGAAGGGAGGGGAGCGCGACGGGCAAGACGAAACGGCTGGGGGCGGCGGTGTACGCCCTGGCTTTTGCTATTCCAGCGGCGGTGATGCTGTGGGCCTGCGCGTCCCTGGGCATGGCCCCCTGGGGGGACAAGACCATTCTCATCTCCGATATGTCCACCCAGTATGTGGAATTTTTCTGCGCGCTGAAAAACGGCGAGCTGTTCTTCTCCTGGTCAAAAGCGCTGGGCACGTCTTATATCGGGGTGTTCTCCTATTATGTGTCCAGCCCGCTGTCCCTATTGACCCTGTTTGTGCCAAATGAGGCCATGCCCATCGGGCTGATGTTCCTCATGGTGCTGAAAATCGGGCTGGCGGGGGCGAGCTTTGCCGTTTTCGCGCGAAAGCGCTTCCCCGGCCATGACGGGGCGGCGCTGATCTGCGCGGTGTGCTACGCCCTGATGTCCTACAACGCCGTCTATTCCATCTGCGTCATGTGGCTGGACGGGGTGATCTGGCTGCCCCTGATCCTGCTGGCGGTGGAGCGGATCCTGGCGGGGCGGAGTGGGGGGTCGCTGATCGCCGCGCTGACGGTGTGTTTTATCTCCACCTGGTATATCTCTTATATGGCGGGTATTTTCTGCGCGCTGTATTTGTGCGCCCGATTGATGATTC
The DNA here is from genome assembly GCA_014799475.1 of Clostridiales bacterium. Classification (GTDB taxonomy): domain Bacteria; phylum Bacillota; class Clostridia; order Oscillospirales; family Oscillospiraceae; genus Enterenecus. Next base: position 13,242 of record JAAVHX010000025.1, on the reverse strand, counting down.
TCTGGCCGGATCGAGCGGCGTTGAAAAGGATACTGCTCCGCTTCTTCGGCGGCGCCACCTGCGCCCTGGGGCTGACGGCGTGGCTGTGGCTGCCCACCTTCCTGTCCATGTTCACCGGCAAATTCAGCGGCGGAAATGTGGACTACGACGGGCTGCTGGCCTGCGACCCCGTGCGGCTGCTGAATCAGCTGCGCCCAGGGCAGTACCAGTCCATCACCTATGGGGCCCCGCCCTATCTGTTCTGTGGAACGGCGGCGCTGGTACTGGCGGTGATCTACTTTTTTCTGGGAAAGTTCCCCCTGCGGGAACGGCTGGCCAGCGGCGCTCTGCTGGCGGTATCCGCCGCGTCCCTGCTGCTGTCCCCCCTGGACAAGGTGTGGCACCTGTTCCAGCGGCCCAACTGGTTCCCCGCCCGCTACTCCTTTGTGGTGTCGTTCTGTCTGCTGTATCTGGCAGTCCAGGCCCTGGGGGCGCTGTTGGACCGGCTGGGGGAGCGGGGCCCCTGGCTGGAGCGGGGCGGGGCGCTGGCCCTGGCCGCGCTGACGGTGCTGGAGCTGGGTTTCAACACGAAAACCATCCTGGGCGGGCTGGAGGGACAGTTCGGCTCCGACTCCTACCGGGCATACCGGGATTACTACACCGCCAACGCCCAGCTGGTGGAGGCGGCAAAGGAGGACGCCGGGGACGAGTTTTTCCGCATGGGAGCCGGGTCAGACCGGGGATTCAATAGCCCGTTGTCTTTTGGTTACCCCGGCATCACCCACTACAGCAGCCTGTATAACTATGATGTGAACCAACTGACAAAAAAGCTGGGCTTTGCCCAGACCTGGATGTGGTGCGCTTACTACGGCTCCACGCCGGTGACCGATGCGCTGTTCGGTGTAAAATACGTCATCAGCGAGGACGATATGCCGCCGGGGTATGAGCCCATCGCCCAGGCGGGGGAACTGACGCTGTGGAAGAACCCAGACGTGCTGCCGCTGGCCTTTGTGGCGGCGGGAGGGGTGCCGGAGCTGGCGGATCACAACTGCTTTGTGCGGCAAAACGCGCTGATCTCCGGGCTGACACAGGCGAATACGTCGGTATTTATCCCGGTGGAAACGGTGGCGGAGTCGGAGGGTGCGGGGGACGCTGTGTTCACTTTTACCGGCACAGGAAAGCCCATCTATGCCGACCTGTCCGCCTCTGGATTGACAGAGGTGCTGGTGAACGGGGAGCATCTGCTGTGGCTGGGCTCCAGTGAGGCGGCCAGTGTTCACTACCTGGGCACGCCTGCGGACGGTGAGGAGTGGATGGTCACCGTGCAGCACTCCGGGAGCTGGGCCGGCCGGCTGTGGGAGCTGGACCAGAGCGCGCTTTACGCCGTTACGGAGCGGCTGGACAATACGGAGATTCTGTCGGTGGAGAAAAACGGCCAGGTGCGGCTCATGGCCCGAAGCGAGACGGGGGGCGAGCTGGCCACCACCATCCCCGCCGAAAAGGGCTGGACGGCCTATGTGGACGGCAAAAAATCGGACACGGGTGTTTGGCTGGAGACGTTCCTGACCGTCCCCCTCCCCGCCGGGGAACATACGGTGGAGCTTCGCTACACCGCCCCGGGGCTGGTGCCCGGCGTGGCGCTGGGGGCGCTGTCCCTGGCGGGGCTGGCGCTGACCTGGTGGAAGAAACGAAAAACGGGATAAAATACGGCCCCCGGCTGACAGCCGGGGGCCGCAATATGTTAGTCCTCTTTTTCCTCGGGGTCGGGCTGAACCACCACCTTGATTTCCAGCACCCGGTGGTGCTCGGCGCGGGTGACGGTGACGTCCAGGTTCTCCCACACGAAGTGATCCCCAACTTCCGGTACCCGGCCCAGCTGCTCCAGCACCCAGCCGGACACGGTGGCCGCGTCGCACTCGCCGGTGAGCTGGAACAGGTCGTACAGGTCGTCCAGGTCGGCGGAGCAGGAGATGAGATAGCTGCCGTCGGGCTGCTTGCGGAACTGCTCCACCACCTCGTCGTGCTCGTCCCAGATCTCGCCCACCAGCTCCTCCACGATGTCCTCCATGGTGAGGATGCCCTCGGTGCCGCCGTACTCGTCCACCACCACCGCCATCTGGGTCTTGGTGCGCTGGAACTGGCGCATCAGGTCGTCGATCTTGGTGAGCGCCGTGATGTGCAGCACCGGGCGGATCAGCGGGGACAGCTCATCCCGGCCGTGATAGCGGGCGGAGAACAGGTCCTTCTGGTGGATCACGCCCACGATGTCGTCGATGCTCTCGTGGTACACGGGCAGGCGGGAGTAGCCTTCGGCGGCGAACACCGCCGCCACATCCGCCAGGGTGGAGTTGTCCTCCACCGCCACCACGTCCACCCGGGGGGTGAGGATGTCCCCGGCCTCCAGGTCGTCAAAGCGGATGGCGGAGCGGATGAGCTGGCTCTCCTCCCGATCCAGGCCGCCCTGATCCTCCGCCTCCTCCACCATGGTGACCAGCTCCTCGTCGGTGATGCCCTCGTCCTGCTCCTTGTGGAACAGGAGGGTGAGCAGCTTCTTCCACAGGCCGAAGATAAAGTTCAGCGGGGTGAGCACCACCATGAACAGCCGCAGCAGGGGCGCGGAGAACATGGCGAAAGCCTCCGGGGATTCCTTGGCCAGGCTCTTGGGGGAGATCTCGCCGAAGATCAGCACCACCACGGTGAGCACGATGGTAGACACCGCCGGACCGCTCTCCTCGTTGATCAGCTTGATGAACAGCAGGGTGGACAGGGTGGCGGCCACGTTGTTGACGATGTTGTTGCCGATGAGGATGGTGGACAGCAGCTTGTCGTAGTCCTCCGCCAGGGCCAGGGTCTTTTCCGCCTTTTTGTCGCCGTTTTCCGCGCGGCTCTTCAGGCGGATGCGGTTGAGGGAGGTGAAGGCCGTCTCGGTGGCGGAAAAGTAGCCGGACATGACCACCATGACCACCAGCACGGCCAGCAGTATCATACTATCTGGGTCCATATGGACAAATCAACTCCTAAAATAAGTAAAGATTTACCCCGCGAGGAGGTATTGCAAAGATTTATACCATACTTCCGGAGAAAATGCAAGAGGGGATAGCTTTGCGCGGGCCAATTTCGGACAAAAGAAGCGCCGCCGGAGATTTTCCGGCGGTGCTTTGGCGGTTTTGACTTATTTGATGGCGCGGCGCTTGACCTCTTCACCCAACAGAGCGGCGAAGGCGTCCAGCCCCATGGCCCCCAGATCCTCGCCGGAGCGGTGGCGGGGGGAGACGGTGCCGTTCTCCATGTCCCGGTCGCCCACCACCAGCATATAGGGCACTTTTTCCAGGGTGGCCTCGCGAATTTTCTTGCCGATCTTCTCGCTGCGCATATCCACCTCGCAGCGGAAGCCCAGCTCGTCCAGCTTGGCGGCCACTTCCTTGGCGTACTCCTCCGCCCGGTCGGTGACGGGCAGCACCTTCACCTGGACAGGAGCCAGCCACGCCGGGAACGCCCCAGCAAAGTGCTCGGTGATGACGCCGATGAACCGCTCGATAGAGCCGAGGACGACCCGGTGGATCATGACGGGGCGGTGCTTCTGGCCGTCCTCGCCGGTGTACTCCAGCTCAAAGCGCTCGGGCAGCTGCATATCCAGCTGGATGGTGCCGCACTGCCAGGTGCGGCCCAGGGAGTCGGCCAGATGGAAATCCAGCTTGGGGCCGTAGAACGCGCCGTCCCCCTCGTTGATGACGTAGTCCTTGCCCAACTCCTCGATGGCGGCTTTGAGGGTCTCGGTGGCGAAATCCCAGTCCTTCTCGTCGCCCATGTGATCCTCCGGCATGGTGGACACCTCGATCTGGTAGGACAGGCCAAAGACAGAATACACCTCGTCGAACAGCTTGACCACGTTCTTGATCTCGTCCTTCATCTGATCCCAGGTCATGAAGATGTGGGCGTCGTCCTGGGTGAAGCAGCGCACCCGGAATAGGCCGTGGAGGGCGCCGGACAGCTCGTGGCGGTGGACCAGGCCCAGCTCGCCCACCCGCAGGGGCAGGTCGCGGTAGGAGTGGGGTTCGCTGGCGTACACCAGCATCCCGCCGGGACAGTTCATGGGTTTGATGGCGAAGTCCGTCTCGTCAATGACGGTGGTGTACATATTGTTCTTGTAGTGGCCCCAGTGGCCGGAGCGCTCCCACAGCTGGCGGTTGAGCATCATGGGGGTGGAGATCTCCACGTAGCCGTAGCGCTTGTGCACCTGCCGCCAGTAGTCGATCAGGGTGTTGCGCAGCACCATGCCTTTCGGCAGGAAGAAGGGGAAGCCGGGGCCCTCGTCCCGGAGCATGAAAAGGCCCAGTTCTTTGCCCAGGCGGCGGTGGTCACGCTTCTTGGCCTCCTCGATCTTGGCCAGGTACTCGTCCAGCTCGTCCTTCTTGGGGAAGGCCACGCCGTAGATGCGCTGGAGGGTCTGGCGGCTGGAGTCGCCCCGCCAATAGGCCGCGTTGCAGGCGGTGAGCTTGATGGCGTTGCCCTTGATGCGCCCGGTGGAGTCCAGGTGGGGGCCGGCGCACAGGTCGGTGAACTCGCCCTGCTTGTAGAAGGAGATGACCGCGTCCTCGGGCAGGTCGTTGATAAGCTCGACTTTGTACGGCTCCTCACGTTCCTCCATGAACTTGACGGCTTCCGCGCGGGGCAGCTCGAAGCGCTCCAGCTTCAGCTTTTCCTTGCAGATCTTGCGCATCTCCGCTTCCAGCTCGGCAAGCTGGCCCTCGGTGAAGGGCTCGGGGGTGTCGAAGTCGTAGTAGAAGCCGTTGTCGATGGACGGGCCGATGGCCAGCTTCACCTCGGGGTGGAGCCGCTTCATGGCCTGGGCCAGCACATGGGAGCAGGTGTGCCAGTAGGTGCGGCGGTACTGCTCGTTTTCAAAGGTGTACAGATTTTCTTCGGACATAATAAATTCCTCCTTATGGGGTGTTTTACGCAAAAATGCCAAGAGGGACGTCATTCGCCTTCGGCGAACGACCGTCCCCGGCGTCCTTTGGACGCCGTTGGGAAAAACAAAAAATGCCTCACCCCTGATAATGTTCAGGGGTGAGGCAGATAGCCCCATGGTTCCACCCTGCTTCGCCGGTTGGCGCGCTCGTGTCCTCCTGTAACGGGAAGGCCCCGTCCCATTCCTCATGGGCGGCTCGGGAGCGGTACGGCCGCCGCTGTGCGCGGGGCGCTTCCACCAAAACGCGTCCCTCTCTGTGTGCCGCTGCGCGGTTTCTTCTCCGTCATTGCCGGTTTAACAGGTGCAGTATATCACCCGGATCGCAAAATGTCAAGCGGCGAAGATTCAGTTCCTTGCCAGCCAATCACTTTTTGACATCCTGTATTCATAGGACGGGACTTCCCCGTGAAAGCTGGCCGCGAAAAACACGCCATCCTGCACAAGTTCAAACCCCATTTTCTCGATCAGATTTTTGGACGGGATATTGTCCTGAATACAGCAGGCCCATACATAAGAAATGCCTTTATCTTCAGAAAACAGATCGCCTAAAACGCAGCGAACCACTTCACTCATGAGCCCCTGCCGATGATACTGACTATTTAAAGCGAATCCCAATTCCTTCGTGTCCGAACGGCCCTCTTCCGAATCCTCGTGAACCGCGATATATCCAATCACCTTGTTGTCACGTTTATGAACGATTGCAAAGGTGCTTTGCTCTGACATCCATTGTTCCAGAACTTTGTTTGTCTGATCGACGTTTTTATGCGCGCTCCATCCGACCGTTTCTATTTCCGGCTGGCTGCAAAATTCATACATATCATGAATATCTTCCTGACGGAAATTTCTCAAATAAACTCTTCCGGTGTCAAGCGATGCCATATCCATCCTCCTCTCGCAAATAAACACGTCTGTTCGTGCGCTGCCCTGCGGTCTCCATCGTTGCCAATTTGAGAGCACTATATCACCGAACAGAGAACCTGTCAAGGGTAAATCGGCCCAGGCACCTGTTTGATTCGGCCCGCATAGGATGGTCTGATGGCAAAGACGCCCGCTTTTGCGGGCGTTTTCTCTTGAGCAAAAGGGGGTATTTTTGTGTGCGCAATCGCGGGGATCATCGACTTTGACGGACGGGACGTACATATTGACGAAGAAAAGCTGCTGGACACTATGGCCCGGCGGGGGCCGGATCAGCGGGGGACGTACCGCCGGGGGCCTGCCCGGCTGCTCCACACCCGGCTGGCGGTGGTGGACCCAGAGGGCGGACGGCAGCCCTTCCTTCTGGCCGCCCGGGGCGGGCTGGCGCTGGTGTACAACGGAGAGTTATATAATACCGCGGAATTACGCCAAGAACTGGCCGGCCTGGGGCACCGCTTCCAGGGACACTCGGACACGGAGGTGGTGGCCCATTCCTACGCCGAGTGGGGAGCGGACTGCGTGAAGCGGTTTAACGGCATCTTCGCTTTCGCCCTGTGGGAGGAGGAGGGGCAGCGGCTGTTCCTGGCCCGGGACCGCATGGGGGTCAAGCCGCTGCTTTTCTCCCTGGCGGGGGAGCGGCTGTGCTTTGCGTCGGAGATCAAGACCCTGCTGGAGTGCCCTGGGGTGTCCCGGAAGGTGGGCCGTGAGGGGCTGCTGGAGGTCATGCTGCTGGGGCCGGGTCGGACGCCGGGGTGCGGGGTGTTCCGGGACGTCCGGGAGCTGGAGAGCGCCTGCTGCGCCTATTATTCCAAGACGGGCTGGCGGGTCTGGCGATACTGGATACCCGAGGATCTGGATACCGCCGAACCCTTTGAGGACGCCGCCGCCCACGTCCGGGAGCTGGTCACCGACGCGGTGGAGCGGCAGCTGGTCAGCGACGTGCCGGTGTGTACCTTCCTGTCCGGCGGGCTGGATTCCAGCGTTATCTCCGCCATCGCCGACAAGGTGTTTCACTTGCGGGGGGAGAAGCTGCACACCTTTTCCGTCACCTATCGGGACAACGCCAAATACTTTACAGCCGGGAGGTTCCAGCCCACCAGCGACGATGACTACATCGACCTCATGGCAAGCTCCCTCCACGGGGAGCACCACCGGGTGGTGCTGGACAGCGCGGACGTGGCGGCGGCGCTGTACGAGGCGGCGGAGGCCAGGGATCTGCCGGGGATGGCGGACGTGGACTCGTCCCTGCTGCTGTTTTGCCGGGAGGTGAAAAACCACGCCACTGTGGCCCTGTCCGGGGAGTGCGCCGATGAGATTTTCGGCGGCTATCCTTGGTATCGCGACCCGGCCCTCCGGGAGCGGGAGGGCTTCCCCTGGGCCCAGTCCACCGCTTACCGCACCTCCTTCCTCCGGCCTGAGGTGCTGGCGGGCACCGACCCCTTCGAGTACGTAGACGCCCGTTACCGGGCCACGGTGGCCGAGACCCCGGTCCTGCCGGGCAGAGCAGGATTGGAGCGGCGGATGCGGGAGCTGATGTGGCTCAATCTGCGGTGGTTTATGCAGACCCTGCTGGACCGGAAGGACCGGATGTCCATGTGGTCGGGGCTGGAGGTGCGGGTGCCCTTCTGTGACTGGCGCCTCGTGCAGTACCTGTATACGGCGCCCTGGGCATACAAGGACTGGCAGGGGCGGGAAAAGGGCCTGCTCCGGCAGGCCATGGCGGGGCTGCTGCCGGAGGAGATCCTGTGGCGGAAAAAGAGCCCCTATCCCAAGACCCACCACCCGGCCTATCTGGCGGCGGTGAGCGGGATGCTCCGGGAGGTGCTGGACAAACCGAACGCGCCCCTGCTGGACGTGGTGCGCCGGGAGGCGGCGGAGGTGCTGCTGGCCGGGACGGGGGACGCTCTGGGCGCGCCCTGGTATGGCCAGCTCATGACCCGGCCCCAGACCATCGCCTATCTGGCGCAGGTGAACCACTGGCTGGAACACTATCATGTAGAGCTGGTGTAAAGACCGCCCCGTTTCCTGGGAAACGGGGCGGCCTTTTGCTCAAAACAGGGCGGCCAAGGCGTCGCGGCCGGGGCCGGACAGGGCCCAGACCAGCTCGTCCAGGTTGTTTTCGTCGTGTTCCACCTCCCGGCTGAACCGGCTCCAGAGGGTGGCTTCCTCTCCGGGCTGGAACAGGGCCAGGTGGTACAGCGCGGACACGGCGGCGCAGGCGAAGGTGGCGCGGCCATAGAGCATGTCGTCGTTCACTGCCTTGTGCCAGTGGCGGAATACGAAATAACAGGCCAGGTTGGTGAACTGGCGCTCGCACTCGGGGTTGGCCTGGGCGTAATCCACGCACAGGGCGATGTACTCCGCTGGAGACAGCCGGGACAGCCGCAGTGCCCGATCCTTCAGCAGGGCGGGCCAGTCGGGGCGGAGGGGATCCAGTCCCGCCAGGGCGTTCAGCAGCCAAATGGCGGAGGCTTGGCGCTGGGGATTGTCCTCCGGAAGGGCGAGGGTGGGGGTGCAGGCGGTCATTTTGCCGTACTTCCTCCCGTCGATGCAGCTTTGGAGGGTTTCGGCGTAAGTTAGGATGGAACGGAATTTTGTCCAAAGCCCGCCCACGCCGTCCAGCAGGGCCAAGACCTGGGCGCGGCCGTGCTCCAGTCCCGCCAGGAGTTCCGGGTCTACGCCGTCAAAAGGCGGGTCGTTTTTGCCGTCGTCCGTCTCAACGAGAGTGAAGCGGGGGGCCGACCGCAGCAGCCGCGCCGCCTCGGGACAGGAGACGGCAAGGGAGGATTCCGTCAGACAGCCGTACTCCTCGATGAACCGGGGATAGGCGGCGCAGTGGGCGCAGAGATGCTCCTCGCCCCAGTCCCGCTGGATGGGGCACAGGCCGTCGGGGGTGAGCAGGGCGCACATCCCCTGCTCATCCAGGCGGAAGCACACGTCGCCGTCCTCGTCAGTGACGAGGTTTTGGGCGATGCGCTCCCGCAGGGGGGAGGGGGCGGAGGCATAGTCCGCCAGGGCGGCCTCATCGGGCACCACCGACCAGTCCCGGCAGCAGGTGTCCGGGCAGGCGCCGCCCAGGCAGTGGAATCGTGTGTAGTAGTCCGGGCGGCGCTCTGTCATGGGGAACGCTCCTTTACGGTTCGTCGTCTTTTTTGACCAGGATGGTGACCGCCACGCATAACAGGGCGGCGACGGTATAGATGATCGGGGCGGCCTGTTCCCACAGGTCCAGTCCCAGGCCAAGACCCACGTACAGCGCGGTGGCGGCAACCATGCCAAAGCCCCAGACGCGGCCCACGCGCCGCTCCGCCGGAGTCATCTTTTCCTCCGGGAAGCCGTATTTGGAGTGCTGGATGCCCGCCCAGACCAGGACGGTGACGGCAATGGTGACGCACAGCAGGAACAGGGTGGTGAGCAGGGCGTCCCACTGATCCTTACTGAAGCTCAAGGGGGCGTGCATATCCATGGGGATCATGACCAGGAGCCCCGCCAGGATGAGAGCCACAGGGATGGCGATGAGGAAGGGGAAACGGCGCTCAAAGCGGTCCATCTCCTCCTTTGTGTAGCAGGGGACGAAGCCGGAGTGCTGGCGGAGGAAAATGTCGTGGTTCATGCCGGAGACGATAAAGATGGTGACGGCAAAAATGAGGAACAGGAAAAAGACCATCCCTCCCGCCGTTTCGCTGGCAAAAAAGCAGACCAGGAGCATAGAGAAAATCACACCCAGCAGAACCAAGGCTACCCCTGCCGCGATGGCGGCGGAAAAGCGGTTCATGTGCTGGTCGTAGGCGGCGGCGTCCTCGCCGAAGCGGCGGGACACGTCCCCCCGCAGGAGCGTGTCCATGTCGCAGGAGAACAGGCCGCACAGGCGCAGGATAGCGTCCATCTCCGGGTAGGCGGCGTTGGACTCCCACTTACTCACCGACTGGCGGGAGACTTCCATTTTTTCCGCCAGCTCCTCCTGGGTCATGCCGGAGCGCTTGCGGAGGAATTGCAGGTTTTCGCCAAATGTCATAAAGATGACCTCCTTTCAAGGTGCCCACAGGATAGGGCAGAACCGTGGGAAAGGCCACCAATTTGATGTTGCGTTTGGGGTGCGGGGTGTAAACTTTGGGGTGCGGAGGATATTTCACCCCAAAATGATGGCTTCCGCCACCTTGATGCCGTCCACGGCGGCGGAGGTGATGCCGCCCGCGTAGCCCGCCCCCTCGCCGCAGGGATAGAGGCCGGGGAGGGCGGGGGATTGGTAAGAGCCGTCCCGCAGGACGCGCACCGGGGAGGATGAGCGGGTCTCCACGCCCGTCAGCACCGCGTCCGGGTGGGCAAAGCCGTGGAGCTTGCGGTCAAAGATGGGGAGGGCCTCTTTTAATGTGGCAAGGACGTAATCGGGGAGCACGCCGTCCAGGGAAGTCCAGGTGACGCCGGGGCGGTAGGTGGGCAGAACCGAGCGGGGGCCGGCAGAGGGGCGGCCCGCCAGGAAGTCCCCCGCCAGTTGGGCGGGGGCGTGGAAGATGGGGCGGCTGGGGTCCCAGACAGGGGGAGCGTTCCCGGTGCCCCGGTCCCAGGCGGCCCGCTCCCACGTTTCCTGGAAGTGCACCCCGGCCAGGGGGTCGTCCCCGCCGAAGTCGTCCGGGTTCACGCCCACCAGGAAGCCGCCGTTGATGTTGGCCCCGTCCCGGGCCCGGAGGGACATCCCGTTGGTGACCACCTGGCCGTAGTCGCTGGCGGCGGCCACCACCTGCCCGCCGGGGCAGACGCAGAAGGTGAAGGCCGAGCGACCCGAGGGCAGGTGGCAGGCCAGCTTGTAGTCGGCGGCGGGGAGTTTATCCCAGAAGTCGCCGAACTGGGCGCGGCTCACCGCCTCCTGACTGTGCTCGATGCGCACGCCGATGGCGAAGCTTTTACGCTCCATGGGCAGGCCGGATTCGTACAGCATTTGGAAGGTGTCCCGAGCGGAGTGGCCGGGGGCCAGCACCAGCGCGTCGCAGGGGAGGTCATAGGGACCGGATTCTGTCATCACGGTGATGCCGGACAGCCGCCCGTCCTGCGAATGCAGCGCCCAAAGCTGGTGCTCGAAGCGGATGTCCGCGCCCAGGCGCAACAATTCTTCCCGGATGGACTTCACCACGCCCCGGAGCACGTCGGTGCCGATGTGGGGCTTGTGGGACCATTTGATGTCAGCGGGCGCGCCGTGGGAGACGAAGATGTCGAACACGTGGGATACGCGGGGGTCGTTCACCCCGGTGGTCAGCTTGCCGTCGGAAAACGTGCCCGCGCCGCCCTCGCCGAACTGGACGTTGGAGGCGCGGGACAGCGACCCGGTGGCCCAGAAGTGCTCCACGTCCATGGTGCGCTCGTCCACGTCCCGCCCCCGCTCCAGCACGATGGGGCGCAGCCCCGCCCGGGCCAGCGTCAGCGCGGCGAACAGGCCAGCCGGCCCCATCCCTACCACCACCGGGGGCAGGGGGGAAGCGCGGCCCACAGGGGGCAATATATAAGGTGTGTCCGCCACCCGCGCCACGCCCCCGGGGGCGCGTTGAAGGATGGCTTCCTCGTCTTTTAAGGCGACCCGGACGGTGCAGACCAGGTGAACGTCATTCTTTTTCCGGGCGTCGATGGACTGACGGTGGAGGGACAGTTCCAGAATATCAGCCGGGCGGACGCCCAGGGCTTTCGCGGCCCGGCGGCGGAGCAGGGCTTCATCCCCGTCCACCGGGAGTTTGAGATTGGATACCTGAAGCATGGCTCAGATCTCGTATTCCAGCGAGATCTTGCCGGGGTCGTAGGGGGTGGTCTGGTAGACGTAGTAGTTCAGCCAGTTGGTGTACAGCAGCTGCCCCGCGCTGCGCCAGTTGACGATGGGGGACAGGCTGGGATTATTGCCGGGGAAGTAGTGGGCGGGAACGTCGGGATCCAGCCCTCGCTTTACGTCCCGGAAGTACTCCTGGGCCAGGGTGTCGTCGTCATACTCGGTATGGGCGAAAATGAAGAAGCGGCGATTGTCCGAACTCTTCGCGCCAAACACGCCCGCCTCATCGGACAGGGCCAGCAGCTCCAGCTCCGGCTTTGTCAGCAGCTGCTCCATGGTGACCTCGGTGTACCGGGAGTGGGGGGCGTAAAACCGGTCGTCAAAGCCCCGGAACAGGGGGGAGCGCTTGCGGATGATGGTGTGCTCATAGATGCCGGACAGCTTGCGGGGCAGGGTGCGCTTTTCAATGCCATAGTGGTGGTACAGCCCCGCCTGGGCGCCCCAGCAGATATGGAGGGTGGAGTGGACATGGAAGCGGGTCCAGTCCATGATCTGGCACAGCTCGTCCCAGTAGTCCACCTCCTCAAACTCCAGGTTCTCCACCGGCGCGCCGGTGATGATCATGCCGTCAAACTGCTGCTCCTTCACCTGGTCGAAGGTGGTGTAAAAGGATTGCAGATGGGCCTGATCGGTGTTCTGGGGGGTGTGGCTCTTGGTCTGGAGCAGCTGGACGTTGACCTGAAGAGGGGTGTTGGACAGCTTGCGCAGCAGCTGGGTCTCGGTGACGATCTTGGTGGGCATCAGGTTGAGGATGAGCAGGTTCAAAGGCCGTATGTCCTGGTGCAGGGCACGGTGCTCCGTCATGACAAAGATGTTTTCGCCCTCCAGCACGCTGGCGGCGGGCAGTGAGTCGGGGACACGGATCGGCATAAAGACGCCTCCTTCATATAAATAATGTAATGATAGATTTGAAGATAGCGTATCACAGCCGAGACGGTTTCGCAAGAGGAAATGTAACGGGGAGGCTCCGCGCTTCTTGTTACGCTGCAAAGCGGCCAGGGCGCTGTTCGCTTTCCCTCCGCCTCGGCCTGATCTGGGGCGGCTGTGCCACCCTGCGCTCGGTCTCGCCGTTAGGCGGCTGTGCCGCCCCAGGCCTAAGCGGGCCTATGGCCCGCCCACGGCTACGGTCCAAGCTCACTCGCTGTCCGCTTTTCCGCGCTTCCTCGAAAAAAGATGAAAAAAGGGGTTGACAAAGCAGGGAAGATTTGCTAATATAATCGAGCGCCTAACGAGAGGGGCCGCGAAAACGGCAGATTGCCCGAGGAAATTTCAAAAAGTTGAAAATTTCTCTTGACAAACCTCTCGAAGGGTGGTAAGATAACAAAGTTCGCGAGAGCGAGGCTTGGATGAGAGCTCCAAGGCCGGAAACAAAAACTTGCGGAAGGCAAAAAAGGGGCTTGACAAGCGGGGGGCTGAGTGATATAATGAAGCTCCGCTCAGTGCGGACAGCTTGCACCTTGTAAATTAAACAACGAAGAAACGAGAAAGCACCAGAAGGACAAGAGTCCTTCAGGAAACTGTCGAAAGATAGTGAAATGAAGGGTCTCATCAATTCTATTTTGAAGCT